>JAAZNU010000160.1 GCA_012798135.1 Veillonellaceae bacterium | reverse complement strand
TCTGGCCTTCTTAGCCGGGGAAAAGTGGCGATTAGATGTGTTTGAAAGCGGTGGTGATATCTACTGTGCTTCCGCTTCTGCTATGTTTCATGTACCGGTTGAAAAGCATGGTGTAAACAGCCACCTTCGTCAAAAAGGTAAAATCTCAGAATTGGCGCTTGGTTATGGCGGAAGCGTTGGAGCGCTCAAAGCTATGGGCGCATTAGAAATGGGCCTTACTGAAGACGAACTGAAGCCACTGGTTGATTCTTGGAGATCTTCGAACCCCAACATCACGAAGCTTTGGTGGGATGTTGATAGGACCGTTAAAGAGGCTGTTCGCTTAAGAACACTCACCAAAACACATGGCATAAATTTATACTATCAGAGGGGAATGCTTTTTATTGAGCTTCCATCTGGCAGGAAACTTTCCTATGTAAAACCTAAGATCGAGCAGAACAAGTTCGGTGGCGAATCGGTTACTTACGAAGGCACCGGCAACACTAAGAAATGGGAACGCATCGAAAGTTACGGTCCGAAATTCGTTGAGAACATCGTGCAAGCCATCAGCCGAGATATCCTGGCTTACGCCATGAAAACACTACGCCACTGCTTTATATGTGGTCACGTACATGACGAGCTAATTATTGAGTCCAGCATGGGTGTTTCCCTTGAATCCGTTTGTGAGCAGATGGGCAGAACGCCACCTTGGATGAAAGGTTTGTCACTTAGAGCCGATGGCTATGAGACCATGTTTTACAAGAAAGATTAAAAGAAAGGCGGTACTGACTTTTAACATCAGCACCGTCTATTCTTATACGCTTTAGATATAGTTTTCCAGGCGGTCTCTTAAAGATGCCATCAGCTTCTTAAACTGATACTCAAAACTTGACTGCGGAATTGACATAAGACGAGCAATTTCTCGCTTCGAACGGCCCTCCATAAGTAATTCGCAAATACGATGACTGTTGGGATCTAGTTCCTCAAGGGTCATAAAAAGCTCTTCAAGAAGCATCTTTTCTGCAACAATCTCTGCAACATCCTGTGAGCGGTCCTCAACACTGTAGCCAGCTTCTTCGAGGCCATCTATTGAAAGAAAGCTGCCTTCCTTAGTGCGACTGCATTTAGAGCAATCTTCAGTGCATCTTTTTAAGCCGCCTTTGCCGTCACTAACCTGACAGAGTTTCTGCCGATCATTACGCTTGTGCTCAGCCCAGATCGGACGTTTGTAGGCTCTGTACACCTCTTCGGTTACCGTTACCTCTTGCCCCTCGATGGTGAGGTAGTACTGTTTTGTTTCTTGATTGACTGTGTTTAACATTTTTTGTCCTTCCCGCCTTTAGGGAGAGAACTATCGCAAGGACACAGTCAGGTCTTATCCGGTACCACTACTTCGGCAAAATGAGCGCAACAAAGTAAGGGTACAGGGTATGGTTTCGCTCTTGTTTTAATAGAGATCTACCAAACCGTATGTATCCTTGCCTAAGTTGCGCACCCGAAGGCTTAGATTTATTTGAAGCTTTAAGCTTCTATAAATATCATAATTCGGATGCGGGTTTTCTTCGCAGAACTGCGAGTTCCGGTTTTATTGCATAAAAAAAGGCCTTACAACCATCTCTGGTCATAAAGCCTTGTTAATCTGTGTTCAAAACCGGAAGTGTGAGTTCCGGTCCAAACTAAAATTTATCAAAATATTTTATAATTCCTTACCCCATGTTTTATAACCCATTTCCATTAGCTTTTCATTACACAAATCAAGTGTTTCCATATAGTGATGCTCAATGAGAAATTGACCGAAATAGCCTTCTTCATTTAAGGGGTAATCATTGCGTGACTTCCTTATGAGGTCATTACTGAATTTCGGATGCAGATGAAGTCCAATACAGATAGCACAAACAGTTTCGTAGCTTGCATTCTTCTCTTCTTTACGGAGATCTTGAATGTATCGGTCGCTTAGTCCTGTTCTTAGAGAAAGCTCCAGGTTCGTCATCTTTTTACCATCCTCTTTCTTAAGACGATTCATATGAGCATCAAGCGTTCCAGAAAATGACATAGGGAGGTCACGTAAAATCTTCATAATACGTATTCCTTCTTCTCTTAGCTTCTTCAATTCTGCAGCACGCTTTTCCACGTCTTGATTGTCTTCATCATCGATGTAGCTACATTCGCAATAAGCTGCAGCATTGACATCTTTGCAAAGAGAACACTGCGTATAGAAGGCATCCCCATGTGCGCTGTTAACTTTGAACTTCTGTTTAAACTTAAGGCAGCATTCGTCAACATGCTGTCTGGCGTAGGAAGTAAGAGTACAACCGCCGTCATCGGTTTCCATCACATACTTCTCATCGTTGATGCAAAACATGAAATCAACGTATATAAAGTCACCCTTGGAAAGCACAGCCTTTGCATCATCATCGAAGCAAGCTTCAAAGCAAGCGTTTCTTGTGTCGATGATATAACTCTCATCTTTCTTCAGCGCTGTAGCCTTAAATGAGAAGCTTGGTAAATACTTACCGCTAACATAATTCCAAACTCCTTGCGCCTGTGAGAATCCAAGTTCAATGGCACGAAGTTTTGCAGCAAACCTTGAAACTGCAAAGAAGTCTGCTAACTCCTGGATAGCCTCCTCCATGATATCTGACTCAGTTCTTTCTGGATTCTCAATATGTAGACGAAGCAATATTTCATTTAGCTTTTTTCTTGTGGTGTTTGCTGGGAGTAATATGCGTGGAGTTAAAGCATTTGCCTGCCACTCTATCCACTGAAGTGCTCCCTCAAGGCCAGTATCCTTCTGACCCACATGCTCTGTAACCTCACAAGTAAGAGATCTGATGTCGCTATTTAACAGTTTCTGTAGCTCAAAGAATTTATCGTGGCGGTCCCAATGAACGCACTCGTGAACGACTGTGTTATTACGGGAGCCAATGTTGCGCATGAAGAAGATGTTAGGATTCAAAAGAATGGTTCCCGGATCAATGGTCTGTGATACCACCTCATAATCCTCATTAAAAACATCAACCGTAGCTTCTGCAAAATAAGTTTTACCGAAGATGTTATCAGGAAGCGGTGCCTCATAAAGCTCAAGTCCCATATTAAACATAAGTTCATCAAGCGGAATGGGCATAGGCTCCTTTAGTGCTTGTCTACAGTATTTGTTTAAAAACTTTTCCGCTTCTTTCTCAATGTCCTCAGCATAAAGATAAGGGACCAGGTACTTAGATAAACTCGTGTTCTTATCAAACCTATCTGCAGAATATTCGTCAACACCTGTGATGGTAACCATATTAAGCCCATCACTCAAATAACCAGTAAAGGAAATAGTGTACCAAGGATTATTCACATCAGCGTCATAATCCCGTTTACCCATCCCCTTAAGAATAACGTCCGCCTCCACTGCTGCGTTGAAAATAATCCTGTTTCCATCTGTAGAATGGAAGGACACTGTTTTCACATGTATGTCATCTACCTGGAAGTAAGAGGGGTCTAAAACTGTATAAGAATAAAAGCCATTATTCCGGCCTCTATTGATTATGAGGCCGGTGATGGCACGGTGAATATCGTTATAATACTTATCCTCAAGATACTTTTCAAACGAAGCATATTGTTTCATAGGCAGACCCCCTATTAATAATACTGTTCGATATAGCTATAAGCCTTATCGAATACTTCTTTATCCTTAATCTTGTATTTAATCCAGATGACACTACGAAGCGCCTTCTTAACTTCATTTTTACCTGTAGTAGTTCTTTGCCAGCCGTCGAAACGTACAATCTTTACAATGTCATCAATATCAGCAACGATACGCTCAACAATGATAGGAGTTTTATCATTCTTAGCACCTTTAAAGAGCTCTGTGAGGGCTGCTTTACCACGGTCAATTTCTTCTTCTGGTACAACTTCCTTCTCTGCCTGCGCTGCCTCTCTTGCGAGTTCAAGCAGGAGTTTCAGGAACTCAATACTATTAATCAGGCCCTGTTCATGGCGTTCACGAAGTTCTTCAAGTTTCTCGCCTAACTTTACGAATTTTGGATCATTTGTATGTTCACGAATCTTAGCAACCAGGTCGATTTCTACCTTCATGGTTGTTTTCTTGACATCCTTCTGCTTACGGATAAATTCGTCAATCAGGTCTGCATCTAACGTAAGAATATCAAGGTCGTCATGAACCTCGCCAACTTCGATGTTTGCGTGAACAAGCTCCAGCGTCTTAGCACCAAGAGCTGCCCATACAAGTGCACCACGGTTATCAGTCGGTTTTACAGACTCATAAACTTTAGTGAGCCATACATAGTCAAATTTGTATTTATCAAGGAATGGATCAGGGGACAGTGCATCCCAGGCTCTATTAAGAACACGGTAATCTGCTGCGAACGCATCCTTATCCTTATTTGTAGGAATACACTCCTGAGCTGCAAGCAAGCCTTCCCAGCCCTCTACTGTACGGTCAACGCCCATAAAGTAGCTCAGGCATTTTCTAAGAAGTGCAGGAACCTGCTTCTTGACTTCTTCGATGTTAGTGATAACTTTCTTCATGCTGGCTTCATCAAAATCCAAAGCCTTAGCGACATTATCAAAAATACCGATGTAGTC
The DNA here is from genome assembly GCA_012798135.1 of Veillonellaceae bacterium. The sequence continues at coordinate 8,579 of JAAZNU010000160.1, read as the reverse complement.
TACGATTAATCCGTGTGTCTTTCCTTCATCAAAAGTACGGTTTGTGCGGCAGATAGCCTGCAGAAGGTTATGGTCCTTCATCGGTTTATCCAAATACATCGCCTGAAGAATAGGAGCATCAAAACCCGTTAAAAGCTTTGCAGTAACGATAACCAGCTTCAGAGGATTACCCTTATCACGGAACTGATCCAGAACCTTTCCTTCCTCATCACGGCTTCGGCGAAACTTCTTATAACGATCTTCCTTATCATTGTTGGTGTCCATTACGATTGTGGTTGCTTCAGGAGGAAGCAGCTTATCCAGTTCTTCCTTGTACTTAAGGCAGCACTCACGGTCGTATACAACGATCTGGCCCTTATACCCGTTAGGCTCAATCTTCTCTTTGTAATGCTTTACAATGTGTTCGCAAACCTTACGGATACGTTTCGGATCATACATGATGGCCTTCATATTTACACGTTTGGAAAGCTCTGCACGGTCTGCATCCGAAAGTGTTTCTGTAAGAGCATCAAATTCAGCATCTATCTTATCCTTATCAACATGCAGATCTACCGGAACCGGCTCAAAATTTAGTGGCAGAGTTGCATTATCTCTAATAGAATCAGAGAAAGTATATCGGCTCAAATATCCACTCTTATCTTCTGTTGCACCAAAGGTACGGAATGTATTCTTATCAATACGGTTAATAGGAGTACCGGTAAGTCCGAAGAAGAAAGCATTTGGAAGTGCTGCACGCATTTTTTCACCGAGGTTACCTTCCTGAGTTCTATGTGCTTCATCGACCATGATGATTATGTTATCTCTTAGATTGAGAACGCCCTCAACATCGCCAAAGCGGAAAATAGTCGTAATAGCAACCTTACGAATGTCCTGCTTGAAGAAGTTCTCAGCATCTTCCTTCGTAGCAAGTGACACTAGGTTCGGTACATCTGAAGCATTAAAGGTTGCTGTAATCTGTGTTTCAAGATCAAGTCGATCATCAACAATTACTACGGTTGGATTCTTAAGCTCAGGAATCATACGAAGCTTCTGTGCCGCAAATACCATCAGCAACGACTTACCAGAACCCTGGAAATGCCAGATAAGGCCTTGCTTAGGATATCCGGCAACAACACGCTGCACAATAAGGTTAGCTCCTTCATACTGCTGATAACGGCAGATAACCTTGTACTTAACATGCTTCTTGTCAGTTGCAAAAAGGGTAAAGAACTGGAAAATATCCATAACCTTCTCAGGAGTAATCATGTCACCTACGCTGACTTTAACGTCGGCAAGACTACCTTCTGACTTATGATCAGGAGTATGCCAAGGTCCCCACATATTGATAGGCATTCCTACAGAACCATAGCGATAGCATTTACCTTCAGTAGCAAAGTTGAATACATTAGATACGAACATCTCAGGAATGCTCTTTTCGTAGGAGGCTATATCGCTGGCAGCATCTAACCAGGTTATAGCATTACGTACTGGAGTCTTTAGCTCACCGATAGCAATTGGGAAACCATTGATCAGCAGAACAATATCGAGACGCTTGCCACCTTCTGCCTGAGGGTAAACCCATTGGTTTGTAACAACATATTCGTTTATGGCCAGATCTTCCTTCGTCATGGTTCCAAAGAAACGAATCGGAACCATGCGGCCATCCTTACCAAATGGATAGGAGTTTTCTTCGAGAACCTTCTTCTTGAAAGCCTCATTATGTGCAATAAGATTGTCTGCCGGGAATGGCATCATTATTGTGCGCAACTTGTATATGACCTCGTCAGCACGCGACGGGTCTTCTGCAATTTCCGGATTCAGACGAATCAAAGCGTCCTTCACCATGGGCTCAACCATTACATCAGAATAGTCACGAGGAAGCTCCTCTGCAGGGATATACCTCCATCCATTATTTTTCAGAGTAGTGATGAGCATCTGTTCAATTGTGTTATCTTCATTAAATTGTGGCATATCATTTCCTCCTTGCCTTAATTGGTAAAATCTTGATGCATCAAAGCGCGGATTAATGTGTTTACGCTATCTATTGATTCTTGTAGTTTCAATTTTGCATTTTCACCCATGTGCATAAAAAATGCAAACTTCTCTTGCCCTTCTAATGGTGGAAGCGGAAGTTTAAATCCTCCAATTTGCTTTTTGTTAACCTTCGGCATTTGAGATCTACTGCTAAAAGCTAGAATATACGATAAGAAATAATCAGATCGCAAGACATGTGCCAAAAAATCGCGATTGCATATTTTTACATTTGGTAATATTGGGTATGCGTCTGCTGAGCATAATCCCTCAAAATCAGGAAGGGCAACCTTATTTAACACTGGACGTATCTTACTATAGATAATGTGCTGAGGTCCAAACACATGTTTGCCACTGATAACATTATCTTCTTTCACTGTTCGATACCCAAATAGCCTACCAGTATTCTTTTCAATACTATCAATGCCAATATGCGGATAATCAGCATATTTTTCATAGTCTGTTGTCATATTTGCATCAACAGTAGCAACTTCATCGAAGCATTTTATCGGCCATCCCATTGGGTTGGTCTGGGGATCACCAAACATTTCTATGAATTGTGATTTGACTATTGCATCAGTATGTATAAGCAACTTCTCATACGCTGTCTTTGTCTCAAATGCCGCCCACAATAATTCAGTCAATTCACGCTGCGTTTCGATATTAGGAAGAATGAATTCGTATTTTTCAAAATCAGACCAGTTTAAAAAGAAATTAGTAGAGCCTTTTTTATTTGCCTCTGCAAATTCCCAAAAACTATCTGTTTGAAACACAAATGGTAAAAAGCTTTGAAGTAAAACCATCTCGTTTTTCGTACGGCATACGTAACTGACATCTGAGCAGATACCCTCAAAATCAACCATACCTGCTTTTCTTAGGTGGGGATTTCGAGACATTAAGAGCACATCACCCGGCTGAAAACGCATATGAAAAGCAGGCCCAATTGTACTACCCGCTATAGCTGCTCTTTTCGTTATTTGTACCTCACCATAGTCAAAGTGCTCACCACCAATATAAAACTCAAGGTCGGTATTGTCTTTGTCTACTTTATCTTTAATACGTTCAACAATATTTCCAAGAATAACTTTAGGCATTTTCTTCACTCCCTTCGACTTCGATAAATTCATCAAGTTTTTCAATCGCTTCGTGCATACCAGCAGAACTTTGAAACCATTCAGTTATACTTTCCTCAATCTCTTCCCTTGATGATGACTCACTTTGGGCACCAGACACATATTTAGGAATCCCCAATGAATATCCATTAGCAGCGATTTCTTCAGTTGTTGCAATTGCAGAGAATCCATCTATAGACTGATAATTAAGATAGGCATTAGCTATTTTGACGATATGTTCGTCGGTCAAATAACTCTGGGCATTTTTGCGTTCGACTTCATGCTTGGCATTAATAAATAATACTTTACCTCTATGTGACGCCGGTTTTTTCATTCTGCAAATCACTATACATGCTTCCATGGGTGAATTAAAGAATAGATTCTTTGCAATACCTATGACACACTCAACGAAATCTAAATTAACAAGGTTCATGCGCATTTCTTTTTCATCGTTCCTTGAGAGAACCCCATGGGGGAAAAGTATTGCACAGCGTCCAGTTACAGGATCTAGACTTTTAAGGATGTGCTGGAAGAAAGCATAATCTGCACGCCCTTGTGGTGGCGTTCCAAGGAAATTACGGCCATATTTGTCACTTTCAAAAGCAGTTCTGTTCCACTGCTTTATGGAGTACGGTGGATTTGCAAGAATTAGGTCAAATTGTTTCAGTTTGCCTTTATCAGTAAATGCCGGCGTGATAAGTATGTCGTCATTAACAATATTGAAATCTTTTACTCCATGTAAAAGTAGATTCATACGAGCTATAGCTGATGTTAAAGTTACAATTTCTTGTCCATAAACAGATACGTTACGCCACTCTTTTCCATGCTCCTTTAGGTATGCAATAGATGAAATTAACATTCCAGCACTTCCACATGTAGGGTCGTAGATGGATTCGCTTGGTTGTGGCTTCAACATTTCTGTCATTAAGTGCACAACAGTACGGTTCGTATAAAACTCCTGTGCTGTATGTCCACTGTCATCTGCAAATTTCTTGATTAGATATTCATAGCCCTGACCGAGTTCATCTTCTGGGCAATTGGCAATGGATAGCGTCTTTGTGCTAAAATGTTCAATCAGATCCTTGAGCAAACGATCCGGTAGACGGTTTTTATTCGTCCAAGAGGCATCGCCAAAAATACCTGTTAGCTTTTCTGGGTTGGCCTTTTCAATGGCATGAAATGCAGCAACTATAGCCTTACCAACATTAGACGAGACATTGCGTACATCATTCCAATGGGCGCCTTCTGGAACCATAAAATTATGGTTTTCTTCAAACGAAAGTGCCTCCTCATCTCCATTGTATTCCTGAAGAATTCTTTCACATTCTTCGTCGTACACATCACTGATGCGCTTGAAAAATAGCAATGGGAAAATATATTGTTTATATGCTCCAGCATCTATACTGGTACGAAGTAACACTGCAGAGCCCCATAGATAGGTTTGCAGTTCTTCCAATGTAATCTTACTGCTCATTTATATATCCTCCTTTTTCGAGAAGTTCCTTTAGCCTTAATTCAGCTCGCTTAACATCATCTACTGCAGCATAATAATCTGCACGTATCTTTTCAGGTGCTACAGTTTTAACTTTACGCTTCTCAATGTATGTTCCGACAGAGAGTAAATAATCAGATGCCTCAACATCGTCGATACTTACCACGCGGGACAGCTCAACAACGTCCTCATAAGCTGTATAAGCTTTATATATCTTCTGAATGTCTTCTTCCGTCAAAATGTTTTGTGCTCGCTGAGGCGTATAGATATTGGAAGCATCAATCAAGCAAATACGGCCACGATGTTGAGTGGGCTTTCTATTGTTTAATAGTAATATACACGCTGAAACTGGAGTACTATAAAACACATTACCTGCAAGTGATATAATGCACTCCAACTTATCAGACTTTACTAACTGTTCACGAATAGCTTTTTCCTTACCGTTATGAAGAAGCGCTCCTTGTGGCAAAACAACCGCGCATTTACCATTCTTAGGATTCATCGACTTTATCATATGTTGGAGCCATGCATAATCCGCACTTGAATCTGATGGGCATCCCCAAATATTACGCCCATACTTGTCTGTTTCAAACTGTGCAGAGCCCCACTTATCTAAACCAAAAGGCGGATTAGCGATCACACAGTCAAAAGTCTGAAGTTTTCCATGCTCTATAAAGGCAGGCTGCCTAAGTGTATCACCCTGAGCGATCTTGAAGTCGTGCGAGCCATGGAGAAACAAATTCATTCTGGCAATGGCTGATGTAGAGAGATTATTCTCTTGACCGTACATTTTTCCATAGGTCAACTGTTTGTTCCCGATGTGGCGAATGGCTTCAATCAGCATACCAGCGGTTCCGCAGGCAGGATCATATACGCTGTTGCCCGGCTTAGGATCCAGTAGCATAACCATCAGCTTTACAATAGAACGCGGTGTGTAGAACTCACCTGCGTTCTTCTTAGAAAGATCCGCAAACTTCTTTATAAGGAATTCATACGCGTCACCCATGACATCCGCAGAATAATTCTTATTACCAACCTTTAGCTTTGACATATGCTCAACTAAATCCTTAAGACGCTCGTCAGTAAGCTTCGTTTTGTCGGTCCATGTTGCATCATCAAAACTGGAAAACACGCTACTCAGGGTTTCCGGGTTTGATCGCTCGATACCGTTCATCGAATTAACAATGGCTTTACCAACGTTCTGACTTACCTTGCGCACATCATTCCAGTGGCAGCCATCTGGAATCACGAAGCTGTGATTCTCAGGAAAAGATGCATATTCTTCATCCCCCCCGGAAGCTTCCAGAGCATCCTGTGTTTCTTCATCGTACACATCACTAATCCTCTTGAAAAAGAGGATCGGTGTTACATAGCTCTTAAATTCATCCTGATTTATAGGTCCGCGCAGAATATTGCATGCTTCAAAAAGATGGGCAAATAATTGCTGACTCGTTGTCTCTTCATTTTCAGGAATTGAATCCTTTAATTCTTTATCCGCTATTTCTATAGAGGACTGCATCATAGCTTTCCTATCTCCTGTCTTAACTGTATTTCCTGTGCTTCTATCAATACCAACACTAACATGGGCATTTACTTTTTCCATTTTTGATGGATATTTGTTTTCAAACGCAACAAGTATCTCAAGCAGACGCTCATCAAGAAAAGTCAAAGCGTGTTTCCTGATTTCTGTAGGTATTCCATAGTAGGCTTCAGCAATGCCTCCTGTAATGGCCGCAAGGGTGTCGCTGTCACCGCCAATTGATATTGCATTACGGATTGCATCTTCAAAATTCTTTGACTCAAAGAAGGCCTCCAATGCTTGTGGCACTGTATCTTGGCAACTCTCATTAAACTCATAGCTTTCGCGGATTCCATCGAGCGTAAAGTTCAAAGGATAATAATTCTTCGTTATGTAGTCACGAATTTCAAGTAGGTTCTTACCAGAACGGGCGAGGAAGATTGCAACTGCTGTTGCTTCTGCGCCTTTTAACCCCTCTGGATGATTGTGCGTTACTTCCGTCACCGCTTTGGAAAGCTGTTTGGCCTTTTCCAGGCTATTGGCAGCGAAGCCACATGCGCTGACACGCATGGCTGCCCCATTACCATAGCTGCCATAAGGCTTTGGATTATCAGAATGTATCCACTCTATAAATCGGCCACCATATCCGCAATTTGGATAGTGTCTTCCGATACCTTGCATATATTTCACAGCATTTTCAGACAGATCACTGTGATCTACTTTTCTTTCCAACAGAGCTTTAGCAATTGCCAAAGACATGATGGAGTCATCTGTCACGCAGCATTTATATGTCAGAAAATCAAACTGTTTGCTCCTGTTGTTATTCCATTCGAAACGGGAACCAACGATATCCCCGATAATAGCTCCTAACATAATTTATCCCTCCAATTAAACTTCGCGTAGCTTGTCTACGATCTCACTCCAGCGCTTTTCGGCGGCTGCAATGGAGTCCTTATAAATTTTCAACTCTTTTGTATATTCATCAGCCTTTTTCAGTTGTTCCTCTAAAGGAGGAACTGGTATTTCTAAAGCCTTCAAATCTTTATAGCTAATGTTTATAATCGTAATCCCTTGTTGCATGCCACTTATCATTTTTTCGCCAAGAGGGCTATCTATGAATAACTTCAAGTAGGTGCTGTTAAGCATTTTGGGCTCCGGGCGAATAACAATGACATTTGATGAGGCAATGCAAGGATAGCTTTGCTCATGGAAGATTGCAGTTCTTATTGCAGTACCTCTTGCCGGGATAAGCACATCGCCTTCTTTAAGTAAGTAATTTGTAATCTTACGTTCTTCTTCATCAAAGTGGTCAAGGCCATCGTAATCGATGTCATACTCACCAATATTAGAGATGTTTACAACACCAATATTTCCGGTCGGGTATTTTTTTGTTACTGATTTTCCACGGAAGATTTCTGCAACATCTCCCATAGTCATCCTTCGAATTGAGGACTCTTGGAATTTCAACCACTCTTCGTCTTGCTGTGAGAAAATTTTGTTTATGTTCCAATCACCAAGTTCCTCGAGTTCATCCGACATCACAAAAGTCTCTTCTTCTACAATAAGTTCACTAGCTGTGTCTCGTTTATTTTTACGCTTCTCAGCTTTGTAACGACGAACGATTATGTCATCATCACCTGGCTTGGTATTAACAACATTAATTAGATAAGTTTTGATTCCTGTGCTTTCAAAGGTTCCTTCCGGAAGCTCAGCAATTTCTTTAACGTGATAAGTCTGCTGTACAAACCTCCTGAGCTCACCGTTCTTTCCCTGCGCATATGTGATTCTGGCGGGCATTGTGATAACAAGCTCGCCTCCGGCGGTTGTGTGAAGAAGCAGATTTTCAAGCGCTACAGCATCTTGATCTCTACACATGAAGTTTTCATCATCAGCAAGGTTTCTCGTTCCAAAGTTAGGAACAGAGAAAATAAGATCGTAGCGATTGTTTGTAAATCCATACTGATAGATGCTTGCATTGATAATATTCACATTCTCATAACCAGCAAACATCCTGCTGAAGACTTGAAAATTGAGTCGTGGTTCAGTTGTGATAGTAAAGTTACAACCGGGGTATTCATCAATCAGTCTCTTAAGGTTAGGAATAAATTTCTCACCTTCAGCTATAAGAACTGTGTCTGCATCAAGCTTAAAATGACGGGAATACTCGTTGAACAAAGCACTGGATATTGTTGGATAACGATATTCTCTTGCACTGGCCGCCATCAATATTTCTAAGTCGAAAACAGCATTGAAATCTTGATACGCTTTAAATATTCTTGAAAATTGCAGACTGTCCTTAAATGGATTATAAATACCGAGTCTATCGGCTACCGAAAGCATCGTCTCATAGCTCCGCGCATCTGATTCGTCTACAAGATCTCTCTTATCGAGCTCTTCCTTTGTATCTGATAGAAGAAGCGCAGCACTGACGTAGTGGTCTATTTCG
>JAAZNU010000282.1 GCA_012798135.1 Veillonellaceae bacterium | reverse complement strand
TTTGACGCGCGAGTTGTCAGGCGGCACGGTCACTAACACGGTCGAAATCTACTCGAAGTACGCGCTGTCCTACTCGGGGTCCACGCTGTCATGGTCTGGTGCGGGGTCTGGCTCGCAGTCGGTGTCCTACAACGGCACTAACGCCTGGATCACGGTGAAAACGTGGACGAACGGGATCTCGCCTGGCGAGTCGCAGACTCTGACTGTCACATGGTCACAGCCCGCCGTGAGCAGCACACCGGCGACTGCCCCGAGCACGAGCGTGACGATCTCGCGCCCATACGACCCGCCTCCGCCCCCGCCCGCCGCGCCGTCAACGCCGTCAACGCCGTCCGTCTCGAACATCACGTCGTCCAGCGCGACGTTGACCATGTCGCTGCCAGCCGACAACGGTGCCGCCATCACGGACACCGGTTTCTGGGTCTACAACGCCGCCAGTGGCGGCTCTGTGGTGTGGTCAGACGGCAACCCATCGCCTGTGACGTCAGTCACCGCCACGGGCCTGCCCTCCAACCAGGACCTGTGGCTGGAAGTCAAAGCGCAGAACTCGGCGGGCTGGTCCGCGGCCTCTGCCCGCCAGAAATTCACTACCTTGCCGCTTGCTCCGTCCGCGCCGACGATTTCTTCTCTGACGCGCGTGAGTGACACGCAGCACACGATCAACCTCATCCGCCATGACACGCCGGGGGCGCCGTACTGGTGGCTGCGGGTCATGCGCAGAGTGTTCAGTGGGACATGGTCGGGCTGGACGACTATCGCCAATCCGTATGCGGGGATTTCGTCCTACACTGACTCCGGGACGACACCGGAGCGCCTGTACGAGTGGAAGATTGAGGTTTCCAATCCTAGTGGCAGTGCGGCGAGCAATATTGCCCGCGCGTACACGTCCCCGCCTCCGCCTCCGTCTGTGTCTGCGGTGCGCGATGAGCTCGGCCAGATTGTCGTTACGGTGGCTCAGCCGTCGCCGTATTGGGACGAACTGAAAACACACCTTCAGATTTCCACCGACGGCGGGGCGACCTACGGTGCTCCGATCGATTTGGCGCGCGCGCTGTCGTACACAGTGACGTCGCCGACCCCGAGCGTCTACATGTTCCGGGCGCGGTCGTACAACGACGACGACGGCAAGACGGGCGACGGGTTGACGTCTGCGTGGGTTGTATCGAACGCGGTCGATGTCATCACTCGGCCGAATCCGCCGTCGAGTCTGTCCCCGAACGGCGCAGTTTTTGACGCCACTGAGGCGCGCACGTTCTCGTGGCAGCACAACCCCGTGGACACGACGTCGCAGACGTCCTACGAGGTGCGCTACCGGGAGTCGGGCGCGTCCACCTGGACGACGACCGGCCAGACCACGTCCAGCGTGTCGGAGCACACGTTCCCTGCCGACACGTTCACGAACGGCGCGTCGTGGGAGTGGCAGGTGCGCACGTGGGGCGCGGATGAGGACCCGTCCGACTGGTCCCCGACCGCGACGTTCACCACGTCTGCGGCTCCGACTGCCACGATCCAGTCTCCCGAGATGGGGTCCACGCTGACTGGTGCCACCTGCACGCTCGTGTGGGTTTTCTATGACGCGGACGGCACGGCGCAGTCGCAGTGGCGTGCGGGGCTGATCCGCGACGGGATCACTGTCGAGACCCGCAGCGGCACGGGCACGGCATCCACGGTCACGTTCACGACGCGCCTGGACAACTCCGCCACCTACACGGCGCGCGTGCAGGTGCGTGATGGCAGTGGGCTGTGGTCTGAGTGGGACACGACCACGTTCACGACGGATTTTGCGGAGCCTGCCGCGCCTGTCGTGTCACTGTCGTGGGATGCGGACCGGGGCGCGGTCGTCGTGTCCATCGAGAACACGCAGACCGCTGACCTGCATGGTGTGACGCTGGTGCAGGACACGGACGGCGTGTGGGCGTGGACCGACACCACACCGACCGCACCCACGGGATTGACGACTGACACGGACTGCGTGGTGGCCGTGGATGCGGCAGCATCCGATCTGGCGCTGGTCCTGGACACGGACGGCGTGCCAGCGGCAGTGGCGTGGTCCGCGCTGACAGTTGCCGACACCACACACAACACCGTTGAGAGGTCCATCGACGGTGGGCAGACGTGGACGGTGGTGGCTGATGGTGTGGCCGTGGATGGGTCAGTGTCGGATGCGACCGTGCCGCTCGGTGTGGACGCGCTCTACCGCGCCATCGCGTGGTCTGATCTGCCATCGTCTGCGACCGGGGAGGCGGCCGGGATCACGGCGCCTGCCACGTCGGGATTCTGGGCTGCCGGTGGCGTGACGGTGCGGATCATGCAGCGGGTGGGGGCGGCGCCGATCATCGACTCGGTGCGCGGCCTCTCCACTCGCGTGCTGCACAGGTTCGCGGGGCGGACGTTCCCGGTGGAGACGGCAGGCACCGCACGCTCCCGCACCGCGTCCGTGGCGTTCTCGGTGTCCGCTGAGGATATGGCCCTGGTGGAGCAGCTGGCCTTCGCGCCCGCGCCGCACCTGATCCGCGCGCCCGATGGGCAGGTGATCTGGGCGTCGATCAGTGACGTGGACACGCCGCGCGTGGGCGCGCTGGACTGGTGGGACGTGGGCTTCACTGCGACGGAGATTGAGCCGTGACCGCGCTGACGGGGCATCGCGTCGAGTCGATCAGGGTGGAGCTGCTGACCCGCACGGAGCAGTCACTGGGTGACCTGGATGGCATCGAGGGCGGCAAGGTCTCGTGGAACGCGAACGCGGACCTGCCCGGCTCAGGCACGCTGTCACTGACGGAGTTGGGGCAGGACATCAATGTCTCGTCTGACCGGGTGCGCATCTGGTGGTCTGTGGAGGGCCACGGCGAGTGGCCGCTGGGTGTGTGGCTGCTCGCCGCGCCGACCGTGGACTACACGGAGGACGGCACGTCACGCGAGCTGTCTCTGATCGACAAGCTGACGATCCCGCGCGATGACTGTCTGACTGAGACGCTGCAACTGCCGGCGGGGACGAACCTGGTGTCCGCGATGGTGGCGCAGGTGCAGGCGACGGGTGAGACGCGGATCGCCGCCACCGCCTCAGACAAGACGTT
>JAAZNU010000266.1 GCA_012798135.1 Veillonellaceae bacterium | reverse complement strand
GAGGGCATGGCACGGCGTCGTGCGGCCGAGCCGGTCGGTGCGCGCCCGTGTGCTGCTCTGGGTGCTGGTGATGGCGAGCCTCGGGCTGGCGCTCACCGGAACGACCATGCTGGCGATCTAGGAGACTGCTGAACAATTCGGCGTGCCCGCTGGGGTGGTGGTGGCGGGTGCGGGAGAATTGGGTATGCAGGGTCGTTCGAGGGATCAGCGGGATCTGTTCGATGCGGAGTCGGTCGCGGGGGGCTTGTTGCCGCCGGGGGGCGTGTTCGCTTTCTTGGCGGAGCACCGGCATGTGTTGTTCCCGGCTGAGTTGTTCACGGACCTGTTCCCCTCGGGGCGGGGCCGGCCGTCGGTGGCCCCGGACGTGGTGGCCACGGTGATGGTGTTGCAGGCCTTGCACGGGTTGTCGGACCGGGAGGCCGCCGAGGCGGTGACGTTTGACCTGCGGTGGAAAGCGGCGTGCGGGCTCGCGGTGGAGGCGGGGGCGTTCCATCCGAGCACGTTGACGGTGTGGCGGCGCCGGTTGGCGGACTCCAAGCGTCCGGAGCGGATCTTTGAGGTGGTCCGGGAGGTGGTGGCCGAGACCGGGGTGCTGTCTGGGAGGCACCGGCGGGCACTGGATTCCACGGTGTTGGAGGACGCGGTGGCGACCCAGGACACGATCACGCAGTTGATCGCGATGATCCGCCGGGTTGCCCGGGACGTCACCGGTGGGAAGGACCTGGTCGCGGCGTGGTGCACCGGGTATGACTACTCCCAGCCGGGCAAGCCACGGATCGCGTGGGATGACCCCGAAGCGCGGGACGTGCTGGTCTCGGCGCTGGTGGGGGACGCGGTGCGGTTGCTGGATCACCTGGACGTCGAGGAGTTGAGCGAGGACGAGGGTGAGGTGGTGGCCCTGTTGGCGGTGGTCGCGGGGCAGGACGTGGAACCGGCGGAGGGCTCGGACGGCACGGACGGGCGGTGGCGGATCGCACGGAAGGTGGCCTATGACCGGGTGATCTCCACGGTGGACCCGGAGACCCGGCACGCCCACAAGACCATTCATCAGCGCCGGAACGGGTTCAAGGCCCACGTGGTGGTCGAACCGGTCACCGGGTTGGTCACCGCGACCCGGGTGACGAAGGCCTCGGGGGCGGAGTCCGCGGATGCGACGGTCGGGGTCAAGCTGCTCGCCACGGACACCACCCTGCCGAAGACAACCCCAGGCGATGGTACGGCGCGCACCCCGGAGCGGGTGGAGGTGCTCGGGGACTCGGCGTACGGCACCGGGGAGGCACTGGACGCTTTGGACAAGGCGGGGCACACCGCGATCATCAAGCCGTGGCCGTTGCGCCCGGCGATCCCGGGCGGGTTCACGATCGAGGACTTCACGGTGGACGAGACGGCCGGGACCGTGACCTGCCCGAACGGGTTGACCCGGACGGTCAGTCCCAAGCGGAAGGTCACGTTCGGTGCCGGGTGTGTCGGGTGTCCGCTGCGCGAACGCTGCACCACCGCCGCCCGGGGCCGCAAGCTGGATCTGCATCCGCATGACGCGTTGCAGCGCGCCCACCGGGCCCGGGCCACCGACCCCGCCTTCCAGGAGACCTACCGGGCCCTGCGTCCCATGGTGGAACGTTCGATCGCGTGGCTGACCCGCGGGAACCGCAAGGTCCGCTACCGCGGGGTGGTCAAGAACGACGCGTGGTTCGCGAACCGGGCCGCGGCGGTCAACCTGACACGACTCCTGACCCTCGGATTGAGCCGCTCAAGCGGGACTTGGGTTCTGGTAGCGACCTGAACCAACCGGCTCCCGAGCCCCAGCAAGGAGCAAGACAACCAGACGGGACAGCCCAGCATGACGCGCGGCGAGGTAACAGGCCCGACCCCGTGCCCCAGGGCCCCGACCCCTACCAGCCCGATCCGACCCGCCAACCAGAAGCCAGATTGTTCAGCAGTCTCCTAGGCGCGCACGATCGACACGGCGGCGGACCGCTCGCTCGAGCGCGAGTACGGCGAATTCGTCAACCTCGCGCGGTCAGGCG
>JAAZNU010000317.1 GCA_012798135.1 Veillonellaceae bacterium | reverse complement strand
TGATGATCGAGGTAACGGCGCAGTTGTCATATTCCGCCGTTGGCCCGGTCGATGGGAATAACAGTTCGCCCAGCAGGTCTTGACCGGTCAGGGTGCGTTCGGCGCGAGATGTCCCGCCTGTGCTGGCGATCTGCTGCAAGCGACCGTAGGCGGTGAAACCATCGGCCGCGCGCAGCCTTACCAGCGCTTCCACGCTCGCCAGCGCCAGCGCGCGGGTATCCGTGGCCGGGACTGTGACTGAGATCACGCCCGCGCGGTCAATCTCTTCCGTTACCTCCAGCGCCAGCACGTTGTAAAGCGGCCCCTCGCCGGTCACTGCGAGGGTGCTGGCGTCGACGACATCCACCAACAAACGCCGGTCTAAAGACTCCATAGTTCGCTCCAGGTGAAAACGGCCGACCAGGTTGTACCGCCGGTAACAGCCAGCGTCAGTGTGTTGTTGCCAGGGGCCAGCGATAACCACGACATCTGTGTTGTGCCAAATGTCAGGTCGCTGTAGCACACGGTCGTGACGATCTTCGCTTCGTACAGCCCGGCGTCAACCGTCAGTGCGGTAGAAAAACCTGTACCGCTCGTGTACGTCCAACTCTCGCCAGTGGTAGTGTTTGCCACCGCGACGGCTGTAATGTTAGAGCCGGTTAGCCGTGTTACAACTACCTTAACCGGTGTAATCAGGTTGCCGCCGTTGGCAAACACCGTCCCGGCGCTGTTGGCAATCAGCGTGGTCGTGCCAGCCGCGCCATACCACCAGGGCTGTGGCAACTGGAACTGGAGTTCTATCGGCAGGGTAGTGTAGTTGCGCCCCGCCTGCTCCGGCGCTTTGAAACTGATGCACTTGGCGGGTGTGTAGAATGCGTGCGCCGTCCCGCCACGGCGTGTGCCGTACAGGTACATCCGATTCAGCGGGTAGTAATCGCTGACAGTATATCGTTGTGCGTTCAGTAATTCCGTTTCCACCGCCGCGTAGTTGGCTCCGCTCAGGGTGAATTTCTTCACGTAGATTGCCGGAGCCAGCGGATAACGATATGCGCCGTAAAAGTCGAACGCGCCCGCCGCGCCTCCCACCTGCCCGACCACCGCCGGCCGCACGGATGTTACATCGTCCGCTGCCTGGAGCGTCGGAAACACGTAACGCGAACCGGCCGAGATACCAAACGCTGATGCGATCATCCTGCCCTCACTCCTGCGGCCGCTGCACCGCGTAGATAGTCTGTAAACGCCTCGGCTGCCGTCCGCCCCTCAGCGTAACCGGAGGCATAGATCGTCAGGTTGCCGATACTGACGCCGGTCGGCGGCGACGCTGCCAACCCCCGTACCGCCAGGCTGCTACCGCGCGCGCTCCGGTCGCCAGCCTCGTTACCGCCGGTATCCAGCAACCCGACTTCCACCAACTGCGGCAGGCCAATTTTCTGTGCGATCTGGTTATAAATGCCGATCACGTAATTTACATACTCTAACACCTGGTTCAGCGAGCCCTTGATACTGAGTACGATGCCGTTGAAAATTGCGGTAATCGCGGTGCGCAAACCGGTAAACGCGGTTTTGATCCCGGCTACCACCACATCTACAATCGCTCGGAAACTTTGGAAATTTTGTTTCCAGGTGGCGATACTGGTCGTGATGTAGTTAGTGAGGCGGAGAATTTCATACAGGATGATGGCTACGACCTGGAGTACCGTGGTTTTCACTCCGTCCCACCATCCCTTCAGAGCCGCCAGCGGGCCGCCCATATCGTTGATTTTAACCATCCACTCCTGTATTTTTGGGATCGCCTTTGTGCCAATCCAGTCGGCGATTTTCACGATGGCGTCGGCCAGGTCTTCCGCCAGCAGCGTGACAAACTCCTCAGTCGCCGGGTCTTCCAGCAACACCAACAGACGCTCCAACAACGGTAGCAGCGCCTTACCGAAGGCTCTCAGAAAAATGTCACCGAGCGCCCTGAGTCGGGCGCCGATCCTATCCAGCACCGTCCCGAAACGGCTCATGGCCGCACCACCCCGCTCGGCCTGTTCT
>JAAZNU010000232.1 GCA_012798135.1 Veillonellaceae bacterium | reverse complement strand
CGCAGAAAGTTCAATTTCGGCGTCATAGGATTGCACCTGCATCTCGCCGCGATATTCCTCGCTACCATTTGCCGACACCGAGTCTAGTGCTACATTAAACATCGGCATGACCGACTCGACTCCGTTAATATTCCTAATTTTTGCAAGGTCTTCAGGAGTTAATAGCTTATACTCGCTCTGTTGAATCGCTTCGCCGTCCGCTTCGGTCGCCTTCTTAAGCTTATCATCGGTATTTTGAACATCCTGCTTGGCCGCAATGTTAATATTTTGCACGCTCCCCACGGCACCGACAATACCGTCAAGATACGCCCGGCCACCGTTACCTGCCGCCATGGCCAGCGCGATCGTAAATGCACCCACGCCAATTGCCAAACTTGTTAATACTGTTCGTCCTTTTGCCTGCCGTAGATTTTTCGCTGCCCGGCGTATAATATCACTCGTCTTCATCGATATTCTCCTTTCCGACTGTTACCGCGCCGCACGGCGTTTCATATTGTTTTACTGGCCCAACTAGACCATTATACGTCATTTGACCTGACGAGACCCCACGCACCGATACTGTTCGCTGCGGCTCATCACTGAACAGATACACTGAGCACACTTCCGGATTCGTCACGAAAAGATCATACACCACACCAGCTTTCACGTGGGAAAGATGTTTTTCCAGGTTTACTTTTAGGCTGTGCACCGAACTCATACTGACGTCGACACTATTCCCTCCGCTTACCTCTACGGTGTTATACGTCCCATACACTGTTACGCTATTCGCACCCTCGCCCTTTACCGTAAGGTGATCCTGCGTTTGTTGCTCAGGGCCGATATATTGAAAATCGCCCTGCTGCACGTCAACGCTATCGAGCGCCGGACCATATATCCGTAGCTGAGGCTGCACATAGCCAAAGTGGTATACCTGTCGACCAACCGCCTTGAGTGAGATACGCGCCGTATCACCATTGACCACGATACTCGGCGTACGTTGCTCAAATTGTGTTTGCAACTCATACCGCGGAGCACCATCGGTCGCGATATAGATAATTGTCATCTGATCGTAATCACCCATTTCCTGCCCCGAAGCGCTATGGGCAATCGATACGACATTGCGCACGTCGGCAAGCTCCGGCAGTGCCACCTTATGTGTTGTCATTGCAGCTTGCGCGGCGTTGGTTGCCAGCTGACTATACCCAACGATAATCGCCGCGCCACCACCCGATGCCACGATACCACCAATGATAATCGCCACCACCCCAACACCCATTCGCTTCGTGAACTGTCGTTTACATAATGCAAATGCGGCGAGTGCGGCGAGTAATGACAGAAGTAGACCGCTCAGGACAAACAACCCGAGTGCAGCCCACGGCATCCATTTATATTCGGATGAGCCGTTCAAGATGACACTCATCTCTCCGGACATATTCAGCCCGACTACAACTCCGATTGTCGCAAGAAGTGCGCCTATGGCCACAATAATCGCCGCAATCTCCGCAGCAATGAACAAAAACTTCTTGAACACGAGCGCGGCCCGGGTTGACGGCACCACCTCATCATTCGTCGCCTGTTCACGCATGGCTGCAAGAGTCACCGGTTTGCCCGCCAACTGCAGTTTTTCGGCCGTCGTTCGCGCCGGCGGCACGACAATCCACAAGAGAATATATACGAGCGACGCTGTTCCAAATGAGGCGAATAGCAAGATAATAAAGATTAGGCGTACCCACACCACATCAATACCGAAAAATGTCGCAACTCCTTTAAGCACGCCGCCAAGCAGCGCCCCGTCCATATCGCGAAATAGTCGTTTCACTGGCCGCTGAGCTGGCTCATCCTCGACTACCGCTTGATTTTCCGAGGCAAATTCCTCCGGCTCACCCAAACGTTCACGCACACTCGCGACCTCCGCTGACGTAATCACGCCGCCTTTTTCGACGCCCGCTTCCGCCAGCAGCTCGGTAATACGAATTTCAATATCCGCCAAAATCTCCTCGTCGCCCGCATAGAGTTCCAACTTTTTCATGTATTTCTCGAGGTCTTTCTTTGCCTCAACCTCTATGTCATACGGCTGTTTTGCAATATGAACTCTTGTTATCTCTTTCATATCCTCTCCTTTCTTATAGCCTTTCGAGCGTGTTATTAAGATCTTCGATTT
>JAAZNU010000116.1 GCA_012798135.1 Veillonellaceae bacterium | reverse complement strand
TGCCAAAGGCGGCGGCCTGGCTCAGAGAGGGACGCTCTCCGATGCTACGAAGCCAGATGTGATCGCTATAGCCATGTCTCCAGGAAGGCGCCACATTACCAAACCCGTCTGCGAGATTACTTATGGACTGCGCAGGGAGGGTATCCAGACTAGTGTGCTGGTTTTAGAGGCAGGAACGGGAGTGCCGGAGAGCTTTCCCCAGGCTTCGCGAGGCTATGGCCCTACATTTGGGTTGAACGAAAAAGAGATAGAGCAGATCGCGCGCCACAAGATCGCGGTCCTCCATCTGGGCAATGTGCGCTCTCATGTCATCCACAAGACCAAGGAGGTTTTGTCGCAGGTGAAAATTCCAGCCGTTGTAGTGGCCCAATGCCCCATGGACATGGAGGACTTCGCGCGCGAGGGCATAAAAACCAGAACTGTCAAGCCACCTCACCAAAAGACCCAAACCAGGGGAGAGGTGGTGGACATCGTCACGGGCGTCACCCGCGGTGCAACCTGTACGCGCGTAAAGCTCAACACCCTTGCCAAGGTCTTGAACAAGCACCTGGCGGAGATCTACGACCGCGAGGCACAGGAGGCCAGGCAGGCCGCAAAAAAGAAGAAGAAATAGCAATGAAGTACGAATAGCAATGAAGTACGTAGTTTTATTGGGCGATGGCATGGCCGATCGGCCCCTGGATGCCTTGGGCGGCCGCACGCCCCTGCAGGCGGCGAAGATCCCCAACATGAACTGGGTGGCGAAGGAGGGTAGAAATGGACAGGCTTTGACGGTTCCAGAGGGATTTCCTCCAGGAAGCGATGTGGCCAACCTCTCGGTTATGGGCTACGAGCCAAGGAAATACTACACAGGACGTGCGCCCCTGGAGGCGGCAGCCATGGGCGTGCACCTCAATAAAGCTGACATAGCTTTTCGCTGCAACTTCGTCACAGTACAAGACGGCATCATGGAGGACTACAGCGCAGGGCACATCACCTCTGAGGAGGGAAGCGAGCTTGTACGAGCGCTGAAGCCTTTGATGCCCGGAGAGAGACTGTACGCCGGCGTTAGCTACCGCAATCTTTTGGTCTTAAAAGCTGGAGATAAGGCCGTCTGCACGCCCCCTCACGACATCAGCGACCAGCCCATCGACGGCCACATGCCCCGCGGCAAAGACTCAAAGCTGCTCATCGATCTTATGGAGAGCGCAAAGCCTGTCCTGGCCAGCCATCCAGTTAACCAAAAGCGCATGGCTGAAGGCAAGAAGCCTGCAAACATGATCTGGCTGTGGGGACAGGGACCTGCGCCTGTTATGCCCGCATTTCAGAAGAAATACGGCCTGCAAGGCGCTATGATCTCAGCCGTGGACCTGCTCAAAGGCATTGGAACCTATGCGCGGCTAAAAGTCATAAGCGTTCCCGGCGCGACAGGTACTATCAACACCAATTACGAAGGAAAGGTACAGGCAGCCCTGCAAGCTCTGAAGACGCTGGACTTCGTCTATTTGCATGTCGAGGCCCCTGACGAGGCATCTCATGAGGGAGAACTGGCCGAGAAGATCAGGGCAATTGAACTATTCGACCAACTCGTCGTAGGCCCGGTGATCGAGGGCTTGCGCAGCAGTGGCGAGGACTGGCGCGTGCTTCTCCTGCCAGACCATGCCACGCCCATCTCCATCAAGACGCACAGTCGTGATCCAGTGCCCTTTGCCATGGTTGGAAAGGGGATTGCACCCGACAGCGTGAACAGATTTGATGAGGTGGAGGCAAAGCGAGGAGGATTCGGGCTGACAGACGCGACCGGCCTCATAGGGATGATGATGGGCTGAAGCATCTTGCAGCACCGCTATGCAGCCTTCGCCCAGGCTCGCAACACCTCTGCAACAGACCACGCCTGGGAGATGCAACCACCGGGCCGATGTGGCGGATCGCCATCGAACACCTCTGGAATTGTATTGGCGCCACCCACCTCGAGCTCCAATAGCGGCTGCAGGAGCGACCTTGCAAGCCTTCGGCTCTCGTCCGAATAATCGTTCACACTGAGAAGAGCATCGACATACGGACCCATAAGCCAGGGCCAAACAGTGCCCTGGTGATAGGCACCATCTCTTTGCCACGGGCCTCCTTCATATCTGCCGATGTACCGCGGATCGCGC
>JAAZNU010000349.1 GCA_012798135.1 Veillonellaceae bacterium | reverse complement strand
TGCAGGGCAGAAGGGAACCGGTAAATGGACTGGCATCTCAGCCCTGGAATTTGGGGTCCCCCTGACACTAATTGCTGAGGCTGTCTTTGCCCGTTGTCTTTCCTCGGAAAAAGAAGAACGGGTTCGGGCAAGCCGATTATTTAAAAAACCAGCTCTGCCCGCCTCTCCTCTCTCTGGTGAAGCTCGAAAGGCCTTTATTCAGGACCTGAAACAGGCCCTCTATGCATCCAAAATTGTTTCCTACGCTCAAGGGTATCTTCTCATGCGGGAAGCAGCGAAGGTCTATGGCTGGAAGCTCAATTACGGCGGTATTGCCCTGATGTGGCGGGGCGGCTGTATTATACGGTCCGCCTTCCTGGGTAAAATTAAGGACGCCTTTGATAAGAATCCCGAACTGGAAAACCTCCTTCAGGACCCCTTCTTTAGTTCCGTAGTAGACAAAGCCCAAGATTCCTGGCGTCGGGTTGCCATGACTGCCCTGCAGTATGGTCTTCCTGCACCAGCCCTAACCAGTGCCCTCACCTATTTTGATGGGTACCGGAGTGACCGGCTTCCGGCTAATCTTTTACAGGCCCAGCGGGATTATTTTGGGGCCCATACCTATGAACGGACCGATCGACCGCGGGGAGAGTTCTTCCATACCAACTGGACCGGACGTGGCGGTTCTACTAGCGCCAGTACATATACTGTATAAAACAAAGGAGGCAAGCCTTATGGCCAAATTACAAATCCGAGGAATCGAAGGTACCGCTCATGATCTATTAGCCTTGGGCGCTTTAGTTACCAGACTGGATCCGGGAATTATTCCCTTTGCAGAGGCAAATCATTACGATTTATATGTTTCCGGCGGTGAATACAATGTGGCGGCTAACCTGTCCATGTGTTTCAGGATGAGGACCGCCATTGCAAGCGCCATGGTAGATTATCCCATTGGGCAACGGGTAGAAAATGCGGTACGCCGCTCTGGGGTGTACCCCTATTATGTTCGTTTTCCCCATGATGGGGTCCGGGGTCCCAATATGGCTACCGTCTGGAGTGATAGAGGGCAGGGGGTGCGTCCGCCAGTGGTGTTTTATAACCGATCGAATGAGGCGGCGGGATACTTAAAACCGGGTAGCTTTAATTGGTCCGAAATATTCAGCAAGGGAGTTCGATGGTTTCACTCTGGGGGTATATTTTCTGCCCTCTCAGAAACTACTCCAGCCCTTGTCATCGAGGCTATGGAAGCCGCAAAAAAAGCTGGGGCTGTGGTATCCTTTGATCTAAACTATCGCTCGAAATTGTGGGCTGTCGCTGCTGCTTCCAGGGGACTGTCTCCTGCCCAAGCGGCTGAACAGGCATCAAAAACCCTCAGGGAAATAGTCTGCCATGTGGATGTGCTTGTGGGCAATGAAGAGGATCTCCAAAAAGGACTTGGACTGCCAGGGCCTGAAGTAGAAAGTAAAAACAAACTCGATCCATCAACCTTTTTTGGTATGATGGAACGTGTTGTCCGGGATTTTCCCAACATAAAAGCTGTGGCA
Source organism: Veillonellaceae bacterium (assembly GCA_012798135.1). The sequence continues at coordinate 201 of JAAZNU010000349.1, read as the reverse complement.
ACCACGCTCCGGGAAGTTCACTCCACTAACCGGCATTCCTGGGGTGCGGTGCTCTGGCTGGATGGTAAAAGCTATGTGTCTCCTACCTGCGAATTGGATGTCTATGACCGGGTCGGTGGAGGGGATGGCTTTGCCGCGGGGCTCTTTTATGGTCTTATGTCTGGAAAAAGTCCCGAAGAAGCTCTCAGGCTCGGCTGGGCC
>JAAZNU010000346.1 GCA_012798135.1 Veillonellaceae bacterium | reverse complement strand
GAACATTGCGCGATCCGGGGATTTTATCGTGGTTGCCAACGAAGGCGGGAGCGCCCGGTCTCTTATCGGGGAAGTCATGATGGCGTATCTGCGGCATACGAAAAAGGTTGCCGGCATCATAATCGACGGCCCGATGCGCGACATCGACGAAATCGGAGAATGGGATTTCCCCGTTTACGCGACCGGAACCAACCCCGGCGGTCCTTACAAGGAAGGCCCCGGCGAAATAAATGTCCCGATTTCCTGCGGAAACATTAGCGTGTTCCCCGGCGATGTAATACTTGCCGATCCTGACGGCGTAATTGTCATTCCCCGCCTCGATGCGGCCGCGGTATTGGAGGAAGCCAAAAAATTCCAGGCCGCTGACGAGCGCAAATTGGTTGAAGCCATAAATGGCACCTCGAAAAGGGAATGGGTGGAAAAGGCCTTGCTGGAAAAAGGCTATGAGATTATCGATGACACATATCGTGTTTAACATGCAAATTCTAAGGAGTGAGGTGTGAGTATGGGAAAACTAAGGAAATTGTTTCTTGTCGTCGGCATTGTGGTGTTGCTGACCGCCGCGGCTTATGGGCAGAGCGCCAAAACCAACTGGCCTGCCAAAACAGTCACAATCACAATTCCGTATGCCGCCGGTGGCGATACGGATATCTACGCTCGCTTGACAGCGAAGTTTCTGTCGGAAAAGTTCGGCAAACCCTTTATTATCGTCAACATGACCGGTGGAAGCGGCATAGTGGCGGCTAAATATGTCATGTCCCAGAAGTCGGACGGATACAACGCACTGTTTAACCATACGGCGTCGTTGGTGCAGGAAGTGACAGGTTTGGCCGATTTTTCTTATACCTACGACTTCGCCAATGTCGGTACGGTCGCCTTGGACGAGACCTATACCCTGGTCGTTCGCAAGGACTCGGGATGGAAGACTCTTAAGGATATGATAGCCTACGCAAAGGCTAATCCCGGTAAGGTCACCTACTCTCAGGTGTTCGGAAGCGCGACCCATATGGTGTCTGTTCAGATGGAACAGTCGATGGGTATCCAGATGAACAAGATCGATGTGGGATCCTCAGCCGCCGACCGAACCGCCGCCTTTATGGGCAAGCAGGTCGATCTTCTGGTCGTTAATTACATTAACATCAAGGATTATGTCGCGAACGGCGATTTTATAGCTTTGGGTATTTGTGCCACGAAGAGGAATCCGGCGATCCCGAACGTTCCCACCTTTATCGAGCAAGGATATCAGGTGGTCAATAGAAAACTTTACGAAGTGAAGCTCCCCAAGGGGACGGATCCCGCCATTGTCGAAAAGTTCAGCGCCGCCCTTAAGGAAATTACCGCGAAACCCGAGTTTAACGCCGAGTTGACTAAATTCTTTGCCGAGTCCTTCTACCGCGATCCGGAGCAGACTGGTCGTGAAGATCAAGCCGATATAAAGGAAATCCGGGAATTGATGGGCGACGCGCTCAAAGTCAAGAAATAACGGAAAAGGCAGGGCAATCCTGCCTGCGGAGGATCAAT
>JAAZNU010000321.1 GCA_012798135.1 Veillonellaceae bacterium | reverse complement strand
GGATCAACAAAGAGATCCGAAGGCGTACCAGAGTGGTTGGTGTTTTTCCAAATGAGGCATCCTGTCTCAGGTTGGTTTCAGCCTTACTTATGGAAATCAGTGAGGAGTGGCAGACCGGAAAACATTATTGTGTTGGCAAGTTATTGAATTGTTAAAGAACTATGGGTATTTCTGACTCGAATTTACAGAAAAAAGGTTGCGTAATCGTCTATTTTTTCTCGACAACAATGTTTGATTGTTTATCACTTGATTCAGGTAAGTGTAAACTTGCTTCAGCAAATGTTGTATATTCTGCATACGCATAAAGAAGTATTGTAATTATTGCATTGATTATTGCAATAATCCAACCATTATTTATTTGGAACAAACGAGATAATGCACCCGTACCTATTAGAAGTGGAAAGAATAAATTGCGAATAAACCTACCTTGTTCTCGCAGTCTCATAACTTCCATTGCTATTTCCTTTGAGCATTCTGAAGTTGTGTATTTGAGTGATGCCCTATAAACCATATTCCATAAATAACGCCAATTCTTTCCTTTAATTGGAAGAGATGGAAGTGCAAATCTGAGCTCGTCATATGTTTTATGAGAAAGTAGTCGTAATAATAACGGGCGAGGTAAAAGTTCGGAAGTGAAATCAACGAAGAAACGAGCAAGTACAGCTGACAAAAGACCTAAAATATATGCACAGGAAATAAAAAAAGTTGATATAAGAAATTCTGATTTCATTAGCTCATCAATTATGGTAGCTTTCTGCATGGATGATGATAGTGGGGATAGTAAAATGATTAAGCTACCCAAGATTACGATGCCAGGAATAAGATTCTCAAGGTGTAAATTCAATCCATCTAATTTCATAGTTTTTTGTAATCCATGAAATGTTGCTTTTTGGAATAAACAAATGGAATGGTTCAAAAAAAGTGGACACGTTTAATGTCCTGAAAGTGAAATTTGCTCAAACTCAACAGGGCTGCGATAGCCCAACGATGAATGCAATCTCTGGCGATTGTACCAAACTTCGATGAACTCAAAGATTGCCAATCGTGCTTCTGCTTTGGTTGTGAACACTCGATAAGCACATTCTCCTTTCAAGGTGGCGAAGAAACTCTCCATAGCCGCATTGTCATAGCAATTGCCAGTGCGGCTCATACTGATCCGGCACTGGGCTTTCTCCAACAGTTTCAGGTAAACGTCGCTGGTGTACTGACATCCTCGATCGGTGTGGTGAAGTAATCGAGCCGGCGGGTGGCGATTGATGACGGCCATCTCCCAGGCTTTTTGCACCAGACTGGCGTCCATTCGGTCACTCATTGCCCAGCCTACCACCTGACGGGAATACAGATCAAGGATACAGGCCAAATACAACCAGCCTTCTGCCGTCTCAATGTAGGTGATGTCGCCCACCCATTTCTCATTCGGGCGGGAAGCCTTAAATTCCTGATTCAACAGATTGGGCGCTATTCTGGCACCCGGGCGTTGTTTTGTGGTCTGTGGGTGCCATTTTGCTGCTTTCCTGGGTACAAGATTGGCTTTTTTCATCATCCGCGCTACGCGATACCGTGAAAAATCATACCCTCTGCGCAGCCAGTAATGCCGAATGCGCAGGCTGCCATAGGTTTTGCGACTGATCTCAAAAGCTTCACGGATCTTATCCAGCAGTTCTGCATTCGCCTTTTCCCGGCTGCTCGTAGGACGCTGTTTCCAGGCATAGTAACCACTCCGTTGTACACCAAGCACCTTGCACATCCGTTTGACCGAATACTCTTTCTCGTGCGCAGCCATAAAGGCGTACTTCAGCCGCTTTTTCGCGAGAAAATATTGAGTACTTTTTTTAGGATCTCTCGCTCCTCTTCGACATTCGCCAGCTCACGCCTCAAACGTCGAATCTCTGCTTTGGCGGCTTCCATGTCACTGGGTCCAATTTGTACCGCTTCGCCTTCTTTTTCCAATATCTGGTAGCGGGCGCGCCATTTCAACAACAGCCCTGGCGTTATTCCTAATTCCCGCTCAACCTCTCCGGCACTTTTCCCACTGCGTTTCAGCAATTCCAAGGCTTCTGCTTTGAATTCCCGTGTGTATTCCCGATATTTCCTGTCGTTCATGCCTGATCTCCTGATTTTTCTAGTCTACCCGATCAGGACATTTTTTGTGTCCACTTTTTCGCTCATTTCCACAAACTATAGATTTGGCTTGGAAACAAGATTCTGCTTGGGTGTATGAAAATGATTGAAAAAGTTGCAGAATCTTCTGTGTTAGTTGCGCACTTTGCTAGGTAGCGTTTATGCTTTATTCTTTGGTTTGTATAATTATTGTAACTGTGTCGTAAGTTCATTAATCTCTTTGCTTAAAATTTCTTTTTGCATTGCTACTTTATCCATTTCTTGGCTGATAGTGGAAATAAACATACCGAAAGAATCAAGACTGTTATATGCAAGGGTATATTGTTGAATAAGATTTGCAAGATGTTGTTTTGTTTCATCCGCTCTACTCTCTTGCTTGGATTCTTCGTATTTAGCACGTTTTTCTCCCCATTCATATTCCTGTCGCCGTAAATAATCTGTAACATCATCGTATTCTTGCCAAGTATGAACGAAAGCGATTTGGTTTGTTTCATTTCCCAGAATATCACGAATACCTTGCTCTTCATCTGGCGGGCAACAAATGATTCGTATATCTTTGTGGCTGAAAACCAACCCACCTGGATTTGTATATCGCCATTCTCGCTCCCACATGAAACCTTGCGATGGGTGATTCTCTAACAAAGGATAAAGAAGGGGATAAATAGTAACAAGAGTATTAACTACTTTTGAATTAACATCTATTTCGGGAGAAATAACAAGATCATCATCTTTTATTCGATGTACAAGATAGTGTACGTTTTTTAATACATCGTCTTGCACATAAATTACTGGACGTGCTCCTATCGCAACCATTACGCTTTTATCAAACCCGATTCCAAAACTTTGATTTGCTTTCCATCGTTCAAAATTTCGATATCGAAAGAAGTCCAGTGCAAAGGTCGGAGACTCACTAAAGCAAACTACTTTTGCGTCGAATGTTCCACCGGAATTGTATTCAGGAATATTCGCTTGCAAATAGCCAAATCCTTCGGAAATTTCTGTTGTTGAACCTTTTCCTTGCAAAACGCTTTTTATAGCATTCTCGCCTGTCATATGAATAAGAAACGGAGACATGTCGGGTTTTTCAATCGGAGTAAGTTGAAATGTAGGAGTATCAATTTTGTAGTTTTTACTCCATTCAGACCAATCAATTTGTCTTGATGTTGGTAATGGCATATTTTCCCCTTTGTTAGAGATTAAGCAACCCAAAGGCAGGTTTTAGCAGTAGTCGGGAAATTTGGCAGAAAAAATCAATAGTAGAGTAATGCCGAAGGCGCTGAATCCCTTAGGCGAGGGTGAAGCCCCTGCCTGTTTGCTGCAAACGGTGTTGGGCGTGGTCTATATATATAAAGGTTTTGGTAATTCTCCTATAAAAATTGTATAACCGGTATTAGCTAAGTATTCTTGGATTTGTTCTAATC
>JAAZNU010000024.1 GCA_012798135.1 Veillonellaceae bacterium | reverse complement strand
GTGGTAAAGTGTATTTTCATCAGAATCACCCCTGAGGTGAAAGTCTAAGATGACTGACAAACCCTTGTCATCCCCTGTATTTATTCGACTTTCAGCCTTGTGATTCCTTGAAATTTGTCAATTTGATCACGGATTCAGGTTTTTCCTTAAAGTTCTTGGGATACGTTCCTTTATATCGAATACGGCGCTGATGCCGAGGCGCATTCTCGTCCATCGAATGATCCGGGGCCATTATTATCCCTCATTTTTATTGCGTATTTTTGCTTGTGTATTACAACTTAGGGCTTGCTTCCGAACCCTCGAATTTTTAAAGCGGCCGGAATGTACCAATCGCCTCCGATAAAGACTCAGAAACTCGACGAAAAAGGATAGGATACTGGCTCATTTTTCGACCGGCGAAAGTGGCTCAATTTTAAACCGGCCTTGACATCAAGTGCTTCACAGCCATTTATTGACTGGTCAGTTGTTTGAGGATCGTTTTTGCTCCTTTGACCCGTGAATCGGTATCCTTTGCATATTTGATAAAGTTTTCATAGGCTATTACCGCTTCTTTCTTGTTGCCAGCTTTTTTATAAGCATTTCCGAGATGCCAATATCCTGATGCAAATTTGCAATACGGCATTTGCGGGTATTCGAACTTGCAGGGACATCGCTTTAATCTGCGCCTTTAGTCTCATGGCCTCTTTCATAACAGCACCTCGACGTATTGGCGGACAATCTTCTGGATTCCGAACTGTTCAGCATACTGCATCAACCGGGGAAAATTCTTCCCCGGCTTTTTAATGTAGCATTTAATGGCATCATTTACAATCTGCACATCCAGCCTGGTTCTGCTTCGTAAAACATCGCACAGGGTTCTCTCCAAATCATATACACGGAGGTCATGCCCGTGAGGTGAGGGCATTGAGACACAGCCTAAATCGAACAAGGAAGCCTTAACGGAGAATATTTTGCACTTCAGATCCCTTAACGATTTGGAGTTATAGCCAGTAGGAACCGTTATCGAATATGCGAGCGGCGTCCTGTCACTAAGCCCGTGCAGAAAGAGAGCCGTCTCATGGGAGAAAATAGTCTGGCGAAAGCGCAACTGCAAGATGTACATTTCATCTTCCCAGGCGCCGGCATCCACATAGACTCCCCAGGCGACACGTTCAATTTCCCCGCGTTGTTTCGATAACGAGAGATATGTGCGGGGGATGCCGGCCTCAGACAGGGCTGCGGTACGGAACACCCCTTTATGCTCCCGCTGGAGATTTTCAAGTTTTTCTTGATGCTTTTTCATGTGCAACACCTTTTTCATTTGTACTCACATAATAAACGAAATAAGTACAAATGTAAATTACGCTGTGTTGCATTTTTATGGGAGGAGATTTTCTGCATAGATCGATCGTTCGCGATTCTGACTCCGGGAAGGTCCGATTAGGCATCGTTTGCAACAAAAACTGCAACAAAAACAAAAAACGTCCGGAGTAAATCTCCGGACGCCTTGATTTTACTGGAGCCGCTAGGGGGACTCGAACCCTCGACCCGCGCATTACGAATGCGCTGCTCTACCACTGAGCTACAGCGGCACATTGTGCAAAATTCATTATAACCGAGGCTTCCCAAAACGTCAATAGGCACGGGCTTTTCGCAAAACGGCCTGTCATTTGCGGGCTTTCCGGATACCCTGATTTCACTGGAGCAGGCGAATCGGGCGCTTTGCCGAAAATGAGGCAGGATGCGATCAGCAAAGGCCTTTTAAGGCCTAAATTGCAAGCAACACTGCAACAAAAGTCAGCGAAGAAGGAAATCTTTGAGTACATCGAACTGTTTTACAACCAAAGGCGATTACACAACGCCAATACCTATGCACCACCCGTATCAAAGATATTTGCCGCATAGTTGCGCATGAATCAGAAAACGAGGTATTTTAATCTTGGCAACGTCAGTGAATGAGCATTGCTACGAGTGTTCTAGCAGAAACACTCATTCTTAGCTTCTGCCGCACCATTCTCTTCTTCCATTTCTATTTCGTCCGGCGGGACTTCTCCTTCTAATTTACCAGTCACATGACCACCCCATCTCTCAACAGCAAAGTCTATAAGGGCCCTCTCCCTCAGTTGGATTTCCTTCATCCCCCATTCCTGATAGGCAACCAAGTCTTGCTCCTGTTTCCAACCACTTGTAGCATAAGTGTGTTTTTTACCGGGGCCTCCCTTTTTCCGTCCAAAGCTGTTGTTCTGCATTGCCTCGTTGCTATCGGTCAAAACTAGATTGCCAAGACTGTGACACCACCGCGCGTGTGCTTTTTCCGTCTTAAACCGTCGTTCCCAGTATTCAATACCCTTGATGGTCTGTGGAAGAATGTGTTCGATAGTCGGTTGCTTGCTACGAACCTTTTGCTGCATATACTCCCAGGAATGCATCATGGCCCCGTCGATGTGTTTGGTTACTACATATTTCTCATACTCGTAGAGAAAATATCGGATACCCCGCCAACCGTAATAATCAAAATCCGGGTCCGACAGCAGCTGGGAAAGATACGCATCTCCCACATAGGCGCCAAATGCCATATACGTTAGTTCATTCATGAGAGCCTTCTCCGAAATAGTATTCATACCATGAACTTGGCTTGCGAGACGGATGATCCAGTTTACTCCCGTATTGGATCGCTTTTGAGCAAGAATCGCAACCCGAAACACAAATTTTTCAAGGATTGACACTGTTTCGAAGAGCTTTGTTTCTTGCTTAAAAAAACGATGCAAAAGTGCCATAAGAAGTGGTAGTGGCGTAGCCACGTTGCCCATCCGGTTAAAACCATGCAAGGAATCCCGAACTCGGATTGACAGATGTCCCGCACCACTCGGTTTGTAAACAGCCTGATAATGCCCTGCGTATTCCTTCAGGCTGTCCAAGTAGTAATCCACCTCGGCAACGAACGAATCTAGTCCTGCGTTCGATAGCGCGCCAAATCGCGTCTTGACTTCCTTATGTATATCATAAATGCGTGGGTTTGGGTTATAACATATTAGCCAGTGGGCCCGCAAAAACTGTTCTTCATTTTCAGTTCGCCATCTGTTGGCAAGTTCCAAGCTTTGAAACACCGACGCCCATGTGTCATTCACCTTATGAACTAATGCCTCCGCCTGTGTATGTGCTTCATCGGGAAAGCATTCAAGTATTGAATAGATTAGGAAGTTTTTAACTTTGTCGAGTTGTGAAAGCCCCTTGCCGCGATCATTCACTACCTCGAACACGATCCCCACCGAAAGTTCATCCTCAATTTCATAAAAGTTAACAACGAGACGCGTCGTCAAACGATCAAAGAAATCCATAAGCCAATCTCCGAAGGAGGGTCCCATTTCCAAACTTCGCTTATCAAAAAAGTTAGAAAATTGATAATATGCATCCTTGAGGTTGTGTTGGGTCCGATTATCACAACACTCGAATAGTTCTTGTTTGCCGTCCAGAATGTGTGAAAAGAACGCCGAATTCGGTTCAGCGATCATTATCTTGGGAATTCCCTTGGTCTTCACGTAGCCGGTTCGAATATCTTCCACATTTTCATCATTTTGTCCGTTCGCCAATATTTTTAAACGTTCGTAGATACATTGCAATAAAATAATGATTGTTGTCAGCCGCTGCTGGCCGTCAACGATGTCATATAGTTTGTGCTGGCTAATTCCGACTTTAATCCTGTCTTTGGGGTGTACAACAATTGTGCCTGTGAAGTGCTTACGGCCAGGGCGCAATTTTTCAATGTCCGAAAGAAGGTCTGCTCTATGGGTCTGTTCCCATGAATAACCCCTCTGGTAGTCCGGTATGCGAAAGAAACCCTGCGTGAACAATTCTTGCAAACTATAATGATAAATTTGCTCAGCCATCGAATACCCTCCTCTGTATTGCCTTCTTAGGCACGCTTGGATCATCAACGATTTGTCGGACAATCCACTCTGCATTAATTACAAAACATAGTAATTAAAGTTCGCATGTTTCTTACCCTTTCCTGCCCAGAAGTGGGATAAATACTTTATCTCTTTAGGATAATTAACTAAGTCTTTTCCTATCGGGTATTAACCCTTGTGCAACACAGCGCCAATCGTTAAATAGCCCCACGTCTAGAATCGGTTGACCAGAAGTGTTCCTGTGTTACGTATAGCGTCTACCTGTATTGGGGGATTCACCCGCAACAAAAAAAGGAAGGCCGTTCGGCCTCCCCAAATTCGGACTCATTTTACTGTAGTATCCGGCTCTTGCAGCCCCCGCACCCTTCATTCCGCGGCGAGGCGCTTGTAGACGTCACGGCGAGCCTTGGCGTCCGCTTCCGCCTTCGCGAACAGCGCGTCCGCCGTTTCCGGGAACTGGCGGGCCAGCGCCGAATAGCGTACTTCGCTGCGGATAAACTCCTGGAAACTGGCTGTTGGCTCTTTCGAATCCAGCGTGAACGGATTTTTCCCTTGCTCGGCCCGTTGCGGGTTGTAGCGGTACAGCGTCCAGTAGCCGGCTTCCACCGCCCGCTTTGCCTGGGCCTGGGTCTTGCCCATGCCGGCCTCGATGCCGTGATTGAGGCAGGGCGCGTAGGCGATGATCAGCGCTGGCCCGGGATAGGCTTCCGCTTCGGCGATGGCTTTGAGCGTCTGGTTTCTGTCGGCGCCCATGGCGATCTGGGCCACATAGACGTAGCCATAGGACATCATCATGACGCCGAGGTCCTTTTTGCGCGTTTTCTTGCCGCTGGCGGCAAACTGGGCGATCGCCGCCGTCGGCGTCGCTTTGGAGGATTGGCCGCCGGTGTTCGAGTACACCTCGGTGTCGAAGACCAGCGCGTTGACATCCGCGCCGGAGGCCAGCACATGGTCGAGTCCGCCGAAGCCGATGTCGTAGGCCCAACCGTCGCCGCCAAAAATCCAGTTCGACCGCTTGACGAAGAAATCGCGTCGCTCATAGATCTCGTTCAGCAGTTTATCTTCGCCTTTTGCTGCCGCCAGGGCTGCGGTCAGGCGATCCGCCCGCTTGCGCGAACCCTCGCCTTCGTCCCGGTGCTCCAGCCAGTCGGCCATCGCCGCCTTCAGCTCGGTATCGGCTGTTGCCGCCATCGCCGCCTGAATCTGGCTGGTGAGGGTTTGGCGAACCTGCACCGCCCCCTGATACATGCCGAAACCGTATTCGGCGTTATCCTCAAACAGGGAGAAGCCCCAGGACGGACCGTGTCCCCGCGGGTTTGTCGTATAGGAGATGGCTGGCGCGGTGGCCCCCCAGACGGTCGAGCAGCCAGCGGCGTTGGCGATCATCATGCGGTCGCCGAAGAGTTGCGTCACCAATTTGGCGTAAGGAGTCTCACCGCAACCGGCGCAGGCTCCGGAGAACTCCTGCAGCGGCTGGGCAAACTGACTTCCCTTGACCGTCAGCTTTTGCGGATCGGGAATGGGCTTTTCCGGCAGGCTGATGGCAAAATTCCACCGTTCCTCGCACTCCGGCCGCTGGCTTTCCAACGGCTGCATCACCAGCGCCTTGGCCTTGGCCGGGCAGACATCGACGCAATTGCCGCAACCCGTGCAATCCATGGCGGATACGGCCAGGTGAAACCCGAGGCCGGCAAAGCCAACGGCCGGCTTGGTGACAAAGCTTGCCGGCGCTGTCCGCAGTTCGTCGTCGCTGACCAGGACCGGCCGGATCACCGCGTGCGGACAGACGAAGGCGCACTGGTTGCACTGGAGGCAGTGTTCGGGCTGCCACTGTGGCGTTTCGACGGCAATGCCCCGTTTTTCCCAGGCCGTCCCGCCCAGCGGGAAGGACCCGTCCTCGCAGCCATTAAAGGTGCTGACCGGCAGCCGATCCCCCTGTTCGCGGTTCATGGGAATCATCACGTTTTTGATGAATTCAGGCAGGGGCTCGTCCGCCGCGCTCGCCGAATCTTCGGCCATTTTCCAGGCGTCCGGCGCCATGACCCGGACCAAGCCCTCTACGCCCCTGTCGATGGCGGCATAGTTCATGTCGAGCACCGCCTGTCCCTGCTTGGCGTAGGCGGCGTCAACCCCTGCCTTCAGATACCGGACCGCGTCGGCCAGGGGGATGATCGCCGACAGCTTGAAGAACGCCGCCTGCATGATCATGTTGATCCGGCCGTTCAGGCCGAGCTCCTGGGCGATCGCTACCGCATTGATGATATAAAACTGAATATTATGGGCGGCAATAGTGCGTTTCATGGCCGCGGGCAGGTTTTTCTCCAGCTCGTCCGGTGTCCAGGTACAGTTCAGGACGAATATTCCGTTGGGTTTCAAGCCGGCCAGCAGATCGTACCGCTGCACATAGGTCTGCTTGTGACAGGCGACAAAGTCGGCCTGGGTAATGAGGTAGGCGGACCGGATCGGCTGATGGCCGAACCGGAGGTGAGAGACGGTCAACCCGCCCGATTTTTTGGCGTCATAGGCAAAATACGCCTGGGCGTACAAGTCGGTGTGGTCGCCGATGATTTTGATCGCGGTCTTGTTGGCCCCCACCGTGCCGTCAGCGCCCATGCCCCAGAATTTGCAGCAGGTGGTCCCGGTCGGCGTCGTGTCGATGTCTGCCGGAACTGCCGGCAGCGACGCGAACGTGACGTCGTCATGGATGCCGACGGTGAACCCGTTGCGAGGCTGATCCGCTTTGAGGTTTTCGTAGACGGCCGCCACCTGCGCCGGTGTGAAGTCTTTCGACCCCAGGCCGTAGCGGCCGCCGACAATCACTGGTCCGCTCTCGCCGCAAAAGGCGTTCCGGACATCCATGTACAGGGGTTCGCCCGCCGAGCCCGGCTCTTTAGTCCGATCCAGCACGGCCACTGTGCGGGCCGTCGCCGGCACCGCCCGCCGCAGATGTTCGACGGAAAACGGCCGGTACAGGTGGACGTCGACCATGCCGACTTTTTCACCGCGCGCGTTCAGATAGTCGATCGTTTCCCGGATGACGTCACAGGCCGACCCCATGGCAACGATGACCCGCTCCGCGTCGGCGGCGCCATAGTAGTTGAACAGCTGATAATTCCGGCCGGTCAGTCGGTTGATCTCACCCATGGTTTTTTCGACGACTTGGGGCAGCTGCTGGTAAAACTTGTTCACCGCCTCGCGGGTTTGGAAATAGATATCCGGATTTTGCGTCGTCCCGCGCGCCACGGGATGGTCCGGATTCAGGGCCCGCGCGCGAAACGCCGCGACCGCCTCCCGGTCCAGCAGTCCCGCCAGCTCCGCGTATTCCAGCACTTCGATCTTCTGGGTCTCGTGGGAAGTCCGGAAGCCGTCGAAGAAATGCAGGAAGGGAATCCGGCCCGCGATGGCCGACAAATGTGCGACTGCCGCCAAATCCATGCACTCCTGCACACTACCGGAGGCCAGGAGGGCAAACCCGGTCTGTCGCGTGGCCATGACATCCTGGTGGTCGCCAAAGATGCTGAGGGCATTGGCGGCCAACGCCCGTGCGCTCACGTGGAAAACGGCCGGCAGCAGTTCGCCGGCAATTTTGTACATGTTGGGGATCATCAACAACAGGCCCTGCGAGGCGGTATAGGTGGTCGACAACGCGCCGGACTGGAGCGATCCGTGCAGGGTACCGGCCGCGCCGCCCTCCGACTGCATCTCGATCACCCGCACCGGCTGGCCGAAAAGATTCTTCCGTCCAAGAGCCGCCCACTCGTCGACCAACTCCGCCATCTGCGAAGAAGGCGTGATCGGATAAATGGCCGCCACGTCGGTGAATGCATAGGAAACATGGGCGGCGGCGGTATTGCCGTCCATAGTTTTGGTCTTGCGTTTATTCATAAGTTGTCTCCCCTTTTTCCATCAGTTTTCGGCGATCTTCCGCAATGTCGCCGACACGGAACAGACCCCGGAAGAATGTCCGGGGTCTGTTCTTCGGTAAACCGATTTTTCCCCGGCGCATCCTCCTCGCTTTCTTATTCGCGAAGCAAAGCCTCACTTCCTGCGGCCGAGTTTTTTCAGGGGGATATCCTTCTATTTTCTATTCCCAAAGCATTGGCGGTACTTCAGGGCCACATTGACCAGTGCGATCATGACCGGCACCTCGATGAGCGGGCCGATGACCGCGGCAAAGGCCTGGCCGGAATTGATGCCAAAGATCGCCACCGCCACCGCGATCGCCAGTTCGAAATTGTTGCTGGCCGCCGTGAAGGACAGCGTCGTGGTCTGCTCGTAGTTAACCCCCAAGCGCCAGCTCATCGCGAACGAAACTGCGAACATCACGGCGAAATAGATCAATAAGGGAATCGCGATCCGCACCACATCCAGCGGCAAGTTTACGATATAACTGCCCTTCAGCGAAAACATCACCACAATGGTGAACAGCAAAGAAATCAAAGCCAGTGGGCTGATTTTCGGCACAAATGTTTTTTCATACCAGTCGCGACCCCGCAGCGGCAAAAGAATTTTCCGGGTCAGGAAGCCCGCCACGAAGGGGATGCCCAGATATACCGCCACACTTACCGCCACGTCCCGCATGGATACCTGGATATTCATGCCCTGGAAACCGATCCAGCCCGGCAATACCGTGATAAAGAAATACGCATAGACCGAGTACAGTAATAGCTGAAAAATCGAGTTCAACGCAACCAACGCCGCCGCATACTCATTGTCGCCATCGGCCAGGGAGTTCCAGACGATCACCATGGCGATGCAGCGCGCCAAACCGATCAAGATCAAGCCCACCATGTATTCCGGCATATCCCGCAGAAACAGGATCGCCAGCGCAAACATCAGAATCGGGCCGATAATCCAGTTTTGCACCAGCGACAGCGCCATCACCCTGCCGTTGCCGAATACTTTCCCCAGTTCCTCGTATTTCACCTTGGCCAGAGGTGGATACATCATTACAATGAGTCCGACCGCGATGGGAATCGACGTGGTCCCGACCGAAAACTTGTCCAGCCAGGCCGGTATACTGGGAAAGAAATAGCCGGCGCCGACACCGGCCGCCATCGCCAAAAAAATCCACATCGTCAAAAACTGATCCAAAAATGACAACCTTTTTGATGCTCCATTCATCCGTCCCAACCTCCGTTTCCCGAATTATTTTTGTTTCTGTTTCCGGAAGGCATAGAAAATACAGTCGTCCTGGTCGCTGGTGATCTGCTCCAGGAAGGTAAGCACATCTTCCGCTGTCGCCTTGTCCAGGCGATAGCGCATCCAGGAGCCGTCGCGAGCGGCGCTCACCAGTCCGCATTCAACGAGGATTTTCATATGATAGCTGAGCGTCGGCTGCGTAATGCTGAGATAGGACAAGATATCGCAAGCGCACATTTCACCGCAGGACAGCATATCCAGTATTTTGAGCCGCGTTTCATCCGACAGCGCTTTGAACGCCGGAACCTTGCCTGCATAATCCTGACTCATGCTTTCCCTCCGCTGGCTTGCGCATATTAAGACATCGACAGTTATCAATATCTCGGCTTCACTTTATCCCAAAGCTGGATAGTTGTCAAAGGATTTTTCACCTATAAAAAAAGGCAACGTTCCGCATTACGGACGTTGCTTTTTTATTTGCTCCGCAGCAGAAATTCCGAAGGGGAGTCGCTCCGCTTAGCCCAGTTTCCGTTTCAAATCATCCAGGTCTCTTCGCAGTCCCGCCAGCTCCGATGCGTAATCGCTCTCGGTACGCCGCAGGCAACAGCCGAAAAATCCGGCGCTGCGCCGGCGGCTGCAAAAAAACAGCATCATCGCAAAGAACAATAGGGGAAAAATCAGCATGATCCACGGAAAGCCGGCACTTGTGCCAAAACAGGGAAACCAATTCATTTCATCCACCTCCGATTCTCTGTATATATAGACGAGTTTGGCACCCTAAAAGATACACGGCCCGGAAAAAAATAAAAACGTTGCGGCAAGTTTCGCTGCAACGTTTCCAACCCTATGCTTCTCCATTTCTTTTCGGTTCGGGATTATCCGCGGTTCGCCCCGGCTGGGTCTTCGCCGCTTTGCAGAGGATCGCAGGTCAATTCATTTCGTTCGTCACGGGAAAACTGGCAGGCGTCCAGCAATGCCTTCTTCAGTCGGTCTTTCGCGCGATGCAGCCTGATTTTCACCGTATCCAGGCTTACCTCCAAGATTTCGGCAATCTCGCGGTTTGTGAAACCTTCCAACTCGCTCAGGATCAGCGGGGTTCGATAGTTCTCCGGCAGCCCGTAAATGACATTGCGAATACACTCGTTTGCCGCCCGGCGCAAGGTTTTTTCCTCCAAAGTGGAACCGGCCTCCCGGCCATCTTCCGCGACCTCGCCAAGCTCCTCCCCCAGCATTGTTTCCCGCCGCAAGGCGGTTCCGCGCAGGCGATCCACCGCGACATGGGTCGCAATCCGGTACAGCCAGGTTTCGATTTTGGCCTCGTGCCGAAAACCTTCATAGGCCTTGGCGCCTCGAATGAATACTTCCTGGGTCAAATCTTCCGCATCGTGAGCGCCGACCATTCGCGTCAGGTACCGCAGTATCCGGGTATGGTGCTCGGCATAAATCCGGTCAAATTCAGCTGTACCGAACTGCATTGCGCTTCCCTTCCTTCAGCGACTGAACGGTCCATTTCAGACCCATTCTGAATCCCTGCCTGTGACAGGCTGCCATTGTTTCGCCGTCGACCCGTAGCTACCCTCGCATTGTCTCCAGTCCCAGGCTGCGGATCTCCCGGACCTCGGCCTTTTCCTCCACGCCATTGGCCCGCAGATTCCCGAGGATGGTGTCCAACCCCTTAAGAGCGTCGTTACCCATCTGGTCGGTGATGTTGATGAAGACATCCGAGCCGTCCCGCATCCGGATGCCGAGGCTGCCCCAGGCCGAACTGCTCAGGATCATGGCCCGGCCGGCCGCGCCGATCTGCGCCGAACCTCTGCCTGCCAGCGCCCCGAGCCAGGACGCCGCGATCAGCCACTTCGGCGGCTTGAAAACGACGGGCTGAAAATACGCCATGTCCCGATACCGGAACTCGCCCGTCCCCTTGTACGTGGACAGGCTGAGCCGGTCCGGCCCGATGATGAGCGTGAAGCTCGCGAACCAGGCGGCGATGAACCAAAGCCAGAAACCCAGAAAAAAGACCGGCCAGAAGAAGAAAAACAGCGGCCAGCCCTGCGTGAACGCCTGCACCGTGCCCCCCGTGATGAAAAACGGCAAAGCAAAAAAGGGCACACTCATCAGGAGGGCCACGATGTCGCCAAGTACCAACCGCCAGCGGGGATACCGGATCGCCCCGGGCGGCGCGGGCCGGCGCGGCAGGAACGCGTAAAGCAACAAACCACCGAGAATCAACCACAGACTGTACCGTCTGTAGGGAAACAACAGAAACGTCGGCGGCGTGGGCCGGCTGTTGAAGCCACTGCCGATCAGGAAATCCCCGTCATCGTAAAAACGGTACTCCGCTTTGAGAAACTGCGGCTTGGCGCCTTCGGCGCGAACCACATACGCATTGTCATATTTTCGGACGAAATAAGGCGCCAGTACGTTGACCGGCGCTTCATCGGGACGGAAGAACAGGACTTTCCCCGGATATTGATCCGCAGGAAGTCGCCTCTTCCAGCGTTCGGCAAGCGCCTTGTCCTGGGCGAGAGCGGCGACGGCGTCGAACAGCTCCGTCCACTGCGGATCGTTCCCCGCCACCAGCCGGCCTTTGGTCTTTTCCGCGATATACGCTTCGCGGCTCAGACTCTGCTGCCTTTTCGACTCTTCCGTGGGAATGCGGAAGCCCATGTAGGAGCCTTCCCGTTGCTGCTCCCGCGCAAAGTCGACGGGCGTGACGAGCACGACCGGCGACAGGGAGGCGGCAAGAGCGAGCAAGACAGCGCCGCCCACACAGATTAGGAACACCAGTCTTCGCCACAGTTCGCGCATGGTGAAAAACCCCTTCCCGCACTTTGCTCCAAGGCTCTGACCCCACTGACGACGGTGCTTTGGTGAGAGAAATCAAGCAATCATCAATAGCCATTCTCTCTCGGTTCATACGTCAGCCTAACCCTTTCCCTCAGGCCTTCACAAAATAGATCGCCCGGTTGCCGCCCTGCTTCAGGGCATAGTCGAGAGCGACGTCCGCCTCCTCCAACAATCCTTTGATCGTGCTGCCGGCGGCGGCATAGGCAATGCCGATGCTGACGGTGATGCGGAGTTCGCCCCGGCTGGTTTGAATCCTTCCGTCGGCGGCTTGGTGGCAGAGGCGCTCGCAGGCGGACTCGGCATCGTTTTCCGGCTTCAACGGCATGATCAGCAAAAAGTTGTCGCTGCCGATGCGCCCGACGCTGTCGTATTCGCGAAGGTTGGCGGTCAGGGTCTGGGCCAGCCAGCGCAACACTTCGTTGCGAACTTTATATTTCCACTCCTGGCTGAGAGTCTTGAAGGAATCGATGGCGCACAGGCCGATGGCCAGTTCTTCGCCGTGGCGTTTGCAGCGGGCCAGTTGTTTGGACAGCACCTTCAGGGCCGGACGATGCTTCATCAACCCGGTCACCGGGTCGTGCATCGACGAGGCCTCCGGATTTTGGTGAGATTCCGCCAACAAGGCATTGGCCTGTTCCAACAGGGCTTCCTTGATCCGCAACGCTTCGGTCAGTTCCGCACGCACCTGCTGCAGTTCCATATTTTGCGCCTGCAGGTCATGGATCAGGCGCAGCATCTCCATCGTCGACAGCACGCCTATTTTCTCCGTCGCCATCATCGGGCCGCCTGCGGTCCATGGGTCAAGACTGCCGCAACGCCGGCGCCGAGTTTTTCGAGTGCGGCAAGATCGCCGTGGATCTTGCCCAACGGCACGCCAGGCGAGGCCATCCGGGGCCGGTCGTCGGTGCTGGCCGGCGTGGGGCCGAAAAAGATGCAGAACGCGTTTCCCGGCGGCCACAGCGCCACTTCGCCCGGCTCATACAGGTCGCGATGTTCGCCCCTGGCCGGGATGCGCACTCCGAGACCGCCATAATACTCGCCGCCCCAACGACTCAGCGACAGTTTTTGCGGCAGCGCGGCCGCCAGGGCTTTGGCGGCCCCATTGTCATAAAGTTCGAGTTCGAATTGCAATCCGCCGATTTCGATCCTCACCCTACGCTCACCTCTTAACAACCAATTTTTTCAAACTTCTTCCTGTTCATTCTCGGGAGCAACGCCGGTTTCCTGCAAGGAACCCTCCCAATTACCCAAGAAAATTTTTCCTGGTTTGACTCCATCAAAACCAAAGAGGTCCCGGCGTATTCACCGGGACCTCTTTTCTGTTTTTCTTATGACGCCGTGCTGATCTGGTGGGCGTCGCCAGCCACCTGGTAGCGGAACGCGGGATTCGCGCCCTGCACGAAGCCGCGCAGCCAGGTCTCGTAATACTTGGCCATCGCCGCCTCGTCCACGCCGGTCCGCCGCCAGTTCGGCGCATGGATCGCCATCACGCAGTCGCCGGCGTCGCAGGGCATGCCGTTCAGGAAGTAGTCGTTCAGGGCTTTCAGGATGCCGGCCGCCGAATCCAGGGTGTAGCGGCCGGATTGGGCCGCGGCGGCGCCGGTCTGTTGGCCATGTTCGGCGTAGGCCTTTTCGATGAGGTCGTCGGCGGCCCCGCCGCAGGTGTCCAGCAATTCCTTGATGAACGCCGCTTCCCGGCTCTCGGCCAGGTTGATCTGCCGCTGCAGCCAACCGTGAATGTTGTCGTGCTCGATCAGTTCCGCCAGATCCTGGTCCGGCAGCGGCTGCCCATAGGACTGCGCCACCTGCTCCCGCAGTTCCTCTGCGGTTTCGCCGCACATCGCGGCGACTTTTTCCGCCAGGAAATCCTGCCGGTCGTTGACCAGCCGGATCTTGTTGTACAACCAGTAATGAATCGGTCCGATGAATGCGCTCATGTTATTTCCCTCCCAATGCCACTTGATTTAATGCCGCCACCAGTTCGTGAACGTCGATTCCGTGGATGTCCGCCGCCTTGGTGAGCGGTTCGCCGGTCGACGAGGGGCAGCCGAGGCAACCCATGCCGAACCCGCGCAGGGTGGGAATGGTCTGCGGATAGACGCGGATGATGTCGGCGACCACGCTGTCCGGCCGGATCGGATCACCCAGTACCAGCGTGCCTTCCGTCAGGGCCGCCGGCATCGCCGTCAGGCGTTCGGCTGGCGCCACCGGCGCGGCTGCCGCCGCTTCGGCGCCGGCGCCGCCTTCGAACTCCGCCAGCACATCCTGCCGGAACTTCGCGAAGCCGATCCGGTCGATGAACTGACCGACCCGCTCGATGTCGGCGTGCTTCTGGTAGTAGCGGACCACGATGTCGATGATCCGCAAAGTATCGTCATAATCCAGGCCGCCGATCAGTTTGTCCGCCAGGCGGGGATGCGAGCCGGCGCTGCCGCCGACGTAAACGTCCCAGCCGGCGTCGGTGCCGATGACGCCGACATCCTTGATGACCGATTCGGCGCAGGAGTTCGGGCAACCGGACACCCCGAACTTCATCCGCGACGGCATTTCCTTTTTAATGTAGCGGCGGTCCAGCTCCAGGCCCAGCTTGACGCTGTCCTGCTTGCCGCGTTTGCAGAACGCCGTGCCGGGGCAGATCTTCACGCTGCGGACGCAGTTGGCGAAACCCATCGCCGGCTGCATGCCAAGCTCTGCCCAGACGGCGTCGATATCTTCGCCCCGCAGCCCCGTGATCATGATCCGCTGCGCCGAGGTCAGTTTCAGGGTTCCGTGATATTTTCGGGCCACTTGGGCGTATTTCTCCAGCACTTCCGGCTTCACAAAGCCGCCGGGCAGATGGGGTGTCACGGCGTAGGTCTTGACGCCGTTGCGGATTTTCTGCAGATTGGCTCCTTTAGGCAGCATCATTCATTCCTCCATTGTCCATTGAAATTCTTTTCTGGTTCCCATCATAGCGGAAATCGGCGCGAACTGCTGTGATATAAATCACACTCCGGAAAAAAACAACAGGATTTCACCGTCGAAAATCCTGCCGTTCCCCGCCATATTCAGGCGGGTTCAAAATAATCCCGCAGCCGCCGCCGGTCCCGCACCACCAGCCGCCGCTCGTCGTCGTCGATCACGCCGTCGTCCTTCAGCGTCCGAAACACCCGGCTCACCGTTTCCCGCGTCGTGCCGGCCATATTCGCCAGATCCTGCCGGTTGATCTCCAGCGCCACTTCCCAGCCGCGCTCGGTCTGGCGGCCGTAGCGTTCCGTCAGATAATCCAGCGCCTGGGCGACCTTGGCCTGACTGTCCGACAAGGCGAGCAGTTTGATCCGGGACTGGATGTACTGCAGTTTCTTGCTCATCACCCGGATGATCCGCACCGCGATCTTCGGATAGTCGACGAGCAGCGCTTCCAGGTCCCGGTTGCGGATCACGCCGATCACGGAGTCCTCGATCGCCGTCGCGCTCGCCGGATAGGGTGCTTCGTTGAACAGCAGCACCTCCGCGAACACATCACCCGGGCCCAGAATGTTGAGGATATGTTCCTTGCCGTCCTCGGAGCTTTTGAAAACTTTCACCTTGCCGCTTCGGATGAAATGAAAGCCTTCGCCGGGGTCGCCCTCGGCAAACACCGTCCGGTTCCGTTCCACCCGGCGCTCGGCGGTGATCCGGCCGATCGCCGCCAGATCGGCGGCTTCCAGATCCGCGAACACCGGCAGTTTCCGCAGGTAGGCAAATTCCGCGCCGTCCATCAGAAAATCAGTACCAACGTACCGATGGTGATGAACACGCCGCCAAGGATCGTCTTGAATGTCGCCGCTTCCTTCAGGACCACGAACGCCAGTACCATACTGATCACCACGCTGAACTTGTCGATCGGCACCACTTTGGAGGCGTCGCCCATCTGCAGCGCCTTGAAGTAAAACAGCCAGGAAAACCCGGTGGCAAAGCCCGACAGGATCAAAAACAGCCAGCTTTTGCGGCCAATCTCGCCAATTTGACTGTGCGTGCCCGTCACAAACACGATGCCCCAGGCCATCAGCAGCACTACGACGGTGCGGATCGCCGTGGCCAGATTGGAGTTGACCCCTTCAATGCCGATCTTGGCCAGAATCGAGGTCAACGCCGCAAACAAAGCGGACAGCAGTGCATAAACAACCCACATGATGTTCCTCCCCATATCTCCCCGTTATTCGCCATGATCGTTCGCATGGCCCCGCCGTCCCGTCGCCGTGATGCAGAGGGCGGTCGCGTCGTCTTTCAGCCGGTTCGCCTGGCGCTTGCCGCGGAAACGGCCGCAGATGTCCCGGGCCGTCACCTTGCCCCAACGTTCCTCCGACGTCAGGACGTCGGTGATTCCATCGGTCATGAAACACACCGTATCCCCCGCCGCAAACGGCAAATAGGATGTTTCATACCTTTCTTTCCGGTCAATGCCCAGGAACAGGCCCGGCGTCGAGATTCGCTCCCAATTCAGCAGAAAATCGGTAATGCCGGCGGACGCGTAGCACAGCCGCCCCCGCGTAAAATCGATTTCAAAAGCGATCGCTGCGGCGAAGGATGTCTCGTCGATGTAGCGAAAAATCCGCTGGTTCAGCCATTCCAGCTGCCCGGACACCGACAACTTCTCCGGCAGGTCCATCACCTCGTGCAGCAGCACGTTGACGGCGGCGGTTTGCAGGGCCGAGGCCAGACCGTGGCCGGTGATGTCCAGCAGATAACCCCGCAGGGTTCGGATCGGCTCGTACCACTCCAGATGATACAAGTCGCCGCTGACAAAGCCGGCCGGCGCGAACAGCGTCTCGATGGCGAACTCAGCCGCCTGCGGGACCTCCGACAGCAAGGCCTGCTGCACCTGGGTCGCCAGCGCCAGTTCCTGCTCCATCTCCCGCCGCCGGATCATTTCCTCGGTAATGTCCCGCAAATTGATCAACAAATAGCTGCGCTCCGCCACCTTGACCAGGGTAGCCGCACGTTCGACATACAGACGCCGCCCATCCCGGGCCCGCAGTGGCCGGACCGTCGACGGCAGCATCCCATCCCGCATCAGCCGCTGAAAATACTTCAGTTTGTTTTCGCGCGAATCATCGAATAAATCCAGCACTTCCAGCATTGCCGCAGCCGGTCGCCGGTAGCCGGTCAGTTCTTCGAACCGGGGATTGACTTCCACCGGATTCAGCGTTTCCGTATCCAGCAACGCAATCGCGTCGTGAGACTGCATCATCAGGGCATGGTAGAGCTCCTCCCGTTCCCGCAGTTCCTGCTCGATTTTTTTGCGTTCGCTGATGTCCTGGTGGAACTCGACGTAGCCGAGCAAATCTCCCGCATCGTTCCGCAAGGGAAAAATGGCGGCTTTGACGATGTATTCCCCGCCAGTTTTCCGCCGGTTGACAAACTCCCATTCGGTCCGTCCCGCTTGGCGGATGCTCTCGTATCTTTGCCGGCTCTCCTCTTCATTCAAAAGCCGGGCGCCGAAAATGTCCGGCTTCCTTCCCCCGACCTCCGCCAGAGTGTAGCCGGTCAGTTCTTCGGCCGCCCGGTTCATGTAGGTGATGTTGAAATCCGGGTCGGTGCGGATGATGCCGTTCGTCGCCTGTTCGACGATACTCGACAATTCGTACAGCAGGGCGTACCGCTCCGAACAACAGTCGGCGCCGTAGTCGCCGCCTTTTCTTCGTTTCATTGTTTTCCTCCGGCTTCGCCGAGTTTCCAGGCCAACAGCACTTCCGTGCCGTCGCGGCTGTACATCATTTTATCCGACAGGCACAGCATCAGTGGCACTCCCCGCCCCATCGCCTCATGTTCGCCGAAGGCAAACAAATCCGCCGGCCGGGACCGCAACCGGTCCAACAGCGCATTGCCGGCAAACCCCATCCGGGTCGAGCGGACCCGGACCACCAGCCGCTTCCCGAAGGCATTGAAGCGGAGGCGGACCTGGTGCGGCCGCGCCACGCCGTCCCGGCATTCCATGGCGTTGGCCAGGGCCTCGTTGACCGCCACCTCCACGAAGGAATGGGGCGTTCCCGTCCACTCGGCAACCGTGCGGATGATTTCGCCGCGCAGCCGCTGATAGTCGCCATAACCGCCCAGGCGGAAGATCCGGGGCCAGTGGCAGGCCTCCGGCAGAGTTTCCGGCAACTGGCGGATCTGCAGGCACAGAGCCGCGACGTCTTCCGTACCCGTCGTTTCCGTCAGGGCGCGCAGACGCCGGACCATTTCCGGGAATCGGTCCAGCGGCGGATTCGGCAGGACGGTCAGCAAATCGCCGGCCCGCTTCGTGCAGAAATAGAAAGAATCGGCTACCGCCAGGGGCAGCGTATGGGTGACGAGCTGCGCGGCTTGCTCACCGGCGGCGGCAAACGCCGTCTGGCTGACCAGTCCGCTCTGGCCGCCCGCCGCCAGCCAGAAGCGGTCCAGGCCCGCATTGACCCAGCGCAGTTCGCGGGTATCCAGATCAATCTCCAGCGCCAGCCCCGCGGCCGCGACCCCCTCGCCGAAGTGTCGGCGGATTAAGCGGTTCAGGCTACGGAGCTGATCCGGCAGCGGCAGGTCGGTGTCGCTGATTTCCCGCAACATCACCTGCACGGCGGCGGCGTAAAGGGCCCGGCTCAGCCCCCGGCCCATCGCCGCGAACAAGAATCCCCGCAACAGCCTGCCGTCGCGCCGCCAGTCGAGAAAGTAGAGATCGCCGCCCACGGCGAGGCCGGCCTGATACACCACCGCCACTTCGACACAGGGATTAGCCGGCGGCGGAGCCAACAGGGCGGTCTGCATCTGGCGGGCGGTTTCCGCGTCCCGGCGGAATTCGGCCTCCATTTGCCGTCGATGCGCCGCTTCCCGCTCCAGGGCCTGTACTTTCTGTTCCAGCTTGCGGAACAAAGCGCTGTTGTACTGCTCCCAGACCTGGTCGTTGTGCGGTTCGGACGGGACCGCGCCGACCCCGTCGAGTACATCACGAATGATTTGCAGCAGGACTTCCGGCGGCTGCGGCTTGATCACGAACCGGTCCGCCCCCAGATTCCGGGCCAGCTCCTCATCCCGGCTGTCCGTGTAGGTGGCGGTGTAGAACACAAACGGAATTTGGCGCAGCGTCGCGTCCTCTTTCCAGCGGCGGCACAAAACAAACCCGTCCATTTCCGGCATCAAAATATCGGACACGATCAAATCGGGCGGTGAGTCCTGCGCCTTGGCCAAGGCCAGCCGACCGTTTTCGGCGCTGTCCACCGCATACCCGCCGCTTTTGAGAATCCGCTCCAGATACACCCGGGAATCGGCATTATCCTCAGCCACCAGAATTTTCATGAATGATCCTCCCTGCTGCCTTTGCCGCCATTAAGCCTCACTCAGATTTTTTGGGTCCGCCGCCAGATTTTCATGGCCTCGGCCTGCCGGATCAGATCGTCGCGGAAATCCGGGTGGGCGATGCCGATCAGCCGTTCCGCCCGCTCCCAGGTCGAACAGCCCGCCAGCTTGGCCTTGCCCCACTCGGTGACGAAATAGTGCGCCTGCGTACGCGGCGTGGTCACGGTACTGCCCTGCGGCAACGTCGGCAAAATCCGCGAGGCCAGCCGGCCGGTCTTGGGGTCGGTATAGGTGGACCGGAAGCAAATGAAGCTCTTGCCGCCGCGCGAATCGTAAGCGCCGCTCACAAAATCCAGCTGTCCGCCGCTGCCGGTGATCTGGCGCACACCGGAGGACTCCGAGGAAACCTGCCCGTACAGGTCCACTTCCAGGCAGCCGTTGATCGAAACAAAATTGTCGTTCTGCGCGATGACTCGCGGATCATTCGTGTAATCGACCGGATAGGAGGCCAGAAATGGATTATGGTCGATCCACTCGTACAACCGCCGGCTGCCCATGCAGAACGCCCAGACGCCCTTGCCGCGGTCGATCTGCTTACGCCGGTTGGTCAGGCGTCCCGCCTCGTACATCGTCAGATAGGAGTCGACCAGCATTTCCGTATGAATGCCGAGGTCCCGCACATCCGATTCGGCGATCAGCGTGCCGACCGCGTTCGGCATGCCGCCAATGCCCAGCTGCAGCACCGCGCCGTCGACGATTTCCTCCACCACGAAGGCCGCGGCCCGGCGGTCCACTTCGTCGAAGCTGCCGACCGGCAGTTCGAAGGCCGGATAATCGCCGCCGTCCACGACATAGTCCACTTCCGAAATATGCACGCATTCGTCCCGACCGCCCAGCGCGACCGGCAGATTCTTATCCGTTTCGACGATGACGACTTTCGCCGCCTCGATGATCGCCCGGGTCGCCGAATTGGTCAGTGAAAAATTGAAATAGCCGTGTTGGTCCATCGGCGTCAGTTTGAGCATGGCCACGTCCACCTGCAGGCCGTTGCGGTAATAGGACGGCTCGTTGCGGTAGACCATCGGGATGTAGTTGCACAAGTCCTGTTCATGCAGTCTGCGCTCGAACCCGCCGAAATGCCAGCTGCACAGGGTGAACGCTTCCCGTTTGGGATCGGCCAGCACCGCCTGGATCGGCTCCACCGTCAACGAAGCGCGGATCTTTACATCCCGCAGTTCGTCCTTGCGCCGGGCCAGCGCCGCATCCAGCCGCCGCGGCTCCGACAGGGCCATTCCGTAATCGATCCATTGCCCGGACTTGATGACGGCCACAGCCTGCTCCGGGCTGCGCAGCTTGGCCTGATACTCTTCCTGTGGACTCAACGGTATTCCTCCAGTCATATTCATGATGATATTGAAATTACATTTGACAAGCGCGCCGGAAAATCCTTCCGGTATTGCTTAGTGGGCCGCGTCGCTCGCCGTTGCCGCGCGGAAAGATTTTCGGCCGGCGAAGGATTTGCCGCGCCGGCGTCAAAGTAAAGTAAAGTATAGGGCGCGTTGCAAGGCGCGCCGGCGAAAATACTCCGATCAATGGAGAAAGGTAGATGGATATGCTGAAGAAAGTATTCGGAATCCGGCCCCTGCTGTGTTGCCTGCTGCTATGCGGCGCTTTGCTGCTGGCCGCCCCGGCCCAGGCCGCGGTCAAGATAATCGAGGACCCGGGCGTCGACCCGCTGGCGGCGCAGGACATCCGCACGGCGGTCAGCGCCTTCGAAGTGCTGCTCAAGGAGGAATTGGCCGCTGAACTCCGCCAGGATGTCAGCCTGTATATCTGCCCGGACGCGGACAGCTTCCGCCGGGTGAAGCAGCGGATGTTCGTGGAGAAAAAAGACAGCGCCGACAAGGGCGAGCAGGCCTTCGGCGGTATCTGGTACAACAAGTCCGGGTTCGGCGTGATCCTGATGGATCTCTCCCATCCCGCCCTGAAAACCGGCCAGGACAAAGTCTCGTTCGTCGGCCGCCATCTGTTTTACCAAATGCTTTCCCAGTGGGCCGGCGAAGATTATGGCAAAAAAGCCCTGCAGTGGCTGGCGGAAGGCAGCGCCAATCTGGTCGCCTCCCGCGTCGGCGAGTCGGTCGGCTACGAGAGCGTCGAAAAATGGAAGCTGGACCGTTTCAACCTGTTGCGGGGACTCAAACGCAGCGTCTCGCCCAGCGACATCGTTCAGCGCAATCCGGAAGCCTGGCTGAAATTCACCCAGGAAGGCCGACGGCCCGATGCCATGGCCGACCTGATGGTCTTCTTCCTGATGAAACAAAAAGGCCTGCCGGCCATCGCCAACTATTTCAAGAACGTGCCGGTGGTCTCCAGCGACTCGGCCTTTGAAAAGGCGTTCGGCATGGAGATCGGCCAATATCTCAGCGATTTTCAGGCCTGGTACATCCTAGCGATGGGCGAGCCGGCCAAAATCGACTTTGCCAGCCGGGGGGCCGTGTCGGCGGACAGCCGGGCCTATTTCGAGAAAGGTGCCGAACTGGCGCGGCAACTGGCCTTCGATGCCTGGAAAGGACAGCTGCGGGACGCGTTCCGGGTCGTACTGACCGCGGACCGCGACGCCTATGTCGCGACGATGGCGAGGGAATTCGGCCTGACGACCGAGCAGGCGGCGGCCCAGGCCAAGAACGAAAACTGGACCGATCGCGGCAGCGTCGTCGTCATGAATGACGCCACCATGACCGAACCGGAGGAAAAGATCTATCAGATCGCCTTGGTCGTGCTCAGCCGGATGATCAGCGAAGCCGGCGGCGCGAAAAACATGGACAACATGAAATGGCTTTCCTATGGCGCCGCCAACATCATGGCCGCCCGCTCCGCCGAACGCAGCGGGTTCTGCCGCTACGGCGACTTCCAGGGTTCCTGGGAATACGGACTGTCCCATAGCCGATCCTGGCCGCAACTGCCGCAGTTGATGACGCTGAGCGCCTGGTCGGCGGCGGCGGAAAAACACGGACCGGCGGCGGTGCGCGGTGTGGCGGCCCTCTCGGCCCATTATCTGGCAGACAAGTACGGCGGCTATCCCCGGATCGGCGAATGGCTGAAGGCCTCGAATACTTCGGGCGATCCGGTCGCTTCGTTTCAGAAAATCTATGGAATGACGACGGCGCAGTTCTGGGGACGGGCCAGCGACTTCGTAGAGCCCGACTCGGGCGCCTGGAATCCGCCCGCTCCCGCGGACCCGAACTCCTCGCGCACCGCTGCAGAGGAAACGCCATGACCACCCGTCTTTACTACTACACCGGCACCGGCAATTCTCTCTGGGTGGCGCGGCAGCTGGCCGGCCGCCTCGACGGCGAAAGCGAACTGGTCTCCCTCGGCACGAACTACGAACTACCCGGCGCCGACTGCGACCGGGTCGGCCTGATCTTTCCGGTGCATGTCTGGGGCCTGCCGCAGCATGTGCGGGACTTCACCGCTCGTCTTACTGCCGCGCCGGGACGCTATGTCTTCGCCCTGGCGGTGAACGCCGGCCAGGTTGCAGCCACGCTGCTGGACCTGCGCGACCGTCTGCAGTCGCGGGGAGTGACGCTGCAAAGCGGGTTTGCGTTCGCCATGCCATCCAACTACATCCTCTGGAACGGCGCCCAGCCGGCGGCCAAGCAACAGGAGCTGTTCAGCGCGGCCCAGGCCAAACTGGACCGCATCGCCGCCATCATCCGGGAACGGCAACCGGGCCCGATCGAGAAAGGGCCGTGGTGGCAGAACATGCTGTTTTCCACGATCAACCGCCATGGTTATCCCAAAATGGCCGCCAGCGACAAGGAGTTCCGGACGGAAGACACCTGCACCGGCTGCGGCGTCTGCGCGCGCATCTGCCCATCCGCCAACATCCTGATGGAGCAAGGCCGGCCGGTGTGGCGGCATCATTGCTCGCAATGCCTGGCCTGCCTGCAGTGGTGTCCGCAGGAAGCGATCCGCTACGGCGACAAGACCGCCGGCAAACAGCGCTACCACCATCCCGAGATTTCCCTGGCGGACATGCTGGCCGCCGCCCATCGCAAACCGCCCGAATAGGGAAAGGAAGAGAAACGCCATGAACAAAACCGCCAAGCTCGTCCTCATCGGCCTGTTCGTCCTGATCGCCGCCGGTTTGGCCTATTGGCAATTCAGCGGCGCTTCCCTGACCGGCGTCGCCCGGCAGCTGATCCTGCAGACCGCCGGCAAGTCCATCAACGGTACGCTGACGCTGGGTGAAATCGACTTTTCCCTGGCCGGCGAGCTGACCGCCCAGCAAGTGGCGGTGCACGACAAAGGCGGCGCCTTGGTCGCCGCCGCCCGCAAACTGACGCTCAAACTGGATCTCAGCGACATTCTGAGCCGCAGCCTGGATATCGGCCGCGTCCGCAGCGTCCGCCTCGACGGCCTGACGCTGCAGTTGAGCCGGGATCGGCAGGAACGCTGGAACGTGTCCGAAACCTTGCGCCGGCCCGCCGCCGAGCCGGCCGCGCCGGCCGCCGTGTTCCGGGGCCGGGTCGAGGTCGCCGACGCCGCGGTCGCCATCGCCACCCCCGACAGCCGCTATGAATTCAAACAGGTTAACGGACAGCTCGATTTCGCGAACTATCCCAATATCGCCATCGACCTGAAATCCAAGCAAGCAGCGGCGGATTTGGCCGCGAAGGGAGTCTGGAATTTCAGTGGCGGCGGCAAGATCGAGGCGTCGGTCGCCGGCGCCGATCCGGCGGTTTTCACCGCCAGCAGCCCGCTGAAAGGAGCGGTGACGACCCGGTTCCGTCTGGAGGGAACCACCGCCAAGCCCACCGCCCAGGGTTCGTTCTCCATTCCCGCCGGTTCGCTCGGCGACACCGCCTTCCGCGACGCGGCCGGCGAGTTTTCCTGGGCCGATGGCACGCTTACGCTGGCCGGAACCACGCTCAACGCTCTCGGAGGCAACATCGCCACCAGCGGCCCGATCGCCCTGGATACGCGGCGCTTCTCGCAGACCGTCTCCGGCCGGAACCTCGACAGTTCCCAGCTGTCCGACAAGGACATCCAGGGCCGGCTCAACTTCTCCGCCCAGGCCAGCGGCCAGGGCGACGGAGACCATACCAACGCCGACGGCACCTTCAGCATGGGGGCCGGCTCGATTTCCGGCATCGCCTTCGACGCCCTCACCGGCAATTTTGCCAAGCGAGGCCAGTCCATGCGCTACTACAACCTGCGGGCGACCATCGCCGGCCAGGTGATCGCCATCGACGACGCCGACAGCCTGAACTCCATCAAAACCCTGTTCCGGCTGCCGCTCGTCCCTGTCCAGCCGGAACTTCCCAAGGTTCCGGCCGTGCCTGGCCTGCCGAAGCTGCCGACCCTGCCCCGGCTGTTCTGATCTGCTTACCCACAACTCCGGAAATGACAAAAGATGACGGCTGCGCGCCGTCATCTTTCATTTGTCGCCTGTATTCCCTATTCCTTGCGTTTGTAGGCTTCCGTGGCGTCCCAGCGCCACTGCCAGTTTTGCAGGTACAGTTTCGCCAGTTCCTTGTTGCCGCGGATCACCAGCACATTCTCCGCGTTCTTTTCCTCCGCCGCCTTGGTGAAGTTGAAGCTGCCGGTGATGACGGTTTCCTCGTCGAGGATCATGATCTTGCTGTGGGCGATGGCGAAATCATCGTCGATCCGCACCGGAACCCCGGCATTCGCCAGAAAGGTGGCCGAGGTGTATTTCTCGGTTTCCTGGCTCTTGTCCAGCACGACCCGGACGTTCACGCCGCGTTTGTGCGCGTCCAGCAGCGCCTTGGCGATATCCGCGTTCGTAAAGCTGTAGGCCTGCACCCTGATGGTTTTCTTTGCTTCGCCGATCGTCCGGATGATCAGGGCCGCACCCCCGCCGTTCGGGCTGAACGCCACTTCGATCGTGCCGGTCGCCTGCACCTTGTTCGGCTGCCGGATCGCCGCCGGCAGCGGCGTTTTCGCGGCCCTGGCCTGCGACATTGACGTCTTGTCGGTCGCCTTGCCGGGTTTGGGCGGCGTCGCCGTCGTCCCGCAGCCCCAGACCGAGGCGAGCAAAGCGGACAAAACCAGCAGAATGGCCGCCTGCAGCCAAATCCTTTTCTTCAAGTCAAATCTCTCCTATTCCAGCCGCCGTCAGTCGAACAGCACCAGGGCCATGACTTCGAGATTCTCGGTCCCGGTATTCTCCAGGCCGTGACTCTCGCCGTTCTTCGTATAAATCACGTCGCCGGCCCGGACCGGCGATTTCACGCCATTGTCGTTGATCATTCCCTCGCCCTTCAGGACGTAATAGGTTTCGAAATCCCCGTGGTGCTGATGGAAGCCGATCGACGAGCCGGGCAGAATCACATTGTGGGCGAACAGCCGCCCTTTGCCGCAAAACTCCTCCGCCGTCAGCAGGTTTTTCATCCGCACCTCGCCCTGGCCGCCAAACCGGTTCTGGTAGGAAACCGGCTGCAGGTCCGCCGCTTTCTTGATCACGTCGGTTCCTCCTTCCTATTGTAATGGGCCGAATTCAGGAATTCACGATCTCGGAAAAATAGATCACGGTCACGATGTCGTCCGGCAGGATGCGCTTCTGGTATTTGCTCTGGAAATACTCGCGCAGGTCGTCGACGGTTTTGATGTCCGGGCTCTGATGCCGCAGATCGTTCATGGTCAGGGCGTAAAACTCCTTGGTATAGACCGTGTCGATCATGGCGTTGTAAAGTTTGCGCTTCGGTCCGTACTTCGGTCCGGAGGTGATCCAGACCACCGAGTTCTCCGGGAAGCTGTCCCGGATATCCCCCAGGCGCACCGTGCAGTCTTTGGCCCGGGCAATCAGCAGCGCTTCGTTTTGCGGCCATTCAAAATTGAGTGCAAACACGATATTCCCTCCCGGTGTTTTTTCCTATGATTTAAAGATTCGCTTCCGGCCGGCTTTTTCCTGCCCGCCTAAAGTTCACAAACCGCGCCTTCGCTCGTCGCGAACACCTGCTGGATGCAGTCCACCTGGCGTTTCGGCGTCAGAACATACAGGACATCGCCCGGCAACAGCCGTGTTTCGCCGCGCGGCGTGATCAGCGCGTTCTCCCGCATGATCGCCACGATCAGCACGGCTTCGGGCAGGGACAAGTCGCGGATTTCCCGGTTGGCGGCGGCATTTTCGGCGTCGATCTCGATCTCGACGATCTCGCTGTCCGTCTTTTCCAGGGCCACCAACTCCACCGCGTACGGCGACGGCCGCCGGCCCTTTTCCGCCAGTCCCAGGAGGCGGGCCGCCAGGTTGACCGTCGAGCCCTGGATCAGTGCCGAGGCCATGACGACAAAGAAAGTGGCGTTGAAGATGAGTTTAGCGTTCGGCAGGCCGGCCAGCAACGGATACGTTCCCAGCAGAATCGGCACGGCGCCTTTCAGCCCGGCCCAGGACAGGAACAGTTTCTCCCGGCCGGAAAACTCCGAGCGCGCCAAACTGACCCAGACGGCAGCCGGCCGGGCCACCGCCATCAACAGCACCGCCAGGGAGAATCCCGACAGCGCCAGATTCGTGAGCTGCTCCGGGAATACCAGCCATCCGAGCAGTACGAACATGAAAATCTGCATCATCCAGGCGAAGCCTTCGTTGAAGCGGAAGATCGCCGGCCGATACACCAGTTCGGAGTTGCCGGCGATGATCGCCATGAGGTACACCGCCAGAAAGCCGCTGCCGCCCAGCAGCGCCGTCAGCGCGTACACCACCGTCGCGCAGGCCAGCGTGAGGATGGGATACAGGCCGGAACTCTGCATCCGGACCCGGTTGATGACCGCCACCACCGCCTTGCCGGCCACCAGGCCGGTCACGCTGCCGATGCCGACCTGCTGCAGGAAAAACAGCCCCAAACTCCCGATACTCGTCTGCGGCTGCGTCAGCAACTGGATGCACAGCATCGTCAGAAAAATTGCCGTGGGATCGTTGAGCCCGGACTCCGCCGTCACCGTCGCCGCCAGTGGTTTGCGCAGGCGTTGGCCGCCGATGACGGCGAACACCGCCGCCGCGTCGGTCGAGCCGACGATCGAGCCGAACAGCATGCCTTCGAGCCAGGGCAGGCCCAACAGGAAATGAGCCAGCAAACCCAGAACGACCGCCGTGACCAGCACTCCCACCGTCGCCAGCGACAGCGCGGCCCGACACACCGGTTTCACATCCGGCCAGGACGTGTTCAGGCCGCCTTCGAACAAAATGGCGATTAGGGCCAGCGTCCCGAACAGCTGGGTAATAAAGGCATCGTCAAAATAAAAGAACCGCCCCAGCAGCATACCCAGGCCGACAAACACGACCAGGGCCGGCACGCCGACCCGGGCGGAAATCTTTGTGGACAAGGCACCTGCCAACATCAGCAGGCCCAACAGCATGATGATCATGTTACTGGTCGTAATGGCTTCCAATACCAATCCTCCTGCCGATGCAACGCTTGGATCAAAGTTCGCTGAACCGCAAATTCAGAATCGGGTAGTGGCGCCAGCCGGTGTAATCGAAATGCCACCACTCCTCCGGGTAGACCGTGAACCCCTCGCCGGCCATCAGGAGCCGCAGCAGCTCGCGCCGCTCCCGCTGGGCCGAGGTCCCGCCGGGATACGTCGGATAGGCCCGGATGGAAAACTCGTCGTAATCGCTGCCCATGTCCACCGCCGCCCCGGTTTCCAGGCTGTACAGGCTGATATCGACCGCGCCGCCCCGATTGTGGCGCGAACCCTTCGACGGGTCGGCGACGAACATCTTCTGCTGCTCCGGTGTCGCGTCCCAGAACATTTTCGTCACGTACCAGGGCCGATAGGCATCATGAATGATCAGGCCGTAGCCATACTGCCGCAGCCGGGCGTGCACCCGCGCCACCGCCTCGGCAGCCGGCCGCTGCAAAAAGGCCCGCGCCTCGTCGTACAGACGAATCCACATGAAATTGTTGGTGGTCGCATAACGGATATCCAGCTTGATCGTCGGGTCCAGCCGCGTTACCTCCACCAGATCCGGCTGGCGGAAGTCGCCACTTTCGGCCGGCGGAACCGCCGCCAACGCCCGGCGCCGCAGCTCGTCCTCGCCCAGCAGCGCCTTGATCCGGAAGGTCCGGCCTTCCTCGAAATCGAAGAAATGCCGCCGGTACTCCTTGCCGCCGATCCGCAAAATCCGGCCGCGGCCCGCCATATCCCGCTCGAAGCTTACGCCGGCCGCATCCCGGCGCAACGGCGAATAGGCCAGGGCCCTGAAAGAATCGCCGGCCGTCCGCAGCGGGTAGGTGGAATAGCCGGCGAACCAGACGTCGCGGTCCTCCATCGTATCATAAACCAATTCGAGCCGGCCGCCCCGTTCGCGGATGAGCAGCCGTTCCCCGGCATTGTCGTACACGCCCAGCAACCCGCCGTCCTGCGCCGGATCGGCCGCCTGCGCCAGGGCCGGTACAGTGGCGCCGACCAGCAGCAGCAACGCCAGCGCCATCCCCAGTCCGGCGCGGCGCCAATTCCATTTCTGCTTCACAGCCGTCCCCCCTTTGTTACATTCCCCGAAAGCGTTATTTATTACTGAATATGTATTCTTCACCGGCAATGACAAACCCTCTCCCCTGTGAAGGTTTTCCCATTTGCCGACAGTTGTGCTATAATAAGTATTAAATTGTATTTATTACAGAGGAGAGTGATCCCAATGAAAGACCTCAAAGGAACCAAAACCGCGGAAAACCTGATGAAGGCATTCGCCGGCGAATCGCAGGCGCGCAACCGCTATACCTATTATTCCTCGATCGCCAAGAAAGACGGCTTCGTGCAGATCGCCAACATCTTCATGGAAACGGCGGAGAACGAAAAAGAACATGCCAAGCGTTTCTTCAAATTCCTGGTCGCGTCCATGAATGAAGAAGCGGTCACGATCAATGCGGCCTATCCCGTCGCCATGGGCAACACCAAGCTGAACCTGCTGGCGGCCGCCGCCGGCGAAAACGAGGAATGGAGCGAACTCTATCCGCAATTCGCCGATGTCGCCGACGCGGAAGGCTTCCCGGAAATCGCCACGGTGTTCCGCAAAATCTCGGAAGTCGAAAAACGCCACGAAGCCCGTTACCGTAAACTGGCCGCCAACATCGACGCCGGGTTGGTGTTCAAGCGCCCGGAAGTCCGCGAGTGGAAATGCAACAACTGCGGCTACATCCACACCGGCCCCAACGCGCCGGACATGTGCCCCGCCTGTGCGCACCCGCAGGCACACTTCGAAATCTTCGTCGAAACCTATTGATTCATTTTACGCAAAGAAGCCGTCCGGACATGCCGGACGGCCTCTTTGTTTTCCCCCCGAATATTTGGTTAGCCGGCGTTCCGAACCCGCAGCGGCTCGTCGACGTCCGCCAGCCGCTCGCCCATGAAGGCGGCCAGGTCGATCACCCGGCAGGAATAGCCCCATTCGTTGTCATACC
Source organism: Veillonellaceae bacterium (assembly GCA_012798135.1). Next base: position 29,627 of record JAAZNU010000024.1, on the reverse strand, counting down.
AGGCCAGAATCTTCGCCGTGCGCTTGCCGACCACCATCGTCGACGGCGCATCGATAATCGCCGAGTGGCTGTTGTCCAAAAAGTCGATCGACACCAGCGGCGTCTCGCAATATTCCACAATGCCCCGCATTGATTCCTTCGCGGCTTGCTTCAAGGCGGCATTGATCGTTTCCACCGTAATATCCTGCTCCAGTTCCACCACCAGATCGATCAGCGACACGTTCGGCACCGGCACCCGCACCGACACGCCGTTCAACTTACCCTTCAGCTCCGGAATCACCAGACCGATCGCCTTGGCCGCGCCCGTGGACGTCGGCACGATCGACTGCACGCAGCTGCGGGAGCGCCGGGGATCCTTGTGGCTGTTGTCGAGGCTGCGCTGGTCCGTGGTAAAGGCATGCACCGTCGACATCAGGCCGTTCACGATACCGAATTTCTCGTGGATGATCTTGACGACCGGCGCCAGGCAGTTCGTCGTGCAGGACGCGTTGGAAACGACATGGTGCTGGTCCGGATTGTAGGTCGACTCGTTGACCCCCATGACGATCGTGGGCGCCGCGTCCTTCGCCGGGGCCGAGATGATGACTTTCTTCGCGCCGTTCTTCAGATGAACCTCGCAGTCCTTGACGCTGTTGAACTTGCCGGTCGCCTCGATGACGACGTCCACGCCGAGTTTCCCCCAGGGCAGGTTCGCCGGATTGCGGTCGGAAAGGATCTCGATCGGCTGGCCGTCCACAACCATGAGATTGCCGCCGGCTTCGATGTCCAGGTTCAGTTTGCCGTGAATCGAATCATACTTGAGGAGATGGGCCGAAGATTCGGCATCGGAGGTGCTGTTCACGGCGACGACCTGCACATTGGGGTTCTGCAGCGCCGCCCGCAGGCACATCCTGCCGATCCGGCCAAAGCCGTTGATTCCGATTTTTGTCACCATCGATCATCCTCCTGTATATTAAATATTATATTGTTCAGAAAAGTAGTACACTTATTGCGTCTAAAATCCTCATATAGTATATCATATTTGTTTTTATCGTGGAAACAACTCCCGTTAAAATTGTGTTAACAAAAAAATAGAGACCGCACCATCGCGCGCTCTCCACTGCCTGATCCGGTAAATTGTCGGGCCGAAAAAATTCACCGGCTATTCGCCCAGCGGCAAAATTGTCGCCGTCACACTCCGGCGGCCCCAGCGCAGGGCATCTTCCAGCCGTTCGAAATACAGATCCACATGCCGGTCGCTGATCGCGCTGCCCCGGTCCCGGACCGTCGCCAGCCCGTAGCCGGGAATCATGACCTGCGTGCCGAACGGATATTTCTTGCCCATCGCCACCACTTTGTCGCCCGGCCGCAGCCGATAGCCGGAAGCTGTCACGCAATAGCCGGCATCGGCGGGTCGCTTGCCGGTCGATTCCGGGCCGCAGGTATAGGCCGACGCCTCCAGTGCCACTTGCAGGCCGCGCGGCACTCCCCGGCTCGCCGCCGGTTCCCGGGGATGCTCGACCTCCGCCGGCGCGACAGTCTCGACAGCCTGGATTGTCTCGCCTTTTTGCGGTTCCAGGAGCAACGCCCGCACGTCCATCGCCAGCGGCTGCGGCTGGCGCGGCGGCTCCACCAGGTTATAGTACGCCCCGGTCAGAATCAAGCCGGCCAGGATGCCGCGCGACAGCCCCGTTATCGTAAAGATCGGGGCAATCATCCGCAATCCCTTCGAAGTCATACAGCACCTCCTCTCTTCTTCGGGATGCTGTCTATCAAAATTTTAGGGCAGTTGCCGCGGCATTGCATTATCCAGCCGTGACAAATCCGATCAAAAAACCGGGGGCATTCTTCGTCATCCGACAGAATGCCCCCGGTTCCCTCTGTTGCTTTTTTATTGGTCGCATCACGCGGCGCCGCCGGTTTTCCTACCGGCGCACCATGTCCGCCGTGATTTCGCGCAGGCTGAAGGCCCCGCACATCATCATCGTCTCTGTCAGCTCTTCGGCCAGTTTGTCAATATAAATTTTCACGCCGGCTTTCCCGCCGCCATAGACCGCCGTGACAAACGGCCGGCAGATCAGCACGCCATCCGCGCCGAGCGCCAGAGCCTTGAAAATATCCACGCCGGAACGAATCCCGCCGTCGATCAGGATTTTCAGGTCGTTGCCGACCGCCGCCGCAATTTCCGGCAGCACTTCGGCGGTGGACAGGCACTGATCCAGCACCCGGCCGCCATGATTGGAGATCACAATCGCCGCGGCCCCGGCTGCTTTGGCCTTCAGCGCCCCCTTGACGGTCATGATTCCTTTGACAACAAACGGAATCCCGGCCAGCTTGACGATCTCTCGCAGCTCCTCGACCGATTTCCCGCTGGTGGACGGGGTCATGTTTCTTAAAACAGGCAGACCGGCGGCATCCACATCCATAGCCACGGCAAAAGCGCCCGATTGATGGACCAGGTCCATTTTCACCTTGATGGTGTCCAGGTCCCAGGGCTTGACCGTGGGCACGCCCCGGCCGTTGGCCTTGCTGATCGCCCGCGTGGCGTTTTCCATCACTTGCGCCGTCAGCCCGTCGCCGGTGAAAGCCGCGATCCCCTGCTCCATGCAGGCGGAAACCAGAACCTCGTTATAGGTCATGTCGTTGTATTTATCGCTGTAGTGCTGACTCACCGTGCCGACCGGCCCGGCAAAGAACGGATATTTGAAGGACTGGCCGAACAATTCCAGGGTCGTGTCCACTGCCTGGTCGGCGCAAAGCGTATCCAGCTGGACGCGAATCTCCTGCCACTTCTGATAGTTGCGAATGGCGCCGTCGCCGCTGCCCTTGGCGCCCGGCCCCGGAATGCTGTTTCGGCAGGCGATGCCGTTGCAGATATTGCACGCCTTGCAGTATTTGCCGACACAGGTGCGCGCGTTGGCCAGCACTTCATTATAGTTCATGCTACTTCCTGCCTTTTCTTGCTATTGCCACGAATCCGCTATGCCGCGGATTCCTTCGCGCTTGTGGGATCACAGCCCGACGCCGCCGGACAAAAGCGTCCGGACCCCGGCCCGGAAATCGTTGGCGCCGCCGTTGGCCGGATGGGGGACGCTATCGTGCGCAATCCCGAATTGGGACAAAGTTTGATCGGCTTTCGCCCCAATGGCGACGACCCGGGTCAAGGGAAAACCCTCGTGCAACATCTGAAAATAGCGCAGGCCGAGCTGCTGCTCCGCCGGCGTCGGCGTCCGGTTCGTCAGCCGGTCGGCGTGTTTGTACGGATGAAACGGGAAAATGTTCCACAGGACCACCTCCCGGGGCGAAGCGCAATAATCGAGAATCGCCCCCCAGACGATGGTGGCCGTGGGCTCGTTGAAACCCTTTTGCCGGCAAATCTCCCGAATGCCGCTGCTGGCGCAGTGGCTGGTGCGCTCACCGGGCCCGCCCAGAACCGTCCTGGCGTCGACCCGGTCGTGGTAGCCCAGCAGCATCCGCTCCGAAGTCATGGCAATGCCGGAAAAATGCCCCCCCTGGTACCCCAGGGCCTCGGCGACAAAAATATACCGGGCCTGGTCCAGCCGGAGCTGCAGATACTGCACGAGCTGGCGGCGGCGAATCGCCGGCGCGGCGGCCCCGATATCGAGCTCGCCGTCGAAATCCCGCCACGGATTGTAAACCTGCGGCGCCGAATAATCCTGCAGTTCCGAAATCAACTTTTGAATCTGCGCCAGCGGGAAACCGCTCAAATCGCCAATGCTCCTTATTCGGCCGATTTCAGCAAATCAGCCGGGATTTTCAGGCCGATCGCGTCGGCCGATTTCTTGTTGATGACCACTTTCACGTCTTTTTGCGCGGCGATCGGCATATCCGCCGGCCTGGACTTGCCGGACAGAATATCCGCCGCCATCTCCCCGGCCTGGAAGCCGAGTTTGTAATAATTCACCGACGCGCCCGCCGTGGCCCCGCCGGTCTTGACCGGACCTTCGTCGCCGAGGAACACCGGCAGTTTGGCGTCCACCGTCAGCTTGACGATGTTGGACATGGCCGAGGAAACGGTGTTGTCAGTCGGGCAATAGATGAAATCCACCTTGCCGATCAGGCTCCGTACCGCCTGCTGAATGTCATTGACGTTGGTGATGGTGGCTTCCGTCACCGTCAGGCCCTTTTGCTCGGCGTACTTCTTCATCGCCGCCACCTGGATCTGCGAGTTCACCTCGCTGGACGAATACAGCGCACCCACGCGTTTGGCTTGCGGCAGCAGCTTCAGCGCCAGGTCGATCTGCCGTTCGGGCGGGCACTGGTCGGTCGTGCCGGTGACGTTGCCGCCCGGTTTTTCATTTGACTGCACCAGCTTGGCCGACTTGTAGTCGGTGATCGCCGCGCCGACGATCGGGATCGTCCTGGTTTCGTTCGCCACGCTCTGCGCGGCCGGAGTGGCGATCGCGAAAATTAAGTCCACTTTGTTGTTCACAAACCGCTGGCTGATGGTCTTCAGGTTCGACTGATCGCCCTGCGCGTTCTGCTGGTCGATCTTCAGGTTCACCTTGTCCTTGAACCCTTTGGAGGCCAGGCCGTCGACAAAGCCCCGGTTGGAGTCATCCAGCGCACCGTGCTGAACCAGTTGGAGCACGCCGATCTGGAACACCTTCGGCCCGGCTTTCTCCGGCTCCTTCTTCTGACCGCCACAGCCGGCCAGCGCGCCGACCGTCAGCGCCGCGCCCAGGGCCAGTGCCAAAAATTTGGTCCGATTCATGTTTCCTACCATACTACTCATCCTTCCTTTCTTTTGCTAAAAAAAATAGTACCTACCCGCCTGGGTTTTGTCAAGGACGCGCACCGGCTTCCTGCAGCCGCTGGCGCGTGAAGTTCAGCCATTCGCGGGCGGCGAACGACAGATAACGGTCCTTGCGCCAGATCACCGCCAGGTGCCAGAGAATCTCCGGCTGCACCAGCGACACCAAGCGGACCCGTTCCGGGTCCAACTGGCGACAGATCGTCCCCGGCAGGAGCGCCACCCCCAGATTCGCTGCCACCATCTCGCTGATGAAATCCCACTGTGTGCTCTTGAAGGCGATCTTCGGCTGAAAACCGGCGCTCACGCAGTCATTGATGATCCGGTCGTGCAGCAGAAAATCCTCCTGAAACAGGATGAACTCCTCCGCCGCCAGCTCTGCCAACTCCACCGTTGCTTGTCCCGCCAGGCGATGGGTAGGGTGGACCACCAGGCGCAGCTTGTCCTTCACGAACGAAAACCACTGAAAGACCTCCTCCTGCACCGGCAGCAGCGTGACGCCGATCTCCAGCCGGCCGGCAGCCACATCGTCTTCCACTTTTTTCGCGCCGTGCTCCCACAGATGGACTTTAATCCGGGGATAGATTCGATTGAACTCGCCCACGACGCGCGGAAAAAAATTGGCGCCGATCATCGGCGGCAACCCGATGTTGATCTGCCCTTTCTTCAGCTGCATCACATCGGACAGGTCGCTCGACAGACCCCGCACCGAGTTCACGATGTTTTGCGCCTGCAGCAGGACGGTCTGGCCCGCGTCGGTCAGCTCCACTCCTTTACCCTGCCGCTCGAACAGCTCGACCTCCAGTTCGTCCTCCAGATTCTTGATCATCCGGCTGATCGTGGGCTGGGTAATAAACAAGTTCTGGGCGGCTTTCGTAAAACTTTTGGTCCGGGCGACCTCCAGAAAATACTCCAGATTCCGGATCTCCATCCGCATTCTTCTCCCCATAGATATAACGTATCGATCCGATGCTATATATGTATTTTACACATAACAGTCGTTCCTGTATACTCGGGCCATAACCAAGAGGGAGTGAATTCTATGAACCGTATCGGCAAGATCACCGTACAAATCGCCATTTTATGCGGGCTGGCCATCCTGTCGAATTTTCTTGTGGCCCAGTTTTCCCTGCCGCTACCCGGCAGCGTCGTCGGCATCGTGCTGTTGTTCGGCCTGTTGCAGCTCGGTATCCTGCGGCTCGAATGGATCGAGTCCGGCGCGAACCTGCTGCTGGCGGAACTGCTGCTGTTCTTCATTCCTTCGGCGGTGGGAGTCGTCCAGTACCGTTCCCTCCTGCTCAGCCACGGGCTCGCGATCCTGACCGTGGTCGTCGCCGGCAGCATCGTGATCATGGCCGGTTCCGGCCTGCTCGCGACCCAGCTCGCCTGGCTGAGGCGAAAATCATGAACAGCCTGCCCTGGCTCAGTCTGCTGGCGACCATCGCCCTGTACGCCGGCGCCAAGCGGTTCTATTTGAAACGGCCGCGCATCTATTTCTCGCCGCTACTGACCGTCCCGACCCTGCTGGCCGCGCTCCTGCTCACCGCCCCCATCTCCTACGACACCTACCACAGCGGCGCCAAATGGCTGAACCTGATGCTGCAGCCCGCCACCATCGCTTTCGCCGTGCCGCTCTACAAATACCGGCAGCTGTTAAAAAAACACGCCGTGGAGATCGTCCCCAGCGTGTTTTGCGGTTCCGTCATCGCCATGATTTCCTCGGCCTGGATCGCCGAGGGGCTGAACATCGACAAACAACTGGTCGGCAGCCTCATCCCGCGCTCCGTGACCACGCCGATCGCCATGGACATCTCCCGGCTCACCGGCGGCGTCCCGGCCGTCACCGCCGTAGTCGTCATCCTCACCGGCATCCTCGGCTCGCTGCTCGGCCCCCTCGTCATCCGTTACCTGAAAATCGACAGTGAAATCGCCCGAGGCGTCCTCCTCGGCACCAGTGCCCACGCGGTGGGCACGGTTCGGGCGTTCCAGTTCAGCCCGACCACCGGCACCGTCGCCTGCGTATCCATGATCCTGGCCGCACTCATCACCATCGCTACCGTGCAACTGCTCCTCCCTGTCATGATCTGACCCGCGAGTCGTTTCAATTTCCCGGCTCAATTTTTCGATCTCACCCCAGTTGACGAAGCAGCGGAAGCAACAACACCTTGATATGATACAAAAATTTAAGGCTCTGCGATCGCAGAGCCTTTCGTCTTTCCTTTTATAGTTTTGGCGCGGGACCGGCGTCTTTGCCGTCCTTGGCGTATTTCAGCGCCACCTGGATCTTCTTCTCGAACTGCGAGCCTTTTTGGTAGGGGACCCAGCCGGTCGGTTCCGAGTAGCGCTTTTTCTCCACGCCGTGCCCGTCATAGTCGATGGTCTCCAGCGTGCGGGTTTTCAGCGTGGACAGGAGCACCTCGTTCTTGGTCAGGGTCGCTTCCCCGGAATCCTCGTCGAGCTTGTCGTACTCCAGTTTGTGCCAGTAGATGAGGCGGTCGCCGTCTTTGCGCACGCTGGCCTTGTCGATGTATTCGCTGTAGGAGGCGCCACTCATGTTGATCGGGTCGTCCTTGTCGGTCCGCCCGACCCGGGTCCAGCTGGCCGCCAGCGCCGTATTAGTGACGAGTAACAGAACGAGCAGCGCCAGACAAACAATTTTTCGATTCATATTTCCTTCCCCTTTACTCCCGTTTTAATTTCAAAACTGAATTTTAGCCTCTTCGATGATTTCCGTCAACCGCGCTAAAAATCTTGTCGCCGGCGCGCCATCGACCACGTCATGATCCAGCAGCACGGTCATGGGCAGGTATTCCCGCATTGCGATCCGGTCATCCTTTATCCCCGGCTTCCGCACAATCGAGCCGAGGGCGAAACAGATCGGATGAATGCTCGTCGGGATCGCCCAGCCTTTGAGATTTCCCATCATCCCCACCGAAGTGACCACCACGCTGCCCATCATTTTTTGCACCCGCTGCGGGTTGCGCAAAATCCAGCGCCAACCAATCAGCCGTAGGCACTGCGGCAATGCGAGAAAGATTTTGATCCCCCAGCCGAACGAGTCGTCCGTCATGGCATAATCTGTTTCATCTTTCACCGGCCGCGCTTTCGCCGTCTGGATCTCGGCCTGGATTTCCGCCATTGACTTCTCGTTCGTTTTCCGGATCACCACCGGCAGCGGCGCTTTTTGGTCGTCGACTTCCTTTTCCACCAGGAGCGAGATGTCCACATCCTCGAAAATGGCCAATTCATCGCTGCCCTGACGGAAGGCATGCACGGTTTTGTGTTCACAGATCGCCTGACTGATGCATTTTAAAATCCAGGCGGTAAACGAACCTTTGCCGTTTGTATCCCGTTTATACGCTTGCAGCGCCGCGCGCGAATCGGTGACATCCACTTCAATGAGCGCCTGGATCCGGTGCTTCCGCTGGCCCAGGCGCCCGATATCGGCCGTAAATTTTCGGCTGGCGGGAAACTTTTGCAGGGTAAACCTTGTATTGTCAGCCACCGGAACCTCCCTTGGCGGTGACGGCCTTGCGCCTGCCGCTTACAGGTCTTTGTTGATCGCGCGTTGTTTTTCCTTTTCGTATAAGGTCAAGTTGTCATAGTTCACGAAGACTCGGCCGTTGTCGCCGCCTTTGACGGGATAGTTCTTGCCCAGTTTCACGAAGATCTTGACTCCCTGCTCCTGGATCTCCCAAAATAACGCGGGATCATAGGGATGCTTCGAGGGCTTGCCGTATTTGGCGGTCAACTTCTGCTCGAATTCGCGGAAGTACGCATCGATGATGCCGTTGCCACCGTCGCCGTAGGCGCGGTAAGTGTCGACGAACAGGGCCCCGCCGCTGTAAAAGACATTGTTGATGAACCGGAAGGTCAGATAGGCTTTGCGCCCGGCAAACATCCCTTCATAGATGTCCCGCTGGACGTTGGATTCCGGGTCTTGCGGAAAGCGCAGCTCCGCCATCTTCGCGGCGACGGCCCCTCGCGCCGTTCCCCAGGGGATGTCCATGAAGCCGTCCGCTCCGGTGGCCCCGGCCGAGGATTGCGGGAGCAGCAGCAGGCAAAAACAAATCGTCACGATTCCGAGCACGTACTTTCTGAGCATTCACAACGCCTCCTGTCGTATCGGTGGTGGTGATGGTAAATATTCGCCGGGGCGCGGCGATCTTCCTTTGACAAAAAAGACCTTTCTGCCAACATCATCAGGCGGAAAGGTCTCGATGGATTCGTTCTGTTATGATTTGATCACATTCGCTTCAAACTCGTCCACGACTTTTTCGAGTTCTTCCAGTTTCTGTTTCGTTTTGGCCGAGTCCTTCGCCGCCACCCCGGTGATCAGATAGTCGGCCACGAACATCGCGCCGAGCTCTGAATGATGAAACGCCAGGCTCTCGAAGGCACAGCCCAGAAAAACATCCGCCATCAAGGCAATCGGCGAAGAGTAGGCATCCGTGATCGCCAGGATTTTTGCCTGTTTTTTTCGGGCGAGGTTCACGACTTCGAGGGTCCGTTTCGCATAGCGGGGCATGCTGATGGCGATCAGCAGATCCTCCGACGTCAGCCGGGCCACGACGGCTTGTAATCGTCCTGTTTCCGGGGCGAGCATCTCACAGTCGAGGCCAAGGCGGTTGAATCCTTCGTTGAGATAGTCGGCCACGGCCAGGCTGCTTCGGATTCCGATGATATAAATTTTTCGGGACTCGAAGATCAGATTAAACGCCTGGTCGATATTCTCCTCCGACAAGATTTCCACCGTCTTGCGGATGTTTTTGATCTGGAGTTCGGCGCAGTTGATGAGCAGCTTGTTTTTGCCGATCCGCTTCAAATTGGCTTCCAGTCGGTTCGGCGGGGAAATCTGGTCGCGCAGTAAGGCCTGCAGGGCTTTCTGGAACTGGGTATACCCGTCGTACCCCAGGGAATACGCCAGGCGGATGATGGTCGCGACGCTGACCGAGGTGAGGCCGGCCAGCTGCTCGATGGTCAGAAAAGCGGCCTCCATGGGAAATTTCAGGATGTAGTCGGCGACTTTCCGTTGGGCGGGCGTCAGGGCCTCCATCTTTTCTGCCAAATCCTGCAGTGCTGTCTTCCTCACGAATCCGCGCGCCCCTTTTCCGTTAAGTTCATTCCGTTTCATTATAGGGTCTGCCAAAGGCGCTGTAAATCGCTTTTACCAACCCAGGGTATTCCGCCCATAGCCGCATCTCCCTCTAACGAAAATTCTTGTAAATTTATATTTCTATTTGATACTTCAGCGTTCCTTCCAATATTCCATAATCCCTCACAAAAATGCTTTCCCGGCTGAGCAAGCATTTTTTCTACTTTTATCAACAAACACTCGATAATATAATGGCCCCAACCCCCATTTTGCAAAGGGTTGCGGCCAAAATCCGTCGTGAATTTTTAGTTCGCCTGGCGATGAAATCAAAGACTAAAAGGTTCCGTCTCCGCGGCCCGCGTTAATATAACCCTAGCCATTTCCAGTAGGTTACGGCTACTCCCAAATAGAAAATGATGGCGACAGTACAAATTGGCAGGCCATATTTGGGGAAGTCCCAGATATTTATATAGCCGGATCCATATACTACAACATTGGGATTTGTATTATAAAACATCAGGAAGGGAAACCCTGAAATCAGCATCCCGGCCGGCATGGCAATTACTTCCGGCGGAACATTTAACGTAATCGCCATAGCGATGAGGATCGGCACAAAAATAGTCGCCAATTTTGTAGTCCCCTGAAAAAACACCCGGATATATTGTGTGAATATCATGAGTACTAATAGGATCGTTGCCGTAGAAGCCCCCACCAGTCCCAGCGTATCCAATATTCTCATGGCAATCCATTTTGCAGCGCCGGTACTGAAGAGAAATTCTACTGCGCAAAATCCGCCGCCCATAATTAAAAGGATCTGGAACGCAGAGGTTTTATTGAAGTCTTGCCAATTGATAATGCCAAAAATGTAAAATAGTCCGGCGCCCAATAAGCAAGAAACGGTGGTATCAATTTTTGTCGTATTCCCTGTGGCCCAAAGCACGCCAACCAGCAGGAATATGGCAAGTGTTTTCCATTCTTTGGCTGTCACTTTCCCCATAGAAGCCAGTTTTTCCGCTATGTAGGCAGCACCGCCCGGGATCTCTTTGATTTCACATTTGATAAATTTCGTGAGGTACCACCAAGTGAAAATCGTCATGATTAACGCGGGGGGAAACCCATAGATAAACCAGTCGGCATAACTAATGACCTTGCCGGTGGCTTGTTGAATAAAGCCAATCGTTACCGGATTGGGAAGCGAAGAGGTTAAAATGCCGGCACTGATCGTAGAATTCGTAAAGGCCAACACCATCAGCAGATTTAAGGCGAAATTGCTGCGTTTAACCCCTGCGGAATTATTTTCAGCCTCCTTATCCTTTAAGGCCAAATTGATGATGCTTAAGCAAATCGGCAATAACAATGCGGTGCGAGCTGTTGTGGAAGGAACCATAAACGCCAACAATATATTGGCAAAAGTAACCCCCAAAGAGATTCGCGCCGTTGTACACCCTATTTTATTTAATAGCCAATAGGTGCAACGTTCCGCTAATCGACTTTTTTCCATGGCAGCCGCCATAACAAAAGCGCCAACGCACATGAACAGCGCTGATGAGGAGAAGCCAACCAACGCTTTATTAATGTTCGCCAACCCGAGAAAGACAGCCATCGGAACTGCCATTAAACTGCTGATTGGCAGGGGTATGGGCTCGACTGCATATAATGTCAACAACCATGCCAGCAATGCGATCGCTTTCTGACCGGCAAGCGTCAAGCCAGGTTGTGGCGGTAATTTTAAGACGATACCGCAAACAAGGAAAGCTAACAAAAAACCAATAAACGGTTTGTACTTTAAATAAATAGCTTTCATTCTTATCCCCCATATTTCCGTCATTAAGGCGTCATAACATTATAGCTCAAGTCCGGTTATTTTGAGGTTTTTCAGCCGCCGGGCCCACCCCCGTCTATCGGCTCGTCTCATTTGCAGTAATCGTCGATCACTTCGCAGCCGCGCGCCTTCAGTTCTCGCTCGATCCAGGATTTATCGCGGTTTCCGGCTTCAATCGCCCGGAAGATTTCCTGTTCCTTCTGGAATTTCGCCCGGGCCTTACCCAGCAGTTCCGGAGCGTCCGCCGGCGCGATCACGACGATCCCGTCGGCGTCGCCGACGAGGATGTCGCCGGGGTTGACCACCACGCCGCCGATGGAAACCGGCACATTGATCTCACCGGGGCCGTCTTTATATGGGCCTTTGGGAGTAACTCCGGCCGCGTACACCGGCATCGCCAGCGCACTCAACGCCTCCGAATCGCGGACGGCGCCGTCCACGACCACGCCGGCGATTCCTTTTTTGCAGGCTTCCGTCATCATGATCTCGCCGGTGATCGAATTAGTCACGTCGCCCTGGGCATCGACCACGATCACGTCGCCGGGCTGAGCCATGGCAATGGCCTTGTGCAGCAGCAGATTGTCCGCCGTGCGGGTCCGGACGGTGAATGCCGTGCCCAGCAGCGGCGCCTGATTCAGGGGTTTGATGCGGGCATCCACGCAAAAAAACCGGTTCATTTCATCGGCGATATTCGCCACGGGCAAGCCGCGGAAGCTTTCCACCAGTTGCGGGTCGGGACGGTGAATTTTGGTATAGATGCGGAATCCGACGTTCGACATGTTCTCCCTCTTTTCTGTTTATTTTTTTTGCGTTTCCGGCTCTTCCCAGGCCTTGACGACCTGTTGCCATTCCTTCGGCGTCTTGCCGCCGAATTTTTCCTTGATTTTCTTGCCGGCCAGCCAGGTCAGCCGCTCATAGGCGGCTTTCGTCATGGTCGGCTGGACCTGGATGCTCTGGAGCATTTCCACCACGCTCTCCATTTCGTGGGCGCGCCGCTCCGCATGGAACGCACTGCCTGTCACCAGCCGGTTCATCGTTTCCTCGAACGGGCAGGCATTCATGGTCGCGGCGATCGATTTCAGCACGAGGTGGTCGACCTTCATCGTCGAGGCCGCTTCCAGCATCTCGACCAGCAGGGCCGGCAGCCCTTTCATGAAGATGCTCCGGACAAACTTGATGGCGGTCGCTTCGCCCGGCGTGTCGCTGACCTTCTCCAGGTCCATGCCGTACGGCGACATGGTCGCGATGAACCGGTCGCTGCCGTTGCCGCTGACCAAGGTGGGAACTTTGTTCTGATAGAGGGGCAACGAACCCAGCATGGCGCCGTCCACGAACAGGGCGCCGGTGGCCTGGATCTCTTCCCAGATCTTGCGTTTGGTGTCCGGGGCGGATGCGGATACATCGGCGTAAACCAACCCGCTTTTCAGCCAGGGTTTCAGCTGTTTCGAAGTTTCCAGGGCTTTTCCGCCCGGCACGGCCACGATGACGACCGCCGAATTTTCCAGCACCGCCTGCGCCGTACTGCACAGGGTGACGCCAGCTTTCTGCACTCTTTCCGCCAACACCGGCCCGTACACGGGATCGCCCTGCATGATATCATACGCGAGAATTCCCGTCAGCCCGGCGCCGCCGAACCCTTTCGACATCTCAAACCCAACTTCGCCGAATCCAATAAACCCGAGTTTCATCTGACCACTCCCATTCTTGATTTTTGCTTGTACCGCAGCCTGGCCGCCTCTGTTTGAAAAAAAATGTTCATTTAAATTTTCAACGAAATATTTATTACTTATATTATATTCAACCAATCGTCCTTTTGTAAATACTATTTCAATTTTTCTTTCGATGAAATATTTTTTCCGGTTCGTGCAAAGAAAAATGAGCCGAAAAACAGGCTCCGTGCTCGGGCAAAATGCAGTGCCGCAAAAATCGCGGCAGGGAATAGACCCGCCGGCGACGAATCGCATTTAAGAGATCTGTGCGGGGGTGAACCGGATGGAAGACTGGCCGGCGTTTATCAAGGATCACTTTTCGACGTTACCGTTTTTTCAGTTCATGGAGGCAACGGTGGTTCATACCGCCCGGGGCCAGGCCACGATAAAACTGCCGATGAAGCCCGAATACTCGAACACCTACGGCATTGTCCACGGCGGAGTGGTGACGGCGCTGGTGGACATGGCGGCCGGCGTGGCCTTGCGGACGCTGAAAGTGCGAATCGTAACGGTCGAGGTCTCGACCAATTACTTCGAGCCGGTCGCGCTGGACGAGGAGCTGACGGCGGAGGCCCGGCTCGTGCAGGAGGGCCGCAAGATCCTGCATGCGGATGTGCAGGTGTTCACCCGCGAAGGGAAATTGGTGGCACGGGGAAAAACCATTTATTATATTCGCGGCGAAGACAGCGCGGAATACTATGGCGGGCCGGTGAAATGAAAATGGCGAAGCTAAAAAGGAGAACAGTAACATGGACTACGCCATTTTGATCATTGCCTGGTGCGTGTGGTGTTCGCTGCATAGCCTATTGGTTTCATTGACTGTCACCAATTATCTCAAAGCGAAACTGGGAATTAAATATCGGTTCTATCGGCTTTTTTACAACCTATTTGCGCTCGCAACACTGATTCCGGTCATTTTTTACGAGACAGCCTTGAAAACGCAACCGATTTTTCGCTGGGACGGGTTGTTCTGGATATTCCGGTTAATACTGATAACCATAGCCTTGTTGCTGTTCGTTTCCGGTGCGATGAAATTCGACATGCTTCATTTTTTCGGTATCCGACAGATCCAATCGGGAAACTCCTATTCGGCTTTATCCAAAACCAACGACATCGATACTTCGGGGATTCTCAGCCTAATACGGCATCCCTGGTATTCGGCGACAATCCTCCTGGTCTGGGCAGGTTCGAGCGAATTGTATGTTTCTACATTCATTGTGAACATTATCCTCACAATTTACGTAATGATCGGGACCGTTCTGGAAGAACGAAAACTAATTGTGGAGTATGGGGATAAGTATCGTGATTATCAAAAGAAGGTCTCCATGTTATTTCCATATAAATGGCTATGCTCTAAATTCAAGAGCCTTGATTAAACGCGCATTATCTTTCAGTTGCCCACCGCTAGTGATTCACCACGAGGTACACAAACTTTCGCCATCGGGCCAACGGCAGTCAAGGCGGGGGAAGATGGCGAGGAATACTACCCTCCGCAAAACGGCCCATAAAAATCGAGTCCGGGAATGAACCGGCCGAAAATAAGGAAAGCCCTCGCTTTTCACGAAGCGAGGGCTTTCCTTATTTTCTCTTGCCGCTGAGAGTCAGTCCCACTTTGTCTTGTCCATTGTAGATTGTTCCGGTAAAAGAGCCGTCCGCCGCAAATTCGAAGACGACACGCCCGGCCTCATCCGGTGGCGCATAGGATGGCGGTTCGCTCCACCAGCCTTTAAAGACCCGGCCATTCCCGACGAACGAGCCAACAATCTTGGCTACCGTCTGCTTTTCCTTGAGAACGGAAAAGCTAATCTTCCCGCTCGGATCAACAGAACCGGAAATGGCAGCCTGCAATCCATAATGGAAACCGCCAAGCTGCGTACCGGTGTGCATCAGGCGCACATCACCGACGTTGGTGGCCCAGGTTCCCGACAAGGATACCGACGGAATCACCGGCCGTTCGCCGCTGATTCCTCCAACCAACTTGCCAGCGCTGTCAAAGATTCTCCCCGTAAACTGCATCCCATCGCCGGAAAGGGTTACCTCGAACTTTCCCAGGGAATGCGGCGGACTGTAGGTGGGCGGTTCGCGCCAGGTGCCGCTGCTTCTCATCCCGGTCACAATTCCGTCCAGTTTGCGCGAAGACAAGGGAAACAAACCGGTCAATCGATTGCCGGCAACTTCAATTCGCAATTCACCCTGATCGGTGTTCCAAAGCCCCGAAAAAGTCGGGGAAGCCGCGTATCCGCCATGGCAGGGAACCCATAACAACACCAGTGCCAGCAAAAATATTGCGCCGATCCGTTTCATAGGCTTCATTTCACGCTCCTTACTTTTCTTCACACGCCTCGCTTGGTTCCGTTGACTACCAATTAAGCTGTCTTTTTCCACCGTCTTCCCTCAATTCAGGCCAAAAATTGCGGAAAATCTCCTCCAAAATCTTTTCTGCTGCCACTCACCATTCAATAATTCTATTTTTGACACGCCACCATAAAAACCTTCTTTATTAAAAACATTCCACTATTTATCCACGCCGTTAGCATGGGCCCTGGGTAATCACGGGATCAAAGGGCGACCGACACGCAGATGTATCCAGGCGACTTTCACTTGCGTCAGCGGCAAGGCGAATTTGCACTCGCCAACCATTGGGATATTTACCCGTATCGTCGCGATTTCAAATGCCCGCAATCCACCTTATCCAGTTTCTTTTACGATCGCGTCCTGCAGCTCGGCAGCCGTGGTTTTGAACTCTGCCCGCACAAAATCCTGGAGATCGAAGATCAATAGGACGACAAAAACTTCATAGTGTTGAAGATATCTTCAAAGTAATGGCAGAAACCAGGTTCATCAATTCATGATTCAGCAACAGTCAACAACTCTCATGAAGCTAGGATGATCAACTCGATTACATGACCAAAATCGTGGTTATCTACCCTCAAGGATCAACCGATTCACAAAACGATGCAGTTCGTACATTCTCCCGCCCCCTCAAAAGTCTGCGGATAGTATAACAGGCCGAATGGACTCATAAGTGTCCAACGGCCTGTGAGGTGAAAGCATATAAATTCTGGGAGGGTGTGGGCTTCAATATGCCAAATACGTTGCCTATCATTGTTTTTTCTGGCGAACACGCCAAAGCAGCATTGGCTGACGCTGAATACGGCGGGTGAGCGCATCGTCGTCGGTCAATAATTCTGCACGTATCACCCCTGTCGTTGTCAGGGATTTTAGAAATTCCTTTTCGGGCGTTTGGAACGGCAGTAGTGATTTTAGTTGTTCACGGCACTGCCCGATCAGGCGTCCTGTATAGGCCCGAACTTCCGGCGGCGCACCGCTGACATCATTTTTTCGCAGCAATGGTAGTAAACGGTCGGCGATTTCGTCAGCGGAAACATTCAAATGCTCCGGCGTCGCTTCGGACATATCCTGCAAATTCATTCCTGCATATACCGTCAACGCCGTCCGCAACCTGGAACGATCCAGTTCCGGCATTGCCAGAAGCTTTACCCCATCATACAAATCACGCGCCGCACAGCGATCTAGTAGCGCCGCAAGCTTGCCGGCCGCCAGCTCATGAAGATCCATCACCGGCATCGCCTGAACATGAAGCGGCCCGATGGCGACGGAATTTCTATATTGTACCGGCCAAAGCGGCACCCGGAACATATAATTGATGTCGATTTCAATATTCCCCTGCCCGCCACGCGCCGCCGCATAGCGTAGCTGCCACTTGCCGCCGGCGAATTGGTTGTCCGGGGTATGCCGGATGCTGTAGCCTTCCCGTTCGCATAAAGCAGTCAGTCTCGCTTCCAGTTCCGGCCGTTCCGCCAGCATACCCTCCCGATCTTCGGCACCGACGTAGTTGAAATCAATGTCCACCGACAAACGGGGCAACTGAAAATGAAACAGATTCAGCGCCGTCCCGCCTTTCAGGGCTAGGCGAGTCCGCAGATACTCACTTTCCTGGATGGTGCGGAGAAGATTTAATAGATGCGCGACCTTCTCCAACATTTCGCCGCGAAAGCCGGTTTCCGCCACCGCCTGCGCCAGAAAATTTCGGTCAAAATTCATAAGACAGCCCCCCAGGTTTGGTTTAGAACTTCCGGCGGCACGATCAGATTCCACCGCGACACCAGTTTACCGGGAGTCCGAATTGAGTCTATATAATGTTTCTGCCTTGGACGCAGGCGTTCCAGCTCTTGCAGGATTGAATCCGGCACGCGCAGCGCTTCCTGGTTTTGTTCAAGGAAAAAACCCACCTTGGCAGCCGTCGTCGCATTGCCCAGCTTCCCGACATAGGTGACAACCCTATCCATCTCATAATAGGAAGACGACGCCAGAGATCGCCAAACTTCTTCCCAGCCACCGGCCAGATCGACACGATCCAGGCAATCCACCAATGTCCGCTCCAAGGATGTCACTCGAACCGTCTGCATCCCCCGCTCCCGATTCAGCGTCTCCGTCTGCCACGCGTTTTGCCGAAACAACGCTTTAGATGGCTGGACCGGCCGGAACTTGATATCCTGGAAATGAAAAGAAGCCATGTGTTTCTCCGTCAGAAACGCAAACTCCTGATGGAGCGAATACGCATGGCCATGAAATTCCAACGCGGCATGATAGGCCACCACGGCATCGGGCACGACCTTCATGCAGACGACAAAAGGATCGACGTCCACAAAAGAGGCATCGCTTCCCGGCGCAACAACCGCATACAGCTCTTTTCGCACCCGGACCAGCCGCTTCTTGGCGACGTAATACTTGAGCAGCTGATCCGCGCTGCTTTGTGTCGTTTCACGATTTTGGCGAAAGGCCAGCCATTCCTCGCGGGTAAACAGCGTATTTTGAGCAAAAAATCCTTCTGTCTCCATATACACCCCGCCTCTAGTTGAACATTTATCGTGTTTCGTATAATAATTTTATACGTTAACAGAGAAACTATCAACTATTTTATCGACGCTGGTTCAGATTATTGTTCAAGGGATAGCGTTCCCAGGCAGAAAAACCGCAATAAAAAAAAGAAATTCCGCAAAGCTGAAAAGCCGCAGAATTTCTGAAATTACTGGAGCGGGCAACGAGATTCGAACTCGCGACCCACGGCTTGGGAAGCCGGACTTCAAATGTATATATCCTGATTCATTTCCACAGACGCTAAATCATCTAAACGTACAACACCAATAAAATCAACGGTTTAGATCACTCGCAACATCGGATGACCGCAGGCAATTATTCCAAACATTTCCATGGTTTTAGCGCTGTTTGCTTATGTTTGGCAGGGTTTAAGCACCATTAAGCACTTTTTCAGCACCGACACATAATCAATTTCTCGTTAGTCGCTAGTTTGTCTTTGTATGCTCAAGAATGCGATTGATGCTGTCTTTTAATGCCGGCAACTCACTCTCGACTACTTGCCACACGATGTCGAGAAAAAGTTCTTAGCCGATCCTCATATAGGAACCGCCTCATTCAGAACCCGCTCGCGAATACGTTCCTTCAAGCCGCGTTCAGTAACAACATCGACTTTTGTGTTGAGCATTTGTTCCAGGTCCATCAACAGCCCGCCAAGATCAAATAGGCTTCTTCCCGGTTCCATTTCTACCAGAAAATCAATGTCGCTGTCAGCATCGTCCTGACGCCGGGCAACCGACCCAAAGACACGAATGCGATGAGCACCATGCTGTGCCGCGGCTTGCAATATTCGATCCCGGTTTGGCATAACCACTTCATCCAGTTTCAAAGCACTCACCACCCTTAGCATTGTCTTTAGATTCTTCTCTGCGCACTGTTGGCAATGGTAACAAATGATTTCCAGCGGTTGCGGCTTCATGGTAAGCAAGAATTCTGCCGAAGAAAGGTCTTACGCTGCATATCGTTGCCACTCCAATGTTACGGTCTTATTATCCATATAGCACCCTGCCAGATGAAACAATCTTATATTCCAGTGTTGTCGGCAATGCGGAACGGGCAGCGAAGTCGGCATTGTCATATACCAGCAAATCGATTGGCGAGTTCACTTCATTCATCATGGCTCTGCGCATTTTGCGCAGGGCCTCAATTTTTCTCATACCCTGAAGCGATGCGATGACACACAGGTCAATGTCACTGTCTTGCGTTGCCGATTCGGCGGCGTGCGAGCCAAACAGATAGATTTTTTGCGTTTGTATGCTGTTTTTGATTGCGCATACTGCTTTGTCGATCTCGATTTTGACGGCAGCATTCATCTGCGCAAGTCTCCTTCACTAAAATGCCAATATAATTATATCATAGGACTCATTATGCTTGATTGGCAAAATCCAATCTGCATCTTCGTTGAAATAGTCTTAGTCGATGCGCTTTACCATTTATTCATTCGAGTACGACAGCAACTCCATATTCGCCAATTCTAATCATAGGCGCTGGGGCACATACCTGGCGCCTTTTCCTTTGCCGTGCATTTCCAAGATGTTGTCGCTTACTAAAGCGTTCAGGCGTTTGTTGGCGCCAGACTTGGAAAGACCAAACAACTCCATGGCTTCTCGAATATTGATTGAGTCATGCGAGGCGAACCAGTCAGCCAGTCCAAATGGATAGACTGGACTATTCGTTCCTTCGTCCACTTTTGCGTCCACTTTCATTCCTTCGTCCACTTTTTCGTTTACTGGACGATACAAGGTTAGACGAACAAACATGCCTGACTCTTCGATGGCTGGTTCAGGAAGTCCAGCCTCGTCGCAAAGACGTAGAATCAACTGTACACCGCGGCCCCATTGTTCAATCGCGCCGGATTCATGGAAAATGCGTGCGATGATCCGATTGCGAACCTCCGACCGCCCGCTGATAACATCCTCTACCGTAATTCCTTTGGGGAAACTGCCGGGAGAAACAATCTCTATGCGTGAGTCAAACACAGCAACCTTGATGTCGGAGCCTTGCATTGAATAATCGCGATGGATTACTGCGTTCAAGACAGCTTCGCGCAACGCGTCTGTTGGCACTTCATAATGATCTACCCGCCTGATATGATCCGGCCCGATTTCCCCATGCAGGTTGATATGGTTGAGCAGGAACTGCATGGTGTGTTCGACCTGAGAAAATAAATCACCGGTGTATTCCTTGCGGTCGATGAAGACTCTGGTGTCATTGCCTTTGAAGCGTGCGCACTTTATCCGAACATGCTCGAAAGCCCCCGCCAAGATGGCTGCGGCGTTCGTAAAACGGCAAGTTCCTTCCTGCAGGCGACAAAGCCGCAGGTTTTGCAAGTCCTTCTCTGCGACAGGTTTATGCAGGTTGGTTGACAGAATGCTCCGCAGTTCATTGGGGTCAATCGCAATATCCGGGTCAAGCAGCCAATCTTCATCATAGCCAATATTGAGGCGCTGACGTTCCAGCTCTTGAATGTATTCAGCGTCTGCTTGTTTATTGGTAGCGCCGACACGGATGTAGGTACCGTTCATCTTTCCGATGGATTTGACATAGTGCGGCTTCATCTGGCTGGCAGGAACCTCGATGATGACAACCGTTTTGTCGCCGACGGCTTGCGGATACACGTTGGGCACTAGAACAGGCTGAATGCTGTCATGAACAATGTTGGCTATGCTGTCCATTGTGGCGGGAATTTCGGCGTTTGCAAGCCCGATGATATTGCACTGATCATCGACGCCGATCACGATTTTTCCGCCAAACATGTTGGCGAATGCAATGATCGATTTGGCTAGCTTTTCCCCAGCAGGGAGAGCCTGCTTAAACTCCAGATTTTTCCCTTCGCCCTGTTCAATCATGGCAATGATGGAAGGCATTAGCCCATCCCGCCTTTCGTCCAGTCTTGTTAAGAAGCCATATTATCGACGGTTGCAGTCGCAATCAGTTATTCAACGCGCGCCGCACTGTATCAATAAAACTGTTGTTGTAAGGCACATTTTGCCACGGAACAAGTCCATAGAACATGTTTGCGTAGCTTGGATGAATAACAGGGTAAACGAGAATGCGGCTCGTTTTTTCATAGTAAGTGGTTCCATCGCTTTGCCTGGAAGCAAAACTTTCGCTATTGCCTGTAAGAACCTCAAAGGCGATGCGACCAACAGCAATGATCGCTTTGGGTTTAAGAATATTAATCTCTCTTGCCAAAAATCGCGTTGCGCAGCGTTTGGCAATTTTATCGAGCGATTTGCCTTTCTTTGAGCAGAACTGCTTATCGCATTTAATTGCGTCTGACAAAAAGCAGTCGCGATCCAAGTCGATAACGTCCGCAAGTATCGAACGAACGGAACCCTGGTCATAGTAGCGGCCAGCATCAATGCTTGGTTTGTGCGAAGATTCGCCGACAATCATCAGCCGTTTTCCACCTTTGCCGTGACAGCCGGGCGCAAACTTGTAATGGGAAGAAAACTCCTGGCACTCTCTGCAAGCGGATACTTCATAATACAGGTCTGTTGCCGAATTCATTCTTGCACCTCCCGATATAGTTGCGTCAGCGAATCGCGCTGCTAATCTGCACCGTCAAATCGCGCCCGGCAGCATCCTTCTTCGTTGCCATCAGGAACAGATTGCCGCTGCGCTCTGCCCATACCTGGCCGATAATGGCCTTTTCGTCGCTGTCCGGCGTATTCAGCCAGCCAGCGCCTTTGTACTCGACGATCAAAATGCGGCCATCCTTCAGCTTGACGACGAAGTCGGGATAGAATCTGTCAGTCGCGGTTTGCAGCCAAAATGAAGTTTGCGGTTCACCGGAGATATTGCGCACCCAGGTATGCACCGCAGTGTTGGCGTCAATGGCAACGGCGCAGGCAACTTCTTCGTCGCTGTCCATTTCGGCGATTAGCCGGAAGAAGTGCTTGTTAAACCGCCAGCTGCCGGTATACTTCCGCTTGACCGGATAAACGCCTGCCTGAAATACCCGCACCGCCTCCGGCATGGTCTTGAACATGGCCGGATGATCCCGGAACAGACTCTGCACGTCGCTCTTGTAAGCATTGTCGCGAACGATGCGGATTTTCTGCTGCAACAGCTTGACCAGCAGGAATCGCAACCGTACCAGATCGACAAACCGGACCCTTCGGGCCGTAAGCAAGTGGGTGATCTCGCGCCGCAGGAAAGCAATCAGCTGCGGGCTCTGCAGGTCGTCCTGCCTTAGCTGGCGATCCAGCCAGGCAATCAGCCGCACTTCGTTCCAGTAGCCGGTTGTCCCGTCCCGTTTGCCCGTATCAGTCTATTGCACCCTGCATGGCGTTTCTTCATGATCCGGTTTGTGCAAAGAACATCAAAGTCGGCAAAACATATCCTGTGCAATCACAATCTGCAGTTGACCATCTCGGTCTAAAACCCGCTACGCCATTTGCTACATCGACATTGGTCGCCAATACGCTATTTTTTTCTGAATCAGTTATTGCATCTTAGCAGTAAGATCAATGTAATCTTATTTAAAAAAATGGTCGAGAGAACAACGACTTCTTAATGGGATCAAACTTCAAGAGGATTTTTAGAGAGATATAGTCTGGGCTTTATCATACATAATCACAGAGAGATTTTTCTGCCATCTTCAATAATTATTTCTTGCAGCGTCCATTCAATTTCCAAGTCGGTAACCTTTGTATTCTTTATTTTGTGATGAATATCATTCGAGCTATCAAATTTGATGAATTTATAAATTGTTTCAGATTGGCCCGCCGGGATAGCCCTGTTGTTTTTGACTTCAAACGTATAGAGCTCAACTCCAGCTTTATTTTTGCACGAGGCTACCCCTTTTATGGCAGTGACTTTTTTCGCAGCATTGTTCTGCACCGAGAGGTTAAATACAATATAATCGCCAATTGACGAGCCGCTGCCATATTTTTCACGAAACTCTCTCACAACCGAATCCAGGCTTACATATTGGTTCAAGTGCGATGCGACAGCTTTGTGACGAATTATGCCAGCATGCCATTTTTGTTCAGGCATACTTATACTTTCACTGCCGAATCGCGAAATTGATCTGAATCGAAAAACAAACTCGGGACTATTAACAAATCCTTTTTCCCGAACGCTTCTCTCTTTAAATCCTGTTTGGTCATCCGGAACGAAGTTTCCGGAGAAAATAACCGGATCGCCTACTTTTAACGATTCTAACTGCTTGTAAACGGCAGAACCAATTTTTATCATGGATTCTCTATCGCCGATTATGGAATAGGGCGTTACAAAAGAAATGTGTCGATTTTTTATCGATACCGAAGCAAAGTCTCCTCCCTTGGTGGTTTCTATTGATTCGATTTTGCCTTCCCATTGAGATACTTCCCCAGTGCCCAAGTAATTTTTCAAGAAGCTAATTTGATCTCGATAAATCGCAGACTGTTTGATTTCATTGTCAGCTTTTTGATACTTTTCATTGAATTGCTCCATTGTTCTCAAGAATAAGGTTTGTTCCGGTACGCCGACTGATACGGCTTGTGTGTTTTGTGCATTCGTTTGTTGTTTTTCATGGGCTCCGTAAGATATTAGAAATTGGTAGAACACATACATAATAGCAAATATGACCAAGAGCT
Source organism: Veillonellaceae bacterium (assembly GCA_012798135.1). The sequence continues at coordinate 5,764 of JAAZNU010000024.1, read as the reverse complement.
TTAGCCACCAATACCAGTTGCGTTTAAATGGGGCAGGTTCAGGATAATTCTGCTCAGCGGAAGGGGGCATCGCTGTGTAAGTTTTTGCACCGCACTTAGGGCAAAGGTTCCAACCTTTTTCCATGGGATGCCCGCAATTTACACAAAACATCTTGTATCCCCCCATTAACTTAACTCTATAGTATGATGCCGAAAAAACGCGATCCAATTACTTTACTGATTGAAGGCTGTTTTATTCCCACAAAACGGGCAATATTTCGGCAACCCGTAAAAATATCTGCCACAATAACTGCATAATGACGAGGGTGGAGATTCAGGGATTTTTTGCTTTGGTTTAATCAATAAAGCAATTACTCCCATAATAGCAGTGGGAACAAACCAAATGACGAAAACTATGCCAAATCCCAGTGCAGTTCCAATGATTGAACCAACTCCAATAGAGTCTACACTTACGCTTCTGTCTGACAAAGTCGTAAAACAGCTGCTTATAATGCTGAACAGAAATAAAGCTGTCCAAATGATAATAACCCATTTGAGAAACTTATACATCATTTACACCAGTCTTTCTCTATCGTTTCCGACTACTTTTATAGTGTTTATCCGATATTTTTCTTCTGATTTCCTGCTGCTCTGTTTCATTCCTGATTCTATCCAGACAATTCTATTCTCTTCGGCAATCGGCGAAAATATTCCTGCTGCCGATTCTATTCTCATGGAGTGCCTGAACACTGAGTTGCTAAGGCCGGGAACGGATATTCAACAACCCCTATCCGCCAGTCGGCTGGAATCACCACCAGATGTTGCCTGACCTGAACCAGTCTGCGCAGCAATCTGAGAACCTGCGCACTGCTAAAGCGCACAGAACGCCGTTGTTTGGCAAAATGCAGCGAAATTGGTGTGCCTTGTCGCCATTTTGCTTGCGCAGCAACAATCCCGCCTGCGACTTCGACAGCCTTGAGCAGATTCAGAATGTCCGCTTTGGTTCGCCGCTGTAGTGTCTTATTCCGATTGATTTGCGCTGCAGCCTTGCGGTAGGAAACAAACCCGAAGGAACCGAAGATGCGCTGGCATTGCCGGGCCAGTTCATCGTGGCCGATTTGAGGAGCCGTCATGAAATGCTGCAGGGTTCTGTCAGGAAAGCGGTGCTTGCGGGCCAGACTGGTAAGTCGTCCCTTTTTGCACTGGACTTCCAGCCGTAGCAGCCTGTCCGCCTGTTGATAGACGTCTTCCGCCAGTCCGGTAAACCGTGACCGCAGTGCGGGACCGCGGTGATACAGCTGGACAGAACCGCTCTTATTGCCTGCTTTGAAGCTGATCCATCCAGTCCGTGTTTGATCGTTGGCGCCGACAGGCAGAAAGCCGCGTCGAGCCAGATCAATATAGCGTTCTGCTGAAGGCCGGGTTGGTGAATTATTGACTTCAGCATCGGCTGCGTAGTCGATCCGGCAGGCAAGCCAGTACGGCAGCGACGGCAGGGACACGTCGGTGACGCTTTGTAGGAGGCCGTCAAACGCAGGAATCAGTTCCGCGAAGTCTGTTGGATCAAATAGCGCCATGGGATCGGCGGACTGGCGCAGGACGTGGTATGGGTTCATCGATACGCGAAGGAAATAGCCTGTGAAGCGCTGCGACGTTATCCGATAAAGCGTTGTCTTGGTCAAGCCAGATGCGGCATAGGCGTTTGTGCTCGATGAAGTGCGGTCAGGCGGTGCGCCTAGTTCCCGCTGCAGCTCTTCGTATGCAAAGGATGTCAGTTGTGTGCTGATGTCGATGGTATGAATCATAGAGGAAGCCTCCTGCTTGTCATCTTCTATAAGTCTAATGATAGCATATATTTAGAGGTATGTGAAAAGATTGCAGATGATGAAACAAGAACGTCTTCATATATTCACTCTTTTTTACCCGCTCTGGCGGCAAATATATAACATGGTCTCTTTTCCCATTCAGAATTACCTCTCTTCCCGCCTGCTGCCAGCGTGGTCCATGTATAGTTACCTGCACATTTCACGTTCTTCAACAGGCTGACGGCTTGCAGCATCAGCCCGAATGCACCGGCAACGGCTGCGATGCCTGCTGTTGTCATCTTCCGCGGTTTTTCAAGGCAGCTAAATAACGAGCTAATCCGCCGAAAAGGTCCGTTTTTCCGTTTCCGGGATTCGGCACATCTGATTGCAATCCCAACCTATTGGAATGGCTGTTTCTCCATATACAATGCGTAAAACGCCCTATAGGCGTTATTTTTTTTGAAATATTTTCCGCCTTGTACTAGGAGTAGTCGCTGGTTTATATTTCCAGGGAAACTGCCCCCGGGGGTCGATGTGATGATCGATGGAGAGATGTTTGTCATCTTCCCCGCCAGCGGGCGACCATGGCAATAAACAAAAGGAGGCAAAGAACCATGAAGATCAAACGAAGACCAACTGCTAAGTCGCGATCTCCGCCGGCGCAGGATAGCCGGCAGCTACAGTTTGAGCCTGTTTCGTTCCAGCAAGGACGATCAGGCTCTTTTTGTTGTCCAAAATTAAAACAGAAGGAGCGATTCAATATGAAAAACGATCTTGTGAAAACAACGGTTCAAAATCTGCTGGACCAATTCGCCAGGCAGGATTTCCCTGCCGAGGTAGGTTGGCAGATTATACGCAGGCAGTCCGGGCTACATGCCGTGCCCTCCGATTCCTGGAGTCCAGGCAACCGCTGGATCATGCTGGCTTGCGGCACAACCGACGCAAGAGGCTTCGGCCAGTGGCATCATGCAGGCAGAAGGGTCAAGCCCGGCAGCAAAGCGCTGTACATCTGCGCACCAAACCCCAGAAAGATCACATCAGACGAAGATGATGACCCGGAAGCGGCTAGAACCATCGTGGCCGGATTTCGCTGGATTCCTGTGTTTCGGATCGAGGATACAACCGGTCAGCCTGTTTCCTCTGCCGACTACACGCCCCAGATATTGCCGCCACTGTTTGACGTGGCTGCAAAGCTTGGCGCTTCTGTGAAGTGGCAGCCGTTTGACGGCAAGACGCTAGGGCGATACCGGCCCTCCAGTAAGGAAATCGTCTTATCGGACCAGACGGCGCTGACTTATTATCACGAACTCCTGCACCATCTGGATTCACAGATAGAGCCTATCCGACCCGGACGGCTGGCGGAAGCAGAACTGGTCGCCGAATTCGGCGGTTCGGTTCTTTGCGCGATGCAGGGCATTACCGGCTATGAATCGAGCAGCTATCGCTACTTGCGATCCTATGCGGATGGAAAGGAACCGCAAGCGGTTCTGCGCAGCATCATGGCGATTGCGGCACGAGTCGAAAAGTTGGTCGGGATCGTGCTGGATGCAGCGGAACAAACTGCAGGAATCCCTGAGGCACTTCCGGCTTCCATCTCGGCGTAAGCAGCTAAAAAGTGAAGGAGGGACAATCCATGAAATATGTTCAACGCTATGACATTCGATTAGTCCGTGACGGCAGAATCGCAGTCGATGCCACGCCGATCATACGGACGCCGCAGGACACGCTGCCGGTTCTGGAGCCGGAGTTGTCAGAACTGGCCTATGAAAGATTCATTGCCCTGGCGCTTTCGACGAAAAACCATGTCATCGCCGTACTACCTGTCAGTAGTGGCAGCTTGAATGCGTCCATCGTGCATCCGCGCGAATTGTTCCAACGGGCGATCCTGGCCAACTGCGCCAGCCTGATTCTGGCCCACAACCACCCCAGTGGCGATCCGGCGCCGAGTCCCGAAGACCTCGCCCTGACCCGCAAGCTGATCGACGCAGGGCTGCTGCTGGACATTCCTGTGCTCGACCACATTGTGCTTGGCTACGGCCGGTACGTCAGCTTCAAGGAGCGCGGCCTGCTATGAATATGAAGAAGGAGATGGTTTCCGTGTTAAACAGCAATGTAATCGTTCCCGACATCGACAAGTTGCCCTATACCGAATGGCTGATGGTTCGTCGTAGCGGCATCGGTGGATCGGATGCAGCAGCAGCCCTGGGATTGTCGCCATGGAAGTCCGCTCTGGAGCTCTGGCAGGAAAAGACCTATGGCCAGAGCCAGCCGCGTCAAGAAAACGAGGCGATGATCTGGGGCCGGATCATGGAGCCGGTCATCACCAGGGAGTTTATCAGGCGGACCGGGCTGACCGTCACTCCAATGCGATCCATGTTGCAGGCAACAGCGTGGCCATGGATGCTGGCCGATCTCGACGGGCTGATTGAAGACCCGCAGCGGGGAACTGGCGTCTTTGAAGTCAAGACGGCATCGGCCTTCAAGCAGGACGAATGGGCCGAAGATCGCTGCCCGGATGCTTACATGTTGCAGCTGACCCATTACATGGCGGTCACCGGCCTGTCCTATGCAGTGATCTGTGTTCTGATCGGTGGCAACAAACTGCAATGGGTCACAGTAGACAGGGACGAGGAACTGATTGCCAGCCTGGTTCAGTTGGAAAGGCGATTCTGGCAACACGTCCTGACTCAATCTCCACCGCCTGTGGACGGCAGCACAGCTTGCTCAGAAATGTTGGCCCGCAAGTACCCGTCGTCCTCCAATGCCGCGCCACTGATCCTTCCTGTGGAAGCGGACAGCTGGATACAGGACTACCTGACGTCGAAAGCGGAGGAAGAAGCTGCTGCTGAACGCAAGCGGCTGGCGGAAAACAAGTTAAAGGAGGTGATCGGCAACCATGAGAAAGCCATAAGCCCCGGCGGCTATCAGGCCACCTGGAAAACAGTTCAGTCCAGCCGGATCGATTCGACGCGGCTGAAAAAAGAAGAACCGGCGCTGTTCGAGAAGTTCACCACAACTTCAACGACGCGCCGGTTTTCCATTTCCGAAGGCAAATAACCCTACAGACATTATATATCAAAAGAAGGAGGAAGGCAGCCTGGATTATAGGCTGCCTATATTTGTCATGACGATCAGTGCTTTGAAGTCAGTTCTGAACCAGAAGGCGGCGGAATCCTCAAAAAATATTCCTGCTCCGCTTGCCTCCCCGCAGATGACCCAACCCACAAACGGGCCTTCCACTCACGCTCCTGCGTCTCACACCGTGACCGTGTCTTTCTCCATGGCGCTGGAAGATGTCGCCGGATTCCTAGAACGAGTTCAGTCCCTACTGCCAGTCCAAGCCACCATCAAGCCTGCCGTTGCGTTGCCCCCTGCCGCGGCTTCTGCGCCGTTGCAATCCAAAGAACATCATCGACCGGCACTAACTGAAAAGATCAGCGACAAGCAGACGGCGATGATCCTGAACCTGTGCAAACGCAAGCGTCTGACCGCCGAACAGATGTCGAACATGCTGCAGGATAGGTTCGGGGTCACGGACGGCAGCCAGCTCGACAAGAAACAGGCCAGCCAGCTGATTGCACAACTCCTCGCATAGTCCCAAAACGCCAGTATATATCGTCGTATCACTCATCCAAGCCGGTCGAAGCCTTAGTGTTTCGACCGGCTTTTTTGTGTCTGTGAATGCCTAAATAGTTGGGTTTCGTGTAAATAGCTGCCGCTATCAGCGTAATACAGCCAGTAGACAGGGAGCAAAATCCGCTCATCTGTACCCAATTATTAGGAGGAAAGATTATGAGTCGCTACATGTCTGCTAAGGAAGTCGCCCAAGAGTTCTTCGAAGGGAGGTTCAGCTATTGGACCGTACTCAAGCGGGCCAGAAGTGGTGTATTGCCCTGCATCAAAGATGGTGGACGCTATCTGTTCTTGCGTTCAGCGCTTGAGGAATGGGAGTCAAAAGCGCTTCACCGGCCAACTTGGAT
>JAAZNU010000348.1 GCA_012798135.1 Veillonellaceae bacterium | reverse complement strand
TGAGCAAAAGTTACCAAGAGGGTACAGAAACTCGATTAGTCTTAAAGGATACCTGTTTTCAGTTTCAATCAGGCGAATTTACTGCAATTCTCGGAAAAAGTGGCAGCGGAAAAACTACGTTGCTGAATTTGATCAGTGGAATTGATAAGGCAGATTCCGGATATATTGAATTGAACGGAGAAAATCTAACCTTATTAAATGATCACGAAAGAACATTACTGCGCCGGAAACATATCGGTTTTATTTTCCAGTTTTTCAATTTGATTCCCACTCTTTCCGTCTGGGAAAATGTGATCCTACCGCTTGAACTTAACCAGATGACCTCCGTTGCAGATTTTGAAAGAGCTTCTCTGTTGTTATCTAAGGTCGGATTATTGGACCGGCGGAAGAACTTTCCGGATCAATTATCTGGTGGTGAACAACAACGAGTTTCCATAGCCAGATCTCTGGTTCATCAGCCGGAGATATTACTGGCAGATGAACCAACAGGTAATCTGGATGAAGCCACAGGCAGGGAAGTACTTAGACTTCTCAACAGGCTTACCCGGGCGACAGCGAAAAACTTTATCCTGGTTACTCACAGTCCCGAAGCAGCGGCGTTTGCAGATAGACAGGTTTACCTTGCAGACGGAAAACTGGTTGAGTCTACTCAGAAAGTAATCCCTCATCTGTAAAAGGGATAATTATGAATTTTCGTTTTTTACTCCGGATTGGTTGGAACTATCTCTGGCGCCATAAAGTTCAATCTTTACTGATGATTATTGGAATCAGCCTGGGTGTCACGGTGGCAGTGGCAATTGACCTGGCAAACGAGTCTTCACGGAAAGCTTTATCTTTAAGTGCGCAAATGGTCACCGGAAAAGCGACCCATCAGATTACTGCGTTTCCGGGAAGAATACCCGTGGAGCTTTTTACTGAAATCAGGAAAAAGTATCCCAATATTCCATCTGCCCCGGTGGTGAGCCAGTATGTGACGGTTGATGAGATGAACGGGAGACCATTAGAGCTACTTGGAGTGGAACCGCTTTCGGAATTACCTTTTCGGAATTTTCTGGTTTTAGATAGCCGTCTGAATAATGAAAACCTTGCAGTGCTTTTCTCAAGGCTGGATGGGGTGCTCGTTTCAAGAAATCTGGCAGAAGAATATAGTCTTGCAACCGGAGATGATCTGACGCTCAGTTCAGATGGTTTTCCAGTTTCTGCGACGATCATTGGCATAATCGAATCTTCCGATCCACTGACGAAGCAGTCACTGGATGGCATCCTGCTTGCTGATATTGCAGCAGCACAAATGTTATCGGGCAAGTTGGATGAGATCGATCGGATCGATTTAATACTACCTGGTAACATCACCGGTCTGGCAGAAGAAATTGGGTGGAGTTTACCCGCGAATGTAACTTTGACTACGGTAGAAGCACGCCAGCAAGGGATCATGCAACTGACGGAAGCATTCCAAACCAACCTGAGTGCTCTCAGCCTTTTGGCGCTAACAGTCGGGATGTTCCTGATTTACAACACCATGACGTTTTCCGTAGTACAGCGCAGGAAATTATTTGGCATCCTGCGAAGTATTGGGGTAACCCGGCGAGAACTCTTTCTGGTTGTTTTATTAGAATCTGCGGTAATCGGTTTATTGGGATCCATTATTGGCATCGGTTTGGGTATCTGGCTGGGCAGGTTTACAATCGCGATGGTTTCGCAGACTGTAAATGATTTGTACTTCACGACT
>JAAZNU010000347.1 GCA_012798135.1 Veillonellaceae bacterium | reverse complement strand
GCGTTCCACGCCACCCACGTCTGCTGTTCGCGCAGCTCATCCATCAGCACGCGCGCCGCAGGCTTCCCGCGCGCATTCTTCGCGGCCCGAATCTCGTAGTGGGCGAGGCTCTGGGCGAGGATGAACTCTTTGCCGTTAGTGTCGGACACCTTCGCCGTCTCCGACTGCAACACCGGAATCGCCGCAATCCGCGCCGCATCCGTGTCCGGCTCCGGATCACACCACAGCTTCACGCTCGACCACGGCTCGCGGGCAATGTCCAGGTTCTGCGCCGTCCCCACGATCTTGAAGTCCACCGGCGGCACACGGGCAGGATGACGCAGAGAGTCGATGAACAACCACCATGCCGCCAACACACTCGCCAACAGCGTCTTGCCGTTCTGGCGCGCCACCAACACAATCACGCGCCGGAAGCGGTAGGTGCCGTCCGGCTTCAGCTCCAGCGCATGAATCAGCAACCACCGCTGCCACGGGCGCAGCTCAATGCGCAGAAAATCCCGCGCAAACGCGATCACCTCAAACCCCAGAGTCGTCTCCGGAGTCAACTCACGCAACGGCTTCGTCCACAAGCGCGGCTCAGTGCGTCCGACAAACCCCATCGTCACACCGCCTCCTGCTGCCGCTCCCTCCACATGTCGAGCTCCGACTTCTGAGACGCACCCTGAGCGCCACCCTTCGGCACCTCAACCGGCGGCGCAACAAGCCCCAAAGCCGCCATGAACTTCAAAAACGCCCCAAGCGTCACGTTGTCAAACTTCCCTGTATCCGGATCGACAAACGAAAAGTCCCTCAACACATCCAAACGATCAGCCGCCACACGCGCCGCCGCAACCGTGCCCGCATGCTTCTCAGACAAGTGATCCGCCGCCCCTAGCGCCACCTCCAACGCCTCGCGCACCGAAAGATCATCAAAAACCGGCATCACACTCACCCCCTGCGGCGACGTGGCTTGAACTGAGAGCCCCACTTGCGAATCTCATCCTGCGCGACCTTCTCGATCGCCAACGCCGGATGTGGAATCGGGTTGCCCTTCGGATCGCTAACGATCAGGCCGTCGCGAGCAAGACGCTCCTGAGCATCCCGCAGCCGCGCAACCTGGCCGCAATAACCCTCCAGATCAGGCCCACAAATCGCCTCGACGCCATCGCCATACGCGGCCACAACCTCACGCCACACCCGAGCGACACCATCAGGCATCCCGTCAGGCGGCTCGATCATCGCGCATCCCTCCCCACGCCTGACAGCACACCCACACCCGACAGCGAGCCAACCTCAAACCCAAGCGACGGCTGCACCGACTCCAAACCAGACACATTCGGCAACTTCCGATCCTCCGTGTCACCCTCCGGCAACTCGGCGAACACCGCATCAGCGAAAGCCGCGAACACTGCCGCGCGCTCCGGATCGTCCGTCATCTCGAACTGCTCGCAGCGCGGATTTAAGTTCAGATTCATCGACGACGTGATCAACACCGACCACTCCGCGTTCACGATCAGCGCGAACTTCGCGTGACTCCGCGTCGCCCGCACCGTCTCGCGCCCGAAAATCTCGCCCACATCACCCACGGCCGCCTGACCGCGCTTCGCAGACGAATCCATGATGAAACGAATTGACCGAATTCGACCCGAATCGCGAAAACGTTCAGCAGCCTCCACGTCATAGAAACCCGCGCTCCACGTCGAGATCGTCACATCAGCAGGCCCGGTGATCTCCAGCGCCGCGTCAATCAGGTCCAGCAACGAAAACTGCCCATACGTCAGGCCACACACGTCCATGTCGTGACCAAATCCACGGATCGTGTCGCGCGCGGACGCGACCTTCGACAACCGGGCGCGAACACTTCGACGGGGGCGCAAATGCGCGATAGGCTCACTCATGATCGACTCCTCATCAGTCGGTCCAGCCCCCAGACGTTCCCGCGTCGTGGGGGCACCTCATTTACACCCCAATTCTACCGCAAAACGGCGAAAATAAGCCAAAAAGTGGCCCCCAGAAGCCGCCATAACGGACACGCGACGCCAGGAAATCAGCACCAGGACTCACGCGCGCGCGACCCCCGGTCAAAAACCCAGGGGAGAGAGGATCGG
>JAAZNU010000095.1 GCA_012798135.1 Veillonellaceae bacterium | reverse complement strand
GCCAAAGAGCTGGAGTATCTACTGGACTACAAGGAAGAGCCTATAGGCTTACTAGTATTAACTCTTAATCCTGATAGATGCCACAGGATAAAAACAAAGATCAACAGGAGGCAAGATGAGGAAGATAGCAGTCTCACTCAGTAAGGGAGGAGTAGGCAAGACTACCACAGCAGTTAACCTATCAGCCGGCCTGGCCAGAGAAGGATATAAAGTCCTCCTGGTAGATACAGATACTCAAGGTCAGACCTCAAGAGCTCTAGGAGTAAAGTCTAACGCTGGACTAGCAGAGCTGATCTTAGGAGAAGTAAAGCCAGAAGAGGCTATAGTAGAAGCCAGAGAGAGGCTCTATCTACTGGCCGGTGGTAGATCTCTGGCCGGTATCAAGAGAGCCATAGACCGGAAGGACTTTGGAGGAGAGAAGACGCTCTCAGAAGGTCTGGATCCTATAGATGATCAGTATGACTTTATCATCCTGGATACTTCTCCTGGATGGGACAGCCTTACAGTTAATGTCCTCTTCTATACAGATGAGATCCTGGCTCCGGTCTCTATGGAGATCCTCACTCTGACAGGTCTCCTGGACTTCCAGCAGTCCATAGAAGCTATCCAGAAGTATAGAGAGGATCTAAAGATCAGATATATCCTTCCTACCTTCTTTGATAAAAGAGTAAAGAAGTCAGAAGAGATCCTCCAACAGCTCCAGTCCTTCTATGGAGATAAGGTCTGTGATCCTATCAGATACTCAGTCAGGCTCTCTGAGGCTCCAGGCTTTGGCCAGGATATCTATGAGTACTCTCCAGCTTCTGCTGGATCTGAAGACTACAAGTCTCTAGTAAGGAGGATAAGTAAAGATGGCAGATAGGAAGATGACTCCTGATATTTTAGGTAACTTACTAGGAGGATCAGACCAGGAGCCTCTGAAGAAGCTGGAAGATAAGCCAGTAAGCCAGCCTACCATAAAGCCAGAATACCATAATACTGGTATACCGGCATACCATAAAGACAGTAAGACAGTAGACCAGCCTACCATAAAGACAGTAAGCCATAAGAAGAAGCCGGCCAAAGTACAGAAGGCTTCTGGAGATAAGATCAAGGCTACTTACTACATAGCTTCTGAGACAGTGGACAGCCTGGAGGATGGCTGGATCCGACTCAGGAAGATCTCTCCTAAGGAAGTAAGAGGCCAGATCTCCAAGTCTCTGATAGTGGAGCTGGCTATACAGATGGCACTGGATGAGCTGGAGACCAAAGGCAAAGAGAGCCGGCTGGTAAAGAGAATATCCTAGTTTTTACTACCACTTCGTGCGCAAATTACTACCACTTCGTGCGCAAATTACTACCACTTTGTGCGCAAAAGCTTCTTAAGGTAAGGATATAAAAGCCTATAAATAGCCTATAAGTGTAAGATATAAATACCTCTAAAGTGCTTTATATAGTACAAGCCAAAAGAGACGATCTCCTTAAATGATGTTAAATAACTATAAATACAGATATACACCTCTCTTCCAGAGGTGGTATATCTATATACCTTCTCTGTGATATGCTTGACATATAGATACCACTTATGGTATAGTTATATCAGGATAACTCATCAGGAGAAGACATGGAACTTATAACAGTCCAGCCTCAAGCGATAACAGACAGGAAGCCAGGTCTGGAAGAGCTGATCCAGAACTTCCTAGATGATCAGGATATCTCAGGATCCTCAAAAGATACTTACTCTAGAAGTCTGAAGCAGTTTATC
>JAAZNU010000306.1 GCA_012798135.1 Veillonellaceae bacterium | reverse complement strand
CGGCGATCTGGTTCGGTCCGCAGCTCTACGGCGGCTCTTTGGCTCAGGCTGGCGAGGCTGTCACAACTTCTTCTCCATCGGTTGATCCATCGCAAGCTGAGGATGCCGCAGCCAGGGATGTCGCGTTGGCCGGCGCCAAAGCCTTTTACACCGTGGATTACACAGCAGGTCAACAGCAGTGGCTGGACCGACTTTGCTCAGTCAGCACCCAAACCGGTTGTATCGTCTACCAGAATGTCATCGTTCCCAACTTGTGGAGTCAGCTCGAAGAGGGGAAGACAGTCACCACCGTGGAAGTCTCCGCCCAGGAGAAAGTCCAGGAGCAGGTTGCCAGCACTCGCGATAACGCCCCCATGCAGGTCTGGCGCTTGAATATTCAACTCTCCTCTCCCTGGCCGATGCAGAAAGAACCCATCACGGATTTCCCTGCCCTGGCTCTGGTGATCAAAGAAAGTGGAACCTGGAAGTTCGAGCGCTTTCTGACCGATGAAGAGCTCCAGGCATTTTCGACAGGCGGAGGCCAGCCGTGAAGACCATCCGTTTTCTCCTCCTGATTTCTTTCCTTGCCGCTCTGGTTCCGCCCGCCCCGGCTGCTCGAGCGGATGAAGGCGACTCACCCTGGGGTGATTTTCTCAACCCGGATGGCTCGATTGCCTGGGATCAACTGACCGACCTCGGGACGGTATCCGAGCCGGCGGATTGGATGGACATCACGCTGCCGGGCGGCCTGGTGATCGACCTGGACGCCACCTATCACCGCTACCAGACCCCAACTGGCAATATCGTCGTGCTGCCCTCGCCCGCCACGCTCTTTTTCATGGCTTTGCATCCAGTCGAGAGCGGCCTGACCAATGCCGAAAGCATGCTGGGGAACAGCGCCTCGATCCTGGCAATGCTGGTTGGGCCTTCCCTGACCTCGGATCAGCTCGCCCAATTGGTGTCGCAGGGCTATACCGATCCGGCGGAGTTCTTCCAGGCGGTGATCGACGGTCGGAAGGACATCTGGTCGATTATCAACCGCAATTTCTTCTTCGAAATCATGATCATGTCATTCGATAGTGGTTTTCTCGTCAACGCCTTGCTGCTTTACCTGAACGGCGTTGCCGATTGCGAAAATATTCCCGGCGGCTGCGCTGGTTTGCTGGCTGACTGCGAAGATGGTGGTTGCCTGCCCGAAACTCCCATCTGCCCTGCGCCGACCATCACCCAGGCGCCCGCTACCCTGACCATCCAGAAGGTTGCTCCGGAAAACCCGTTGGTGGTCGGCCAGGATCCGGACAAACGCGGAGCAGATATCCGGGCGCAGGCGAGCATTCCTCCGGTCATCTTCACCTGGTACGAGCAAATCCAGGATCCCCCAACCTGCGAGTCCACCAATTCCGGCAATGGTAGCGGCTGCCCCGGCCCTGGGAGCCGCTATGACAACAATTGGGATCCATCCATGGAGAACAACCCCGGTTATGAGGTTGTCGATGGCGAGATCCACTGCATTGAGCACGTGGAAGTGTTGCCCGAAGCGATCACCGAGGTGCAGGCCAATGCCCAGCTCAGCCCGGAAAGCCGTTATTGGATTTTGAACGACCTGGCGAGCAAGTATTACGAAGCCTATATCCACCAGCCGCGTTTCAACCTGGTGCCGGAGATGGCTCAGATGAGCGGGGGCTGCGGCGGGGACGGCGTCTGCACTGCCGAAACCCAGGTGCTCAACGTGCCTTTTGCCGATCCGGGCACCTTCAAGCTGAGAATGTGGGTGTACACGGCCGGCACTTTCTTCAACTGGAACGGGGTGTCCATCCCCATTACACAACCCAGGGTGCTCTTCACCGAGGACGCCATGCAGGTTTATGTCACCCTGGTCACTCTGCTCCCGGCAGGCGCTCCATGAACGAGCTTGATCGCATTGGGTTATTGCTGACCGACCTGCCGGTGTACCTGGCGAACGGCGCCCTGGTTATCCTGTACTGGCTGGCTGCCCACATGCCTGCCCTGACCAGCCTGATATGCGCCTTGTTGATGGCCTGGCTGCCCGATGCCGAAATCCAGCAGCGCGCTGGTTTCCGGCCACGTCGCAGTGAGCGCGGTTCCGTAGGCGACTCAAGTGGAAAGATGCCGCGCACAGCCCAGGTGATGACCGGCATGGTGCTGGCTGCCTGGATCATCGCCCAGTGGGATATGGGCGCGCCGGTGCCCTGGATTGGTGCAGCTATGTGGATGTCTGGGCTGGCGACTATCCTGGCGTTATCAGCCCAGCGTTTCAATCTGTTGTGGTACGTCAAGGCCGGCATCGCCATGTATGCTCTGGCGGTCATCGGCAGCCGCATTTACCTGGGATATACCGCTGGCCTGACCCCCGAGCAGTGGGCGGCGTTGATTGGATCATCCGAAAGCGCCGCGGTTGTAATTGCTAACACCCATAGCAACGTGACCACCATTCTGCTTTGGGCGTTATGGCTGATCGTGCCTCTCGGTTATTTTTCGATGTTGGTTCAACAGATCTTTATCAATCCAATGTCCATGGTCAACCCGCTGGCAGGCGCACAGGATATGCTGCGCGCCTTACGAGTACGGGATTCGCGGTAGGGGCGGGTCGAAATTGATCAGGATGCTTATGCTCTCTACCCCAATAGACCCGCCCTTACCAGCAGAGCGCCACATGCCAGGAACGGAGATCCTAATCCCCCTTGAACTGTTTCCGCTCCCAGGATGTGTTGCTCTGCGCAGCCTTCGGGCTGTCAAAGGCAACACCAACGTCGGCTGGAAAACCGAACGTTGGAAACCAATCCCCACACGTTGGCTTTTTGTACTCACACGGAGGATTTTATGGACCTTTACACGATTGGAAGACTGGCTCTACCGGTGGTGATCGGCATCATGGCTGTGGCTGCTATTCTGACACTGGCGATGGGCATCTTCACGGCAGTGAAGACCATGACCAGCGTTCAGCGTTTCTTCCAGCATATGGAAGAGACACGGCGACCTGCGGTCACGATCAACTTCTTCAACGGCAGACGAACTTCCAAACCTCCCATGCGGGCAAAGGAATGATCAATAACTGGACACGATCAGGCGTGGCATGGGTACGCCTGAACTTCCACCAACGAGATTGTGGCTTGATATCTGTGGGTTGATACCCCCAGATGTGAACCCATAATCCAGAGATTGTCAGCAAAGGATATGAACGAATCACCATTCCTCCACTCTATTCGAAAGGTCAGCGACTGGTTACCAGACTGGTCGGGCTGGATTCGTCCGCCTCGTAACGGCAAACCAGCAATTCCTGCCGACCTGGAGGTGGAGAAATCGGGGGTTTGTTTTATCGATGGGCAAGACGAATTGGATTATCTCTGGTACCGGCTGCGAGAAGTCGAAGGTGGGCGAGAGTACGCCGGTTTCCGGGTTGTGCGCCTGTTGCAGTTGAGTTTCTTGCCCCTGGAAGCCCGCTCTGACCCTGGGCTGCTGCAGAAGATGCGCACCGTCTTGCGAGGGTTGT
>JAAZNU010000345.1 GCA_012798135.1 Veillonellaceae bacterium | reverse complement strand
GGGGGTGCTGTTCCGGGAAGGGGACTATTTCCTGCCCGACGTGCTCATGTCGGTGAAGGCCTACGACAACGCGTACCGCCTGATTCTGCCGGGGCTGCAGGAAGGGGCGTACGAATCGCGCGGCAAAGTCATGCTCGGCACCGTGGAGGGCGACATACACGAGATCGGCAAGAACATCCTTCATGCCCTTCTGCAGGGCAACGGTTTCGAGGTGGTGGACCTGGGCGTGAACGTGAGCGCCGCCGCGTTTCTGGAAAAGGCCAGGGAGCACAGGCCGGACGTAATCGGCATGTCGGCCCTGCTCACCACGACCATGCCCGTAATGAAGGAAACAATCGACCTTTTCGCGAAGGAGGGGGAAAGGGGCTCGTTCCGTTTCATCGTCGGCGGCGCTCCGCTCAGCCAGCGTTTTTCGGACGAGATAGGGGCCGACGGCTACGGCGAGGACGCCCAGTCGGGCGTGGAGCTGGTCCGTCGCCTGGTCGCGTCGTAAAGCGCGCGCCGGCGCGCGGCGATACCACGGCCCCGGTAATGCCGGGGCGAGATCGTTCCGCGGACGGGCCTGTTCGAGACCCGCCCTGCGGAAACAGCCCGGAGGAGCACATGGACAACGGCGGTCCGCGGACGCACCAGGCGGGTAAAGCGCTTTCTATGCGCGAAATCATCCTGTACAACCTGGCGGGACTCACCTTCAACCTGTTCGACACCATCCTGTACGCCTGGCTGCCGTATTTCTATATCCCGCCGGCCGATTCCAATCTCACGCGCTTCATCCCGCTTGCGGCGCTCGGCGTTATCCTGGCGGGGGGGCGTATACTCGACGCGGTTACCGATCCGCTTATGGGATATCTGAGCGACCACACCCGCTCCCGCTGGGGCCGCCGCAAACCTTACATCTTCATTTCGAATCCGATACTGTTCATCTCGTTCGTTCTGGTATGGAACCCGCCGGTACGGGGCGAAAGCCTGACGAACGCCGTCTTTCTCGGGGCGGTGCTCTTCTTCTATTACATTTCGTATACCGGGATGCTCATCCCCTGGTTCGCTGTCCTGCCCGAAATGAGCCCGAAAAACGACGAGCGGGTAAAGATCGCCTCGGTCGGCGTCGCGATCGGCGTGCTCGGGGCGCTCATCGGCGGCGGACTTTCCGGGCCGCTGATGGGCGCTTTCGGAATGTTCCGGATGGCGCTCATGCTGGGCCTCGTGGGTCTCGTCGCCGGACAGCTCACGCTGTACGGCGTTCACGAGCGCCACAGGCTGGGTCCCGACGAGGAGACGCCGCCGTTCTTTACGGTGATGCGGGAGATGTTCGCCGACCGGCAGGTGCTGTCGTTTTCGGTCATGATCATGTTCGTCCAGCTGACCTATCAGCTCATGCTGATGAACGTGCCGTACCTCACGACGCTCATCCTGGGGCGAAGCGAGGGGGACGCATCGATTCTCATGGGCGAGGTCATCCTCTCGACCGCGGCCTCCGTGCCGCTCTGGTACCGGCTGCTCGGGAGGTATCCGAAACGCACGCTGTTCCGGGCGATCATCGTCTGGATGGCGGCCGGCTTCGGTCTGAGCTTTTTCATCGGAAAGCTTCCGTTTTTCTCGCCCTTCACGCAGGCCATGAT
>JAAZNU010000157.1 GCA_012798135.1 Veillonellaceae bacterium | reverse complement strand
TGGCGCTGGCACGAGAAGCACGGCCGGTAGGGCGGGCGCATGAAAAAATACGACCGTATCTTTTCATAAAAGAGAATCATTTCAAGCAGGTTGTCTTAAAGATTCGCAGCGGGGATTTTCAGGAAACGGCACGAGGCCGGCACCGCTTTTGGGCAAAGGCCCCCGTCGGAATCACCGTCCGGCGGGGGCTTTTTTCACGGCAAAAGCGAGGGGAAGCGGAAGTAGGCGTCGAGCACGGCCCAGATGCCGAAAAGCAGGATGATCACCCCGGAGCCTTTGCGGATTTTCGGCAACTGGTTGAGCAGCCGGAAGCGCAAGAGCTTGCCCCCCAGCGCGATGGCCACCCACCAGATCATGGCCCCGAAAAACACCCCCGCGACCACGGCCACGGCGTGATGCACCCGCGTTTCGGCCTGCCCCAGGCCGAATCCGGCGAAGATGGCCAGAAAGGCCACGAAGGTCATGGGGTTGGTCAGGGTCAGGAAGAAGATGGAGGCGAAGGCCCCGGCGAAATGGGAGTGGGTGAGTTCGATCTGTTTGGGGGCCTTTTTGGCCAGGTACAGGCGCACGCCCATCAACGCCAGAAAGGCCCCGCCCACGGATTGCAGGAGAATGTGGTGGGTGGTCAGGAAGTCGGAGACGTAGGTCAGGCCGAAGGCGGCCACGGCGCCGTAGAAGGTGTCGGCCAGCCCCGCGCCCAGGCCGCTTAAAAGCCCTACCCGAAGCCCCATGGTGATGGCCCGTTGCAGGCACAGAAGACCCACCGGCCCGAAGGGCATGGCGATGATCAGGCCTATGGCCAGGCCTTTGAGCAGGTAGAACATCATCCGCGTGTCTTACGCTGTTTCGGCCCCCGGGGGCAACGTCCGGGGTGGGGGAAAACGTTCGGGAGACGAGGGGAGGGAGAGAGGGGGCTTATTTGTCGATTTATATATGTTATAACTCAGTCATCCCATAAGAATAATGGATTTGACCATTCCAGGCCACATGAGCATCGAAAAATGATGCAAACTATCCGACGGGCAGGTGTCACCGGATGAGGAAAGCCAGGAAAGCAAGCAACAGCACCGCTTGGATGACCGGGAGCAGGCATCCGGACTTGCCGACCTTGAAGATGCTGAAGGTGGTTCGGTTGTAGACCCGATTAGAGGCCGCCTTTTTGGGGTCCGTAAGCCATCCCCAGCCGCGTGGGGCCTTGAAGCCGAGCGAATGCCGGATGAATCGGGTGGGGGAGGTCCTCGCCGCGATCATTTTTTTCAAAGATGGTTTGCGCGGCCCGAATTTCATTGTCGAGCGTTTTCGCTTGGCTATGCGACAGGGGCTACTTGCGGCCGTCCTGGCGACGCGGCTTGTCCGGGGGGAGCTTGAAGTAGATAATCATGAGCACGGCCCCGGCGATGAGCGCGATCAGGTAGGGCGTGAAGCTGGGGGTGAAGTTCATTTTCCGGCCCTCCATGTCAGATACAGGCAGGCGGCGAGGAAGGCGGCCCCGGCTAGTGCCCCGGGCCAATATCCCTGGATGAATGAGGCCACGAGACATCCGGCGCTCATTTTTTCCATCCAGTCCGCAATCCGTTTCCTCATGTCCCTACCTTGCCCATGCCGGGCGGGAAGTCAAGCGGACTATTTTTGTGGCACTCGTCTTGGCAGTCGAAAATGGATGTCCGTCGGGGCTTGCCCCATGGTTCAGATTCCTGGTATCTGTTCGAAGTAATTGAGGGTGCGATGCCGGGATCAATAAACGAAGAGAGTTACGGCAGATTTTACACGTATAGTACACGTAGGTGGCGGCTCCACCGGAACCAAGACGGAGTGCCCCCACGTGGCAAGCGAGAAAAACATTTGAAAAAGTAGGCAGCTTGGCGTATGCAAAAAACGTTATGAATCCACAAACCACTCTTTTGAATCCTGTGACCAAGAGAACGCTGGCACCTTTTAATGCCGACCTTCAAGCTATGTTGCTGGCTGCGGTGCGCGGTAGAAAAAAGGTCACCGATGCACATTTGCGCGTTATCGATAGGGACGTCGAAATAGAAGGCACTCTGACTCGAGTTCACTGCTATGCACCAACACTTGATGGAAACGGGAGAATGCGAATTAAGCGATTAGCAGAATTTCTCCGCGACCGGGTCATTGAGTATGCCATCCCTCGCTCAAAATTGGAAAAAGCACAAGACTATCTCAATGAAACCAATTCGCCTTCCGAAATCGTAAAACTACACATAGAGGCGAAGAATCTTTTTACAAAGCTTAAAAATACTGGTGAAGGAGGCGAGTTCTTACTTTTTGCGTTAGCTGAACCAGTATTCGGGTTAACACAGATACTCTGTAAAATGAGCCTCAAGACCGCAACTGGTGTTCATTATCATGGTACAGACGGAGTCTATGCACGATGCGATAGTGAAGGCTACCTTTACGTTTATTGGGGAGAATCGAAAGTCTATGCCGATGTGACCACGGCCATAACGGATTGTTTAAAATCTTTAGCGCCATACCTGCTTGATGAACCTGCTGAGGATGCCTCTTCTGCAAGGGACATAGTCTTGGTCAATGAATTTGCTGATTTTTCAGATCAGAATCTCATTGCTGCCCTAAAACGCTACTTCGACGACGATGATGCCAAGTCGAACAAGCTTCGCTATTGCGGTGTAGCTCTTGTTGGCTTTGATTGCGAGGGGTTTCCGGCTGAGGGGGAGATTGGAATCTGGGAGACGATTGAACCTGCCTTGAGGGCTGCATTGCCAAACTGGAGTGCTCATGTAGGCAAGAGAGTCGTCCAAGAAAAAATTGAGAGCTTTGATATTCATTTCATTTGTGTGCCCATGCGGTCAGTGGATGAATTTCGCAAGTATTTCCTAAGCCTTTTGGAGACTGCATGATACAAGCGAAGGACCTTCAGTCATGGCTGATCTCTGCAGAAGGGTTTGCATCTGAATTTGAGATATTACGCGCTTGGAGCGCGGGGCAGAGTCTTGGAGAAGACGTAGTCACGCTTAGCCCTCGACTTTCAGGTTTTATGCCAGACTGGCGGCGACTTTTGTTGGCTTCCAGCTTCTTAGCAGGGAGCGATAAGATAGGCGAGCAAGAGATTGCTTTGATGGCTGCACAGGCTGCGATGCTATTTGGTCCGAATATGCTTATTCGCGATGCCGGTGCAGTGATTCTCACTCAGTTAGCCAATAATCGTTCGATAGATTTAGCAGCACAGCGAAATCACATTGCTCCAGATCTCGAAGGACGGCTTGGAATTAGTGAGACCTTGCTTGCGACACGACGACTCATTGAGGCGACCATAGTTCTAAATGATGCTCGGGCAATTTCAGGGAATCCGTTCCAGACCGAACTATGGGGAAAGCTTCGCCAAGCGAGGTGGGCATCCGCCACGGCACCAACGGCTGCGGGAAAAACATATCTTGTTCTCAACTGGTTGCTTTCGGAATTCGAACGTCGAACATGTGAACTTGCCATCTTTCTAGCGCCTACTCGAGCCCTTGTCAGCGAAATTGAGAATGAGCTTCGCACATTGAATAAAGAGTTCAACGTGCCGAATCTACGAGTGGGGTCTATTCCTCTGCGGGATTTTGCCGACGGGTCCGCCCCGACAATAGTTGTCTTTACACAGGAAAGATTACATCTCTTTTTTAATGCCTGTGAAATTCCACCTAAAGCCGATATCACGGTTGTCGACGAAGCACAGAAACTGGGTGACGGAACTCGCGGTGTTATTCTTCAGGATGCAATCGAACGTGTAGTTTCTGCAAATGAGGATGGTCGCTTCGTTTTCCTTAGCCCCCACGCAGAGAACCCAGGCAAATTGATTGAAGATGCTCCTAACAATGCAGAGAAAGCAATAGTCCCCGGAGGCACATCAACAGTAACACAGAACTTAATGATTGCAAGGCAAATTCCAAACAAGCCAATGGAGTGGACTCTTTCGCTTGCACATAAAGATGACGAAGCAGAAATTGGCTACTTCAAACTTCATGATCGACCATCAGGAAAGGGAGGGAATAAGCGTCTGTCCTTTATTGGATTAGCTTTGGGCCGAAAGGATAAAGGCACGCTGATTTATGCGAACGAACAGGGTGAGGCAGAGAAAATTGCGCAGCAAATTTATGATGCGCTTGGGAATGAAGACAGTGGTCCACTAGATGAAGAACTTAAGGATTTGTCAGATTTTTGCAGGACTTCGATTCATAATCGTTTCAAACTGGTTCATCTTGTTAAGCGAGGTGTCGGCTTTCATTATGGGAATATGCCTTCACTCCTTCGCAACGAAATTGAACGTTTGTTCAAATCTGGAAAGATTCGATTTCTTGTCTGCACATCCACCTTGATTGAAGGCGTCAACCTCGCTTGCCGTAATATAATTGTTAGAGGGACACGCAAAGGGCGTGGTACTCGAATGGAGCCTCAAGATTTTTGGAATTTGGCTGGCCGTGCCGGTCGTTGGGGTGCAGATTTTTACGGCAATATCGTGTGCATTGATACGGATGATAAGAATCTGTGGCCTTATGGTATACCAAGGAAGTCAGCGTATCCTATCATCAGAGAGACAGATAAAGTAATCGATCACGCTGAGGATTTGCTCAATTACATTGCTCGCCGTATAGAATTAGGAATTGAAGGTGTTGATGAAAAAATGGAGCCAGTGGCAGCCTATCTAATGTGTCCTACTAGGCTAGCCTTTGGACAAAATTCGGGGTAAACGACCTCAAAAGGAGAGGCCCCGATGAAAGCAGCCGCGAAGATCGCCAAGCAGCGTTTAAGTGTCCTGGAATTGGCAGAGCAACTGGGCAACATCTCCCAG
>JAAZNU010000190.1 GCA_012798135.1 Veillonellaceae bacterium | reverse complement strand
GGTTCAACCGGGAATTGCTCGATTTCAGCACCGAATTCATCTTGAAAAATCCGATGCAGATAAGGAAGTCTCTCGATGCAAGGGTTGCAATCAAAGAACCTGCCATAAGGGTAATCACGGCCAGGAGTGGAGAGTCGGGTGAAGCGGGGTTGAGGGAGGCACTCAACAGCATACAAGAGCGGGGAAATGGTCATGGGGGTGATGTCCTTCTGATCGGGAGATATAGGCACAACAACCCGGACTGGAGCTCACTCAGAGCATCCTACCCCACGTTAAACCTCAACTTCATGACAGCTCACTCGTCAAAGGGCCGAGAGGCGGACTACGCAATAGTTCTCGACGTCATATCTGGCAAGTACGGGTTTCCATCAGAAATCGTAGACGATCCCATCCTCAATCTCGTCCTGTCGAATGATTCTGCTTTTCTCAATGCGGAGGAGCGCAGGCTTTTCTATGTTGCCGTCACCAGAGCGAAGAATATTGCCTTCCTGATCACGCACGAAACAAAGAAGTCCAGCTTCATAGAGGAGATAGAGGGGCCTGAGTACGAACATTTTGTCTCCTCTGACAAAATGAGTTGCGGGGCGATACGATGCTCGAAGTGCGGAGGGGGTTTCCTCATCAAGAGAAAGGCTGGCAGCCGCTCCTTTTGGGGATGCAGCAATTACCCCTATTGCGATGCCATATCCGAGGTGTGTTTCACCTGCAAAGAGGGCGTCATGATCAAAAACAATAGGGCATTCATATGCTCCAGGACAGCTTGCGGGGAGACAGCACCCATCTGCCCTCGATGTGGGCAGGGCATGCTCATTGTAAAGGATGGAAAATATGGTCCCTTCTTGGGCTGCACCAACTGGAGATCAAAAGGTGCAAGCTGCAAATACACTCAGAAGCTTTCTAAATAATTTTCAATACGACGATGCTGAAGCAGCTATCAAAAACACAAAATGCGCCAAGCCTAACCTTGTTGGGCTTGAAAAGGCTTAGAGGACGGTATGCGGGATAGTGGATACAGGAAGAAAGATCGTGGTGTCAGCCGATGCTTGCCTTCAACTCCGCAGGCTCTTGCAGTTCTCCGTGTACTTCTCCATCCGCAATCAAGCGGTACACCTTGTTTCTGACTCGTTCGACATACCCATGCTGCTTGAGCCGAGAAATGGCCTGGGAAATCTGCTTGTGGTGGATCCCCAGGCGTTCGCCAATCTCCGCATGCCCGGAACGGAGCTCGCCGTCTTCCGCCATGAGGTACAGCAGCACGCGGAAGTCTGTGGGAGTAAGTCGTTCGTCAACCATCGCCCTTCGGCACAGATCCCGGTAGGTCTTGAGCTTCATCGTCATGTTCGCCCCCTTCAAAAGTTATTAAAACATAACTCATCAACGGTAGTTCCACAAGCGCCTTTTGCCCGGCAGAATCCCCGAAAGAAGCAGGCACAAGGTTATACAGAAGTTGTGCATCAGGTTGTACAAGGGATTATACGGCAAGCATCGTAGATCTGCGCCGGTTGTTCAGGAAAACACCTCTTCCATTCAGCAAAAATCTCATTTGTTCACGCAATGGGGCATAGCGTTCGCGAAATCACCGGGCGCTGATCGCATCCGCCTTCGCCTCTTCGGTCATCCATCCCTCGGAGGCAAAACCGGTGCAATGCACCCAAATTCCGCGCTCATCACCAAACCATGAGCGGAGGGTAAAATCACCGCCGTGGATATGAATGTTGTACGGCGAGGTTACACCGCAACGGGCGTCAAAGATGATCTGGTTGGGACCTTTGGTGGTGTTATAGTTAACCTGTGTCAGGGTGGGAATGAAAAGTGATGTTAGGGTAACACCGTCCTTGTCGGCAAGAACAGCGGTATGACCAGCGAAACGGATTGTCAGTGTCCTGTTGTCATAGATCGCCGAATATCTTGTTTCTTGAAGAAGAGACATAAGGTTGTTGTAATCACGAACCAGTATACATTTATCGATCAGCACCATGTCGATCAGCAGCATTATGACCAAGGCAGGAAGCAGCAAAAGGGAAGTCAGATGGTTTTTGAGCAGGTTCATATACATGGTGGAGGCCTCGACAAGGTTATGAGCCCGTCCGCTGCATGCTCGCATCAGCGGCGGGCGTTGGACGCTGGTACGGGCTGTGAGGTACCAGTGAACGCCGGCGCGGCTGCGTTCCTGCACTGGTATTCCAGGATCAGCGGCGCGCTACGGACTTGAAGATAAACGCACCCGCTTCCACGCGCGTCCGCTGCATCCTGGCTCACGGGTCCGCTCGCAAGCGCCGGGGACTGTGAACGCGGGGAAGGAGCATCGGGCCGCTATGGGCGTTGTCGCGGGTGCGCTGGCCTTCGTAGCGCTGCGGACTCTCCCCGGGCGCGGCGCTTGCTCTTTTTGCAAGCGCCGTGATCCGGCCTGGGACTTCCGGAGCGGGGTTTTTGGCTCGCAAACCGCTGAGGGCTTTCACCGGGCGCGGGTTGTGCCGCTCCTGCACAAGCCGTGATCCGGTTACGGACTTTCACCGCTTACTTGCCGTCTAGCTGCTAGACATTCGGTTCCGATGCTTGCGCAACCCGTGATCCGGCCGCAGACCCTCACCGTGCTGTGACCTCTTTTCGGCCGGCAACGTCATTTTCGGCGGTACTGAAGAGATTGTCCGCCCATCCATCGAGAGTGATCGAGTGGAGAGGATCTGTAGCGGGCTCAAGCGATTGGATCTCTCCGGGAGCCGTCTTGATCGTCCCCGTAGCCAGGTCGCCGGGCTTAGAATAGTGCCACTTGCCCTTCCCATCGAGCCAGAAGCATTCCGTTGAGACCTTCTGCAATCCCTTCACCTGCACGATGCTCCAGGAAATTTCATGCTGCCTGAGCACGGATCGTAGAAACTCACCGTCTGAAGGGTTTTGAACGAGATCCTTTCCTGTCCAGTAGACCAGGTGGGCTCCCTCCGTGCCGATCACCGGCCACTCCACCTCCTCAATCCTGCCGTCCTGCCATCGGAAAGAGCCTGCCACGCGGCAATAGTTGAGTCCTGCACGGAGGTACTCTTCCGCCGTGATCCTCGGGGAATGGAGAATCAGATTGATAATCCTGCGGGGGCCGCCAATCGACTGAGCGTAGTTCATGCTGAAGATCAAGACGGTCAGCACCCCCAGAAGCACGAATTCCTTGACGCTCCCCGTGATGATTCTCCAGTCCCGCTTGAAACACACCACCGGCTTTTGGCTGTACGGTTCCAGGGCACGCACGCCTGAGACGTTCAGGGCGTCAATGGCGATG
>JAAZNU010000148.1 GCA_012798135.1 Veillonellaceae bacterium | reverse complement strand
CGGGTCCTCGACGCCGACCTGCCCATGGCAGCCGAGGTGATCATGGACATGGTGACCTCCTCATTGCTGGACGCGGCTGAGTTCGAGACCGAGCGGGGGGTGATCCTGGAGGAACTGGCGATGGCGCTGGACGACCCGGCGGACCTGGTCCACGAACGCTTCACCGAGACGGTCCTCGCCGGTCACCCGCTCGGCCGTCCGATCGGCGGCACCCCGGAGACCATCGCCGCGCTCGGCCGTGACGCGGTCCTCGCCCACTACCGGTCCACCTACGTTCCCGGGGAGCTGGTCATCACGGCGGCGGGGAACGTACACCACGAGGCCGTGTGCGACGCCGTGCTGGCCGGGGCGCGCACCGCCGGTTGGCAGTTGGCCGACGACGCCACGCCCGCCCCGCGACGCGAGTCCACCTCCGCCGTCTACGCCCCCTCGCGGACGGTGGCGGTCCCGCGTCCCACCGAGCAGGCACACCTCATCATGGGCGGGAGGGGACTCGCCACCAGCGACCCGCGGCGCTTCGCCCTCGGTGTCGCCTCCACCATCCTCGGAGGCGGCATGAGCTCGCGCCTGTTCCAGGAGATCCGGGAGCGTCGAGGCCTGGCCTACAACACCTACTCATTCACGGCCGGGTACGCCGAGGGCGGCGTGGCGGGAGCCTACGCCGCCTGTGCCCCGGCGAAGGTGCCCGCCGTCCTTCGCGTGCTGCGCGACGAGATCGCACGCCTCGCCGCGGAGCCGGTGGACCCCGACGAGCTGCGGCGGGCCATCGGCCAGGTCGCCGGCACCTTCATCCTCGGCTCGGAGGACACCGGGTCGCGCATGACACGCCTCGGCCTCGCCGAGATCGTGACCGGGAAGCTCCTGAGCGTCGAGGAGACCCTGGAGCGCTATCGCTCGGTCACGGCCGCCGACATCCAGCAGGTCGCCGCCGATCTCCTCGCGGACGATCCGACGGTCGTCATCGTGGGACCGGAGCGGGCCTGCGCCGCGGTGACGGACGCGTAGGCTGTGGGACCATGGTGACGCGGGTGGCCGTGCTCGGCGCGGCGGGACGGATGGGGCGGATGGTGGCCGCCACGGTGGCGGCGGCCCCGGACATGGAACTGATCGCGGAGCTGGACGTCGGCGACGACGTCGCGGCCCTGGCCGGCCGGGCCGACGCGGCGGTCGACTTCACCATCCCCTCCGCGACCGAGGCCAACGTGCACGCACTGATCGACGCGGGCGTCCATGCCGTCGTCGGGACCACCGGCTGGACGGACGAGTCCCTGGCGCGGGTGGAGGAGCACCTGGAGCGAGCGGCGGGGGGTACGGGCGTGTTCATCGCCCCCAACTTCGCGCTCTCGGCGGTGCTCGCCATGGCCTTCGCCGCGAAGGCGGCCCCGTGGTTCGAGTCCGCCGAGGTGATCGAGCTGCACCATCCGGACAAGGTGGACGCCCCCTCCGGGACGGCGGTCCACACGGCCCGCGGCATCGCGGCGGCCCGTGCGGACGCGGGTCTCGGCCCCATCCCGGACGCCACGTCGTCGGCCCTCGACGGGGCGCGAGGGGCCGTCGTCGACGGCGTGCACGTCCACGCGGTCCGGTTGCGCGGGCTGGTCGCGCACGAGGAGATCGTGTTCGGCAACCCGGGGGAGCAGCTCACCATCCGCACCGACTCCTTCGACCGGGCCAGCTTCATGCCCGGCGTGCTCCTCGCGGTCCGTCGGGTGGCCGAACGGCCGGGCCTCACCGTCGGACTGGACCGGCTCCTCGACCTGTAGCGGTCCCGTCGACCTGTGGCGGTCCCGCGTCGCGGTTGAGTCGGTCGCGATCCGTCGCGGCGCCAGTCCGGGCGTCAGGCGAGCGCGGCGTGCCAGGCGATCTGGGAGACGGTGCCGTCCCCGACCTGCCAGGTGCGGCGCATCCCCAGCGGGGCGAAACCCGCCGAGGAGAGGAAGCGCGCCCGGGGATCGTCGCCCTGGACCGCCCACGTCATCACGTGGCCGGCGTTCTGCTGCCGGAGCACGTCCACGCAGGCGGCGAGGAGTCGGGAGCCGTGCCCCGACCTGCCGTGGGCCGGGTCCACCTCGAGGGCGACGATCTCCGCCTCGGGCGGGTCACCCTCCAGGCCGGTGCGGACGGACTCCTCCACCGGCGCGATGGCGGCGAACCCGACCACGGCCGACCGGTCGAGGGCCGTCAGCACCCGGTGGAGCGGGGAGGGAGGAGCGGCGATCGCACGCTCCCACTGCACGGTGAAGGCGGCGGGGTCGAAGCCCGCGGCGAGCTCCGGGTCGAGGGACTCCCGCAGCCCGGCCTCCACGGCGAGCCGCATGGTGGCGGCGTGGATCTCACCGATCCGCGGCGAGTCGGCGGGGAGGGCGGGGCGCACGGAGACATCGGCCATCCGGCAAGTATCACCCATCGGCGCGTCCCGGACCTCCCGGCGCGACTGCGCTACGGTCGCTCCCATGGACGCACGCGCCACCTTCGGTACGGTACTCACCGCCATGGTCACCCCCTTCCACGCGGACGGGAGCATGGACCTCGACTCCGCGGCTCGGCTCGCCGACCACCTCGTCACGGCGGGGTGTGACGGGCTCGTCGTCTCCGGGACCACCGGCGAGTCACCCACCACCCACGGACCGGAGAAGGCGGACCTCGTGCGCGCCGTCGTCGGCGCCGTCGGTGGCCGGGCCAAGGTGGTGGCCGGCGCCGGTTCGAACGACACCGCGCACGCCGTCCGGATGGCCGAGTGCGCCGCCGAGGCAGGCGCGGACGCGCTGCTCGTCGTATCGCCGTACTACAACCGCCCCTCCCAGGAGGGTGTCGCGGTCCACATCGAGACGGTGGCCTCGGCCACCGACCTGCCCGTCATGCTCTACGACATCCCCGGACGCACCGGCGTCGCCATCGGCCCGGAGGCGTCCGCGCGTCTCGCGCACCACCCCAACATCCTCGCCGTGAAGGATGCCACCGGCAACGCCGTCGCCGGTTGCCGGCGCGGGCGCGAGACCGGCCTCGCCACCTACTCGGGGGACGATCCGCTGAACCTCTCCTTCCTGACGCACGGCGCGGTGGGCGTGGTGTCCGTCGTCGGCCACGTCGCCGCCGACAGGTACCGCCGCATGGTCGACGCCGTCGTCGCCTCCGACCTCGCCGGTGCGCTCGCCGTCCACGACGAGCTCCTGCCGCTCGTGGACGCCATCATGGGGACCGGGCAGGGTGCCGTGCTGGCGAAGCACGCGGTCCACGAGCTCGGCCTTATCGGGACGGCGCACCTCCGACTGCCGCTCGTGCCGCCCACGGACGGCCAGCGCACCGCGCTCCTCGCCGCCATGCGGGCCCTCGGCTACCTGGGGTAGGTGCCCGTGGCAGGATGGTCCCGTGAGCCATCCCCATCCTGAACTGGCCCGTCCGGCGCGACTGAAGCCCGGCACCCTTCGCATCCTGCCCCTGGGAGGGCTCGGCGAGGTGGGGCGCAACATGACGGTCCTCGAGATCGACGGCAAGCTGCTCGTCGTCGACTGCGGGGTGCTCTTCCCCGAGGACCACCACCCCGGGGTGGACCTCATCCTCCCGGACCTCAGCCACATCGAGGGGCGGCTCGACGACGTCGTGGCCCTCGTCCTCACCCACGGCCACGAGGACCACATCGGCGCCGTGCCGTACCTGCTCCGCAAGCGCCCCGACATCCCGGTGATCGGCTCGGAGCTCACGCTGGCGTTCGTCGAGGCGAAGCTGAAGGAACACCGGATCAGCCCCTACACGCTGACCGTCCGGGAGGGACAGACCGAGGACTTCGGGCCCTTCGAGTGCGAGTTCGTCGCGGTGAACCACTCGATCCCGGACGGGCTCGCCGTCATGATCCGCACCGACGCCGGGAACGTGCTGCACACCGGCGACTTCAAGATGGACCAGCTCCCGCTCGACGGCCGGATCACCGACCTCCGGGCGTTCGCCCGCTTCGGCGAGGAGGGCGTGGACCTCTTCATGGTGGACTCCACCAACGCGGAGGTCCCCGGGTTCACCGCCCACGAACGCGAGATCGGCCCGGTGCTGGACTCGGTGTTCGCGCAGTCCGCGGGCAAGATCGTGGTGGCGTCCTTCGCCTCCCACGTCCACCGCGTCCAGCAGGTCCTCAACTCCGCCGCCCGCCATGGCCGGAAGGTGTGCCTCGTCGGCCGGTCGATGGTGCGCAACATGGGCATCGCGGCCGAGCTCGGCTACCTCGACGTGCCCGACGGGATCCTCGTCGACCTGCGAACGGTCGAACAGCTCCCCGCCAACAAGGTGGTGCTCATGGCCACCGGATCCCAGGGCGAACCCATGGCGGTCCTCGCCCGCATGGCGAACAGGGACCACAAGGTGTCGGTGGGCGCGGGGGACACGGTCATCTTCGCGTCCTCGCTCATTCCGGGGAACGAGAACTCCGTCTACCGCGTCATCAACGGGCTCATGCGGCTCGGGGCCAGGGTGGTGCACCAGGCGAACGCCCGCGTCCACGTCTCGGGTCACGCCTCCGCCGGTGAGTTGCTCTACTGCTACAACATCGTCCAGCCCCGCAACGTGCTGCCGATCCACGGCGAGATCCGCCACCTCGTCGCGAACGGTGCGCTCGCCGTCCAGACCGGGGTGCCGGCGGAGCGGGTGATGCTCGCCGAGGACGGCGTGGTCGTGGACCTGGCCGACGGCGTGGCCCGGATCGCGGGTGCCGTCCCCTGCGGCTACATCTACGTCGACGGATCCTCCGTCGGGGAGATCACCGACGCCGAGCTCAAGGACCGCCGGACGCTCAGCGAGGAGGGGTTCATCTCGATCTTCGCCGCCGTCGACGCGACGTCCGGGGAGATCGTCGTGGGACCGCACATCCAGGCCCGCGGCATCCCGGAGGGGGAATCGGTCTTCGACCCGATCCGGGACGACCTCGCGCTGGCCCTGGCCGATGCGGCCCGGGACTCGACCGACCCCCACCAGCTCCAGCAGGTCCTGCGGCGCATGGTGGGCCGGTTCGCGTCGCAGAAGCTGCGGCGTCGTCCGATCATCATCCCGGTGGTCATCGAGACGTGAGCGGCGTGCCCCTTCGGAATGGGGACGGCGCCGGGATACGGTGACCTCATATGGCCACTCGCACCTCGACACCCGCACGGACCCGCCGTGCGCCGGCCAAGCCGGCCGCGAAGGGGCGAACCGGCGCGGCCTCGCGACGAACGCCGGCCCGGAAGCGCCCACTGCCCCTCCGCATGGTGCGGGGAGCCTGGATGGGAGGAGCACGCCTGGTGGGTGGAACGACTCGCGCGATCGGAAGGGCCGCGAAGGGCGGTGACCCGCGACTCCGGAAGGACGGACTCGCCTTCCTCCTGCTCGCGCTCGCGATCGTGGTGGCCATCCGCGAGTGGTTCGGCCTCTCGGGGCTCGCCGGGGAGGTGATCCACCACGCCGCCGCCGGCCTGATCGGCGTGCTCGGCGTCCTCCTGCCCGTGCTCTTCGCGATCCTGGCGATCCGGCTCTTCCGCAATCCCGAGGACTCCCGGGCCAACGGCAGGGTGACCATCGGCGTCACGATCCTCGTCGCAGCGGTGGCGGGCCTCGTGCACATCGGGAACGACCTGCCATCGCCGTTCACGGACATCGCCGCGGCGGAGGCGGCGGGCGGCGTGCTCGGCTGGGCCCTGGCCGCGCCACTGGTGCTGCTCTTCACCGTCTGGGCGGCCGTTCCGCTGCTCGCCCTCCTCGCGGTGCTCGCGCTGCTCATCATCACCGCCACTCCCGTGGCGGCGGTCCCGGGACGGATCGCGGCACTGTTCCGCCGGCGGGAGTCGTCCGACGAGCTCGCCGCGGAGCGGCCCGCTGCGCCCCGTGTCCGGCGCCGGACTCCCGAACCGTTCGACTCGGCGGTCGAGTCCGAGCGGCCGACCGAGGAGACCGCGCCAGAGCCGGCGCCGTCGCCGCGGCGACGGAAGCCCGCTCCCACCGCTGCGTCCGCCGAGGACGAGCACGCGGTCCTCGAGCCCCCGGTGACCCAGATCCTCCCGGCGCGTGCCGAGCAACTGGAACTCTCCCCTGACATCGTCTACCGGCTCCCGGGGGACGACCTGCTCGTGAAGGGCGGACCCCACAAGGTGAGGTCGGCGACCAACGACCACGTGGTGGAGCGCCTCACCAGCGTGTTCGACGAGTTCGAGATCCCTGCCACGGTCACGGGGTTCTCCCGCGGGCCCACGGTGACGCGCTACGAGGTGGAACTCGGGCCCGGAACCAAGGTCGAGCGCGTGACCGCGCTGTCCAAGAACATCGCCTACGCGGTGGCGAGTGCCGATGTCCGGATCCTCTCGCCGATCCCCGGCAAGTCCGCGATCGGGATCGAGATCCCCAACGCCGACCGGGAGACCGTGGCCCTGGGTGACGTCCTGAGGTCCCACAACGCGCTCCGGACGGAGCATCCCCTGGTCGTGGGAGTGGGGAAGGACGTCGAGGGCGGGTACGTGGTGGCGAACCTCGCCAAGATGCCGCACCTCCTGGTGGCGGGCGCGACCGGGTCCGGCAAGTCCTCCTTCATCAACTCGATGATCACGTCCATCATGATGCGGGCCACCCCGGAGCAGGTGCGCATGGTGCTGGTCGACCCCAAGCGGGTGGAACTCACCATCTACGAGGGCATCCCGCACCTCATTACGCCCATCATCACCAACCCGAAGAAGGCGGCGGAGGCCCTCGAGTGGGTCGTGCGCGAGATGGACATGCGCTACGACGACCTCGCCGCCTTCGGCTACAAGCACATCGACGACTTCAACGCTGCCGTCCGGACGGGCAGGGTCGAGCCGCTTCCCGGCTCGGAGAGGGTCATCGCCCCGTACCCGTACCTCCTCGTGATCGTCGACGAGCTCGCCGACCTCATGATGGTCGCCCCGAGAGACGTCGAGTCCTCGATCCAGCGCATCACCCAGCTCGCGCGGGCGGCGGGGATCCACCTGGTGCTGGCCACGCAGCGGCCGTCCGTCGACGTCGTCACGGGCCTGATCAAGGCGAACGTGCCGTCCCGGCTCGCGTTCGCGACGTCGTCGCTCGCCGACTCCCGGGTCATCCTCGACTCGCCCGGTGCGGAGAAGCTGATCGGGCAGGGCGACGCGCTCTTCCACCCCTCCGGCCGCGCCAAGCCCATGCGCGTGCAGGGGGCGTGGGTGTCCGAGGCCGAGGTCCATGCCGTCGTGGCGCACGTGAAGGCCCAGATGAAGCCCTCCTACCGTGACGACGTGGCGGTGGTCGCCCAGAAGAAGCAGGTGGACGAGGACATCGGCGACGACCTCGACCTGCTCCTGCAGGCCGCCGAGCTCGTCATCACCACCAACTTCGGGTCCACCTCCATGCTGCAGCGGAAGCTGCGGGTAGGCTTTGCGAAGGCGGGCCGGCTCATGGACCTCCTCGAGTCCCGCGAGATCGTGGGACCATCGGAGGGATCCAAGGCGCGTGAGGTGCTGGTCCAACCGGATGACCTTCCCGCCACGCTGGCGATGCTCCGGGGCGAGCCGGAACCCGAGTGGGTCGATTCCTTCGAGGAGGACGACGGAGATGAGGATGCGTGGCAACTGACCGGGAGGTGAGCCCCTGGAACATCGCCAACGTCCTCACCGTGCTCCGCATCCTGATGGTGCCCGTGTTCGCGTGGCTCTTCCTCCAGGACGGCACGGTGATGCGGGTGGCCGCCACGGCCGTCTTCGTGGCCGCCGCGCTCACTGACCGGGTCGATGGCCACCTCGCCCGCTCCCGTGGGCTGATCACCGACCTCGGCAAGATCCTCGACCCGATCGCCGACAAGTCCCTCGTGGTCGCGGCGCTCGTCCTCCTCTCCATGGACGGTCTCG
>JAAZNU010000193.1 GCA_012798135.1 Veillonellaceae bacterium | reverse complement strand
TGATACAATAGGTATATGATAGCGCATGTAATGGGAAAAGTGGCGGAAAAATTTAATGGGTCATTGATTGTGGATGTACACGGTGTTGGCTATGAAGTCTCCGTCGCGTTAGGAGACTATGAAAAAGCCAGCCTAGGCGACGAAATTAAACTTTATACTCATCATTATATTCGCGAACAGTCGCAGGAGTTGTTTGGTTTTTCATCTTTGGCTGCTAAAAAACTGTTTGAAATGCTCATTACGGTCCAGGGGGTCGGACCGAAAGCGGCATTGGCAATTTTGAGTTTGGGAGATGCGGAAAATGTGCGTAACGCGATTGCAAACTCTGACAGCACGTTCGTGCAAAAGGCCTCGGGTGTCGGTAAAAAGACCGCTGAGCGTGTCGTTGTTGACCTTAGCGACAAGGTTGGTCTGCCGACTCATTATGGACGCAAAGAAAATCCTGTACAGACCGAGCTCAATACCGCCGATGAGGCGCTTGAGGCTCTAATGGCGCTTGGTTATACTCTTGCCGACGCCGCGAAGGCGCTTGAAGGAATCGATGTGAACCTGCCGACTGGGCAGCGAGTGACTGAAGCGCTACGAAGTAAATAAGACTTCATGAAAGAAGTACTGCGCGGCAGCAGTGCGCACTAATGACTTTTTCTCTTGACACCAACCTCGGGGGGGGCTACACTTAAAAGCATGAACAAGATGAACCCCACTATACACACTAAACTCCAAGGTTTCACCATAGTAGAATTACTCATCGTCATTGTCGTTATCGCGATTTTGGCGGCAATTGCCATCGCCGCCTATAGCGGCATAACAAATCGTGCGTATGATACGGCCGTTCGCAGTGATTTTGCAAACTTTATCAAAAAATATGAGACAATACGCGTCCTAGATGGAGCTAACCAATATTCTGACCCAACGGCTGCAATGGGCTTCTCTTTTAGCAAGGATGCCTATATTACCGGACGTAACAATATGTATCTTTGTATCAATCCAGAGCGCAATCAGTATGCTATCGGTGCGCAGTCAAAGTCTGGCAAGAGCTTTCGATACGATACGATTACCGGAAAAACAGAGGAAGTAGCTAGTGTTGATCAGGCTGCCACCTGTATTGCCGCTGGGACGACATCCCCGGCCGCATCGTATGCTAATTCTGCCTATAAAAATTATGCGCCTATCGGCTGGGCGTCGTGGGCGAACTGAAGCGTCAATCATTGATAATCGCCTAATTATCTCTTCGGTGATATAATAATACTATATGGCTATTCAGAGGGTTATCGATGTTGGCGTTCATGATGAGGATGCGGATGAGCAGGTTATTGAGGTGACGCTTCGGCCACAGCGGTTTGATGAGTATGTGGGGCAAGAGAGGTTGAAGAAAAATCTCAAACTAGCGATTGACGCCGCAAAGAAGCGGGACGAACCTATTGATCATGTGCTATTATATGGTCCTCCAGGCTTAGGGAAAACGACCATGGCAACGGTGATTGCGAACGAGATGGGCAAAAATATCCGGGTGACCGCGGGCCCAGCAATTGAACGAGCCGGTGATTTGGCGAGTATTTTGACTAACTTAGGTGATGGCGACGTCTTGTTTATTGACGAGATTCATCGACTCAGTCGGGCGGTTGAAGAGGTGCTATATTCGGCGATGGAGGATTATAAACTTGATATCGTAATTGGAAAGGGACCGGCGGCACGCTCGGTTCGGCTTGATCTGCCTAAGTTTACCGTCATTGGCGCGACGACACGAACAGGTAGTTTGGCTGCCCCTCTGAGAGACCGATTTGGGCATATTTATCGGCTTGAGTTCTATTCGCCCGAAGAAATCGAAAGAATTATTATGCGGGCGGCGACAATCTTAGAGAGTAATATCAATATAGAGGCGGCAAAGAACCTTTCGACGCGCGCACGCCTGACTCCGCGTATTGCCAACCGCTTACTTAAGAGAGTTCGCGATTATGCCGATGTGAACGGCGATGGGTTTATTGATTACCCGACGACGGAAAAGGCCCTAAAAATGCTCGAGATTGATGAGCTGGGACTTGACCCTGCTGATCGAAACCTACTCGTTAGCATATTGGATAATTATGGTGATAACCCGGTAGGCCTAACGACCATTGCGGCGCTTACGGGAGACGAGGCGACAACAATTGAGGACTTCTATGAGCCATACTTGTTGCAGATTGGCTTTATTGAGCGTACACCGAGGGGTAGGCGGGTAACACCCAAAGCAAGGAAGCATCTTGAATTACACTAAGAAGCTATCTAATAGGTATAATAGCGCGTATTAGCGTTTGAATTTCCTATTTTGTGTTGATATGGTATAATATGGACATGGACCCTAATGATGAGCAATCCACTATGTCGCAGCCAGTTGCTTATGATGCTGAAGGGCGACCGCTTTATCATCACCCCGTACAGCCTGAAACTCCCGCCCCTGAACCAGTAAAACGGACGCAAGTGACGTCCAAGCCGAGTTCAATTGAGGGTCAAAATTTTAGCCCGCATCTAAGAACGCAGTATGCCAATGAACAAAGAGTTGTTCATGCAACGAGACCCCACGAGCCGACCCGCTATGAAATAAGCGACGAACTGCGGAGAAAGTCCGAGCGTTCAAGGGAGCGCTACCCGCGGCTAAATCTTAGCGAGGGCGAATACGTCATTCTAGATATTAAACGTCATCCAATTGGCATGATGGCAACCATTGGTATTTCGTTCGCGTTGCTCATAGCGGTGTTTGCGTTCTTGGCATTATATCCTACGTTATATGATTCATCCATGGGGATATTTATGCCTAATCCGTCGGTGGTATATGTCGTATGCTTGCTTATTTCTATTGCGTCAATTCTTGGAGGCTCGCTCGCGCTATGGGTGTATCTTCAGAACCAATTTTTCCTTACGAACGAGTGCGTTATCCAAGAAATTCAGGAAGGTCCGTTTTCGCGCCATGAACAGACAGTGAGC
>JAAZNU010000169.1 GCA_012798135.1 Veillonellaceae bacterium | reverse complement strand
TGCAACCTGTGCAAGGAGGCCGGTTTTACAGAATCCTTTTTCACCGCGAGTCCGGTCGATCCGGCAATGCCGGGGACACACCGTACAGCACTTCAACAGCGCTGCGGCTTTTTTCACCCGTTCAGCCAGTTCCCCGGTGGCATGGAGCCCGGTATAGCTGGCTTCGGGAAAAGGAAGGGCCACCGGTCGTTCACATCCCGTCGCCGGTATCTTCACGGGGAAGGACTACCCCGTTCTTTACGAGCACCAGTTTTGTGCGTTCCACGGCGGCGGCTGCAAGGGTCCGGATCCCGATGCGCTCCTCGTACTGCCCGATCTCTGCAGAGTCTGCAGCTGTCGCAGGGATCGCCGGGACTGCACGGCAGGCGAGGTCGCCCGGGTTCGCATCAAAGGTCCCGATCCTCCGGGCGATGTCGATCGTCTCCTGCTTGTCGTAGGTAAGCAGCGGCCGGAGCACAGGCACGTCCGCGGCCGGGTCGATCACCGCGAGGTTTGCAAGCGTCTGGGACGCGACCTGGCCGAGGCTCTCGCCGGTCACAAGCCCGAGGGCATCCTGCTGACGCACGAGGGCGCTTCCGACTAACATCATGAACCGCTTGCAAATCACGCACCGGTTGCGGGGGGGAATCCGTGCCTGTTCCATGGCATCGTAGACCGGTTCGCTTGGAACAATGAGGAGGGGGAGGGGAAACCCGGCGCACCAGAGCGAGAGGCGCCGGTGGTTCTCGATTGCAGCAGCCCGCACGTCCGGCCCCGCCCACCTTCCACCGTCCATGTGGAGGTGGACCACCTCGCTGCCCCGTTTCATCATCAGCCATGAAGCGACCGGAGAATCGATCCCGGAGGAGAGAAGGACGCAGGCCCTCCCCTGCGTTCCGAGAGGAAGACCCCCGGGAGCAGGGAGTCGTGCATCGTACAAAAATCCTCCGATATCCCGCGCTTCGGCAAAGAGCTCGTAGTCGGGACGGGTAAGGTCAACGCGGGAGCCGGGCACAGCCTCTGCCACCGCGCCGCCAATCACCTCTCCCATCTGCTGGCTCGTGTACCCTGTGACCCCCTGCCGTTTCGCCCTGACGGCAAAGCTCATCCCGGACCTGAGCCGCGCTTTCGCGAGTTCAACGGCAGCCATGCTCATGGCCGTCAGGTCGGGGCCTGTACGTGTGGCCACGCTGACATCGACGATCCCGAAGACCCGCGCCACAATGGCTGCGATCCGTTCCTCATCATCGCCAAAGAGGAGCATGCGCCCGCGAGAGAGTTCGAACCGGTGGGCGATCCCTTCGGCATCCAGGGCTTTTCTGATATTGCGCATCAGGAGGCCGATGAAATGCCGCTTGACCGGGTCGCTCTTTAAGAACAGCTCCCCGTACCGGACGAGAACGCACTTCATGGCTCCTCTCCCGATCCGGCCGGAAGGACGTTCCCGTATCCCGCTGCGCCCTGCATGATCACCAATGGTTTGACCCTCGTATGGCATAACATTTGGTAAAAGTGTGATTCGGGGAACCGGTGGAAATGATGGGGGAAAGGGGTTAAAAACCTGCCGGTTTACGGCGGAGAAATAACGAAAATGCTTTAATCCTCACAGGGGGATGTGTACCTGAATGGCGAAGAAAGGAAGCAAAACCGTGCCGGAAGCCGAGCCGCTGAAGTTGTTCTACATCTTTTACAACCAGGAGCGGTACGACAACTGGTTAAAAAGCCTGAGCGAAGCGAGGTTCGATGCCGACCCCAAGAGCGACGAGATGCCCGAGGGGTTCCGGATCCTTGACAGCTTCTCGGTCGATATCACGCTCGAAGTCCTCAAGATCATCAAGCTCTTCCAGAACAACCGGTTTACCAAAGAGGAGTCGCTCGACCGGCTCGGGCAGGTCGAGGTGATCATCATGGCAACGCCCCCGGAAGGAGGTCTTGTCGAGATCATCGAGATACTCCAGCTCCAGAAGCTCGTCCTCTTTGCCTCCTGCCGGAAGTTCATTGCGGGAACCTATGACAAGGACATCAAGTCCCTCGTCAAGAAGGGGCGGGAGATCCTTGACAAGGACATGGAAGGCGCCCTCGATTGTGCAGCACAGATCGGGGCGGGAG
>JAAZNU010000155.1 GCA_012798135.1 Veillonellaceae bacterium | reverse complement strand
TAAATTGCTTACAGAAATCCATTATGTTCACACCTTTTGAACCAAGTGCAGGTCCGACGGGTGGTGATGGATTAGCTGCTCCGCCACGTATCTGTAACTTGATTAGTCCAGCAACTTCTTTTGCCATAATTTAAAATTTGCGTGTTTATTGCGAGAGCTTGACAGTTATTCAGGAAGCATTATAAATATTATAACCGTCAATATCTTCTGTTAATTTTCTTTTTCTACCTGCATAAAACTAAGTTCAAGGGGGGTTTTTCTTCCGAAAATTTTGACCATGACCTTAAGTTTCTTCTTTTCCTCGTTTACCTCTTCTATTATTCCGGTAAAGCTGTTGAACGGACCGTCGATAACTTTTACTGATTCACCGACGAAGAATGGAACATTGAGTTCTTCATCGCTTGCATTCAGTTCATCAACTTTTCCGAGTATCCTGTTTATTTCCGATTTCCTGAGCGGAACGGGTTCTCCGTCCTGTGAGCCGAGAAATCCAATGACGTTTGGAATATTTCTTAGAAGGTGGGGAATTTCACCGACCAGGGCGGCTTCAACGAGCACATATCCGGGGAAGAAAGTTCTTTCCTTGCTGATCTTTTTGCCTGACCGGATCTGATAGACCTTTTCGGTGGGTATAAGAACCTGAGACACATATTCCTCAAGTTTCAGGCGGGCAACTTCATTGTCTATGTATTCCTTCACCTTCTTTTCTTTCCCTCCAATAGCACGAAGTACATACCACTTCTTTACATTATCGCTCATCGGAACAGATCTCCTGTTTAAAATAACAAACTGTATATGAATTCCATTATCCTGCTGAAGCCAAGGTCCATTACGGCAACAATGACAGCAATTACAAGAGTTGCAACGAGAACCAGAACCCCGCTGTTTTGAAGTTCGCTCCATGTCGGCCAGGTGACCTTATGAATCAGTTCAGTATAAGATTCCTTTAAATAAGTTTTTATGCCCATTTTACTTTATTTATATGCACGGGAGGAGAGACTCGAACTCCCGACACCTGGTTTTGGAGACCAGTGCTCTACCAACTGAGCTACACCCGTGTTTTTACAGTCAGATGATCAGCGATGCATCGTAAAAAGATACGATGCATCGCGATTTTACAACTGTATATATCCAAAACCTAATTTTATTCAATAATTTCAGTTACAGCACCTGCTCCGACTGTTCTTCCGCCTTCGCGGATTGCAAAACGGAGACCAACGTTAAGAGCAACCGGGTAAATAAGCTCGACGGTAATTGTTACGTTATCGCCAGGCATAACCATTTCGCGTCCTTCAGGAAGTGTGATCTCTCCGGTAATATCGAGGGTCCTGATGTAGAACTGCGGACGATATTTATTGTGGAAAGGAGTGTGACGACCGCCTTCTTCTTTCTTCAGAACATAAATCTCAGTCTTGAATTTGGTATGAGGTGTAATGGTTCCAGGTTTTGCCAGAACGTGTCCTCTCTTTATTTCTTTTTTATCAACGCCCCTGAGAAGAAGACCAACGTTGTCGCCTGCTTCACCCCTGTCGAGGATCTTGCGGAACATTTCAACACCGGTACAGACTGTTTTGCGTTTTTCAGAACCAAGGCCTACTATTTCGAGTTCATCGCCTGTAAGGACAACACCTGTTTCGATACGGCCTGTGGCAACTGTTCCACGACCCGTGATTGAGAACACGTCTTCAACCGGCATCAGGAACGGCTTCTGGTTATCGCGTGGAGGTATCGGAATATAAGAATCAACTGCATCCATAAGCTCCAGGACTTTTTCTTCCCATTTAGGCTCACCGTGCATTGCGCCGAGAGCTGAACCGCGGATAACAGGTGCAGTGTCGCCGTCGAATTTGTAGAAATTCAGAAGGTCGCGTACTTCCATTTCCACAAGATCAAGAAGTTCTTCATCTTCAACCATATCAACCTTGTTCATGAAAACAAGAACCTTTGGAACGTTAACCTGGCGTGCAAGAAGGATATGTTCGCGAGTCTGAGGCATTGGACCATCTGTAGCGGCTACAACGAGAATAGCGCCGTCCATCTGGGCAGCACCAGTAACCATATTCTTAATATAGTCAGCATGGCCGGGGCAGTCAACATGTGCATAATGGCGGGTTGCTGTCTGATATTCAACGTGAGCAGTATTGATTGTAATACCCCTTTCCTTTTCTTCCGGAGCATTATCAATTGAATCGAAATCCCTGACTTCAGAGAGACCTTTCTTTGCAAGAACCATAGTGATCGCTGCTGTCAGAGTGGTCTTACCATGATCGATATGACCAATTGTACCAATATTCACATGCGGTTTTGACCTGTCAAATTTTTCTTTTGCCATAACTTCAAGCTTATTAAAAATTAAGTTTATTTATATCAGTTATAAAATCATTTCCCTGTTGAGCCGGAGGGGGGAATTGAACCCCCGACCCCTTCCTTACCAAGGAAGTGCTCTACCCCTGAGCTACTCTGGCCTCAAAAAGTGAGCGGGAGACGGAGCTCGAATCCGCGACCCTTAGCTTGGAAGGCTAATGCTCTACCAACTGAGCTACTCCCGCTTATTATCATTAAAGAGTTCCGTAAAAGTATCGATAACAATCCGGCTTTACGGCAAGCCCTGTTAGTGTGGGGAGAGCAGGATTCGAACCTACGAAGGCATTTGCCAGCAGATTTACAGTCTGCCCCAGTTGGCCGCTTTGGTATCTCCCCCCTATACAGAGTTATACTACTATGACACACATTTGCATCTCTCTCAAGAGCCGATGAAGGGATTCGAACCCCCGACCTGCAGATTACAAATCAGCTGCTCTGGCCAACTGAGCTACATCGGCAATTTAAAGAACGACCCGATCAGGCATAAAACACCCTTAAAAATCGGTCTGCAAATGTATGAATTAAAATTTCATTTATCAAAATAATTCAAATTATTTTTGAACGGCATCTGCCTAGTCACCCCTCTTCTTCTGGTTATATTTGGTAATCTGCTTCTTAAGGGCATCAATAGCCAGATCTGTAGCCTCTTCAAAAGTCTTGCTCTGCTTCCTTGCAAACAAGGGTCCACCTCTTAAATCAAGCTTAATTTCGCTTATTTTATTCTTTCGCTCCTGATCCTTATCAAGCCTCAGGTACACTTCAGCATTTACTATTCCGTCTCCAAGCTGGGTAATCTTTTCCAGTTTCTGATGAACAAAATCAATAAGCTTTTTGTCAGCATCAAACCGCACTGAATGAATCTGAATGTTCATGGTAGTACCTCCTGTTTAATTAATTAATAGTTAAGCCCTTGGATGAGCCTGTTTATATATTTTCCTAAGCTGTTCAAATGAATTGTGAGTATAAATCTGTGTCGCAGAAAGATTGGCATGACCAAGAAATTCCTTAATAGAATTCAGATCAGCACCCCTGTTCAGCATATGTGTCGCAAATGAATGACGGAGTATGTGAGGACTCTTTTTTTCAATTGTCGTGACCATAGCCAGATATTTTCTTACTATATTATAAACGTATT
The DNA here is from genome assembly GCA_012798135.1 of Veillonellaceae bacterium. The sequence goes on along the minus strand of JAAZNU010000155.1, from coordinate 1,908 downwards.
TATCATACAACTTGTTCCCTTTGTTGCCAATAAAAAACCAGCTCTCCTGCCTCACCGGAAAACATTCGTTCCTTACCTTAATATATTCCTCAAGCCTCTTTGTTACCGGCTTCAGAAGAGGTATTATCCGCTGCTTGTTCCTTTTTCCGGTCACCCTGACGGTCGCTCCCTGAAGGTCGACATCTGCGTCTTTAAGCCCTGTAAGCTCAGCCCTGCGCATGCCGGTTGTATAAAGCATCTCTATTATAACACTGTTCCTGATACCTGAAAAGTCATCCCCGAATTCATAACCGTCAAGAAGCTTATCCATCGTACCCTCCGCCACAAACACCGGAAGCTTCTTCCTGATCTTCGGCAGTACGACCTTTGCAGACGGATCACCTGTGGCATACCCGCATTTCCTTAAAAACCTGTAAAATATCCTGAGAGATGAGATCTTCCTGTGAACGCTTTTTGCAGAATACCCTTTTTCAACAAGGGAAACTATCCACGACCTGATATCAGGGGTGGTAATATCACAAGGATTACCTGAAAAACCGTCGGAACTCAGATGATTTTCAAACTGATCAAGATCGCTTATATAAGATCTTACAGTGAGTGGTGAATACCGCTTTTCAACCCGGAGATACTGTAAGAATGATTCCTTATGATCCATAAAGGAACCTCCTTAACAATTAATATTTTTCAGAACAGCGAAGAAGCTTTCTACTCCTCGCTTTCCTGCATCTTCTGAACGTATATAGCCTTCTTTATCTCTTCCCTGCGGCGAACAGAAGGCTTCACAAAAGCCTGACGTGAACGTAATTCGCGGATTACCCCAGTCTTTTCAAATTTCCTCTTGAACTTTTTCAGTGCTCTTTCTATGTTTTCGCCTTCTTTTAACGGTACTATAATCATAACAGAAATCTTGTTTTTAAACGAGGCGCAAAGTTAGAAATAGAAATAAACTTTTCAAAACTTTTATGGCAATAATTTTAACATCACTAGAAGTATTTATAGGATTTGACATATTATTTATGCAGATATTTCTCATAATCGGATTTACTAAAGTTACGAAATAAAAATTGCGTTTCAAAATTAATATGTGTTAATTATTGGTTAAAATCATCATCCTTCAAATTCCCCCTTTGAAGGGGGCAAGGGGGATGTTTTCCCCCTTTGAAGGGGGCCAGGGGGATGTCTTCCCCCTTTGAAGGGGGCCAGGGGGATGTCTTCCCCCTTTGAAGGGAGCAGGGGGGATGTCCTCCCCCTTTGAAGGGGGCCAGGGGGATGTCTTCCCCCTTTGAGGGGGCCAGGGGGATGTCCTCCCCCTTTGAAGGGGGCCAGGGGGATGTCTTCCCCCTTTGAAGGGGGCCAGGGGGATATCTTCCCCCTTTGAAGGGGGCCAGGGGGATGTCTTCCCCCTTTGAAGGGGGCCAGGGGGATGTCAGGCAATGAATGAAACCGGAATGCCTTCAGGTCTTACGACCCATTCAGGTGCTTTTTATTTCTGAATTTCTTCAATCTCCATGATTGCCGCCTTAATACTTCTTATAACATCATTCAAGTATTTCTTAACGTCCTCATCAGTAAACCTTATCACTTTCAATCCAAGGCTTTCCAGTACATTTTGGCGGAACCTGTCGCTTCTGAATTTATAATCATGTGTATAGCCGTCAACTTCAATAACAAGTTTTAATTCATGGCAGAAGAAATCGACCACGTATTCATTTACCGGAACCTGCCTGTGAAATTCATATCCTAAAGCTTTGTTTTTTATGTTCTTCCAAAGAATTATCTCAGCCATTGTGCTGTTAAGCCTCAATTCACGCGCAAACTTCTTTAAATCGGGATTGTACGGAATTATCTTATTTCTTGTCATGGTGTTAAGTTTTTCATAGTCCTTATTTTAATTGTTGACATCCCCCC
>JAAZNU010000362.1 GCA_012798135.1 Veillonellaceae bacterium | reverse complement strand
GGATTTTGACAAATTCTTGTTAGTTGCTTTGATGTTTGGAATCTTTTTGATCTTTAGTGTGGGGTCGATTGATTCTGTTGCAGCTGCTGATAAAGATATATATGTTGCCGTTAATGGGAATGACACCACAAATTTAGGAAATAGTTCTAACAGTCCTTATGCTACCATGGAAAAGGCCATATCTGAAAGCGGACATAAAGATGCCGTTACTATTCACTTAAGTGAAGGAACCTTCAGAGGTTCTGGTAACTCTTTACTCACGATTAATAAAGCCCACAGGACGCAAGGTGGAAACATCACCATTGTAGGTGCAGGTTATAATAAAACTATTCTTGACGGATATTACAATAGCCATATTTTTGAAATTAAACTCGATTCAGTCGTGATTTTGAAAAATTTGGCATTTATAAACTGTAAAAATGTTAATGGCGGTGTTATATCAAGTAATGGAACATTGAAAATTATTGATTGTATATTCGATAACAACCGTGCTATAAACAAGGGAGGATCACTTTATATTCTTAGCGGAACTACTTCTATTTACAACTCCATATTTAACAACAATTCTGCATCTCGGGAAGGAGGGGCAATCTTTGCAGGCTCTTATCCTGCGTCTGGAACTCTTAACGTCGATAACTCAGTTTTTACAAACAATTATGTACACTCTGGAGATGTATATGAAGCAAATGGTGGAGCAATTTATTCATATGGGCCATCAACGTTTACAGCATCGATAACAAATTCGTTATTCACTAATAATTCAGCGATATCAGACTATCGCTCTTCACCTCCCAATTCTCCACATGTGAACAGGGGAGGATCAGTTTATTTGAGTTCTGGATATTTAGTCAACAATAGCTTCATCAATAGTTCTATTATTGGTGAGGTACCAGAAGGAAGTGCCTTCTACATAGGCACAGATGGGATTTACACCGCCGAGAATAATTTAAGAATTAATTGTTCGATAAACGGTGTATTAGAACCTGATATTTACACTCCAGATTATGCGGGGGACACCAACACTAACATTACTTTATCCAATGACATGGGTGAAGATGGGGATGTTGATATAACTGTTGATGTAACTAATAAAAATGGGGTTCCTATTAATGAGGGTCTTGTTGAATTCTTCTTAAATGGTAATTCTTTAGGCACTGTTGGGGTGGTTAATGGTCGTGCTACAAAAAGAATTCAAATCACAGGGCCTATTGGTCCATATATAATTCTAGCAAAATATTTAGGGACTGATCGTTTTAACGAATCTTTTGGAATTGGGCTTTATCATTTGATTGACGGTGTTGCCCCAAATGTGACTATAGACCCTGCTGGTGGAAACTATACCGGTGTCCAGTATGTGACTCTGATTTGTGATGAATTAAATGCGACTATTTATTATACTATGGATGGAAGCACGCCAACAACTAATAGTGTAGTGTATTCTGGTCCTATTCGGATTAGCAGTAATATGGCCTTGAAATATTTTGCAGTGGACCGTTCAGGTAATCCCAGCGATATTTACACCCAAAATTACGTGATAACCAATGTTGTTCCGTCTGTATATGTAGATCCTGCTGGTGGGATTTATCATGTTGTTCAGAACGTAACTTTGACTTGTGATGATCTAACCGCGGTTATTTATTATACTATGGATGGAAGCACCCCGACAGTTAATAGTGCAGTGTATTCTGGTCCTATTCGGGTTAGTAGTAGTATGACCTTGAAATATTTCGCGGTGAACTCTGCAGGTAACCCGAGCCAAGTTTACATGCAAAATTTCATAATTAACAGCAGGCAACCAAAGGAAATAAACATTACAAACGATAATTATAAAGATTATTTCAATGTATATACGGGTGAGATATTAGCTGATGCAGATATTATTGCCGGAGATACCATAAGGATAGGAAATGTATCTAATAAGCTTTTTACAATAGATCGACAGCTCACTTTAACCACCATTGCTCCTGGTAACATTATAAAAAATGGTGTTATTCATTTAACCCAGGGAAGCAGTGGATCAAGACTCATAGGCCTTAAAATCGTTAACGATAAAGTCGATCTCATAATTGATGGAATAACTGTTACTAAATTGCACGGTATATGGTTAACCCGTTCTAACAACAACTATATCTTCAATAATAGTGTCCAGCTGGCCAACAGCCGTGGTGTTTTTGCCATGCCCATGGGTTGGTCCAGTAACAACACCATCATCTATAACACCTTGATCAGTACAGGAAGTACTACTATGCCCATGGGGGATTCTAATTACAACAATATCTCTTACAACTACCTGCAATCTACAGCGGCTAATATTATCTACTATAATCCATGGGGACATGCAGATTACGGGGGAAATGGTATTTGTATTGGTAACTATATTTCTAATAACCATCTCTATGCCATTAGTCCAGGACCATTTGTTACTGCGATGGCGGTGGGTGCTGGTGTTACAAGCTCTAATGGGGTTACAATTTATTCAACTGTCACTATCGTCAATAATTTAATAAATAATACCGGATATGGAATTGTGGGGGTGGGAAGCGATTCCTTAGTTAAAAACAACACTATAATTACACCAGCAGGTGCTATAGAAACAGCGGGGGATAATATAATAGTTTCAGATAACACTATTTATTGCCCGGGTACAGGAATCTTTGTAAGTTCAACCAGATCTTCAGATCCCCCTGTAATTGTTACAAGTAACAAAATTTTTGATTCTTCATCTTTCGCGGCGATGGTTATAAAACTTGATAACTGCATAGTCACGAATAACACCGTGGACATTGATAGTGCTAACTTTGGAATTTATATTCAGGGGAATAATGTCACGGCTAGTGATAATATTATCAATCTCCATAGCTATGGGGATGGTATAGGAGTAGCTGGAGATAACTGCCAATTATTCAACAACACTTTTAATGTTGATAAAAACAAGGGTATCGTTATCCTGGCTTCTAACTCAACTGTTCACTATAACAATATCAAAGCGGGTTTAGGGGTTGTTGTTGATTCTACAGGTATTGTCTGGAACAGAAATCCAGATTCATCAGATGTAGCATCATCCTGGAGATATCCTCCCGCATCCAACCAACTTTACTTCAATACCATAGTCAACAATATCATAGTTAGTATCTCTTACGGGATATTTTTAAACGGAAACGTCTATAACACCACCATAAAAGACAACCAGATCACCACCAATGAAACTCTCGGTATCGTTAAAAATATCACCGATAACTTTGGTGATGACAGCACTGATAACACGGTTAATGGGGTTATAACTGATTTTACAGGCATAATCATTAACGATCAGAATTTCTACTCATATTTTGATGAAGAGGGTTATTTCAAGTTGAATACTTCGGCTGAAAACTTTGTTTTCATTTTGACCTACTT
>JAAZNU010000340.1 GCA_012798135.1 Veillonellaceae bacterium | reverse complement strand
GAAAACCATTGCGAATAATTAATGGCCGCAGGCACTGAGGGCAAACAGTGACCGCCTCTCCATCTACGTTGCCAACGTAAACAAAGTGCAGACCCTCCTGCAAACCAATCTCTTGAGCCCGATATAAGGTCGGAATGGGTGTAGGAGGCCGGTCGGTCATTTTGTATCCCGGAAAGAAGCGGCTGATATGCCAGGGAGTATCTGGCCCAAGCTCATGAACGATAAAACGAGCGGCATCGCGCAGCTCATCGGAGTCATCGTTGATGCCGGGTATCACAAGGGTCGTTACCTCAAGCCAAATACCCAACCTTTTCATGTATATCATATTGTCTAAAACTGGACGCAACCCTGCGCCTACGTACCGGCGATATGTCTCATTACGGAATGCTTTCAAGTCCACATTCGCTGCATTCAGATAGGGTTGGAATAGATCCAGCATTTCCTGACTCATATAGCCATTGGTGACATAGATATTCGCAATGCCCCGGCGGGAGGCCAGCCGGGCGATCTGAAGAGCATACTCAAAAAACACCGTTGGTTCAGTATATGTGTAAGCGATGCTCCTGCAATCCATCTCCTCTGCGCTCGCCACGATCTCCTCAGGGGAGGATTCCCGACCAAACTCCAGGTCACGCTCCGATGGTATTTGCGAAATCTGCCAGTTCTGACACCACTGGCAGCGGAAGTTGCACCCGGGTGTGGCAATAGAGAAGGCTGAAGACCCTGGGTAAAAATGGTAAAGCGGCTTTTTCTCAACAGGATCGACATGCTGGGCAATTGTGCGGCCAAAGACAAGCGTGTAAAGAACGCCACCACGATTCTCTCGCACGCGGCATACCCCGCGCCTGCCATCCGCGATCACGCAGTGATGCGCGCACAAATTGCAGCGGACTTTATTGTCACTCAATTTCTCGTAAAGCATTGCTTCTTGCATCATCATCCTCTCTCTACCGATCAGCATTCGCAACCGAGCGCGAGACACCCCAATAGACACAGCATCAATTCACACCGGTTTGAGATCAAGAACGGGGGTGCCGTTAATCGCATCCAGGCCGCGGACGCGCAGAACATTGTCTTTAATTTCGATCAGATCGACTACCGTCATCCCAATCGGGTTCGGTCGCCTTGGGCTGCATAAAGAGAAGACACCGCGTTTGGGCCGGCTCTGGTCACCCCTGGGATGCTGGTGCAGTTCATAGCCCTCGGAATGGTGAAAATGGAAAATGACCGCGACCTGTGCGCCAGGTTCAAAACCCTGCAACCCATCGCTTAGATCTGGGTTAAGGATGATCTGTGATTCAGATTCACGGATCTTGTCAAGCGCTGCCGGTTCGGAAAACGTGTTTTGAACATAACCAATCGCTTTGAACGTGATTGTATTGCTGTCTTTCTCCTTTATCGGGCAGGCATTTGAGAAAGTAACTGACATTATCACCCGCCCTTGCTCAGAAGCGCGCCGGAAGGTCATTTGCAGCGCGGTAAAGATCGCCTCTTCATTTCCAACGATCAGCGTGCTCATCGAACCAGGATAGACATCCAAGGAATTCTGCTGAAAGATGTTCAACGCTTCATGGATAGCCGGGCGCAAATCCTCCTGACCTAAGGGATAAAGACTTACTTGCGCAGAAATAT
>JAAZNU010000102.1 GCA_012798135.1 Veillonellaceae bacterium | reverse complement strand
TTCACGGGCTTGGGGTTCTCCTGTTCGACGACTGGCTCCCATAGCACAGTTCGACGTCTGGTGTGCGAGTACCCGGCTGGCGCCATGAAGCAATAGTCTCTTGCCGAGAAGGTGTTCCTGTTCCCTTCCTTCACACGTGATTCCGCAGCATCAACTCCTTCGGATACGGGGTCAGACACACCTGCTCGTGCACCCACGCCGGCACCGGGCAGCGCCGGAAGTGGTGCTTGAGCAGCGTCAGCGGCACGTTTCACGCGCTCCGTGTCAAATCAGATGATAATGTTACCGAAGGGAAGTGTCCGGTCAAATGATAATGTTACCGGGATGCCGCCTCCTTTTACATAATGATGGATCGGGATGGACAGAAGTAGAAGCCGTAGGGGCTGTGGATATGTGGGCAGCGGGCGCTTTTCCGCTGTCCACATATCCATCAGCCCATCCGATGGCGTTATGAAGCATCATGGCGCCACCGGCTCGACTGAGTCGAACACGGGGATGAAGAGAGTCAAGGCCACATCCTCGAATTCGCCGGGTGGCAGGTTGGGAAGTTGGAAGATGCGATCAATCAACGCATAGATTTCCTCCCGAAGTTGGCGTGGGTTGGTCTGGTCGCGTTGGCGGCTCAACTGGTTGCGCAGTTCGATAGAGATGGCCCCGGTTTGGCACAGGCGGTCAAAAGGAGTCTGGGCGATATCATAGCGGCGTCGGGTGTGCGTGCCATCTTCCGAAACGACGGGGGTCTTTTCCTGCAAGCGCATCACAGGCTGAAAGAAGTTGTTGTAGAGCCAGAGCTTGTCATAGAGTTGATTGGCGAGATTGACCTGTGCCACGGAATCGAGTCGGTCGTAGCCGAGATACTGGCGCACCAGGGTCGAGTTCTTCTGCTCGACGAAACGGTTGTCGTTCTTGTGATAGGGAAAACTGCGAGAGATATGGACACCAGGAAAGACCTGCTCCCAGAAATGGATGAGATCCCGGTTGAGGAATTCAGAGCCGTTGTCGGGATGAAGCTCGATAATGGGCAAGGGCAGACGATGCAACAGGCGCTGAAAGGCGTCCGCCATGACCAGCGAGCTGCGGCCGAGCGCGGCGACTCGCTCACTCCACCCCGTGGCGACATCGATGATTTGCAGCGTGTGCATGAAGTTCCCCGACGTGATGGGACCACAGTGATGCACCAAATCGACCTCGAAATGACCAGGCTGTTTCTCATCCCAGTCGATACGTCCCGCGGGAATCTCACGAGCTACTGTGTTGGTGGTGCCAGGCGGTCGTCGTCTCGAACGCCGACGTTGGTCTTGTCCGATGCGTTTCAAGATGCGCTGAACGGTGCTGATGCTGATCCGTTCCAATTGTTCGAGCAAAGTCGGTGTGACCAGTACTTCGCCATGGCGGGCCAACTGCCTCGCCGTGGTCGCCAGGGCGGGTGTCAGTCGTTCGGCGCAAATGTAGTCCAGACTCTCGGAAATCACTCGAATGGCATCATCGACCTCTGGCCCGTAGAGCCGGCCACGCTGGGCCTTGCGTGGCTTCCGCTCCAGGCTGCCGTTCATTAGCCGTATCAGGCTCTTGCGATGTTTGCCAGTGACTGCCGCCATTTCGTCCAATAGCGACTTCCGCCCTGTTCGATCACTGGCTTCATAGCGCTGTTTCATCGCTTGCAGGTACTTCCTTTCTTCGTCTATTGACATATTCGCTGCATTTGGCATCTTTCCCTCGGTAACATTTTCATTTGAGGGAATGGTACACCTTCGGTAACATTTTAGCTGAATGAATGCGCGATCTTTACTACTACGTGAGCCGGTGGTATGATCCGGTGGTGGGGCGGTTCCTGCAGGAGGACGCGGTGGTGCCTGAACCTGGGAACCCGCAGAGCCTGAACCGGTATGCGTACGTGCTGAACAATCCCCTGCGCTACAC
>JAAZNU010000023.1 GCA_012798135.1 Veillonellaceae bacterium | reverse complement strand
TTTCGGACAGAAAACCTCTGCTCTGAGAAATACTGCCTCGAAACGCCATCAGAGAAGCAATGCCGTAGACAGAGAAGAATGTTTGCAACGCTCAAATCATGGGTTTCTTTGATAGCGTCTCGTCTGTCACGGATTCAGGTGTTATCTTTCAGTATGTCATAGGCAGTTCAAACAGGCCTGGATGCGATGAAAGGAGACTTGATTCAGGAGGCGGTTAAAGCCATCTGGAGCAAGTCTCCTTTTATCAGGTTATCAGCGGAAAGAAGGACTTTAACGCATAGTGTATAATATATGCCCTATGGATAGTTTATATTTGCCCAAATTGAATCGCCTGCATCCCACTTTGGAGTCTACGGTGCTGAAGGTCGTCGAGGAATCCGGGGAACTGGCCCGGGCCGTTCTGCAACATTTGGCCGGTTCCGCGGCGCAAGACCGGGAAACACTGGACGAGGTGGCCGCCGAGCTGTTGGATGTCGCCCAGACCTGCGTGACCATGATTTTCGTGTTGGAAGACGAGTACGGCCTGCGCTGCGAGGAGATGGTCGGCGTCCATTTGGCGAAATTGCGCCGCAAACACTACCTGTTTACCGAAGAATCCGCCTACAGAATCGAAGATGCCGGCCCGTTCAAGGTTTTGCACCTGCCGCGCCTGCAAATTCCCGGGGTGGATTTGCTCACGACCGTCTGCAAAATCCAGGAGGAAATCGGCGAACTGACCCAGTTCCTGGGCAAAAGCGCCGGCGCCTCCGGCGAGGCGTCCGTGCTCGGCCGCCAGGCGGTGCTTGCCGGCGCCGCCCTGGAGCTGTTGGACATCGCCCAGTGCTGCTTCACGATGATGTACATTTTGGCCGACACCTATCAGCTGGATCTGCAGCCGTATATGGAAAAACACGGGGCGAAGCTGCGCCAGAAAGGCTACTTTGATTGACAAGAATGTTCGGGATGGAGTAAACTAATAGGTGGTTTGAAACGAGGTGCCGCTAAAATATGAATGTTTACTTTATCGCGTTTATTGTCGCTCTGGGCGTGACCTATCTGGTCACCCCGTCGGTCAAACGGTTGGCCATCCGCTGGGGTGCGGTGGACAAGCCGGATGCCCGCAAAGTTCATAAAGGGATTATTCCCCGACTTGGCGGGCTGGCGATCTATGCCGGCTTCATTGCGTCGGTCCTGGCCAGTGTCCACCTGACCTGGGAATTGGTCGGGCTGTTGACCGGCGGGACGGCGATTCTGCTGCTCGGGGTTCTGGACGATATCTATCAACTGCCGGCCAAAGTGAAACTGGTTGGGCAGATTGCGGCCGCGTCCGTATTGCTGTTGTTCGATATCCAGATCGATTGGCTGACCAATCCTTTTGGCAGCATGATTTATCTGGATATGTGGGCGATCCCCTTCACGCTGCTGTGGGTGGTGAGCCTGACCAACATGCTGAACCTGATCGATGGCCTGGATGGATTGGCAGCCGGAGTTTCGACGATTGCCGCTGTTACGATCTTTTTGATGGCGGTCCATCAGAACCTGTGGCTGGTGGCGGTGCTGACGGCCGCATTGGCGGGCAGCGCGCTTGGTTTTTTGCACTTCAATTTCAGTCCGGCGAAGATTTTCATGGGCGATACCGGCAGTATGTTTTTGGGCTATATGTTGGCGGCGGTTTCGGTTGTCGGCACAGTCAAGAGTGCAGCAACTATCGCCCTCATTGTGCCGATGGTCGCCCTGGGCCTGCCGATCATGGACACGGCCTGCGCCATTATCCGCCGGTTTACCAATGGGCAGCCGATTTTTAAACCGGACCGGGGCCATCTGCACCATCGGTTGTTGGACATGGGCCTTAGTCAGAAGCAAGTCGTACTGATTCTCTATATGGTCAGCATTTTGCTGGGCGTGAGCGCGATCGTCCTGACCGAAGTGAAAATCGGCCTGGCCGTCCTCATCTTGGTGGCCCTGCTCGTCGCCGCTTTCTTCGCGGCTCGCAAAACCGGCGTATTGAAGGATGCGAGCTCGGTGAAGGGAAGGTAGGAGTATTCTGTTGAAAAGTTGCCGGCGATCTGTCAGTTGAACAAACCAGTTAGCGAACACAAGCGAGGTTAAGTAAAACGTCAAGGCGTTCTTATCCCCGCTCTTTTTATACATTTGGCCTGTTTTTCGCGAGGCTGTCGGGCATTTAGGAGGATGAACTTGAAACGTTTGAAGGTCATGACGATTTTCGGTACCCGGCCGGAAGCCATCAAAATGGCGCCGGTGGTGTTGGAGCTGCAAAAGCATCCGGAACAGATACAGTCTTTGGTCGCCGTTACGGCCCAACATCGGGAAATGTTGGATCAAGTGCTGCACTTATTTCAGATTCACCCCGACTACGACCTCGATATTATGAGCCCGTCGCAGACGTTGTTCGATATCACCAGCCGGGCCCTGAACGGATTGAATGACGTGCTGGCCGAAGCCCGTCCGGACCTGGTGCTGGTCCACGGCGACACGACGACTACTTTTGTCGGCGCACTGGCGGCGTTTTACCATCAGATTCCGGTTGGGCATGTCGAGGCGGGTTTGCGAACCGGTAACAAGTATTCCCCCTACCCCGAGGAAATGAATCGCAAGCTTGCCGGGGCTCTGACCGACCTGCATTTTGCCCCGACTTCGACCGCCCGGCAAAACCTGCTGCGGGAGAATGTCGATTCCGAAAGCGTTTTTGTGACCGGCAATACGGTCATCGATGCGCTTCTGGCCACGGTGAAGCCGGATTTCCGGTTTGCGGATGAACTGTTGGCTTCCCTCGATTTCGCCGCTCGGCGGGTGATCTTGGTGACCACCCACCGCCGGGAAAATTTGGGCGAACCCATGCGCCATGTATATCAGGCGCTGAAACGCATTGTCGAGGAATTTCCGGACGTGGAAGTCATATTTCCGGTTCACCGGAATCCTAAAGTCCGGGAAGTAGTGGCGGCAGTGCTTGGCCACTTGGAGCGGGTTCATCTGACCGATCCGCTCGACTATGAGCCGTTTGTGAATCTGATGGCCCGCTCCACGCTGATTCTCACCGACTCCGGCGGGATACAGGAAGAAGCGCCGTCACTGGGCAAGCCGGTCCTAGTGCTGCGGGACACGACGGAACGGCCGGAGGCGATCGCCGCCGGTACCGTGCGGCTGATTGGGACCACGGAAGAAACGGTCTATCAAGAAACGCAAATTTTGTTGTCGGATCCGGTACGATACCGGGCGATGTCGGAAGCCGTGAATCCATACGGCGACGGGCGCGCCTCCCAGCGCATCGTTCAGACGATCCTGTGGCGGAATGCCTTAAGTACAACGCCGCCGACGTATTTTTAAGGCGGATTTAATTCCGGATTTCTGGCAATAGAGTATACTAATTCACAAAATTGTATTTACAAAATAATTTTGATATTTTAAAATAAACCAGCAGGATTTTTGGCTAGCCCGCCGAATAATTTTGTGTCGGTGCAATTGATTGGGACGGGTAAGCTGAAGCTTTTCTGGAAGTATATAACACAGTTCTTGCTTTCTCTACCTGTTGTGGACGGTGAACGTAAGAACACCAAGGCTGGTTTTGTGTTACTGCAAAACGGGTCATGGTGTTTTTTTGCTAGTCACAGTTCGCTTGTGAAAAAATTGGGACTTGAATCGGGCTGCTTTTTTTCGTAGTATTCGAATTGTAGGTGAGAGCGGGTGAACAACGGGGGGCGACAACTGCTCAAAGCCCTTTCCCTGGCCAGCAACATGGGGTTCATTATGCTGGTGAACGCGGCTGTCGGTCTGTTGCTTGGCAAAGGATTTGACAAATGGTTTCATTCTTCCCCATGGGGTGTGGCGATCGGCACAATGTTTGGGCTGATTGCCGGTTTGCGGGCTGTCTGCAGGAAAGCCGCCGAATTAAATCACGAGAACGGAAATGATAAAGAGAAAAATCGCCGTGCCTAAACAGATTCGAACGATGTCGGCTTTGTCGTTATGCTTTCTCCTGTATGTGGCGCTGATCAGTTTGACGCTCCTGCTGGTGGGACAGACGCAATATTTGTCCGGATTTCTGCTGGGGGCTGCCGGTAGCGCCGCCTACATGTTCCTGTTATATCGGCGGGTTCCGGCCATGCTGAAGTGGTCGTTTATACTCAAACATCCCCGGCGAAACCGACTGGATTCCCGGCCGGCCCTGGCGGTTACTCTGGAGTCGCTCCGGACGGGTTGGTTCAAAACTTTGCAGCCGATTGTGGCGATTGCCCTGGTCATTCTGGCCTTTTCCCGCGTGTTTCAGTCAATTTCTTTTCTCGCTGCCCTATTTGGCTTTTTTTCATTTCAGATCAGCCTGTTTCTGTATGCAGCGTTGATGCTGATTTTTGATGGAATACAGATCATGGAATAATTCGAAATTCCGCATCGGAAAGAGGTGAGTAATTAAGATGCACGCACACAAAATTGTAGAGTTTCTCGGGATGCATTTTCATCTGGATACCATTTACATGGCGGTTCTGTCCAGCGTCGTTACGTTGGTGGTTGCGATTGCCGCGACCCGAAGCCTGAAGCTTGTTCCAACGGGCAAGATGCAGAATATGATCGAGATTGTTGTGGAAGGTTTGCTGGAGCAGATTGACAACAATATCGGCCCCAAAGGCCGCCAAGTGGCTCCGCTGGTCATCACCCTGTTCATTTTTCTGCTGATTGCCAACTGGGTGGGACTGGTGCCGGGGCTCGCCTCGCCGACAAGCGATATCAACTGCAACTTGGGCCTAGCCCTGCTGATCGTAGTGGTGGTCAATGTGCTGGGGGTCAAAGAAAAAGGCTTTGTCGGCCATTTCAGCCATTTTCTGAAGCCGCACTTCCTGTTTCTGCCCATCAATCTGATCGAGGAGATCGCCAAACCGGTCACGCTGTCCGCCCGTCTATTCGGCAATATTCTGGCGGGTGAGATTCTAATCGTGGTTCTGACCAAACTGGTTCCGTATTTCATCCCCAGTATTTGGCTGGCTTTCAGTGTGTTTGTCGGAATCATCCAGGCCGGTATTTTCACCATGATGTCCATGACGTACCTGGCCAACGCACTGCAGGACAATCACTAATTACGCCGGGAGAGGTTCGATGCTGCCCCGGAGGACAGGTTCTGTTCAGACTGTAAACCCTGTGGAGAATTGAGAGGAGGATTTATTTCTATGGAGAATGCAATTGTTATCGGGTGCTCCGTATTGGCCGCCGCGCTCGTTGCCGGTATGGCTTCCTTGGCCGCCGCGAAAGGGGACGCGGAAGTTGCGTCCAAAGCGATCGAGTCGATTGCCCGTCAACCCGAAGCGAAACAATCGGTCATGGTCACGATGTTTATCGCGATCGGCCTGATCGAGGCTATTCCGATCATTGCCGCCGTTATCGCCATCGTTCTTGTATTTGCGAACCCGTTTGTGAAATGATTGCACGCGAACTGTCAATGGAGGAGAATCGGGCTTCTCGTTCATCCTCCAGTATGCGTGAGAAAGGGGATGCTATCGGTTGGTTGATTTGAATGCAACAATGTTGGCGATGATTCTTAACTTTGCCATTACGCTGTTGTTGCTGACGAAATTTGCGTGGAACCCTCTGCTGAAAATTCTTGCCGAGCGCCAGGCCCGGATTGCAGGCCAGATCGATGCGGCCGACCAAGAACGGGCGGCCGCCGAAAAACTGCGGGCGGAATATCAGCAGCAGATGCAAAACGCGAAAAGCGATGCACAGGCGATTATGGACAAAGCCCTGAAACAGGCGGATAATACGAAAGAAGAAATCATTGCCAGCGCCCGCGAAGAACATGCCCGGCTGCTGGAAGCCGCGGAGGAAAAGATTGCCCGCGAACGTCAGCAGGCGCTGGAAGATATTCGAAGCGAAGTCGTGGCGATTTCGGTCGCGGCCGCCTCGAAAATCATCGGTCAGAGCGTGGATGAAAAAATCAACGCCAAGTTGGTCGATGACTTCATAACCCGGTTGGATGTCGGGAAACAGGGTGGGACGCCGCCATGCTAAGCAAACCGATGGCGACAAAACTCGCTCATGACTTATATGAGTTGGCCGGCGACAAGAACTTTCTCGCCGAAGCCAAGTTCCTGCTGGAATTGGCCGAAAAACATCGGGAGGGGGCTTTGCCCGCCATCCTGCGTGAATATGTCGAATTGGCCCAGGAAGACAAACGCAACCTGATGATGGCTGATGTGACAACCGCGTTGCCGCTGACCGTCAGCCAGGAGCAGGCGTTGGCGGAAAAACTGGCCGCCATGACCGGCAGGACAATAAAAATCAGACAGCATGTTGACAGCGGAATTCTGGGCGGCATTGTGGTGCGAGTCGGCGATAAATTGCTCGATGGCAGTTTGTCGCATCAACTCTCGGTGCTCCAGGCGGATCTGCTGAAGACTCCGCTGAAGAAGGTTGGGGTGACAGGCTGAGTGAGTATGAATTTTAAGCCAGAATCAATAACCGAACTGCTGAAACAACAAATTGCGGATTACCAAACCGACATCAACGTCGATGACATTGGGACCGTTATTTCCCTTGGCGACGGCATCGCCCACATCAGCGGCCTCCGTAAGGCGATGGCCGGTGAATTGCTGGAGTTTCCCCATGGCATCTACGGCCTGGTTCTTAACTTGGCGGAAACCGTCGGCGCGGTGTTGCTCGGTGGCGAAACGCTGATCAAGGAAGGCGATATTGTCCGTTGCACCGGTCGGATCATGCAGGTACCGGCGGGCGAAGCTCTGGTCGGCCGGGTGGTCAATGCGCTCGGACAGCCGATCGACGGCAAGGGACCGATCCAGACGACGGAATTCCGGCCGGTCGAGTATACGGCGCCGGGAATTGCCGACCGCCAGTCCGTTAAAGAGCCGCTGCAAACCGGGATCAAGGCGATCGACGCGATGATTCCGATCGGTCGTGGTCAGCGCGAGTTGATCATCGGTGACCGTGGCACCGGCAAGACGGCGATTGCCGTGGACACCATCCTGAACCAGAAGGGTCAGGGTGTTATCTGCATTTATGTCGTCATCGGCCAGAAAGCCTCTACCGTAGCCCGATTGGTGCATCTTCTCGAGGAAGCTGGCGCGATGGAGTACACGATCGTGGTCGCGGCGACTGCCTCGGACAATGCGGCGCTGCAATACCTCGCCCCCTACTCCGGCGTAGCCATGGGCGAATATTTCATGTACAAGGGCGGTCACGTGCTCTGCGTGTACGACGACTTGTCCAAACATGCCCAGGCTTACCGCGCCATGTCGCTGTTGCTCCGCCGGCCGCCGGGCCGTGAAGCCTACCCGGGCGACGTTTTTTACTTGCATTCCCGTCTTTTGGAACGGGCGGCCAAACTGTCCGATGAAAAAGGCGCTGGTTCCCTGACCGCACTGCCGATCATTGAAACCTTGGCTGGCGACGTTTCCGCCTATATTCCCACTAATGTCATTTCGATTACCGATGGACAGATATTCCTGGAAAGCGAATTGTTCTATGCTGGGATTCGCCCCGCGATCAACGCTGGCATTTCAGTATCACGCGTCGGCGGTTCGGCTCAGATCAAAGCGATGAAACAGGTTGCTGGCCGACTGCGTCTGGATTTGGCGCAATACCGGGAACTGGCGGCGTTCGCCCAGTTCGGTTCGGAACTGGACAAGGCCACCAAGGCGTTGCTCGACCGCGGTCAGCGGTTGACCGAATTGCTCAAACAGCCGCAGTATCACCCGATGCCGGTCGAAGAACAGGTTATCAGCATCTATGCCGGCGTCAACGGTTACTTCGACCATGTGCCGGCCCATGCCGTTTCGCAGGCCGACATGGAACTGCAGAAGTTCATGCGGGCCAATTATCCGGAAATTGGCAAAACCATTTCGGAGAAGAAAGTGCTCGACAACCAGACGGAAACGGTACTGAAAAAAGCGCTGGGCGAATTTAAAGACACAGTAACGACTGAAGCGATGAGGTGATGACGGATGTCCAGCACAAGCGACATACGCCGCCGCATCAAAAGTGTCAAAAGTATTCAGCAGATCACCAAGGCGATGAAAATGGTCGCGGCGGCACGTCTGCGCAAAGCCCAAGATAAAGCGCTCGCTTCCAAGCCCTATACCGACAAAATGATCGAAATCCTCAATAATGTGGCCCAGGGTGTGGACGATATCAGCCATCCGCTATTGGCGGTCCGCGAGGTCAAAAAAGTGGCGTACCTGATCCTGACCTCGGACAAAGGACTGGCCGGCGCGTATGCTTCCAATGTCATCCGGGAAGCCTTGCCGCTCGTCCAAGGCAGGGACGATGTCAGTATCAGCGTTGTCGGGCGCAAGGGCCGGGATTATTTCCGGCACCGGGGGTATGCGATCGACCATGAGTACATCGGCATATCCGAGCGGCCGACTTATTCCGACGCCGCGCAGGTGGCCCGGGATATGGCCCGGGACTACAGCACGGCAACCTATGACGAGATTCATCTCGTTTACACCCGCTTTTTTTCACCCGGCCACTTCAAGCCGGAAGCGTTGAAACTGTTGCCGCTGGATTCGCCCGGACAAAAAGGCGGCGACGCATCGGTGGCGGTCCCGCAGCCGATTATATTCGAACCTTCGGCGGCAAACGTTCTGGAAGCGCTGTTACCGCTATATCTGGAAACGGTGATCTATGGGGCCCTGAGCCAAGCCGCGGCCAGTGAACTGGGCTCGCGGATGTTGGCGATGAGTTCGGCCACCGATAATGCCCAGGAACTGATCAGCACACTGATTCTGAACTATAATAAGCTGCGTCAGGCCAATATTACCCGGGAAATTTCCGAAATCGTCGGCGGTGCGGAGGCTCTGAAATAACCGGCCGCCGCGGCGAAATCATCTCTCGACCGTGTCAGGCGCTGAGCGGTCCCGAAGTAGGAGGTTGTTTGTGAATAATACTGGTCGAGTTTTACAAGTCATTGGACCGGTCATTGACGTTGAATTCCTGCCGGAGCAGCTTCCCGCAATCTACAACGCGGTTTCCATCGAAGGCGACAACAATGGCGAACAGATAAAGATTATTGCGGAAGTGATGCAGCATCTGGGCGACAGTACCGTTCGTTGCGTGGCCATGTCCTCAACGGATGGACTGATGCGCGGGATGGCGGCCGTTGATACCGGCGCTCCCATTAAAGTCCCCGTTGGTTCGGGCACCCTAGGCCGGATTTTCAATGTTCTCGGCGAAACCGTTGATAACGATCCGAAACCTGTCGATGCCGACGATTATTGGCCGATTCACCGGCCGGCGCCGAAACTGGAAGACCAGACAACCAGTACCGAGATTCTGGAAACCGGCATCAAGGTTGTCGATCTGATCGCTCCCTACTCCCGCGGCGGCAAAATCGGCCTGTTCGGCGGTGCCGGCGTGGGGAAAACGGTTATCATCATGGAACTGATCCGCAACATTGCCACCGAGCACGGCGGCGTGTCGGTATTCGGCGGTGTCGGCGAGCGTACCCGCGAAGGCAACGACCTCTGGACGGAAATGAAAGAGTCTGGAGTTATCGAAAAAACCGCCTTGGTTTACGGGCAGATGAATGAACCGCCGGGAGCGCGCATGCGCGTCGGACTGTCCGCGCTGACCATGGCTGAATATTTCCGTGACACGCAAGGGCAGGATGTGTTATTATTTATCGATAACATTTTCCGGTTTATCCAGGCAGGGTCCGAAGTGTCGGCGCTGCTCGGCCGAATGCCGTCCGCCGTTGGCTATCAGCCGACTCTGGGCACGGATGTCGGTGCGCTGCAGGAACGGATTACCTCGACCCAGAAAGGCTCCATTACTTCGGTACAGGCAGTCTACGTTCCGGCCGACGACCTGACCGACCCGGCGCCGGCAGCGACGTTCGCCCATCTGGATGCGACGACAGTTCTGTCCCGGCAGATCGCCGAGCTCGGCATTTATCCGGCTGTGGATCCGCTGGACTCGACCTCTCGGATCATGGATCCGAATATCATCAGCCCAGAACATTACGAAACCGCCCGCAGCGTCCAGGAAGTGCTGCAACGCTACAAGGAACTCCAGGATATCATCGCCATTCTCGGTATGGAAGAACTGTCCGACGATGACAAGCTGACCGTGGCTCGCGCCCGTAAAATCCAGCGTTTCCTCAGCCAGCCGTTTTTCGTGGCGGAACAGTTCACCGGTATGCCCGGCAAATATGTCCCGATCCGGGAGACCATCCGTGGCTTCCAGGAAATTGTCGCCGGCAAGCATGATGACCTGCCGGAGGCCGCCTTCTTCATGGTCGGCACCATTGATGAAGCGGTGGAGAAGGCTCGTACGCTGAAAGGGGAGTAGGACGATGTCCACGATAATGACTCTGGATATCCTGACCCCCGAACGAAGCGTATGCTGTGTGGAAGCGGATATTGTCATCGCACGGGCGCTGAATGGCGAACTCGGCATATTGCCCAACCATGCGCCGTTGATTGCGGCTCTCGACATTGCTCCGCTCCGGTATAAAAAAGACGGAGTGGAGCACTATGTGGCCGTAGCCAGCGGATTCATGGAGGTTAAGGACAACCGGATCGCTATTTTGGCGCCGGCCGCCGAAACCGAAACGGAAGTCGATTTTGCCCGGGCGGAATCGGCGAAGGAACGGGCGGAGCGGCGAATCGCCGAGCATGCCTCGGATACCGATGTCCGTCGGGCGGAACTGGCTCTGCGCCGGGCTTTGATGCGTCTGAAAATCGCCGAAACTGTCCGCCGTTAACAGCACATAGTAAGGAGCAACGTTTCAATTGGAAAAACTATTCATTCAGGGGGGGCGCCGACTCTCCGGAACGGTGAAGGTCAGTGGCGCGAAGAATGCCGTGCTGCCGGTCATCGCCGCTTCGTTGTTGGCGTCTACCCCTTCTGTCATTGAAGAAATCCCCGACCTGGACGATGTAAAAACCATAACGGAAGTTTTGCAGTATCTGGGCCTTACCACTCGCTGGCAGGAACCGGGCAGCCTGTTTATCGACAGCACGGGGGTCAAAAGCTGCGAAGCGTCTTATGAATTGGTCCGAAAGATGCGGGCCTCTTTTTTGGTTATGGGCCCCTTGCTATCCCGGTTCCAGGAAGCGCGAATATCCCTGCCCGGCGGCTGCGCCATCGGTTCGCGGCCGATTGATTTGCATCTGAAGGGCTTTGAGGCGCTGGGCGCGCAGATCATCCTCGGCCATGGCTTCATCGAGGCCCGGGCCCCGCAAGGTCTGCAGGGTGCCAAAGTGTATCTGGATTTTCCCAGCGTAGGCGCCACCGAAAACATCATGATGGCCGCCAGCTTGGCCCACGGGCAGACGATCATCGAAAATGCGGCTCAGGAGCCGGAGATCGTCGATCTGGCCAACTACCTCAATGCGATGGGGGCGAATGTTCGCGGCGCCGGCACCAATGTGATCCGGGTCGAAGGCGTACGGGAGTTGAAAGGGACCACCTATGCGGTCATCCCGGACCGGATCGAGGCTGGCACCTATATGGTGGCGGCGGCGATCACCGGCGGCGATGTAACCCTGAAAAATGTCCTGTTTGAGCATATGAAGCCGCTGGTGGCCAAGCTTAAGGAAGCCGGGGTCGCCATCGACGAAACGGTGGACGAGATCCGGGTCCGGGCGACGGCTGATCAGCGGATCCGGGCGGTGGACGTAAAAACTTTGCCGTATCCGGGTTTTCCGACTGACATGCAGGCTCAGTTCATGGCCTTGATGACGGTGGCGCACGGGTCCAGTCTGATCACGGAAACTGTCTTTGAAAATCGGTTCATGCACGTGGACGAACTGAAACGGATGGGCGCCAGCATTAAGATCGACGGACGGATGGCGATCGTGGACGGCGTGCCTTATTTGACCGGATGCCCGGTCACGGCAACCGACCTGCGCGCCGGCGCGGCCTTGATCATTGCCGGGCTGGCCGCCAGAGGCTGCACCGAAATCGGCGCCGTTCACCATATTGACCGGGGATATGACCGAATCGTGGATAAACTGAAGAGCCTCGGCGCCGACATATCCAGGCACGAAGCGGAATAGGGAGCCGGACGGAGGGAATCATATGAAATTTGGGTTATCGCAGGATATCGGGATTGATTTGGGAACAGCCACGATTCTGGTCTATATCAAGGGGCAGGGGATCGTGTTGAATGAGCCGTCGGTGGTCGCCAAGGATCTGGATTCTGGTCGTATCCTGGCCATCGGCGAGGATGCGCGGCGGATGATCGGCCGCACGCCGGGGAATATTGTGGCGGTACGTCCCTTACGCGAGGGGGTCATCGCAGACTATGAAAATACCGAACAGATGTTGCGCTATTTTATCGAAAAAGTAGCCGGCAAGGCCCTGTTTTTCAAACCCCGCGTCATGGTCTGTGTGCCCTCGGGCGTGACGACCGTGGAAAAACGGGCAGTTCTGGAGGCCGCGATTCAGGCAGGCGCCAAAGAAACCTATCTGATCGAGGAACCGCTGGCGGCGGCGCTGGGCGCCGGTCTGGACATCGCCGAACCTTGCGGCGCCATGGTCGTCGATATTGGCGGCGGGACGACGGATGTGGCGGTGATCAGCCTCGGCGGCATCGTGGTCAGCTCGTCTATCCGGGTGGCCGGCGACATGTTCGATGATTCCATCATCCGGTACATGCGTAAAGAACAAAAATTGATGATCGGCGAACGGACGGCGGAGGATATCAAGATCAAAATCGGCACGGCCTACACCGACCTGCGTAACGAGAGCATGGAGGTCAGGGGTCGGGATTTGGTTTCGGGCATGCCGAAGACGGTGGTCGTAACCTCGACGGAGATCCGGTCGGCTTTGGCCGAACCGATCGGCCTGATTGTTGACTGCGTGAAGAACGTGCTGGAGCGGACGCCGCCGGAACTGGCCTCCGACATTATCGACCGGGGCATCGTGATGACTGGCGGCGGCGCGATGCTGCATGGACTGGATATTCTGCTGACCAAACAGACGAGCATTCCCTGCCACCTGGCCGAGGACCCGACTTCCTGCGTGGCCCGCGGCACCGGGATCGCCCTGGATTCTTTGGAAGTGTTGGGCAGCCATCTGGCCAGCGTGCGCAAGACCGGCCTTAAATAAATGGAGACTTGATTCGGGTGTCGTTTTAACGACACCCGAATCTTTAGTCGAATTTACTTCGAGCTACAGCCTGTTCATCTTCGACTTAAGAAGGCGATGTCGTACAGGCTGTGCGAAGGAAAAAATTCAACGGCATAAGCCTGAGGACAGGACCCGAAATCCCTGCGCGGTTTTTGGTCACTGTCCTTTTTTGTTTAGAGTAGGCCGGAATTATATCGCGAAATAGCGGCTGGGAAGCACTGATCTTTCGTTCGAATGTTTCTTGTTGTCAACTGTATGCGACGGACACTGCGAAGGCGCCTCAGAATTTGTCAAGGTTTCATTGGCGTGAGCCGTGCAATTCGTCGATGAAGGGCAGGATTTTTCAGGCAAAATCAACATGGATGTTGATTTTAGGCCCGAGCGACTGGAGGGAGCATTCGGGTTGGCCGCAAAAAAGACTGCCTGAATCGGACCGAATTCCGGCGATAAGCCATGAAACCCGGAAAATTTCGAGGCGACCTTCGCCTTAAATTCGATATTCCGAAATGTTACAGGCGGCACATTGAAGTAAATTTCTTATTTAAGCTTCCCGCCGATTATTCCGATATCAGTAGGTAGAAAGGCAAATAAATCGGGGTGATTGTTTGATACGGGGAATCTATACCGCCGCGGCCGGCATGCTGGCCGAATCCCTGCGGAATGACGTGACTGCCAACAACTTGGCCAACGTCAGTACTGCGGGATTCAAAAAAGATTTCGCGTTGCTCAAAGACTACGCCAGCCGGCCCGTCAAACGGGTTAACGACGGAGCGGAACAGCCGGAAATCGGCAGCATGGGGGCCGGATCGTGGCTGGATGCCACCGCGACCAGCCACACCGCTGGCATCATACATCCGACCGGCAACGCGCTGGATTTTGCGCTGGAAGGGAAAGCATACTTCGCGGTGGAAACGCCGGCCGGCACCCGCTACACGCGCAATGGCACGTTTACCCGCAGTGCGACGGGAGAACTGGTAACGCAGGAAGGGTTCCGTGTTCTGGGACAAAACGGGCCGATCAATCTCGATCCGACCGGGCAGGCCGGAAAAATCACGGTGGCTGAGGACGCCCGGATTTTTTTGGACAGTGTCGAGAACAATTCGTTCCAGCTGGTTGAATTTGAAGACGAAAACCGCTTGCAAAAAGAAGGTGCTACCTTATTTCGGGCACCGGAAGGCATGGAGGGACAGCCGGCTGCAAACACCAAGATTCGTCAGGGATTCATCGAACTTTCCAATGTCAACGTGGTTGCGGAAATGGTCAGCATGATTGCCGGCTACCGGGCTTACGAAACGAATTCAAAAGTGGTGCAGATTCATGATACGCTACTGGACAAGGCAGTCAACCAAGTAGCGTCGGTGTAACGGACAGGGAGCCGAAAACTGGATAAGGGGCCGGACCTTCAAAGGAGGCCCCGCAGCCGTTGAATGATCGATACGGCTGATTTTGGCATCTGAGGAGGTTTTTTTGCGTTATGATGAGATCACTGTGGACAGCTGGTACCGGCATGGTGGCGCAACAGGCGAATATCGACGTCATCGCCAACAACCTGGCGAACGTCAGTACCACCGGCTTCAAGAAAATGCGGACAGAATTTCAGGACTTGATTTATCAAACGATAAGGCAGGCCGGGGCAACGACCGGCAACGACAACATGCTGCCGACCGGCGTGCAGATGGGACACGGTTCCCGGCAGGTAGCCACTCAGCATCTGTTTACCCAGGGCAGTCTCCAGTCGACCGGCAATAGTCTGGATGTCGCCATTCAGGGGGATGGTTTCTTTCAAATCACTATGCCGGACGGAACCCTCGGCTATACCCGGGATGGTTCCTTCAAAAAAGATTCGCAGGGGCGGATCGTGAATTCGGAAGGCTATTTTCTGGAACCGCAGATCACCATCCCTACCAACGCCACGGAAGTGACGATTTCCGCCGAGGGCGTAGTTACTGCCAAGATCCCGAATCAGACCGATCCCCAGAACCTGGGTCAGATCGAGATCGCCCGCTTCGTCAACCCGGCCGGCCTCGACAGCATCGGCAGCAACCTGTTCAAGGAAACGGTAGCCTCCGGCACGCCGACAGTCGGCAATCCCGGCACTGACGGCGCCGGAACTTTGAGCCAAAAATACGTGGAAATGTCGAACGTGCAGGTTGTCGAGGAGATGGTCAACATGATCGTCGCCCAACGCGCCTACGAGCTGAACTCCAAAGCCGTCACGACCTCGGACGAAATGCTGTCGACAGCGAACACGATGAAACGGTAGGTGGCGGCGATGAAACGGATCAGGGCGGTCTTCCTGTTAACGACCATGCTCTGTCTGGTCACTTCGGTTGTTTTTGCCGCCAACCTGAGCATTGCCGTCCGGCCGGAGTCCGCGGTGAACGGTCCCTGGCTGACCCTTGGCGACATTGCTGTCGTCAGCGGCGATTCCGTCGAGCGGGTCAAACTTTTTCGGGAATTGCCTCTCGGCGATGCCCCGAAGCCAGGCACGACCGAATATCTCACCCCGGCAACCCTCGAACCGAAGCTGGCGGCCAACCGTGTCGACTTTACCGCGATTACCTGGAGCGTGCCGCCGCAGTTTTCGATCAGTACCCGGTCACAGACGGTCAGTGGCCACCACCTGGCTGAAGCGGCCCGGTCTTTTCTGGTTCAGACTGCGACGGGTTCCACGGTGAGTCTGCTGGACTTGCCGGCAGATCTGCCGGCGCCGCTGGGCCGGTTGGAACTGGCGCCGGAACTGTATGGGCCCATTCGCTACGCCGGTCAGACCACGGTGCAGGTGGCGATAAGGACCGATGGCCGCAGTTTCGTGAAAGTGCCGGTCCAGTTCGAAGTCCGGCGGTTGCTGGATGTGGTGGTGGCAACGACGAACCTGAATGCCGGCGACATCCTGACGGAACAGTCGGTGCGACTGGAACGGCTGGACGCAGGGAAGCTGGCGCCCGGTTACCTGACGGAGCTGGACAAGGCGATCGGATTGCAGATGCGCTATGCGTTGCCGCCCGGCAGCGTGATTGGCGAACGGAATCTGACCCGGCCGATTCTGGTCAAACGCGGCGAGAGTGTCAAAATCGTCGCCCGGGTCGGCGAGATTGAAGTGTTTGCGAACGGTGTCAGCTATGCGCAGGGTGCAGCAGGCGATCTGGTCCGGGTACAGAATCTGGTTACCAAGAAGTTTCTGACCGGCCGGGTCCAGAATGATAAATCAGTGCTGGTGCTCAACCAGACGGGAGGGTGAAAGATATGAACCAGACTCGTTACTCAGTGTCACGGGGTTTCTGGGGTTACCGGTTGCTATTGGCCGTTATATTCACTTTGCTGCCGCTGAGCCAGGCCAGTGCGACCTCGCTCTGGTCCGATAACGCGCCGACCGCCGTGATCTTCGGCGACCAACGGGCCCGGGCGGTCGGCGACATTCTTACGGTAATCGTGAGCGAAAGCTCCACCGTCGCCCGTAGCGGCGCATCCAGCAATACCAAGTCGGCTTCGGGATCGACGGACAAGGGAACCGGCTTGCTCGGGTTCGTGCCCGAGATGTCCACATCACAGAAAGACAACTTTTCCTCAAAGGGCAGCATCAACAATACTAACAAAGTGACCGCCCGGATCACCGTGAAAGTCATCGAGGTCAAGCCCAACGGCAATTTGGTGATTTCCGGCACGCAGAACATCAAACAAAACGGCGAAAGCCAGACCATTACCCTGTCCGGACAGGTTCGACCCAGCGACATTCAGGCCGACAACACCGTTTATTCCAGCAGCATCGCCGATGCCAAACTGAATGTTGCCGGCAACGGGCCGCTGGCCAGCAAACAGCGGCAAGGCATCCTGACCCAGATTTGGAACTGGCTCTTCTGACCGCCGGATGACAGCGGCAGTGAACGGGGGACTCCCCGGGCAATGTTACTTAGAGCTACAGCCTTTTTCCCCGGTCCATGCGGACGGGTCTTACAGGCTGTGCGAAAGATAGATGAGGTGGGAATATGCGTAAAATGCGAGCGGTGCTGACTTGGATGATCGTTCTGGCCGTGCTGGCTGGGAGTGGTCTGGTATCGGCGGCCACCGTCATCCAATCGCCGGGCAACACCCGCATCAAGGATGTGGCCAAAGTGCAGGGCGTCCGTGCCAACCAACTGGTCGGTTACGGCTTGGTGTTCGGATTGGCTGGCACGGGCGACTCCAATAAGAGCGTCAATACCATCCAGTCGGTGGTAAATATGCTGCGATCGTTCGGCGTGCTGGTCGACCAGACCAAACTGCAGTCGAAAAACGTGGCGGCGGTCATGATTTCCGCCAAATTGCCGGCATTCGTGAAATCCGGCGACAACATCGACGTGACGGTGTCGTCGATGGGCGACGCCAAAAGCCTCGCCGGCGGCACGTTGATCCAGACCCCCTTGCGGGCGGCGAACGGCAATGTATACGCCGTGGCCCAGGGCCCGGTCACGACCGGCGGCTTTGCTGCCGGCGGCACCGGCGCCAACGTCCAGAAGAATTTTCCCACGGTCGGCCTGATCACCAACGGCGCGATCGTGGAACGCGACGTGCCGTTCCAGATCGGCGCCAACGGTCAGTTCAACTTGGCGCTGAACCGGCCGGACTTTACGACGGCCACCCGAATCGCCGAAGCGATCACCCAGCGTTTCGGGACGATCGCCACCGCTCGCGACCCCGGAACCGTAACAGTGTCGGTGCCGGGTATGTTTGGACAGGACGTGGTAGGGTTCGTGGCGGCGATCGAAGAACTGCGGATCCGGCCTGACGAAGTGGCCCGGGTCGTCATCAACGAGCGGACAGGCACGATTGTCATGGGTTCTAACGTTTCCATCGACGAGGTGGCGGTGGCGCAGGGTGGCCTGACGGTAAAAATCACCAAGACCCGCGAAGTGTCACAGCCATTGCCGTTCTCGCAAGGACGGACGGTGACGACTCCCCGGCAGTCCGTGAATGCGCAGGAGGGCAACGGAAATCTGTTGGTGCTGCCTTCCACGGCCAGCGTCGGCGACGTGGTGGCGGCGCTGAATTCGGTGGGGGCGACGCCCCGGGACATCATTACCATCCTGCAGGCCATGAAAGCCGCTGGCGCTCTGCATGCGGAAATGGAGCTGATCTGATGAACGCGACGACAGTTACCCCGGCACTGAACATGCCGGCGTGGGATTCCCGGCTGGCCGGGGCGCTCAAAACCAATGGCAAGGCCGCCGAGGACGACGTCAAGCTTCGCAAAGCCTGCCAGGAGATGGAGGGCGTGTTTTTGAACATGCTGCTCAAGAGCATGCGGTCCACCATTCCCAAAGCGGATTTGGGCGGCAGCACCTTGCAACAGGATACCATGCAATCCATGTTCGACATGGAAATGACCCGCAATATGGCGTCGGCCGGCGGCGTCGGCCTGGCCGACATGATGTACCGGAATTTGACCCGCCAGAGCCGGGCGGCGACGACGCCGTCATTGTCAACTTCTTCAAAATGACAACATTTCCGATGGACTCATTTGGCCGGCATTGCCGGCCATTTCGCATTTGCGGGCCATTTGTTATATAATAATCACAAGAACTCATGAAATGGAAACGGGAAACGCAAGGTGATCATGATGGGTTGGACGAACAAACGATATGGTTGGATCATGGCGGTGCTGGCATTGGCGGTGCTGCTATTGTTCCAGACCGGTTGGGCGGCTCCCGCTCCTTCGCTGAAACCGGCCCCGCCCGCCGCGTTGCCGTCGCAGACTCCGCCCACGACGGCGGTGGTACAGAGCGTCCGGTTCCATTCGTCCGATGATGTGTTCCGAATTGTGCTGGATATGACGGCGATCCCCGCCTACACGATCAGCGCGGTGGATTTGCCGCAACAGTTGGAGGTCGAGCTGCCGGACACCGTCAACCGTAGCGGGGCCAACCAAGTAGCTTTCAATGATCCGTTTGTGGAAAACCTGCGGTTTGTTGATTTGGGCGGCGGCCGGTTCAAGGCGGTGATTGCGCTCAAATTGCCGATTCTGCCCAAGGTCAGCGTCATGCAGTCGCCGACGCGGTTGGTCATCGATCTGCTGAAAAACTACGACAGCAAGAATCAATCCCCTATCGCGCCGGGTGTCATCTATACGGAATATATCAAGGGGCGCTATGCCGGTCCGGTTCGGGCGCATGTCCTGGACGTCGACCTGAAGGTCGGCTATTCGCTGAAACCAGTGCTGTCCAACGATTCCGTCGCCGGTATTGAAACCTTGTCGGAAATGGCGGCGCGGCTGGACAATGTGGCGATGATCAATGGTCCCTACTTCATGCGTAGCGGCGAAATCCTCGGTTTGATGAAAATCGATCGCAATCTGGTGAGCGCGCCGGATATTCCCCGAACCTCCTTTGGCATCCTGCCGGACGGCAAATTCGTGTTTGATGCGCCGTCGTATTCGGGCTACGTTGAACTGCCGGACAAGAGCAAGATCCCGATTGACGGGGTTAACCGGACCCGCGGCGACTCGGAACTGATTGTTTATAATCCCTATTACGCGTTCTGGACTTTGACTGGCGCCGGCGGCGCCGAATATGTCGTCCGCAACGGGCGCATCGTTGACATCCGGGACAGCAATACGGTCATTCCGGACGGGACCGTGGTAGTGTCCGTCACCGGCCGGCCGGCTTGGTTGATGTCCCATCTCAAAATCGGCGACCGGCTGAATATCGTCCAAACGGTGGGGCCGGTGTGGGACAAGGTGGTCGATGCCGTAGGCGGCGGGCCTTGCTTGGTCAAAAACGCTCAAATCTATGTCACCACCCTGGGTGAGGAATTCGGCAGCGATGTGGCCGGCGGGCGGGCTCCCCGGACGGCGTTGGGAATTACGAAGGACAACCGGGCTTTGCTGGTGGTGGTCGATGGCCGGAATCGTTCGAGCGTCGGGTTTACCCTGCTGGAATTGGCGCAGTTCATGCTGGAACAGGGCGCCGTCGACGCTCTGAACCTTGATGGCGGCGGTTCCAGTGAGATGCTGATCGGTGGCCAGATAGTCAATCAACCTTCGGACGGGCGCGAACGCCGACTGGGCGCCGGCATCGCCGTCATCCGGACCAAGGCAAAATAAGCAAGTCTTTATCTGTAGCCTGAATAAGGAGGAGTTCTTATGTTGCATAAAAAAACGATAATACTCCTGAGCGTTGCCTGTATATTGGCGCTGTCCGTGTGGGTGGCGTCGGCCGTGAACCTGATCGACCAGCAGAGTGTACTGGCCGGCCGGGTGGTGGCGCAAAACTTGGTGGCCGTCGGGACGGCGGTGAAAGAAGGAACCATCCTGGTTCGCGTCGAAAGCATCACCGGAGCGGCTGTGGCGGCCCGCGCCACCCGCGACGGCGTCGTGCACGAAGTGCTGGTGAAACCGGGTGACCTGATTAAAGTGGGCCAGGTCGTTGCCCGGATCGAGCCGGCCGCTAAATGACGAGAGGACTGAACGGATTGAAGAGTTTCAGACGGCGCTTCGGCGCATGGGTATTGCTTTGTTGCGTGTTGCTGTTGGCCGCTCCGTCCGGAGCGGCCGCCGCTGTTCCATTGATGCCGCTGTCCGAAGTCCGGGTCGGGGCGCAGGGAATCGCCCGCACGGTGATTGCCGGTACCCGGATTGAGGAATTCGGTGTGGAAGTTTTGGGAATTATGAAGAACAAAGGGGCCGTCGGCGATTTGATCCTGGTGCGCACCTATGGCGACGTGATTGACCGCGCCGGCGGCGTGGCCCAGGGCATGAGCGGCAGCCCCGTGTTTATTGACGGGCAGTTGATCGGCGCGATCGGTTACGGCTGGAGTCTGACCGATCAGCGGACTGCCATGGTGACGCCGATCCAGGACATGTTGAAGATTTTTGAATATAAATCGCCGTCATCGCCGATCGCCGCGCCGGCGGATCGACCCGGCGATCAGTCGGACGATAAGTCGGCGACGCCGCCAGAAAAAAACAAGAACCAGAGCAAACCGCCGGCTGTTGACCAACCGGCCGGCAAAAGCCGGCAACTTCTGGCGACACCGTTGATGGCGGCGGGGTTTGGCTCGAATGCGCTGGCCTATCTGCAGACTCATCTGAAACCGTTGCAACTGTCGCCGGTAACTGTGGGCGACCCGCCGTCGGATATCGCCTATGGCGATCTGGAACCCGGCAGTGCGGTCGGCGTGCAGCTCGTACGCGGCGATGTCAGCCTGGGCGCGCTGGGAACCGTGACCTATGTGGATGACAACCGGATTCTGGCGTTTGGCCACCCATTCCTGAAACGGGGATCGGCCGACTTTTTGATGACCAATGCCTACATTTTTACGACCATCCGCGGGCTGGAAAGCTCCTTCAAGCTGGGTACTACCGGGGAAGTCGTCGGTACGATAACCCAGGACCGCGGAGCCGGCGTGGCCGGCGAGATGAACCGGTTCCCCGGCATCGTGCCGTTGCGGATGAATATCCGGGCTGCGGATTCCGGCGGCCGCGAACTGGCGGTGCAAATCGTTCAGGACGAGGAAATTTTGCCGATTCTGGCGACAGCGTCCCTGCTCAACGCCATCGACAAGGCGATTGACCGTACCGGTTCGGGTACCGCCCGGATTACTTTCGAAGTAGCTGCCCGGGGGATGCCGGGTGAGACTTACAAACGGGAAAATATGTTCTACAGTCCCGAAAACATCGCGGAAGCATCTCTCACGGAATTTTATGAGCTAATTGCATTTTTGGCCTCGAATCCGCACAATCCGGTGACGATCATGGACATCCGGGCCGATGTCGATGTCAGTCCGGACCGGCGGACGGCGCGCATCCTGTCGGCTCGTCCCCTGCAGACCTCCGTCCGGCCGGGCGATACAATCGACATCGAGGTGAAGCTTAAACCTTACAGAGCCGAGCCTATCACCCGGACTGTCAGCTTCACCGTGCCGAAAGAACAGAATGCCGGCGCATTGAGCTTGAGCGTCCGGGGCGGCGGTTTCTTTTCGCTGGCGGCCCTGCTGAAAAAAGTGGCCGCGGACGGCGGTGAAGTGCCGAAACCTTCCCGGAAACCGCCGAAATCCTTTGAGGAAATGATCAAGGAGCTTTCCAGCCGCGACCGCAATAACGACATCGTGGTCGAATTGCCGGGCGCCGCCGAGACGTTGGAAGACGGGACCGATAAGAAGCCCAAACTGAAGCTGGGCGAGTCGGAAAAAGCCGCCGTTGACAGGGAACCGACCAAGCCGGAGAAACCAGCTAAACCGAAACCGGCAGGGCCGTTGCTGGCCCCCCGTAAAATCGACCAGAAGAAAAAAGGCTTTTTGACGACCGATTACATCATCGAAGGCGACACGGAAGTAAGCATCGAGATCTTGCCGGCAGGAAAACCGTAGCATGCGGGTTTTGAACGGCTTTGGGCGGCTAGGCGACCCTACTGCGACTGGGCATCATCGCCGATGACACCGTCACCGGTCGGTGCGCGTCATTTTTCGGCTGGTATGTTCTGATGCAGGCTGTCCTTCTGCTCAGCTGGCCCAGTGGGCGGCGAGGCGGGAGGACAGCCTTTTGATTTGCAGATCGGGCTGCCGGTGGACGCAACGTCGAGCATGAATAGCGTGTCGGTTGATTATGTGGCGCGGTGGCACTGGCGGCCGGCCGGGCTTTCGGGGCGTAGCCAAGATGATGGCTGTTGCAGAAACTTGGTGAAAAGAAGGAAATGAGGCCGGACATGGGGAAATAAACAAAATGCTGAATTTATGCGAATGGTTGGGCAAACTGATTTTTGACCTGTTCGCCACTACAGGGAGGGCGGTGCGATTGTTACTGCAAACGCTGCTGCAGCTCCGCCGTCTCAACGTCCGCCATATGATTTACCAAATGTCGCATCTGGGGGTCGACACCATGCCGATCGTGTTCATGATGATCGTGTTCACCGGCATGGTCATGGTCTGGCAGGCGACGCCGGCCCTGACCCGGGCCGGCGCCCAGTCCACGACCGGCGGTGTGGTGGCGCTGGCCATGTTCCGGGAACTGGGGCCGGTCCTCAGCGCCGTCGTTCTGGCTGGCCGCGTCGGCGCCGCCATCACGGCCGAAATCGGTTCGATGAAAGTGACCGAACAGATCGACGCGTTGCGGGTGATGGCCACGGACCCAGTCGGCTATCTGGTCGTACCGCGGTTTGTCGCCTGCATCCTGATGACGCCGCTGATCGTGACCTTTGCCAATTTCATGGGCATTGCCGGCGGCCTGTTCGTGGCGATGACCCACACGAACGTCAGCGCCTACAGCTTTATTCATTCCATAGAAACCTTCACGGAATTGTCCGATTTCACCGGTGGTCTGATCAAGTCGATGTTTTTCGGTGGCATCGTGGCCTTGGTTGGTTGTATCAAGGGCATGGGCGCCAAGGAAGGCGCCGAGGGCGTCGGCCATGCCACGACCGGATCGGTCGTGACTTCCATCGTCTGGATTTTTGTGGTGAATTTTTTCCTTTCGACCTGGTTGTTTAGGTGATGTGATGGAACCTGTGACAGAGCCGATGCTTGAACTGAAAAATGTCAGCATGTCGTTTCAGGACCGCCGGATTCTGGACGACGTCAGCCTGCAGGTGCAGCGGGGTGAGATCCTGGTGGTCATCGGCCCGAGCGGTTCCGGCAAAAGCACGTTGCTGCGCCTGATGATCGGCCTGCTGAAACCGGATTCCGGGCAGATCTGGGTGGATGGCCGGGAGATATCCCATCTTGATGAAGATGAACTCAATCAGATTCGCCGCAATATGGGCATGGTATTCCAATACTCGGCGCTGTTCGACTCGATGACGGTGGGTGAGAACGTCGCCTTCGGCATCCGGCAGCATACCAAGATGCCGGAAGAGGAAATCTTGCGGGTGATTCGCCGGACCCTGCGCATGGTAGGCTTGATGGGCCGGGAAAACGCCATGCCGAGCGAATTGTCCGGCGGGATGAAAAAACGGGTCAGCCTGGCCCGGGCAATCGCCCTCAACCCGACAATCGTCTTGTACGACGAGCCGACTTCCGGCCTCGACCCGGTCATGTCGGCCACGATCAATCGCCTGATCATGAGTACCCGGCGTATACTGGGCGTGACCGCGGTCGTGGTGACGCACGACATGGAGAGCGCGTTCACGATCGCTGACAGGATCGCCATGCTGTACGACGAAAAAATCGTCGCCATCGGCACGCCGGATGAATTCCGGCAGTCTGTCAACCCGGTCGTGCAACAGTTCATCGCCGGCGTGAAAACTTCCTGCATCCCGGTCCAAAGGAGGGCGAAAGAATGAAAATGACAGCGGAAACGAAAGTCGGCGCCGTGACATTACTGGGGATCGCGCTCCTGATCGGAACGGCCATTTTTTACGGGGCGATCCGGTTCGGCGAAACCGGGTATCCGCTGTATGTCGATTTCGACCGGGTGGATGGCCTGAAAATCGGCGGACAGGTTCGCTATGCCGGCGTCGATGTGGGTCGGGTCACCCAATTGGGCGTCACGGAACAGGGAAAAGCCCGGGCGACGCTGCGGATCTGGGCCGGCAATCAGATTCCGGTGGGATCGGCCTTCTCGATCGGTTCGGACGGGCTGTTGGGCGATAAATTTGTCATGATTTCGCCACCCGACCGACGGGACAAATTTTATGAACGGGAAGCCGTGGCCGAGGGCGGACCGCCGGAAGGCCTCGACAGCTTTATTTCGACGGCCGACAAACTGTTCCAGCGGATGGACAAACTGGTGGTTTCCCTGGAAGCGGTATTCGGCGACCCTCAAACGCAAGGCTCTCTAAAGGATACCGCCCGCAACATCGATCGCTTGACCGCGGCTCTGTCGCGGATGGCGGTCGACAACGAGCAGAACATCAACGCGATTGCCCGGAACTTGGCGGTCATGTCGGCCAGCCTGCGCAATGTGGCCGGCCGGGTCGACAAGATGGCCATGACAGTCGACAATGACGGCAGGTTCGCCAAAGATCTGACGGAAACCTTGGCAAATCTGCGTAGCGCCAGCGCCCGGATCGAAAAAATGGCGGCGGCGTTGGAACCAGTGGCGACCGATCCGCAGACGGCGGACAACCTCAAGACTACCCTGAAAAATGCCCGGGAAGTGTCGGAGAAAGCCAACCGGATGTTCAACCGGGTTGAAAAGATCAAAACTCAGGCCGGCGTGGACCTGATGTACAGCGGCGGAGCCGAGAAATACCGGGCCAACGTCGACCTGCGCATCCATACCGATGAGCGGCACTATTTCCATATGGGCTTGTCGGATATCGGCGAAGCCAACCGGTTCAATTTCCAATTGGGGCAGACCGGTAAGACGGTGGGCGGTCGGATCGGCGTGATCGAAGGCAAAGCCGGCGCCGGCCTGGACCTGAATCTCGGCAAAAACTTCCGCATTTCCGCCGACGCTTATGATCCCAACGATTTTCGGCTCAAGCTGCGTTCCGAGCTGCGAATCGGGCCGGATACCTATCTCGTGGGCGAGAGCATCGGTGTCAACAAGGAATCGCAGCGCAGCACTTATTTCGGCCTGCGCCGGACATTTTAACTGCAACAACCGGATGATAACGGAGGAATCGGCATGAAAACGGCAGTGACAATAATCGAAAATTTGCGGCGGCAGCGCAGCCTGCTGGCTGGGATATTACTGGCGATCCTGGCGGCGGGAACGGCGATGGCCGCCGGGCCGGCAGTGCCGACAGCACCAACAGTCATGGAACTGACGCTGGATCAAGCCGTTCAGTTAGCCCTGGTCAACAACCCCAACGGCAAGATCGCCGTGTTTGACTATGAAGCCGCCAAAGGGGCCCTGACAGCCGCCCGCTCCTACCGCTGGCCGACCATCAGCGCCACGCATCGGGACTCGCGGACATTGGCTGCACCCACCGATAGGGAACCTAATCCAACGGCTACCGACAATTATTCGAACTCCGTCAGCCTGAGCTGGATCCTGTGGTCCGGCAACAAGATCGAGAGCCAGGTCAGCCAGGCCAAACTATCGCTGGATTCCAGCCAGTGGGGCATCGTCGCCGCCCGACAGCAACTGAAATATAGTGCGACGGATGCCTACTTCAAGTTCATGGCGGCCCGCGACGCGGTCAAGCTGGCCCAGGAATCGGTCACCCGGCTGGAACGCTACCTGCAGGACGTGAAGTTGCAATTTGATGTCGGCGTCGTCGCCAAGGTCGATGTGCTGCGGTCGGAAGTGGAACTGGCCAAGGCGAAGCAGACTTTGATCGAAGCCCAGAACGCCTACGATATCACGATGGCCAATCTCAATAATGTGATGGGGCTGCCGCTGACGACCGAACTCAAGGTCAAGGGTGATTTATCCTATAGCAAGTTCGAGGCGGATCTGGCGGCCTGCGTCGATCTGGCCCTGCGTCAGCGTCCGGAAATATTCCAGTACACCGACGCCGCCAAGAGCGCCCAGGAAGGGATCGCCGTTGCCAAAGCCGGTTATCTGCCATCTATTTCGGCAACTTATACGAACGGTTGGAACAATACCAATTTTCCCGGCGGCACCAACTACAACTGGACGGTGTATTTGACCACCAGTTGGACGTTTCTGGATTCCGGCCTGACTGCCGGCAATGTCAAAAAAGCGGTCGAAACCTATCATAAAACTCAGGAACAGCTGCGACAGACCGTCGACAGCGTCCAGCTCGACGTCCGGTCGACCTATCTCAGCCTCAAATCGGCGGAACAGAGCATCCAGACCAGTAGCGCGGCGGTCGGACTGGCAGAAGAGGATTACGGCATCAAGGTGATTCGCTATCAGGCCGGCGTCGGCACCAACCTGGACGTGCTGGACGCGCAGGTGGCCTTGACCACGGCCAAGAACAATTATCTGAAAGCCATGTATGACTATAACAACTATCGGTCGCAACTCGACAAGTCGATGGGCATGCCGGTAAAATAAATGCTATAAGCAAGCGCGACCAAGGGAGACTATTCATGCGAAGAAAGGCCTTGTGGGTTATATTGCCGTTGTTTGTCGCTGTCGGCCTGTTCGCATTCTGGTGGGGAGCGAGAGGGGCGGCCTTGTTGTCCGGTGTTAAGGACACTGTTGCGGCGGAACTGACCCGGACCCTCGGTACGACGGTGACAGTGGGCGAAGCCGAGCTGACAGCCTGGAACGTGGTAACCCTCAAAAACATAAAAGTGTTCGACAAGCAGGGCCGGGAACTGGTCAATGCACCGGTAGCGGTCATCGAAGTGAATCCGGTGCGGATATTGCAAAACCGGCCGATGGCGGAAGCCATCGCCCGGGTGCTGCTAAATGGGCCGGAACTGTCCCTCTATCGGGAAAAATCAGGCCAATGGAATATCGACGAGTTGCTGACCAAAGACTTGCCGGGCAGCCAGGCGTTCAGAGGAAAACTGACGCTGACGGGCGGCCAGGTCTTTCTCCATGAGGAAAATCGGCTCTGGCAGATCGCACCGGTGGCCGGTTCGTTGGACTTTGCGCAGAGCCCGTCGATTCAGTTTCGACTGAATCTGCGCGAGCAGGACCGGCGGGCTCGCACTTTCGGCACCTTTACCGCCAACGGGCAGGGCGTCCTGACCCTGCAGGGGCAGAACCAGGATCTGGAATCTTGGCAAGGCCTGTTCCCAAGGGATTGGCCGCTGGGTGACTTAAAGGGACGGGTCAAACAGATCGACATCACTTTGCAGAAGAATCGCGACGGCCTCAAATTTGCCGGTGAGATCAGGCCCGACGGCGTTTCCGGCCGTTTCGCCGGTATTGACTGGAGCGAGGTCGCCGGCCTGATCACGTTTTCGGAATCGGCCGTACAATTTTACGACGTGACGGGCAAGCTTAAAGGGCAGATGTTGACGGCCGCCGGCTTGATCCTCCACCCGATGGGCGAGCCGGAATTGCAGATGCGCTTGCAGGCTGCGGGCGTGGACCCGCTTAAGCTGGATGAAACCTTGCCGCTCAGAGGCAAAGTGGATGTGGAGGCGAATCTGTCCGGCCCCTGGGACCGCTTGCTGGTTGACGGAAAGCTGGGCCTGCCGGGCGGCGAGATCGCCGGCTGGAGCGTGACCGACTTCTCGACCCGTTTTGCCGGCCGGCGTTTTGGCGGCAACTGGGCGCTACGACTGTTCGAAGGACAGGGCGGGCTGGTCGGCGAGACGTTAAGTCAATTGACGGCGTCGTTGGAACAAACGGACGACGGATTGTTCCTGCAGGCCTTGTCCACCCGCGTCAACGGGGGATCGCTGGCCGCCAGCGGCCGTTTGGGGCCGGAACGATTGGACCTGAACCTGTTGGGTGCCGCGCTGCCATTGCGCGTTTTGCCACGGTTCGCGCCGGAGCTGCCGGCTGCCGGGTCGCTGAATTTTACCGGCCGCTTGACCGGATCACCGGTTGCACCGGCCGTTCACGGCGATTTTTTGGCCCTGGATGGCCAGATTCTGCGCCAACCGTTTACCCGGGCCAACGGAACGGTCGACGTTCAGGGCGGCGTGATCTCACTGGCCAAAGTGCAAGTCCGCAACGGCCGGAGCCTGCATGAAGTGGATGGTACCGTGGCGCTTGCCGGCGACCGGGCGATAGCGCTTCGCGTCAAGACCGAAGGCGCCCGGGCGGAGGATCTGGCGGCCTGGTTGGCGCCGGGCGAACCGTTGACCGGCAATGTTAAAAACGAAGTGACGCTCGGCGGGACTCTCGACAGGCTCGAGGCCGCCGGTAAGCTGACGCTTTGGGAAGGCAGTTATCGCGGTTTTTTGCTGTCCAGAGTGTGCGGCAATTACCGACGCAAAGACGGCATTTTGTCGATCGATGACCTGGAAGTCGACTCCTTCAATGCGAAAGCCGTCTTGTCCGGGACAATGGACCAAGATCAACGCCTGAACTTTACCGTGACGGCGCATGATGTGGAGACGGCCTATCTGCAACTGAAGTATCCATACCCCGTCGAAGGAAAGGTGAGTCTAAACGGCGTGTTGGCCGGAACTGCAACGATTCCGGAATTTCAGGGAGCGGTGATGTCGCGGGTCTTAAGGCTCAACGGCCAGGACCTGTATGATGTCGCCGGTCAGATCGTGCTCCGGCCGGATGAAGTCGAAGTGAGTTCGGCGCAGTTTCTGCTCGGCAAGGGTCAGGTCCGGGCCAACGGGGGCTATCGGGAAAAAACTCAGGAGATCTATGGCGGCCTGTCGGTGGAAAATGCGGAACTGTCCGGTTTGTTAACCATTCTGAATACGCCGCTGAAAAATGTTTCCGGCCGTCTGGAAGGTCAGGTCGCGGTGACCGGCACGCTCGACAACCCGGCAATGCAGCTGTTCGGAACGTTGCATGCCGGCCGGATCAAAAATTATCTATTGGACCGCATCGACCTGAATGTCGCGTTGCGCAACAACGT
This sequence comes from Veillonellaceae bacterium, assembly GCA_012798135.1. Next base: position 41,318 of record JAAZNU010000023.1, on the reverse strand, counting down.
ACTTACGATTCAAGATTTTCAGGCCCGGCAGGGAACCGGTCTGGTGATCGCTAAAGGAACGGCGGACTTAAAAGGCCCGCTGGCGCTGGAAATCGGCGGCCGCGATATTGATGCCGGCTTGCTGGCCGCCTGGTTGGATACGAAAGCGGAAATCCAGGGGAAAATGGATTTTCTGGCGCAACTCGGCGGAACCATTGCGGCGCCGAAAGCGGGCTTGTCGCTGAACATCCGCGACGGCGGTGTGACCAATGCCACGTTTGACGAGTTGTATGGCCTGTTCGTGCTGCAAGATGAGATCATTCAGGTCAATCAGCTATACATTACCAAAGGGGAACACCGGGCCAGTGCCTACGGTTCTTTGCCATTGAAGGCGATCAAACGCCAGAACGGCGCTGCGGATAAAACTGCCGGCGCCGAGACGATGGACCTGCGCCTGCGGCTGGATCATGCCAACCTTAGCATTTTGCCGCTGCTGTCGCCGGAAGTCCAGTGGGCGCTTGGCGAAACAAAGGGCGAGGTGACGATTGGCGGCACCTGGGCCCATCCAATCTATGGCGGCAACCTGTCCATCACCGACGGCGCGCTGAAATTGAAGTCACTGGCCGACCCACTGGAAAAATTGGGGATTGATATTCAGTTCGAAGATGATAAAATGAACGTGACCCGGTTTTCCGGGACCATGGGCGGCGGCAGTTTCCGGCTGACCGGCTCCGCCAAGCTGAACGGCGAAGAAGGCTTGGCTGGCTATGATGCCAAGCTGGTGCTCGACCGTCTCGGCATCCGGCATAAATATTTCAAAGGACCGCTGAGCGGCGAGATCACCCTGACGCGACAGAACGGCAACCCCCTTTTGGCCGGCAAGCTGGTGTTTGAAAACATGACTCTGAACGTTCCGGGAATTCCGGATACACCGCAGAGTGATCTTGATATCGCGCTGGCTCTGGACTTGGTGATTGGCAAGGGGGTTAGGGCCTATTCTCCCTCCCTGTATGACATTTGGCTGGGCGGCGGTCTCCATTTCGGCGGGTCGCTGCATGAGCCGCGAATCACCGGCAAGATTGAGCTGACCCGGGGCAGTTTGGAATACTTAGGTTCCCGGTTCCGAATTTCGGAAGGATCGATCGATTTTCCCCACCGGCGCCGAATCGACCCGCAGATTCGTCTGGAAGCGCAAGCCAACCTGTCCCAGACCAAAGTGATGTTGAACATTGACGGTCCCGCCTCCGAGATGAATCTGAAATTATCTTCCATTCCCGCGCTCAGTCCGCAGGAGATCCGGACGGTACTGGCTTTGCGACCGCGCAGCGGCGAGACCATTTTGCCCGGCGCCATGGGGTCGGACGTTCTGGCCCGGGAAGAGATGCGCTCCCTGCTGACCACCGGCTTCCGGATGCAGGTGTTCGGCGAGGTGGAGAATACGTTCCGCGAAGCGCTGGGACTGGACGATTTTCGGCTGGTATCCAGCACCCGGACCACCTCCCGTGAGCCAGTGACGTTCGGTCCGACGGTGGCGGCAGGAAAACCGGCCTCCCTGCACGAAGTATACAATTTGGAGTTCAGCAAATATATCGGCGATCGCGTGGAAGTGTCCTATTCCATGAGCGTGAACCGCAGCGAGTATCTGGCAAGCATCCGCTACGACGTTACGCGATCATTCAGCATTAATGCTTCCATCGACGAAAAAAGCAGTCCGCGTTGGGGCTTGGAATACCGGATCCGGTTCTGATTCCGACCGGGCGAAAGGGGGGGTGGCGACCATGCGGTTGCAGGAGTATCTGGCCGAAGTCACGAAAATTGTCTTGCTGGAACCGGATGAGGAACGGGCCCTCTGGATCGGCTTCAAGCAACGGGGCGAAATGGATGGCCGCCTTCGCCTGATCGAGCAGTACCAGCCGTTGGTGGTCAAGGCGCTGTCCCGTTGGCGGGGGAGCAACGAAGCCCTGCTGATGGATCTGGTGCAGGAAGGGACCATCGGTCTGATCGAAGCGGTGGAAAACTTTGATCCGGATCGCGGGGTAGCCTTCAGTTTATATGCGATCCACCGGATCCGCGGCCGCATGCTGAACTATCTGGAAAAGGAAAACAAAACCCGACAGCTGTCGCTGGACACGCCCTGCACCGAGGCGGAAGGTATGACCGTGGCCGACACCTTGGCGGATATGACGCTGCCGGTGGCGGAAATTGCCGAACAGAATTTTTTATTGGCGCAAATGCGCTCGGCAATGGACCGGTTGCCGCTGAAAGAACGGCTGGCCTTGAGCGGGGTGCTGTTGGAGGAACGGGAACCCGGACAGGTGGCTTCTTCCCTGCAAATTTCACCGTCTCATCTTTCCCGCCTGCAAAAACAGGGAATTCGCCGGATCCGGGGTATGCTGTCCCGCTTGATGGGAGAATTGAAGAGAATTTGAAAAATGTAGCGAAATGAAGCTGCTTCAGTGGGAAATTTCGCAAGAAATCCTGATAATCGGGGAATTTTGACTGACAAAATGCCTGCGAAAAATTAAGTTGCCTAGCGGAATATATAATACAGTTTTAAATCCGTTGACAGGAGGTGAGGAGAGTGAACGAGCCGACTCGAAAAGTGAAATGTCGGATCCAGTCCGCCCGGCAATGGCTGAATAAGGCGGAGGAGCATTTCGGGCGCAATGCTTCGGCCCGCGGTGAGATGGACTTGCTGCTGGCGGAGGCGGAATTGCGGTCCACTCGGGAAACTCTTCGCTCTCGCCGTCTTTGGTTTACGATCGGTTGGGTTCAACAGGGGACGGCGTTTGCTCTTGCTGCCGTAATGGCGGTGGCTGGAGCGGGCGGTGCCTGGTGGTGGTGGCGGGAGCAGCCGCCTTCACCGGAACCGGCGGTTGCGGCCGCGCCGATACCCGTGTCTGTGCCGGAGCCGGTCCAGAAGATTTCGGCGGTTGCTATTCCCCAAACGGCGCCAGCGGCGGCGCCAGCTTCTGCCGTTGAGTCCACCCCCGCTGGGCAGGAGGTGAACAGCGCCGACAAACCGGCCAGCCGGGACCCCACCATCTCTCCAGACGAAATGAAGCGTCTGATCCAGGCGGCCGGACAATCCTTGCGAGGCCGGACAAAACCGTAAGATTCCGAAAGGAGGCTATCAAAATCAGAAACCGAGGTTTACATCACAGATTCATCCTGATCATGGTTTTGTCCATGATGCTGGCCGCGAGTTGGACCGTTCAGGCAGCACCGGAGGAATCGACGGACCCGGCGGCAGCGGCAACTGTCGCAACTCCGGCGACCCCGGCGCCCAGCGCAAAACCCGAAGATCTGATCGGCAAAAAAGTGGCATTCATCGAGGTGGCCGGCACTGTCAACATCAAGCCGGAAACGATTCTGGCCGTGACCCGGCTGAAACCCGGGGACGAGTGGACGCCGGACAAGGTGCGGCAGGATCTGCGCCTGATTTACGAGATGGGTACTTTCGCCGATGTGACGGCGGATTTCGCCGCGATTCCCGAAGGCGTCAAAGTCATCTATAACGTCAAGGAAAATCCCGTTTTAAAGGGGATCGTTCTGCAAGGCAACAACAAACTGCCTAAAGACAAGCTGATGAAACTGATGACCGTCAAAACCGGTGAAGTTCTGAATTCTAAAACGGTGGCCGCCAACCTGCGAGCCATTGAGGAAAGCTACAAGGCCGAAGGCTATATTCTGGCCAAGACCGGTGACGTCAACTTCAGCCCGGACGGCATTCTGACCGTGCGGATCAATGAAGGGATTGTCGAGGACATCGTGGTCAAAGGCAACACCAAGTCCAAAGCCCATGTGATCACCCGGGAAATGCGGACAAAAATTGGCCAGCCGTTCAATGCCAAGGATGCCCGGGTCAGCATGCAGAAACTCTACAATCTGGCTTATTTTGAAGACGTCAACCTAAAGCTCCTGCCAGGCAAACAGCCGGGCGGAACGGTGCTCGAAGTCTCCGTGGTCGAGCAGAAAACCGGCACCTTTTCCATCGGTGGCGGCTATAGCGCATCCGACGGACTCATCGGCATTATCAATGTCGGCGACAAGAATTTCCGGGGTACTGGCGATGATGTCAATATTCACTGGGAATTCGGCGGCAAGGCCTCCACAGCCGGCAACTATTCAGTCAGTTTCCGCCGGCCTTGGCTGGACCGGAAGCAGACGTCCTTTGGTTTCACATTTTACAACATGATCAATCAGTATACCGATTTCGATTCCGGCGGGAATGAAGTTTCGACTTACGACCGTCGTTATCGCGGGTTTGACTTTACGTTCGGCCGGCCGGTCAACGACAAGTTGAGCCATTATATTACCCTGAAAAACCGCTGGGACGACTACAAAGGCTGGATTTCCGGCAAAAACTATGAAACCGACGAACCCTATAAATCAGAAAATTATATTCAAAACAATTTTGGCCTGACCCGTAGCGTGATCATTTCCCGGGTGCTGGATACCCGGGATAGCAATACCAACCCGTCGGAAGGGGTGCGGTATTCTCTGTCGGCAGAGGTGGCGGGATTGGGCGGCGACTTCAGCTTTAATAAATATACGGCTGAAGGCCGTCGGTACTGGAAAGTTGGCAAATCCCAGGTCATAGCGGTTCGTGGCATGTATGGCTACGGCACCGGCCATATTCCGGAAATGCAGAAATACATGGCCGGCGGCATCGATACTCTGCGCGGCTACCGTGACGATCAGTTCAAGGGCAACCGATTGTTTGCGACCACGATGGAATATCGTTTTCCCGTGGCCAAACGGGTGATGGCATCCTTATTCACGGATGTCGGTAATGCCTGGGACAGTGACAGTTTCGAATTCTTGAAAGATCTCAAATTCGGCTATGGTTTGGGGATCCGGATTGTGACCCCGTTCGGCCCGCTTCGGCTCGACTATGGATTCAGCAATCAGGGCGGACGGACCCATTTCAGTTTCGGCGGTCAATTCTAAGCGCAGGTTTGCGTGGAGATCAATAACCGAGGAAAAGTCAGGCGATCGCCTGACTTTTCCCTTAAGAAGGCGTGAATCATCACAAGGAACAGGAGTATCGGCATGCGTCTTGGATCGAAAACCTGCCGACTGACGGTTCTGATCGGCGTCATCTGCCTGATCCAGGCAGCCTTGGCCTTCCATCCGCCGATCGTGACAGCGGCGGCCGGTGCCGCTACCGTAGAATCGGTTCAGGTCGAAGTACTGACAACTGCCCCGACACCACTGCGGGTTACCCGGCGGATGGCAGAAAGTGTGCGGACGATCGGTGAACACCTGCTGCTGGGCCATGCCACTGCGGAGGTTGGCGAGCGGCGACAACATTACGAAAGACTGGTTCGCGATGTCTTCGACCGGGTACTGTCCGGCTACATGATCGAAAGTGTGGCCCTGGAACCGGCTGCCGTCAGCAAGATCCAGATTCGCATTGCGCCATGGGGCGACACCGTCCGCCAGGTGGACATTCAGGTGGACTATAGCGGGATTGCTCCGGCGGGGGTATCCTTGCTAAAAAGAGATATGGGAAAATTGGAGGACGATATCCGGGTCGCCTTGCTGGGATTGCCGGTGGATGCGGTGGACTGGGCCTCCGGCGTGGCCCGGGAGTTGATCCGGGAACTGCTCCGACGCCAACTGCCAGAATTTCATTTCAGCCTAGATGTGGAAGCCGGACAGCAGACCAAGGTTCGCCTGTCACTGTTCCCTACGGGGGAGATCGTCCGGGAGGTTCAGGTCTCCCTGCGTTCGAAGTCCATCCCCAATCTGCTGCTCGTACACGCCCGTCCCGCCGTGGAAATGCAGGCCCGAACTATGCGGGGCTTGCCGGTGCCTTACGTGGAGCGCCATCTGGCTTATTTCACCGATCAAGTTCGCCAGGCCACCCGGACCGATCCGGTAATCCGACAGTTTGACCTGCAGGTTTCGCCGGTCGTCCGGCCGCAGGTCGACGCCGAAGTGGCGGTGAATGTAGAGGCGGAAACCTGGCGGATTTACGGCGAAGTCTATCTGGATGTCGGCCGTGATAAGGACAACGTATCCGGCCAGGCCCATGTCGGACGGCTGATCGCGCCCAAGGACGAACTGTTCCTGGAAGCGAAGGTGTTGCCGGGGGACCTGACCTGGCAATTCATGCCGGGGTGGGGACATCAGTTCGGGCCAGAGAGCCGGGCGGGAATCCGTTATCGTACGAACGACCGACAATGGGGCTGGTGGTGGTCGCAAGGGTTGGGAGGACGCTGGGCTCTCCGGGCCGAACGCTGGTGGAACAGCGATCAGAGCGATCAGTATGAATTCGGTTTGCGCTACAAGCTGCACGATTTTCTCAGCGCTGAACTTGTTTTTTCAAACGGTCGGAGTTGGCTGCGGATGGTTGGACATCTGTAAACTTCTCCGCTCAAGTTTTCATCGTCAATATTGTGCGGAACCGTCCCGCCTGTTATAATGATATGGGTAATCAGCCTTAGGGAAAAATTTTGAGAGGGGTCTTTCGTAAGTGTTCAGAAACAAGAAAAACGTAAAAACAGTTGCTCTCGCCATCGCGGCCGCCTTCCTGATCGGCGTGGCCGGCTTGGCTGTAACGCAAACGGCCCATGTCGCCTCTGCGGCGCCGGCTTCTAATGTGGGTGTGGTCAATTATCAGATGGTTGTGCAACAGCATCCGGATCTGGCCAAAGTCCAAACCACCATGCAGGCGGAATCGGAAGCTGCCAAAAAGGAATTTGATGCCAAAGCGTCGAGCCTGGGCGACAAGGAAAAACAAGAATACTACATGCAACTGCAGCAGCGCCTGCAACTGAAGAACCAGGAACTGATGGTGCCTGTGTTTTCCAAAGTTGACGCAGTGATCAAAGAAGTCGCGGACGCCAAAGGTTTGTCGGTGGTTGTAGACAAAGGCGCGGTGATTTATGGCGGGCAGGATATCACGGACGAATGCGTAAAGAAAGTCACCGGTAAGTAGTCCGAAATTAGACGACACAGAGCGGCCGGGCGGGGGAGACCAGCGCTCGGCCTTTTTTACGGGGAGGAAACGACATGCGGTTCCATCACCAGCGCAACCTAATTGCCGCCGTGGCGCTGGGCTGTATTTTGACGATTTTCGCCGGTTGCGGACCGAAACAGCCTGCATCGGCCCCGCCTGCCAAACCGGCGGCGTCAATGCAGGCCATGGTGGATGTGCAAAAAGCTTTGGAAGCTCATCCATTGCGTGGTAAACTGCGGCAAATGGAACAGGATTTGGCGACGGCGGAAGCCAAGGCCGCCGCGGATACGTCTGCCCAGGATACGGCCAGGCAAGAATTTGAGACCGCCATGAAAGTGCGTCAAAGCGAAGACAAAGCAGCAATCGAGAAGAAACAGACCCAGCTGGGGGACGAGCTGAACGAGCAACGCCGCGCTTACATTGACGAGTTGGAAAAAGAATACCGGCCGCTATTGTTCAACCTCGACCTGAAACTGAAAACCGTCCAGATTACACCGGCGGAAAAGGAAACCTTGCAGAAGGAAATGGACCGCCTGCTGGCCGAACGCCAACAGAAACTGAAGGCGAAAGAGGATGAGTTGGCGGCACGCTTTCAGAAGGAAATGGATGCCTTCGCCGCAGAACTGGCGGAAAATACCGATGCCTATGCGAAACAATGGACTGCGGAACGGATGAACCGCCTGCAGCAGGCCACCGTTTCCCCGGAACGCGAACGGCAGCGACAGGCGATTGTCGAGTTGTCCAATCGGTTGATTGAGGATGTTCGTTCAATGGTTGCCAAAGTGGCCCTGCGAGACAAGATCCAAGTCGTTTGGCTGCGACAGGCCGTGCATACGCCACTGAAAGACATTACGGATGCGGTGGCGAAAGAATTGGCAAATGTGAAATGAGTGGAGGAATTAATATCATGAATATACGGACACGTTGGAGCGCCCTTCTACTGGTCGTCGTTTTGGCGACGGCGCTGTTGAGCGGCTGTGCGGCGGAGAAGACCTCGACGATCGGCATTGTCGATATGCAAAAAGTGATGACCGAGAATCCGAAAATCAAACAAATGCAGGAGCAGTTGAATACCAAGGCTAAAGAATTGAGCCAAAATCTGGAAAAAGAGCGGGCTACCCTGAAACCGGAAGAGTTTCAGCAAAAGGAGCAGGCTGCCTACGCGGAATTCATGAAAATGAAACAGGATTTTGAAGCGCAGATCGAAGCGCAGACCAAGAAAGTCCTTGAGGAAGTCGCCAAGGAAAAGAAACTGGGTGCCGTGATCTACAAAAACGGCATGGCTTGGGGCGGCGTGGATGTCACGGAAGACGTATTGAAAAAATTGCAGTAATAGAGAGGGACGGTTTTGAAACAGACGTTGTTAGAACTGGCCGAATTGGTCGAAGGACAGGTTGTTGGCGAGGCGGCGATTGCCATCACCGGAATTACCGGGATTGACGAAGCCGGCCCGACTGATCTGACGTTTGCGGTGCCGCCTCACTTGGAGCGGGCCGCCCAGTCCCAAGCGGCGGCGGTGATTGTGCCGGATAGTGTCCAGACGTTTGCCAAACCGGCGATTCGGGTGGAAAATCCCCGAATCGCCTTTACCCGTTTATTGACGCTGTTTAATCCACCGCCGGCTTTTGAACGGGGGATCCACGCGGCGGCGGTCGTCGGCAAGAATCTAACGATCGCGGCAACCGCCGGTGTCATGGCGCAAGTGTTTATCGGCGATAATGTCACGATTGGCGACGGTACCGTTATTTACCCGCATACCTATATCGGCGACGGCTCCGTGATCGGCCAAAACTGCGTGATTCATCCGAATGTGACGCTCAGGGAACGGACCATTCTGGGCGACCGGGTGATCGTTCAGAGCGGCGTCGTGCTGGGCGGGGATGGTTTCGGTTTTGTCACTGTGGACGGCGAGCATTTGAAGGTACCGCAGGTCGGCAACGTCGTCATTGAGGACGATGTGGAGATTGGCGCCAATACTGCGATTGATCGGGCGACCACCGGCAGCACCATCGTGAAGCGGGGGACAAAGATCGATAATTTTGTGCATATTGCCCACAACGATGTTATTGGTGAACACTGCTTGCTCGCAGCCCAGACGGGGATTTCCGGCAGCGTGACTGTGGGGCACCATGTGACCTTGGCCGGGCAAACCGGCACTGCCGGGCATATTCATATCGGTGAAAATTCGGTGTTTATTGGACGGGCCGGGATTACCAAGGACACGCCCGCCAATTATTTCGGCGCCGGTGTGCCGGCGCGGCCCCATCAGGAGTGGGTGAAGGAGCAAGTGGCATTGCACAAACTGCCGACGGCTCTGAAAAAAATTCGCGAACTGGAAAAAAGAGTGGAAGAACTGAGCCAAAAGTAACGGAACGCCGGATAGGGGAGGCGAACGGATGACAAACGTTCAAAGAGCGGCAGCGTTGATCTTGGTGGGATCCTGTTTGCTGTTGGGGGAGACTACGGCTTTTGCCGCCCCTTCAACATCCGGCGCCACCGGGCTGATCCGGATACCGACCGCGGATAGTCTGCGGCCCGGCCACTTTTCCGCCGGCTATTTTTATTGGCAAGATCATTCCACCGCCGTGGCGGCGGCCGGCTTGCCAGCCGGGCTGGAAGTCAGCGCGGCGGCCCCCTGGTATAAGGGCGCAACCGGTAACTGGACCGTGAATGCAAAGGTTGCCCTGACCCAGGAAGGACTCTTGCTGCCGGCCATTGCGATCGGCGCCGAAGATATCGGCGAGCAGAACCAGCGATCCTACTACGCGGCTGTCTCGAAAGCCCTGCCGTTTGGCTTCCGGATTCATGTGGGCGCTGGGACCGGCCGATTTAAGGGAATGTTCGGCGCTGTGGAAAAAGTGCTGAATCCGACCTCGTTGCGAAAAAAACGGCCGGGCGGTTTTCCGGTGACTTCATTGATTGTGGAAATGGACGGCCAGAAGATGAACTATGGTGCTCGGATGAGCTTGATGCATGGCGTACGGTTGGACGCTGGCTGGCTGGGCCGGGAACAGCGGGTTTATCTGGGGCTGACCTATACAAACTGACAAACCGGACAGGGGGAGCATTTTGGAAAATCAAACCACGCTGACGCAGGCGGTTCGCTATACGGATATCGGTCTGCATTCCGGCCGACCGGTTTCGCTGGAACTACGACCGGCGCCGGCGAATACTGGCATCGTATTTGTTCGGGCGGACCTGCCGGGACGGCCGGCGGTACGGGCCAGTGCCGACCGGGTAACGGCGACTCTGCGGGCGACCACCCTGGAAGCCGGATTAGCCAAGGTTTTTACTGTGGAACACTTATTGGCGGCGTTATATGTGTTGGGTGTCGACAACTGCCAGGTGGAAATGTCGGCGGCGGAAGCGCCGGTGGGCGACGGCAGCGCATTGCCGTTCGTCCGGCTGATTGAACAGGCAGGGATTACCGAGTTGCCCGTTCCCCGGCAACAACTGTCGGTAACCGACACTGTGGAAGTAGTCGAAGACGGCCGGTTTATCAAGATTCTTCCCTACGCTGGGCTGAAGGTGACGTTTACTTCGTCAAATCCCCATCCCAAACTGGGGATTCAGCAAGCCGAATATGAAATCACGCCGGAACTTTTCATCCGTGAGATCGCCCCGGCTCGGACCATCGGTTTCATGCATGAAGTCGAAGCGTTGAAGGCCAAAGGCCTGGGACTGGGTGGCAGCTTGGACAACACCTTGGTGTACGATGAGAAAACGAACCTGAATCCGTTGCGTTTTCCCGATGAATTGGTCCGCCATAAGGTCCTGGACGTGCTGGGCGACCTTGCGCTAGTGGGGGCGCCATTGCGCGGCCACGTTGTTGCCGTCCAGTCGGGGCATGCCCTGAATACGGCGCTGGCCGGAAAATTGTGGCGTTTACATCAGAACAAGACAAAAAAGGGGTGTGAAGCTTTGCTGGATGTAATTGAAATTCAAAAGATTCTGCCGCACCGTTATCCTATGTTGCTCGTTGACCGGATTCTCGAATTGGAGCCAATGAAGCGCGCTGTGGGCATCAAGTGCGTCACCATGAACGAACGATTTTTCACCGGCCATTTCCCCGACCGGCCCGTCATGCCCGGCGTGCTCCTGCTGGAGGCAATGGGCCAGGTTGGCGGCGTGATGGTGATGTGTTCGCCAGAACATCAGAAAACGATCCCGTATTTTGCCGGTATGGATCGGGTGAAATTCCGGCGGCCGGTAGTACCCGGCGACCAGCTGCGGATGACAGCGGAAATGCTGAAATATCGCGGCAATATCGGCAAAGTTTGGACCCAGGCGTTCGTCGACGGTGAATTGGTGGCGGAAGCGGAATTAACTTTTGCTTTGACCTGAAATTTGCTGCAAGTAAGCTGAAAAAGGTTGATTATTTGCGAGATAACCATTATAAGCGTGAAAATCTGGCGATTTTGCCAAAATATCTACTGTCGGGAACAAATGCGCCGGACGGAGTATACTCTTTGAGGAGTTGATCGAAATATGAAAATGGATGGCGTGGTGGTTCCGCTGCGAAAAATTCACGAAACAGCCGTAATTTATCCCGGGGCCCGGTTGGGCCGGGATGTGGAAGTCGGACCTTATTCGGTCATTGGTGAAAATGTGTTTATCGGCGATGGCGTAAAAATTGGTTCCCATGTCGTTATTGAAGGCTGGACTACGATCGGCAAGGACTGCCAGATCCATCACGGAGCCTGTATCGGCAACGAACCGCAGGATTTGAAATTTAAGGGTGAAAAAACCTTTGTGTATATCGGCGACAACACTATTATCCGGGAATTCGTTACCATCAACCGGGCGACCGGCGAGGGCGAGGAAACCCGGATCGGTTCGAATTGTCTGCTGATGGGCACTGTACATATCGCCCACAATTGCGTGGTCGGCAACAGTGTGGTCATTTCGAATCACGCGGGGTTGGCCGGACATGTGACCGTGGAGGACCGCGCGATTATCAGCGGCTTGTCCGGGGTGCACCAGTTTGTCAAGATCGGCCGCAACGCCATGGTCGGCGGTGCTTCGAAAGTGGTTCAGGATGTGCCGCCATTCGTGATCGCCGACGGCCGGCCAGCCCGGGTCTGCGGTCTGAATAGCGTAGGCATCGCCCGCGCTGGTTTGAGTGATGAGGTTCGGCGCAACCTGAAACGAGCCTACCGGATCTTGTTCCGTTCCGGCTTGAAACTGTCGGAAGCCATTACCACGATGGAGCAGGAGTTGGATTCCAGTGAACCGGTGGATCACCTGCTGCGCTTTTTACGCAACGTGAACCGGGGCATTTGTCGCAGCCGTCGGGATGACGACGCCGCAGAACTATAATTTCAGGGGTGACTCATGAAAAAGATTGGCTTGATTGCCGGCGTCGGCCGGTTGCCTGTGGAATTCGCCCGTGCCGCTCGCGGCATGGGCGTTCACGTGATAGGGGTAGGGGTGTTGCCGGAAGTGGACCCCGAACTTGCCCAAGTCGCGCATACCTATGAAAGCATCAATATCGCCAAACTGGACCGGATCTTCAAGGTGTTCAAACGGGAACAGGTGACGGAAATCACCCTGCTCGGCAAGATTACCAAAGAGCTGGTCTATGCTCATCGCGAATTGCCGGATCTGCGGGTTTTGAAGATTTTTTCCCGGATCAAGAATTTCAGTGACGATACGCTGACTTTGGCGCTGGTGGAGGAACTGGCGGCGGAAGGGATCACGGTGCTGGACCAGACGGAACTGCTCCGTCCCCTGATGCCGGCGGCCGGAGTGCTGACCCGACGCCAGCCGACTGAGGCGGAACTGGCCGACATGCGGTTTGGGTTGGCGATGGCGAAACAAATCGGCGGTTTGGACATCGGCCAGACTGTGGTCGTCAAAAACCGGGCCATCATGGCCGTCGAAGCCATTGAAGGCACCGATGCCTGCATCCGTCGGGGCGGCCAGCTTGGCCGGGGAGGCGTGACGGTGGCGAAAGCCGCCAAGCCGAAGCAGGACATGCGGTTTGACGTTCCCGGCATCGGTCCGGATACGTTGGATTCGATGATTGAGTCCGGGGCGGTCGCTTTGGTGATTGAGGCTGGTAAGACTCTGATAGTCGATCGGGAAAAGATGGTTGCCAAGGCGGATCAACACGGAATCACAATCGTTGCGATGGCGGGAGATGAAGCGGGGGCCTATGCCTAAGGTCATGATCAGCGCCGGCGAGGCTTCCGGCGATCTGCACGGCGCCAGCGTGGCGGAAACATTGAAGACTATGCGGCCGGACATCGAACTCTTCGGCATGGGCGGGTCCAATATGCGCGCCGCCGGGGTTGATATTGTCTACGATATCGCGGACATCGGCGTGATGGGATTCGTGGAAATCCTGCGCAATTTGCCGAAGTTTTTTCGTTTGCGCGGCCTTCTGTCGCGGATCATGGACGAACGTCGACCAGATGTTCTGGTACTGATCGATTACGGCGGTTTTCATATGGCGCTGGCGCAGGTGGCCAAGAGAAAAGGCATCCCAGTAGTGTACTACATTTGTCCCAAGGCTTGGGTCTGGGGAAAATGGCGAGCCAAGGCCATCGCCGGCTGGGTCGAGAAAGTGGCGGCGATCTTCCCGTTCGAAGCGGATATCTACCGGGAGGCCGGAGCCTCGGTCAGTTTCGTAGGTCATCCGCTGGTCGACATCGTGCGACCGTCGATGGACCGGGAGACTGCTTTCCGGCATTTCGGCGCCGACCCGGAAAAACCGTTGTTGTTGTTGTTGCCGGGCAGCCGGTTCCAGGAAGTGTCGAGCCTGCTGGATATCATGATGGCGGCGGCGAAAAAAATTCGGGAACAGTTGCCGGACTGTCAGTTTTACCTTCCAGTGGCCCCGACGATTCCCATGGAACGGATCGAGTCAGTGGTCCAGGCCTCCGGCGTGCCGGTGGTCTATACCCGCAACAGCACCTATAACCTGATGCAGATTGCCGACTGCGCCATCGCGGCTTCCGGTACCGTTACCCTGGAAGCGGCGCTGATGGGTCTGCCATCAGTGATCATTTACCGGGTCAAGACATCCACGTATTGGCTGGTCCGGGTGGTGGCCAATGTGTCGCATGTAGGCCTGCCGAACATCGTGACCGGCCGCCGGATACTGCCCGAGCTGATCCAGCATGAGGCGACGGCGGACAATGTTAGTCAGGCCGCGTTGCGACTGATGACCGATCCGGCAGTACGGGCCCAGGCAGCGGCAGATCTGAAGGAAGTACGGGTCAACTTGGGACAACCGGGCGCCGTGAAACGGGTCGCGTCCATCGTCCTGGATGTGGCATCGGGGAGGAAAACATGAGCTCGGCAAAAATCTATTTGCGACTGTTGCAATATCTTCGGCCCTATATCCCTCAGACAATCATGGCTGTAGCCTGCATGATCCTGGCCACCTCGGCCAGTCTGTACGTGCCCTGGATCGTGCGGGATGTGATCGATGGAGTACTGGTCAATAAGGATGAAATGCTGCTTAACGCCATTACCGCCGGTATCGTGGTCGTATTTGCCCTGCGGGGTTTTTTTGTCTACGGACAGACCTACCTGATGGCCTTCATCAGCCAGAAGGTGGTCATTGACCTGCGTGAGCATTTGTTCCGGCACTTCCAGCGCCTGTCCGTTTCCTATTTCGACCGCAGCCAGACCGGTAAAGTTCTCAGCTACATGACTAACGATGTTGCCGCCCTGCAGGGGGTGCTGGCGCAGAACGTCATTGAACTGGCCTCGGAATCGCTGGCGCTGATCGGCTCGCTGATCGCCATGTTTTACCTGCACTGGCAGCTGGCGCTGTTGACGTTGATTACCGTGCCGATGGTGGCGGAAGCCATGAAAATTTTCGGCGCGAAATTGCGCAAGGCCAGCGGCACGATGCAGCAACGGGCTGCCGAAATTACGTCTGTGTTACAGGAAATGATCGTATCCATCCGACTGATTCGTCTGTTTGTCCGGGAGGACTATGAAATCGACCGATTTAACCGGGAAAACGTGAACAACTTTGACGCGCAGATGAAAGCGGCCCAATTGTCGGCTACCCTGACGCCGGTCGTCGAGTTTCTCGCCGCCCTGGCGGTGACGGTGATTGTCTGGTATGGCGGACATGAAGTCATTCGCGGCAACCTGACATCAGGTTCACTGATCGCCTTCTTGGTGTATGCCGTAAATATTTCCAACCCAGTGAAACGTTTAGGCAACGTCTACGGCAATATTCAACGGGCCGTGGCGGCCGCCGAGCGGGTATTCGAGGTGCTGGACACTCTGCCCGAGATCCAGGACGCACCGGGCGCCAAACCGTTGCCGCCCATCCAGGGCCGGGTGACCTTTGAAAACGTGACCTTCGAATACCGAAACGGTGAACCGGCGTTGCGCGACATGTCGATTGACGTGGCGCCGGGCCAGGTGCTGGCGATTGTTGGTCCGAGCGGCGCAGGGAAATCGACCATCGCCAATCTCATCCCCCGGTTCTATGATCCGCAAGCCGGCCGCATCTGCATCGATGGAGTCGACATCCGGACGGTCACCGTAGCCTCCCTGCGTGAACAGCTGGCGATGGTGCCGCAAGACACTATCCTGTTCAGTGCGTCGATTTTTGAAAACATCCTCTATGGGCGTCTGGATGCGAGCCGGGAAGAAGTGATGGCGGCGGCGCAGGCTGCAAATGCCCATGATTTCATCCTGCAGCTGCCGGACGGCTACGAAACGCAGATCGGTGAGCGCGGTTGCCAGCTTTCCGGCGGTCAGCGTCAACGCATCGCGATTGCCCGGGCCATCCTGAAAAACCCCCGCATTCTGATTCTGGATGAGGCGACTTCCGCCTTGGACGCCGAAAGCGAGCGTCTGGTGCAGGATGCGCTGGATAAACTGATGGTCGGTCGTACCACCTTCGTCATTGCCCACCGGCTGTCCACCATTCAGCGGGCTGACCGCATTCTGGTTCTGGAGAAGGGAAGGATGGTCGAATGCGGCGCCCATGCCGAGCTGCTGGATGCCGGCGGCTTGTACTGCAAGCTGTATAGCTTGCAAACAACCGAAGAAACCCTCTAGAAAAATCAAGGAGAACCGCTGTGGACCTGTTGTACAACCTTCTGATGATCTTGGCGGCGGTCGTCGGACTGCCCTTTTTTGTATTCCGTTGTTTGCGGGAGCGTCGTTTCCGCGAGCGGATGCGGCACAACTTGGGCTTCTTCCTGCCGGAAACCTTGGCGAAGGTCGAAGGCCGTCGTCCCGTCTGGTTTCAGGCGGCCGGCGTTGGCGAAGTGGTGGCGGCCAGCTCGATCATCAAAGAGTTCAAACTGCAGCTGCCGGACATTCCGGTTCTGATTTCCTCCGGTACGATCAGCGGTTATGAAATGGCCCAGCGAATCCTGCCGGAAGCCGATGCGATCATCTTTTATCCGCCGGATCTGCCGTGGTTGCCGGGACACATCGTGGAGCGCATTGGTCCGCGGGCCTATGTGCCGGTGGAAACCGAACTGTGGCCCAATTTTATCCGGGCGGCCCGGCGGCGCAGTATCCCGGTCGTGATGGTGAACGGTCGGATCAGCGAGCGGAGCGTCGAGAATTACCGGAAGCTGCGTCGGATGTTTACCAAAATGTTGGATACCGTGGTCCGGTTCTGCATGCAGTCGACCATCGACGCCCAGTATGTCATCCGGCTTGGCGCCGACCCGCATCGCGTGCTGGTGACCGGCAACACCAAATATGACCAGAACTACAGCCAGGTGACTGCGGCCGAACAGCTGCAGTTCCTGGCTGAACTGGGTCTTGCCGGGGCGGGACCGGTCATCATCGCCGGCAGCACCCATCGCGGCGAAGAGGAAATCCTGCTGGACGTATTCAAGGCCGCCCGTGCTAGTCTGCCGCAGGCTAAATTGATGATTGCTCCCCGGGACATTCCTCGCAGCCCAGGGATCGTCGAGCTGGCTCGCCGGCATGGATTCGTCGCGGAACTGCGGAGCCGGCTGCCGGAACTGAACGAACCCGGCGTTGTGGATATCGTGGTGCTGGACACCATCGGTGAGCTGGGACGGCTTTACAGCCTGGCCGATTTGGTGTTTGTCGGCGGCAGCTTGGTCCCGCACGGTGGCCACAATATTCTGGAACCGGCCGCCCAAGGCAAGCCGATCGTGGTGGGACCGCACATGTTCAATTTCAAGGACACCTATGCCCTGTTTTCCGGCCGGGATGCCTGTTTGACCGTTCTAGACGGGGCGGAATTGGTGCAGAAGACTTTGCAGATTTTGACCGATCCGGCCTTGGCCCGGCGAATGGGTGACGAAGCCTTGACCATCGTGCAGGAAAACCGGGGTGCGGCGGTCCGGACCGTGGAAAACCTGAAAGAAATTCTTGCCGAACGGGAGGAACCCTCATGCATGTAGCTTGCATCATACCCGCCCGCTATGCTTCGACTCGCCTGCCCGGTAAACCGCTCCTCGATATTGTCGGTAAACCGATGATCCAGCGTGTCGTCGAACGGGTGCGACAGGCGCGGCGGTCGTCGCGCATTATCGTGGCCACCGATGACGAACGCATTGCCGAAGCCGTCCGAAGCTTCGGCGGCGAGGCGCAGCTGACCTCAGCCGCTCACCCCACCGGCACCGACCGGCTGGCCGAAGTCGCCGCCACCTTGCCGGACCTGGACCTGATTCTGAATATTCAGGGCGACGAGCCGTTGATTCCGCCGTCGGCGATTGACGAGCTGATCGGTGCTTTTGACGACTACCCGGATCTGCAGATGGCCACCCTGATGACTCCCCTGACCGAATCCGAATACGACAACCCGGCGGCGGTCAAGGTCGTGACTTCCCTGGATGGGTATGCCCTGTATTTTTCGCGTTCGCTGATCCCCTATCCCCGCAATCGGGGCTCCGAGCGGCGCTGCTTTAAACACATCGGCGTGTACGCCTATCGACGAGACTTTGTGTTGCGGTTCGCCGCGCTGCCGCCGTCGCCGCTGGAAGTGACGGAATCTCTGGAACAACTGCGGGCGCTGGAAAACGGCTACCGGATCCGGGTGATTGAAACGCCGTTTCGCTCGATCGGCGTGGATACACCGGCGGATCTGGAAGAAGTGCGGGAGTTGTACCGAAACGGGAGAGGAGAATCCCTATGACCAAACAAGTACAGATCGGCAGCGTGGCCATCGGCGGCGGCGCGCCGCTCGCTTTGATTGCCGGCCCCTGCGTCATTGAGGACCCGGCGCGGACACTGGAAATCGGTCGGTCCATCCAGGCTATCGCCGCCAAACTGAGGATGCCGTATATTTTCAAAGCGTCCTTCGACAAGGCCAACCGGTCTTCCTATCAATCCTTCAGGGGACCAGGGCTGACCGAAGGCCTGAACATCCTGGCCCGGATTAAACAGGAACTCGGCGCGCCGGTGCTCAGCGATATCCATGAAGCGGCCCAAGCCGCGGCAGCGGCTGCCGTGCTGGATGTACTGCAGATTCCGGCGTTCCTCTGCCGCCAGACCGACCTATTGCACGCGGCGGCGCAGACCGGCAAGCCGGTCAACGTCAAAAAGGGCCAATTTTTGTCGCCTCTGGAAATGAAAAACGTGATCACCAAACTGACCGAATCAGGTTGCCGATCGATTCTGCTGACGGAGCGCGGTTCGAGTTTCGGCTACAACAATCTGGTGGTCGACATGCGCTCGCTGGCGATCCTACGCTCGTTCGGCCAGCCGGTGGTGTTCGACGCCACCCACAGTGTGCAGTTGCCGGGCGGCGGCGGCGACCGCTCCGCCGGCCAGCGGGAATTCGTGCCGGTGCTGGCGAGGGCGGCGGCGGCAGCCGGGATCGATGCGCTGTTTCTGGAAGTACATGACAACCCGGCGGAAGCGTTGTCCGACGGCCCGAACATGGTACCGGTCGACAAACTGGAATCGCTGTTGACACAGGTTCTGGCTATCGACCGGGCAGTGCGGGGGTACTGAAAATGTACGGAGAACAAGCCAAACATTGTTTGATGGTTGAAGCGAAGGCGATTCAGGATTTGATTTCCCGGATTGACGGCGAGTTTGATCGGTCGGTCGGCATGATCCTGGATTGCCGGGGCCGCCTCGTCGTCACCGGGATCGGCAAGTCCGGCCTGATCGGCCGGAAAATTTCGGCTACGCTGGCCAGTACCGGCACTCCGTCGTTTTTCCTGCACCCGTCGGAAGGCCTGCATGGCGACGTCGGCATGGTGACCGGTGACGACATCGTCCTGGCCATTTCCAACAGCGGCGACACGGCGGAATTGCTGGGGCTGCTGCCGGCCCTGAAGCGGATCGGCGCCCGAATCATCGCCATGTGCGGCCGGCGCGGCGGCGAGCTGGTGAAAAATTCCGACCTGTTCCTGGATGTTGGCGTCGAACGGGAAGCCTGTCCGCTCGGCCTGACGCCGACGGCGAGCACCACGGCGGCCCTGGCGATGGGCGACGCATTGGCGATGGCGTTGCTGTCGGCGCGTAAATTCAGCGCGGCGGACTTCGCGGTGTTTCATCCTGGCGGCGCGCTGGGTCAGAAACTATTGACCGTGGCGGATCATATGCACGCCGGTGACGACAACCCGGTCATCCCGGAAGGGCAGACCGTACGCGACGCCTTGTTCGTCATCACGGCCAAAGGACTGGGGGCCACTTCGGTGGTGACGCGGGAGGGAATACTGACCGGTTTGATCACCGACGGCGACATCCGGCGCGGCTTCGCCAAAGGCAATGATTTTTTGGATCAACGTGTGGAAGAATTTATGACCCGATCTCCCAAGACCATCACCGCCGACCAGCTGGCGGCTGCGGCGCTGCACCGTATGGAAACCAACCAGCCGTCGCCGGTCACGGTGCTGCCGGTCATTGACGGACAGGGACGAGCGGTCGGAATGGTGCATATTACTGATTTGTTGCGGCGTGGTATGGTATAATATGGACTGGCAGTATTTTTTGCTCAAGGGATTCAGCCGGCTGTTGTGCTGGTTGCCTTATTCGTTGCTTCTTAGGCTTGGTTCCGGTCTCGGCTTCTTGCATTATAGCTTCGGCCATAGCCAGCGCCAGAGAGCCATCCGGCAACTGCAGGAGCGATTGGGCGTGTCCGCCGACGAGGCGGCTGAGATTGCCCGACGGATGTTCCGCAACATCGGCAAAACGCTGCTGGAAATTTTATATATTCCCGCTCTGACTCCAGAAAAGCTGCAGCGCTGGGTGACCATCGAAAACCGGCATTATATGGACGAGGCGTTGGCCGGCGGACATGGCGCCGTGATTTTGACAGCGCACTTCGGCAATTGGGAATGGATGGCGGCCCGGCTGGCCCGGGCCGGCTTTTCGGTGGCAGCCATCGCCGAGACCCAGCCGAGCCCCGGCCTGGACCGGCTGCTCAACGAACACCGGGCGATGGTAGGACTCGCGCCGTACGCGCGCGGCAATGCCCTGGTGGCGGCGATGAAAGCGCTCAAAGCGGGGAACGTGCTGGGCTTTCTGGCTGATCAGGATGCCAAGGCGCATGGGGTGTTCGTGGACTTTTTCGGCCGCCCGGCTTCCACCCCCCAGGGACCGGCGGTATTCGCCCAACGTTGCGGGGCGCCGGTGGTGCCGGCATTTATCGTTCGGCAGCCGCGGCGGGGGCAGCGGATCGTGCTGTCGCCGCCGATTTATGGCGACCCGGACGCCGATCACGACCAGGAAATTTTGCGATTGACGGAAGCAATGACCCGCGTGATGGAAGAACGGATTCGCCGGTACCCGGACCACTGGTGGTGGTTCCAGAGGCGCTGGCTTACGGATCCGAAGATAAGTGGAGGCAGTGGCGTTGAGGGCTAAACCAATACTATTCGGTCTGCTCATCGCGGCAATGATTGCCGGCGGGCTCTATTATTTTTTGCGGGAAGAGCCGCTGGAAGACACCAAACGCGAAAGCGTCGTCACCCGCATGGCTTTTTCCGGCTCTCATCTGACGGAAATGCAGGATGGCAAGCAAATCTGGGATTTGACGGCCCGGATGATGGAAGTGGATTCCAAGACCCAGTGGGTGTACTTAACCGACATGACCGGGGTTATCTACCGTCAGGATGGAACCAAAATCGACGTAACCGGCAAACAGGCGGTGGTCGATCCCAAGACTCGCAATGTGGAGATCACCGACGGCATTACGATGACGGCGAGTGATGGACCGACCTT
The DNA here is from genome assembly GCA_012798135.1 of Veillonellaceae bacterium. Next base: position 20,224 of record JAAZNU010000023.1, on the reverse strand, counting down.
TCAGGCGCAAAAGGGCCGTTATGTGGCCAAGGACCGCCGGATTTTCGCGTCCGGGTCTATCCGCGCCACCAAAGACGACTACGTCCTGACCGCCAATGAGCTGGAAACCGACGATCAATTCGAAATGATTACCGTCAAAGGCAATGCGCGTATAGTCAAAGGAGGGTCCACCCCATGAACAAACCGATGAAGCGAACCGTAAAGTTGGCGGTCCTTCTGTGTCTGCTCCTACTGGCGCCGACATTGCAGGCGGCGCCGGAACCGGCGAAGACCACCCAACTGGACGGCGATGTGATTACTTATACTTCGAAGACCGGTGTCATGACCGCCAAAGGCGGCGTCAAACTGACGCAGGGGAACGCAGTGATGACCGGCGACAGCGGCGAATACAACACCAAGACCAAGGAAGCGCTGATGACCGGCAACGTCAAGGCGGTCAAGGAAGGCAGCACTCTGACGGCGGCGGAAGTCCGGTCGTATGACGATATGAAACGGCTCGTCGCCACCGGCGATGCGCTTTTGGTTAGAAAGGACAGCACGGCCGCCGGCCCGCGGATGGAATATTTTCCGGATCGCCAGTATGCGAACATCACAGGTGGCGCCCGTCTGACCAATAAGGACGCGGTATTGACTTCGAAGGTGGCGGAAGCTTTTTTTCAGGAAGACCGGGCCACCGCCGACGGCAATGTCCATATTGTGAGTGAAGCCAGAAAACTGGATGCCGTATCCGACCATGCCGTTTACTACGGGATCAACGGCAAAAACGGCAAGGCGGATCTGATCGGCAACGCCCGAGTGGTCCAGGACGGCAATGTGTTGACCGGCAACCATGTCATCATGTACCTGGATGACAGCGCCATGGACACCGAAGGCCGTTCCAAACTGGTGATCCAGCCCAAGAAAACAGCCCCGGCGCCGAAAGAGGCAAAGCCATAATATGTATATCGAAACCAGAAATCTGCAGAAGTCCTATAAAGGCCGGGAAGTGGTCAAAGGCATCAGCGTTCGCGTCGACCAGGGAACGGTCGTGGGATTGCTCGGCCCGAACGGCGCCGGTAAGACGACTACTTTTTACATGATCGTCGGACTAGTGGCTCCGGACGACGGACAGGTCATCATCGACGGGACCGACATCACTCGGATGCCGATGTACAAGCGGTCCCGCTTCGGCATCGGTTATCTGCCGCAAGAGCCCTCCGTATTTCGAAAACTGACGGTGGAAGACAATTTGCTGGCCATGCTGGAGACGACGAACCTGACGCGGTCGGAGCAGCGAGCCAAGGCGGCTGAGCTGCTGGAAGAATTTCGGATCGGCCATGTTCGCAAGCGCAAAGGGATCGAGCTTTCGGGCGGTGAGCGCCGCCGCGTGGAGATTGCCCGGGCCTTGGCGACCTCGCCCAATTTTTTGCTGCTGGACGAACCTTTCACCGGCATCGATCCGATCTCGCTCGGCGAACTGCAGGACATGATCGGCTATCTGAAACAGAAAGGGATCGGTGTGCTCATCACCGACCACAACGTCCGGGAAACGCTGGCCATCGTTGACAACGCCTACATCGTCAACGAAGGCGAAATTCTCATCGCCGGCGATAGCCAAACCATCATCGACAGCGAAACCGCCCGTAAATTTTATCTGGGCGACAACTTTTACCTGTAATACGAAGCAAGGAGTATCGGATGCGCATTCTCGACCGCTACATTCTCAAAGAATTATTGGGGCCGTTTTTATTTGGCATTTGTGTGTTTTCCAGCATTTTGGTCGGCACTGGGCCTTTGTTCCGCATTGCCCAGTACATCAGCCAGTACGGGGCCTCGGTCTGGACCTGCGCCAGATTGTTGGCTTACAGCCTGCCGGGGATCATCGCCCTGACTTTTCCCATGGCGGTTTTGCTGTCATCCCTGATGGCGTTCGGCCGTTTGTCCAGTTCCAGCGAAATCGTCACCATGAAGTGCGGCGGGCTGAGCTTCTATCGTCTCGCCGCGCCGGTGTTTATTTTGGCGTTTGCTATCAGCGCGTTTTCCATGGTATTCAACGAAGTAGTCGTACCCCGGGCCAACGCCGCCTACACCTATATCGTGCATTACGAAATCATGAAAAATACACGGCCAAAGACGCAAGAACATGTGATTATCAAGGATATCGTCAACGGTAAGCTGAAACGACTGACCTATGGTCGACGTTTCGACGAAGACCTGAGCCTGATGCAAGGGATCACCATTCAGGAATACGAAAATGACACGCTGGTCCGGATCGAGAATGCCGAAAAAGCCGTCTGGAAGGACGGCGGCTGGACGATGCAAAACGGGATCATCTACGACATGACGGAAGATGGCCGCGTCGAGCGGACCATGAAGTTCAAAGAACAGGCCATGCCGGTGGAAAAGGCGCCGGCGGAGATCTCCCGCGACCAGAAAAACAAGGAAGAGATGACGATTCGCGAACTGAAGCAGCATATCGCGATTCTGAAGCGGGAACAGGTGCGGACCAGTTATTTCGAGGTGGAATTGCATCAACGGCTGGCGATTCCCTTCGCCTGCTTCATCTTTTCCCTGATTGGCGTGCCGCTGGGCATTCAGCGCCAGCGCTCCAGTTCCTCCATCGGTCTGGGTATCAGCGTTATCGTCATCTTTATCTATTACGCCATCATGAGCATGGCCATGGCCCTCGGACAGGGCGGGTCGCTGCCGCCGCTGGTCGCGGTCTGGATCCCGAACGTACTCGGCATCATTGCGGGGGTGTTCTTTATCCACCAAGCCGCAAAATAGATATGACAAGGAGAGCGGAATGTTTGGCGTCGCACTGATCCTCGTGATAGTTCTGACCGGCGGCCTCATCGCCTTCATTGGCGACCGCATCGGCACCCGTGTGGGCAAACGCCGGTTGACGCTGTGGGGCCTGCGGCCGCGCTACACATCGATCATCATCACCATCCTGACCGGCATCCTGATCGCCGGCTCCACCATCGGCGTTCTCACCGTCACCTCGTATGACGTCCGGACCGCGCTGTTTGGCATGGAGGCCCTGAAAAAGCAGACCCGGGAGCTGGCGGGTGAAGTCGAGTCCCGGACCCAAGCCCTGAATACGGCGCAACAGGAACTGACCAAAGCCCGCGCCGAAATCGAAAAGACGAATGCCGAGTACGCGGCGACCAATGAACGACTTAGCGCCATTACCCAGGAATTGCGCGCACTGCAGGCCAGCAAACAGGCGCTGGACGAGCGGATAGCCTCGCTGAATGCCGCCAAAGCCGAATTGCAGCAGGATGTGGACCGCCTGAACGAATTGACCGCCAACTTGCGGCGGGGCATCGCCACCGTTCGCGAGGGAACGATCGTTTTGCGGGCGGGGGAAGTCATCGCCGTCAACGTGGTGCAGGGCGGCGGTAGCCGCACCGATGTGGAGCGCCGGCTGACCGATTATATGAAGCTGGCGAATCAACGACTGCGGGAGCGGTTTCAGATCGACGATGAAAAACTGGATCTGATATTTATCGGCAAGGCGCATGCCGAAGAAGTGATCTCATTTATGACGGCGCGTTCGGAACCGATGGTGCTCCGGCTGTTGTCGGCCAGCAATGTCGTGGTCGGTGAGCCGGTCATCGGTCAGTTTGAAATTTTCCCCAACCGGCTGATTTTTGAAAAAGGCGTGACAGTATTGCGGGACCGGGTGGCCTACAGCGGCGACCCGGCGGAAGCCGAGCAAATCATGGCCATCTTTCTGCGGCGGGTCAATGAAACAGCGGTGAAGCAAGGCGTGATTCCCGATCCCTTGCAGGGCACCGTCGGCAACCTGTCGGCCCAGAGCTACTATGAAGCGGTGAATCAGCTACGCCGCCTGAAGGGCGAAGTCGAAATCGTCGCCGTGGCCCGGGCGGAAGTATCGTCGATCGGTCCATTGACCATCGACATCCTGATCAGACCGATACAGGCAGCACCATAATGGAACCGCCGATTCTGGCGATTGATCCCGGGCGGGAAAAATGCGGCGTGGCAGTGATGGATCAAGAAAAAACGGTGTTATGGCACGGCGTTGTCGCCACTGCGGATCTTCTGCCGGTCGGCCGGGAGTTGGCGCGGCAATATGGATTTCATACGGTGATTCTCGGCAATCAGACCTACTCCGGCGAAATTCACGGGATTTTGCAATCATTGCTGGATTCCCCAATCGTGTTGGAAATTATTTTTGTCGACGAACGCGGTTCGACCGAAGCCGCCCGGTCCCGCTACTGGCAGGCCTTCCCGCCCACCGGCTGGCGGCGGTTCCTGCCGCGCGGATTGTTGGTTCCCCCTTGCGCGATCGATGACTTTGCGGCTATAATACTGGGGGAACGATTTCTGGCAAAAAAAAGTTAAAAATTTTTTTATACTTCAGCAGGAATTTAAAAAGGACCAGCGAATACATTATAAAGTGAAATGCATTCCGTGCATTTTTGACATGGTCCGAACACCGAAGGGTATGGTCGGGGAAGAAAGGAGGTGCACTCATAGGTTCCCGCATCGATATCTGAAGTAGGTGTGACGATATGGGCTCTTTGACAGGAGAATAGGGAAGAGGAAACATGGACACTCTATCTGATTTCTTCCTGCCTGTAGGGACCATCAAAACAAAAAAAAATAAACCTATGGGAGGAAACAGAATGAAAAAGAATCTGATCGTTGCCCTCGCGTTGGTATTCGTGCTCGGTATCGCCGGCACCGCCTTCGCCGCTGCGAATCCTTTCGTCGACGTTCCTGCAAAACACTGGGCGTATGACGCAGTGACCAAATTGGCCCAGGCCGGTATCCTTGACGGTTACGGCGACGGCACCTATCGTGGCGAACGTCTGGCCACCCGTTATGAAATGGCTCAGGCTACCGCCAAAGCCATGGCTCGTGCTGACAAAGCCGATGCCCAGATGAAAGCCCTCATCGACAAACTGGCCGTTGAATTTGCGGCGGAACTGAACAACCTCGGCGTTCGCGTTGCGAAACTCGAGAAAAATGCTTCCACCATCAAATTCTCGGGCGAAGCTCGTATGCGTTATCAGAGCGGCCAAACTGGCAGATATGACAGCGATTCCAACAACGACAGCCGTTTCCAACAACGGATGCGTATTTACGCCAGAGCCGACCTGAACGACAAAGCTGCGTTCTATGGCCGTATTGCTGCTGAATGGACGAGCAATCCGGAAGGCAACACCACCACCAACTCCGAACTGTTCTGGGATTATGGCTATTTCCAATGGACCTTCAACCCCACTTTCAAAGTGGCTGTTGGTCGTAACCAAGTTATCGGCGCTTACAACATGTTCTGGACCAACGGCGGATACGACGGAGTCGTGTTTGACTTTGGCGCTGCCAGCGACAAATTCAAAGCGAAAGTCGGCTACGGCGATGTTGGCAACTATGCCAATGCTCCTGGCGTAAAAACCGGTATCTCCAAAGAACTCCTGTTGGTTGATGCCAACTACCAGTTCACCGACAAATGGTCCGGCAACGCGGCCCTGTACTATGGTATTGACGGCAAAAAAGCCTCCTTCCCGTACCAAGTTTGGACCGTTGGCCTCCGCGGCAAACTGAGCGACGAATTCACCCTGACCGGTGCTTATTTCGCCAACACCGCGCAATGGGCTAAGGACAACACCAACGAAACCCCGAACGGCTGGTATGCCGACCTGTGGTACAAAGGCGCTGACAAAGCCAAAGTTGGTAGCTGGGGCTTGAACTTCAACTATCGCAATGCGAAACCTTACGCTCTTGATTGGGCCAACGTTTCTGGCGTGTTCGCGAACTCCATGACCTCCGGCAACTCCGTTCTGGGCGTAAAAGGCTTCGGTTTGCAAGCCAACTACACCATCAGCAAGAACGCGATCGTGACTGCTACCTACGAAAACCTGAGCCGCAACGGCTGGGGCGACACCAGCAAGCTGAAACCCTTCTACTATCTGCAAATGAACGTTTACTTCTAAGAAGTAAACCCTCATTGGAAAGACCCCGCTTCGGCGGGGTCTTTTTCTGTCTTCCGACGGATGTATGGTATAATGTAAATAAACATTGGTTTGGAGGTGGAACAGCATGAAAGTCAAGAAATTTGTCATTGTTACACTGATTCTTGCGGTATTGGCGTTTGGCGCTGTGCCGGCGGCGCAGGCCATCGGCCTCGGTGATATTCTCAAGGTGGGCGGCATCGGAATTTTGGTGGATAAGTTTGCCCCCCAGCTCAACAGTTTCATCAATACTTTGATGATGCAGCACAATGCGACGCCGGAGTTTGCCACCAAGGTGGTGCCGATCCTGACGGTCGGCGTACTCGGCAATAGCGGTTATATCGGTGCGGCGCAGGTGATGGGGCCACAGAACCTAGTGGATCGGGTTCAGGCGGTTGTGCAGGTGGAAAGCAGCTTTAACGGCAGCATGTTTCGAGTGAAAGGTCTGATCCCGATTGACAGCAAAGTGCCGGTCAATTTTACCCGCGTCAGCGGCGTCGGCGTGTCGGCGATCATTGATGTCCGGATTTGAGAAACAGGTCAAAGGAATATTTGACGGAAATAGCCGATTATGATATTGTGATTCCTGTCGTGGTGCGGCAGGAACTTTTTTTTACCTTGCCGAATATAAGGTAGGATAAAGTTTTGTAAGGGAGGACTGCCCATGCTGAAAAAAGTGTTGACTCTGTTTCTAATTGCCGCATTTTGCGTGACGATGATCCCTACACCGGCCTTGGCGGCGCAACTGGAACAGACGCCGCTGGAAAAGATCGGCGCCGTGGAAAAAATCCTGTACGGTTCGGAGCAGGACGGATCGCTCGTCGAGCGAACCAACAAGCTGGAACGGGATTTGTACGGCTTGCCCGGCAAAGAGGCATTGATGGCGAAGGTCGACCGTATCTATTCCTACGTCAGGGATAGTAGCGGTAGCAACCCTTCTTTGATTTTCAAGCTGGGTGCGTTGGAATGGAGCCTGACGCAATCCGTAGGCAAGGGGCCTTTGAAGCCCCGTCTGGATACACTGGAACGTACTGTGTCCGGAGTGATGGGAACCGGATCAGTCGACTCCCGAGTTTCCCGACTGATGGCAATAACCTTCTCCAATGCCCGCCTGCAAACGGGATTGGTGACCCTGCCCAAAGATACGTTGGTAAAAATTAAACTGATAACGTCGCTGGATAGCAAGAAAAACAAAACCGGCGATATTGTGGAGTATGAAGTGGCCGAGGACCTGTATGCCAGCGGCATGCTGGTTTTGCCGAGGGGTGCGGCCGGTACAGGAAAACTGACGAAAGTGGAACAAGCTCAAAACTTTGGCCGCGATGCTAAACTGGAAGTCAACTTCGAGAATGTGACGGCGCTGGACATGACCATTGTGCCGACCCTTCTCGGTGAAAAAGCAAAAAAAGAGACTGAATCGGTGGCGACCGCCGCCGGTGCCGGCTTTGCCGGCATGATCCTGCTTGGGCCGATCGGCGTGGTGGGCGCCGCGTTCGTGCATGGCAAAAATATTACCGTTCCGGCCGGGACGACACTGTTCATTCAGACCCAGGCGGATACGGAACTGATCGGTTTGATTGCGAAATAACGGGCAGGAGACGATAGGGTGAAGACGACCAAACTGTTTGCCGGGATCTTGGCGTTTTTGTTGTTATTTACAGGTTATGCGCCGGTGGAAGCGGCGAAAAAGAAAAAATCGAAACCGCCGCAGCCGATCGAAATCGTTGCGGACGAGATGTATTTCAGCGACAAGACCGGCGAACTGTTTGCCAAAGGAAATGTTGTGATCACCCAGGATAAAAGCAAGATATTGGCAGATATCATCCGCGGTAACGACAAGGAGACGGAAGTCTGGGTGGATGGTCCGGCCCGGCTGATGGAGCCGCTGACAAACATCACCGGTATGCGGATTCGTTATAACTATGGCTCACAGTACGGATTTATGCAAGATGTTAAGGGCAAGTGCGGCAATGACTTCATTTCCGGGAAACGAGCACATTTCGAGGAAGGAAAACTTACTGCGTATGATGCCAGCACTACCGGCTGTCCCGCCATCGGGACGCCGGATTACCGGGTGACCGCGCGTAAATTCGTGATTTGGCCGGGCGAAAAAATGATCGCTTATGATGCGAAAATTTGGATCAAAAATTTTGTCTTATATTCGACACCGCGCTATTCTCGTTCCTTGCGCAAGGAAGACGAGAATGAATTTCCGACGTTTGGCTATGACGATCCGGACGGATACTGGATCCGGCAACGCTTAAACTATGCCATTACCGACAATATTACGGCGTATACGGACTTGACCTATTATTCCCGCGCCGGCTTTAAACCGGATTTCGGCATCGTCGATGAAGAAGAGGACTATAGCTTTCGGTTGATAACCGGTCATTTCAAAGATTCGAACAGTCGCCGGATTCGCAAAGAACCTGAACTTCAGTTCAATTGGAACCAAAAACCGATTGGCAAATCAGGTTGGAATTATTACTTCACTGCTTCCTATGGGAAGTGGAAAGATGACGACAAAACCAGCTGGCATCAAGATTATTTATTGTATTTCCCCCGTAATCCTATCTATTTGGACAAAAAGAAGACCTGGACTTGGGTCAATGGGTTTGGTTTTGAGCAAATTCGTGACAGCTATGATGGTTCCAACCAAAACATAACCCGATTCAATACGGCGCTGTATAAAGCGCTAACCCCATGGCTGACGGCGTGGGTTGGCTACAATTACACCAGTAACAATGCCAGTGTGTTCACTTACAATCATGTTGATGTGACCAACGAATTGGTTAGGGGATTCCGTATTCAATTCAACAAAAAAACGGCGCTTTCTTTTTACAACAGCTATGACACTATAAATAACCGCACTTACGAAAACTATATAACTTTATACCAGAACCTGCATTGCTGGGAAACCCGGCTGGAATACCGAACTGTGAAAAGAGAATGGCGTTGGGACCTCGTAGTAATCCGTTTTTAAAGGAGCCTGCCTGACTTCAATGAAATTGTCCGAACTGCAAATGCTGCGGCAGCAATACCGCCGTGCAAACAGAACTGTTGTCTTCACCAACGGCTGCTTCGACATCCTGCATGCCGGGCACGTCCGGTATCTGACGGCGGCCCGGGCCTTGGGCGATATCCTGATTGTCGGCCTGAACAGCGACGACTCAGTGCGGAAGCTCAAAGGGGAAAACCGACCGGTCAATCCGGCGGCCGACCGGGCGGAAGTTCTCGCCGCTTTGAGGGCGGTCGACCATGTGGTGGTTTTTGACGAAGATACAGCCGAAGAACTGGTGCGGCGGCTGCAGCCGGACATTTATGTCAAGGGCGGGGATTACTCGCTGGACCGGCTGCCCGAATCGGCGATTGTCGCGACCTATGGCGGCCGGACCATATTGGTGCCGATGGTGGAGGGTCGCTCCACGACGAACGTGATCCAACGCCTGCAGCAAACCGGCGCCGTTACGGCGGGCGCAGATGGAAAGGACGGTTTGTGATGCATTCCTGGCTCGAGAAAATTGCGGCGAAGCGCGTCCTCGTCGTCGGGGACATCATGCTGGACCGCTACTACTTTGCCGAGGTGACCCGCATTTCGCCGGAAGGCCCGGTGCCGGTTGCCAAAGTGAAGGAAACGAAAAACACGCTGGGTGGTGCGGCCAATGTCGCGCACAACTTGGCGCGCTTGGGTTGTCAGGTGCTGATTGCCGGCATCAGCGGCGACGATGAAAATCGCCAAATCCTGGACCGCAAGTTCAATGCATTGGGGATCGGTCACGCCGGGCTGCTGAAGATTCAACGACCGACGACGACCAAAGTGCGGGTGGTCGGCGGCCACCAGCAAATGTTGCGACTGGACTTCGAAGATGCCGGGCGGATCGCCCGTTCGGTCGAGAACCGCCTGCTGGCTTATTTGGCGCGTCAACTGGAAATCGGCATGGATGCGGTGATTCTGTCCGATTATGCGAAAGGAGTCTGCTCACCGGCTCTGTGTCGCAATGTCGTACAGACTTGTCGGCAATACCAGGTGCCATTGGTGGTGGACCCCAAGGGCGCGCAGTGGCAGAAATACAAGGGAGCGTTCCTCGTCACCCCCAATGTGAAGGAACTGGGCGAGTCCAGCCGGGCCAAGGTCGGCAACGACGACAAAACGATCGTGGCGGTCGGGTCGGCGATCCGGCAGCGTTTTGCCTTCGAATCGTTGATGGTGACCCGCTCCGAACAGGGCCTTACCCTGTTGGCCGCGGACGAACCGGTGCATATTCCGACCTATGCCCGGGAAGTATTCGACGTTTCCGGTGCCGGGGATACGGTTGCGGCGGTGATGGGAGCGGCGCTGGCGGCCGGCCTGAAGTCGGTGACGGCGGCGCACTTGGCCAATCTGGCGGCCGGTGTGGTCGTCGGCAAGCTGGGAACGTATGCGATCAGCGCGGCGGAACTCGACGCGGCGTTATCAGACGTGGAACGACTGGAGGACTGGGAACGATGATTGTAGTGACCGGCGGCGCCGGTTTTGTCGGCAGTAACTTGATCAGAGCCCTTAACGACAAGGGCCTGGATGATATCTTGGTGGTGGACCACCTGAAAAATAGCGCCAAAATGGAAAATTTGCGCGGTCTGCAGTTTGCCGACTATCAAGATAAGTCCCGCTTTTTGTCGCGGATTGAACGGGGCGGCGCGGGCGTAGGCGCCATCGATGCCGTTTTTCACATCGGCGCCTGTTCCGACACCATGGAAGCCGATGGAGCCTACATGCTGGAAAACAATTATGAGTACAGCAAAATTTTGCTCCACCATTGTTTGGCCGGCGGCATACCCTTCCAGTATTCCTCGTCCGCTTCCGTATATGGCAACGGCGACAAGGGTTTCCGGGAAGACCCCACCTGTGAGCACCCACTGAATGTGTACGCTTATTCGAAGTACCTGTTCGACAACTATGTCCGGCGACTGAAGCCGCCTGTTGGCAGCCAGATCGTCGGCCTGCGCTACTTCAACGTATTTGGGCCGCAGGAAAACCACAAAGGCCGCATGGCCTCCATAGCCTTTCAACTTTACAACCAATTGAAGTCCGGCGGTGTGGTTCGCCTGTTTGCCGGCACCGGCGGCTACGGCGATGGGGAACAGCGCCGGGACTTTATCTATGTCAAGGACGTCGTGCGGGTGCATCTGTTCTTCTGGGAAAATCCCGGTGTCAGTGGCATTTTCAACTGTGGTATCGGCCGGGCCAACACCTTCAACGCCGTGGCCCATGCCCTTATCGACCGGCTGGGTTATGGCCGAATCGAATACATCCCCTTCCCGGCAACACTCGCCGGCAAGTATCAGAGTTTCACGGAAGCCGATCCGGGCCACTTGCGCGCGGCCGGCTGGGACGAAGACTTCACGCCGCTGCCGAAGGCGATCGCCGAATACTGCGACGTCCTCGAATCTACCGGCGGTTATTTGAGATAATGGAGGAATGAAATTGAAAAAAGTGCCTCTGCAGGATCTACCCCTGCAATACCAAACCATCAAGGAAGAACTGGCTCCCGAAATCGAACAGGTATTGTCTTCCGCCGCGTATATTCTCGGCCCGGCCGTCAGTCGGTTCGAGGAGAATTTCGCCCGCTATGTCGGCGCGAAATACTGCATCGGCTGCGGCAGCGGAACCGACGCCCTGCATCTGGCCCTGACCGCCGCCGGCGTTGGGCCGGGCGATGAAGTCATCACCGTGTCCTACACCTTCGTGGCCACCGCCTGGGCAATTTCCTACTGCGGCGCGACGCCGGTGTTCGTGGACATTGACCCGCATACCTACACAATGGATCCGAAGAAACTGGAAGCCGCCATCACGCCGAAAACCAAGGCGGTGCTGCCGGTCCATCTTTACGGGCATACCTGCGACATGGATGAAATCATGGCGATCTGCAAGCAACACAAACTGGCCTTGATCGAGGACGCGGCGCAGGCACATGGTTCGACCTACAAAGGCAAGAACGCCGGCACTTTCGGCGTATCGTCCTGCTTCAGCTTCTATCCCGGCAAGAACCTCGGCGCCTTCGGCGAAGCCGGCGGCGTCTGCACCAACGATGCGGCGATGGCTGATCATCTGCGCCGCCTGCGCAACCATTCGCAAGGCCAACGCTACTACTATGACGAACTCGGCTTCAACTATCGGATGGACGGCCTGCAGGGCGCTGTTCTCGACGTGAAACTGCGCCATTTGCCGAAATGGACCGAAATGCGGCACCAGGTCGCCAAAAACTATAAACTGTCCATGGCCGGCCTGCCAGGCTTGGTATTGCCTGAAATCAAACAATGGTGCACCAGTAACTGGTATCTGTTCGTCGTTCAGCATCCCCGGCGCGACGAACTGCAGAAGCATCTGGCTTCGCGCGGCGTCGAATCGGCGCTGCACTATCCGTTGCCGGTTCATCTGCAGAAGGCCTACGCTCATCTCGGCTACAAACCGGGTGATCTGCCGGTCAGCGAGACTGTCGCCAAGCGCTGCCTGACCCTGCCGATGTTCCCGGAAATGACCGAGGAGCAAATCGACCAAGTCACCGACGCCGTCCGCGAATTCTGCGTAAAATAGAGGTGCGAGAATGAAAAAGATTCAGACGGCCGTCATCGGCTGCGGCGGTTGGGGCCCCAACCTGCTCAACGTCTTCTTCTCCAATACGGAAACAAAACTCAAGTGGATGTGCGACCTCAGCGCCCCCCGTCTCGAGTTTTTGAAACAAACCTTTCACGATGTGCAGGCGACCACCGACCATCTGGACGTTCTGAACGACCCGAAAGTCGACCTCGTCGCCATCGCCACGCCGGTGGACAGCCACTATCCGCTGGCGAAGGCGGCGCTGGAAGCCGGTAAGCATGTACTCGTCGAGAAGCCGATGACTGCCAGCGTAGCCCACGCCGAAGAACTGATCGAGCTGGCCGCGAAAAAAGGCTTGCTGCTGGCCACCGACCATGTGCTGTGCTACACCAACGAAGCGCAATACTTTCACAACCTGCTCAAAAGCGGCGAACTGGGCGAGCTCCTATACTGGGACTCGGTCCGGTTGAACCTCGGCGCCGTCCGTAACGACTACAACGTGCTGTGGGATCTGGCCGTGCACGACGTATCGCTGTTCTACCACGTGACCGGCCGGATGCCGACAGAAGTTTTGGCAGTCGGCGCCAGTCATCTGCCGGGCTTCCCGGAAAGCATGGCCCAACTGCACATGTTCTTTGCGGACGGGTTCGTCGCTCAGACGCATGTCAGCTGGTTGTCGCCGGTCAAGATGCGACACGGCGCGTTGGTAGGCACTAAGAAAAGCGCCTATTACAACGACCAGGAAGCCTCGGAAAAACTGCGGATCTACGACCGCTGCGTGACCTGCGGCAGCGACGGCAAGCCCAGCTACCACCTCGGCGATGTCCTGTCGCCGTTCATCCCGCCGGGAGATGCTCTGCGCAACGAAGTCAAGCAACTGGTCGAAGGCATCCGCACCGGCAAACCGCCGATTGCCGACGGCTATGCCGGTCTCCAGATCGTGAAAATCCTCGCCGCAGCCGAGCGCTCCCTGCGCAGCGGTTCGCAACGGGTGAAAGTGTAGGGATCGGCCATGGATTATTTGTCACTGATTGCGGAGCATGAACGTGCAATTGCCGCGCTGAAAACCGAGTGCCTGGCGGACATCTCCCGGTTCGCTGAGGCCTGCCGGGACGCCATTGCCACCGGCCATACAGTTTACTTGATGGGTAATGGCGGCAGCGCTTGCGACTGTCAGCACTTCGCGGCGGAACTGGTCGGCCGGTTCCAGAAGGAACGCCGGGCCATGGCTTCCGTAGCCCTGACTACCGACACTTCGATTTTGACGGCGCTGGCCAACGATTACGGCTACGACGCCGTCTTCGTCCGTCAGGTTGAAGCTCTGGTCGAGGCCGACGACGTGGTCGTAGGCATCACGACCTCCGGCAACAGCCCGAACATCCTGAAGGCGTTGGCAAAAGCCCGCGAGATCGGTGCCGTCACCGTCGGCCTGACCGGCCGCACCGGCGGCCAGATGAAGGATTGGTGCGATATCTGCATCCGGATTCCTGCCGACGTCACCGCCCGCATCCAGGAAGCCCACCTGCTCGTCGAGCACATGGTCTGCCAGAGGCTCGAAGAGTGACGCCGGTCGTATTTTTGGACCGGGACGGCGTGATCAACGCCGACATTGGCTATCTGTGGCGGCGCGAGGACTGCGTCTGGATTCCCGGCGCGCCGGCGGCGATTCGCCTATTCAACGAGCGCGGCTGGCCGGTGGTGGTCATCACCAACCAGAGCGGCGTGGCTCGCGGTTATTACCGGGAGGAGGACGTTCTGGCACTGCATGGCTGGATGAACACCGAACTGCATCAACTGGGCGCCCGCATCGACGCTTTTTATTTTTGTCCGCATCATCCGAAAGGCGCTATTGCCGCTTATACCCGGGAATGCGACTGCCGCAAGCCCCGGCCAGGCCTGATTCTGCAGGCGATGGCCGACTGGCGGGCCGACCCGGGCACCTCGTTTCTGATCGGCGACAAGGATTCGGACCTGACGGCGGCCGAAGCGGCCGGCATCCGGGGCTATCTCTTCAACGGCCCCAATTTGCTGGACTTCGTGCAGACGATATTGCAGCAGGGCGGTTCCCAGCAACCGGCCTGTATATAGATGCAATAGAATAAACTTTCGGAGGGACGGCCTTGGACGCTAGCGTTGTCATTGCCAGCTACAATCGCAAGGAACTGTTGGCCACCTGTTTGCGTTGCCTGGATGCTCAGGATTATCCGGAAGATCGTTTTGAAGTCATCGTGGTCGATGACGGCTCGACCGACGGCAGTGTCGAAATGGTGCAAAACTGGTCCGCCCGCTATTCCCTGCGGAGCTTCTCCGCCGGACACCAGGGCCCGGGTCCGGCGCGCAACCTCGGCGTTGCGCACGCCCGCGGCGAAATTATCATCTTTATTGACGACGATGCCTTCGCCACACCCTGGTTCATCAGCGAACATATCCGAAGCCATCGCGCCGCCAGCGGGCCGATTTTTGCCGACGGCCCGGCGGTATTTGTCAGCGGTCGGCAAAGCATTGACGACCCACCCTTTCTCGACGGAAAAATTCGTCTGCAAGCTTTCCTGGATTTTTTTGGCCTGCCATTTGTCAGTGTCAATGTGTCCTGTCCCCGGGCGGACTTCCTGCGCGTGGGCGGCTTCGATCCCCGGTTTGGCAGGGCCTATGGCTATGAAGACACAGAACTGGGGATGCGGCTGCGGCTGGCCGGTTTGGGGCAGACCCGCAATCGGCGGGCGTATGTCCTGCATCATACCAATGGGACGCCCAGCCTGGAATGTGAAATGAAAAAACGGCGCGAGTGCGGTAGCAACGGGGCGTTGTTCTATACGAAACATCCGCTGCCGGAAGTGAAAAAACTGATTAAATGGGGTTGTTTGCGGCGGTATGACCTTTTGAACCGTGGGGGGCTACTGCGTTGGGCGACGCCGGAATTGGCGGCCACATTGAAATTCAAAGGCCACTTTCTGTACCCGGTCGTCCGCAAGATGCTGCTGATTCGTCTTTATGCCACGGCTCTGCGGGAAGGATTGACCGAAGCGGGGCTGTCTGGCGATGACTGACCCGCAGACAGAAGCGGATCGATGGATATTATGAAATATCGGCAGGCCGGTTGCTTTGGAAATAGCGGAGGTTAAGCGGAGCGTCGGAGCGGTTCCAAGCAACCGGTCTGCGCATGGACGCAATAGAACATATTTTGGAGGAACGGCGTGGACGCCAGCATCATATTGGCCACTTACAACCGCAAGGCACTGCTCGGAGCCTGTCTACGCTGCCTGAACGCGCAGGACTATCCGGCGAATCAATTCGAAGTCATCATCGTTGACGACGGATCTGGTGACGGTAGTCTG
Source organism: Veillonellaceae bacterium (assembly GCA_012798135.1). The sequence continues at coordinate 4,346 of JAAZNU010000023.1, read as the reverse complement.
GAACTGGCGAAAGAGTGGACTGCATCTTACGCGGTCAAAGTGATTTCCGCCGGCCACCAGGGTATCGGCCCGGCTCGCAACATCGGCGTTTCCGCAGCATCGGGGGATATTGTCATCTTCATCGATGACGATGCCCTGGTACCGCCCTGGTTTGTCGCTGAGCACGTGAAAAGCCATCGGGAGGCGTCCGGTCCGGTGTATGTCGCCGGGCCCGCCTTGAACGTTTACGGACAGGAAAAAATCGACGACCCGCCGGTCACGGCTTGGCGATATCGAATTCAGGCGTGGCTGGACTGGTTTGGCGATCCGTTCGTCGGCGTCAATGCTTCCTGCCCGCGCAAAGAGTTTCTCGAACAGCAGGGATTCGACATCCGGTTCGGCCGGGCCTACGGCTACCAGGACACCGAACTGGGACTGCGGTTTCGGTTGTCCGGCGTCGGCGGCGTTCGCAACCGCCGGGCCTATGTGCTGCACCATCAGGCCGGAACGCCGACCCTGGAGCTGGAAATGAAGAAACGGCACGAACGGGGCGGTACGGCGGCCATGTTTTACGAAAAATATCCGTTGCCGGAAGTCAAAAAGATCATTCACTGGGAGCGGCTGAAATGGAATGACCGCCTGGAGCGCTGGGGGCTGGTGCGCTGGGCGACGCCGGAGCGGGTGGCGGCTATGCGTGAAAACGGTCACATCCTGTATCCGCTGGCCCGCAAGATCCTGCTGACCCATCTGTTCGCCGCATCCCTGCGCAAAGGGTTGGCGGCGGCCGGCATCCCGGAAAAGGACTGAAGATGGAAAAGGCACTGACGATCATTGCCAACTCGCCGGGAGAGATGTCCGGCTGGGTGGCGCCGGTGGTGGCGCAAGTCCGGGCGCTTCTGCCGGATGTGCATATCACGGTGGCCCTAGTTCCCGACTGGTTTACCAGCGGCCGGGAGCGGCAGTTTGCTGCGCAGCTGCCGGTGGATCGCGTAGCCGGCGTATTCACGGTTATTCGGTCGATCTGGCGGGAGCTGGATGCCTGCCGCGCCCGGAAAAACCTGGTGCTGTTTCTCGGCGGCGACGCCCTGTACGCCAAAGGCGTGGCGGCGCTGCTGAAGTGCCCGGCCATGGCCTATATGCCCCGGGTCTATCATCCGGCCGACTTTGTGAAAATTTTTGTGCCGACGCAGCAGGAACAGGAACGCGCAATTCGCAAGGGCGCCCGTCCCGAAAATATCGACGTAGTGCCGACGCTCGCCCTGGACAGCGTGGTCCCTTCCGGTACGCCGGAACAGATTCGGCAGCGGCTCGGCCTGCCGGCGGCTGCCCGGCCGATCTTCTCCTTGATGGCCGGCAGTCGTCCTTCCTATGTGGGATTGAGCATCGACTTCATGTTGGACATCGCCGGCAATCTGTTGGACCGATATCCGGAAGCCCGGGCGTTGTTGCCGGTATCGCCGTTTATCGACCGGGAACTGGTGCTGTCGGTATTGCGCCAACGGGGAATGACCTGGCGTGAAACGCCTGGCGGCGACACCTATTTCGTCGGCTCCGGCGGTCGCATTCTCATCGTGTTTGCCCATAGTCACGATGCCTTCGTGGTCGCCGACATCGCCGTGGTATTGCCGGGGACCAACAACCTGCAGTGCGCGGCGTTGGGCGTCCCGTTCATCATGCTGATGCCGCTGAACTCGATTGAGCACATCCCGTTCGAAGGACTGCTAGGCTTTCTTTACCCGAATTTTTTCCCGTTCACCAAGCTGAAAAAGTGGGTGATCGCCTGGCTGGACAAGCGGGTGAAGTGCCTGTCCATGGTCAACCGGATGGCGGGCCGGATGCTGGCGCCGGAACTGCGGGGGGTGTTGACCCCGGCCGGCGTGGCCGACTACGCATCGGAACTGTGGCAGGATACGCCGCGGCGGGAAAAACTGCGGGCAGATCTTCTGGAATTGACGCGCGAGCGGGGAGCGGCGCGGATCATCGCGGAGGCTATACGTGAAAATCTCGTTTCTGACTAACGGCTTTGGCGAAGACCGGACCGGAGCCCTCATCGCCTGCGAGCTGCGCCGAATGGCGCCGCAGCATCCCATTATCGCCATCCCGATGGTCTCCAGCGGCAACGACTTTCAGAGACATGGCTTCGAGACGGTTTGGGAAGGAGCTTTTCCGCCGGGGCAAGGATTCGGCAGCCAGGAGTTCCGGCTGTTCCTGAAGGACATCCCCTACGCCAGGGACTATTTCCGCTATCTCGGCTTCCTGGCCAAACGGCGTTCCGAATTCGACCACGCCTTCGTGGTCGGCGATGTGTTTCTGCTGCTTCATGCCTATTTCGGCCTCGGGCGCAAATCCGTCTTCCTGGCGCTGGCAAAATCCAACCACATGAATCCGCATTCGTCCGTCGAAGAGTGGGTGATCCGGCATTTCGCCTCGCGGGTGCTGACCCGGGACGCCTATACGGCCGAATGTCTGCGGGCCAAAGGCATCGACGCCCGCTTCCTCGGCAATCCCATCATGGACGGCATTGGCGAACCCGGTCCGGAACAGGCGGCGGAACCGCCGGTGATCGGCCTGCTGCCCGGCAGCCGGGATGAAGCGGACCACAATTTCCGCCGTATCCTCTCCGTCATCGACGGGATACCCGAGCCGGCGCAGTACCTCTGCGCGCTGTCGCCGGTACTCAGCATTGAAAAAATGGCGGCGGCGGTAGCGGCCGACGGATGGACTCTGGCCGAAGGCGACGTGCTGCGAAAAGACGGCAAGGCCGTACAGATGGGCAAAAACCTGTTCGAACGGGTGCTGCATGAATCGACGCTGGTGATCGGGATGGCCGGAACCGCCAACGAGCAGGCGGCGGGCATGGGCCGGCCGGTGGTCAGTTTCGTGGGCGCGGGCGCCCAGACCACGCCGTCGCGGATGATCGACCAGGAAAGGTTGCTTGGCGGCGCCACCGCCTACATCAGCGACTTCCCGGAAGGCGTGTCGCGGGAGGTATCCTATCTGCTGGCGCATCCCGAAGAACGGGCCCGGCGGGGCGCGGTCGGCCGTGAGCGCATGGGGCCGCCCGGCGGGGCAAAAAAAATCGCCGAGTTCCTGGTGCAGGAATTCGGCTTGGGATAAGTGTTGTGAATGGCTCGCCTGCATTCGTTTGCTAAACGGGTCGGCGGTGCAGTGAAAGCAGAGAGGGGATTCCCCCAAAAAGAAACAGTTGCGTGAAATGGGAGCCGTGTCATTCGTCGACGCAGCGCTTTTGGATTATTATTCAATTCGGAAGCCCGGTTTAGAACGCGAGCAACTGGAAATTCTTCAGGATCAGCACATTGAGCAGTCCGTGCAGCAGCACCGGCCCGAACAGGCTCCGTCCGCCCACGAACGCCAGACCGTACAGCAGACTGGCCAGAAAGGCCAGAAAAATCATGACCGGTCCATGCGGAAAGTGAGCGATGCCGAACAGCGCCGAAGTCGCGATGACGGCGGCGGTGCGGGGATGCCGCCCCCACCAGCGCTGGCCGCCGGCGCGACCCAGATAGGTGGCGAACAGCATCAGCACGCCGCAGCGGAAGATGACCTCCTCCGAAATGCCGACGATCAATAGCATCATGAAACTGAACATATAGATTTTGGTGCCGGTCATTTGCCAGAGCTCGCCGGTGTAGGTGATCCCGCCGACGATAAAATTCGTCGCCAGAAACAGCAGAACACCGCTGGCCAGCAGCAACAGCACCGCTCCGGCCTCCCGACGGGAGCGCGGCAAAAACGTGAAACCGAAATATTCCCGGCCCAGGCGGGTCCCATAGACCATCACGATGAGCGCCGCCGGCGTACTGAAACACCAGAGCAACGGCAGCACCTCCTGCAGCACCAGATAGGGAACCGCCGTCACCAGCACGCAGCCGAACTGCCGCAGACCAAATTGCAGCGTTCCGGCTGTTTTTTTTGCGGCCTGCTGCGCCAAGGCCAATCCGCCCCGGAATCCTCCGTAGAGCAACGCGGCGGCGAGCGCCAGAAACAACGGCAGCGGGAGTTGGGCCCAAATGCCGGTGACTTTTTTCAACGCCGCCGACTGTAGTTCGTTAAAGCCACCCAGCCATAAGATCAGCAGAAACAGCCCCGTATACAATAATGGCAGGGCGCACAGCAAAGCCATTCCGCGCCGGTCGGCCAGCAGTTTCCGGATTTGCCGCTCGCCGAAAGGAGTTGCGGTCACGAACACGCTGGCGAAGGCCACGGCGGTGAATGCGGACAGCAACACCACATAGGCCGGCGATTCGCCGGGACTGCCGCTTTTGCCGGACAGTCGAATTACGGCTGCGGTCTCGGCTCTTTGATCTTCAAAGGAAATGACGGACTGCTTTCCCAGACCCTCGCTG
>JAAZNU010000173.1 GCA_012798135.1 Veillonellaceae bacterium | reverse complement strand
TCTTCGTCCATCTTCTCTATGGCAAAGCCGGCATGGACCACGACCCATTCACCTACGGTCGCTTCCACCAGGGAAACGTTGACCTTCCTTACCACACCGCCAAAGTCCACATCGGCCTGGTTACCATCGATGGACGTTACTTTACCGGGTACAGCTAAGCACATGTAAACCTCACGATGACATTATGTTGAGGATCGCTTCGGCCGGTTGCCCGCCGCTGTCCTTCAGGGCCTTCATTGCCTGTTCCCGAGAGCATCCGGTCTGCCCCATGACAAGTTCGATATCCTCTTCCGGCAGGGACGCTTCCGCAGGTTTGCTGGCGGGCGTGGCAGATCTCGGCGAGACAGTGGCCTCTCCGATCACCTGAAATGTCTTCTGACCCTGCACTTCCATGATGGTGACGGCAGCATCACGTATGACATACTCCTTATCCCGAGTGCGGATGATGACCTCCTCCACACCCTGGAGATCCTCAGTGGAGATGCCCATCCGCTTCATGGCCTGCTTCATTTGGCGGGGATTAACACCCCTCATCCCTGGCATCATGGTAACGCTTATTGTGATAAATCCAAGGTAGTTAAATGTTTTCGGCATGTGGCATCGGTCAGCGGATGGTTCCTGCTTCCGAGGCCTTGCTCAATATCGAAATTATGTTTTATTGCCACCATCTCTGAGTATCTAAACCATTGCCTGAAAAAAAGGAAGGAGGACCGAGCCGATGCCAGAGTTAGCAATCGAGATCGCCAAGCTGGCCTGTTACATTGTTGCCCGTAGCTCGGCCTTTGATCCGCTCACAGGTCGTAGTATCTCGTGTACTCTGCCGGATGGGAGATACGCTCGATCTCTTCAGACTCTTTGCGCTTCTTCTTGATCCAATGCTGCAAGAGCTCCTCGGGGAATACCCCGCCCCTTGTGAGGTAGTCGCGATCCTTTTCTAGAGCGTCGAGAGTCTCAGAGAGCGTCCTCGGCAGACCCTGGATCTTCCCCTTCTCCTCCTCGCTCAAGTTGTAGAGGTTGAAATCGAACGGCCCCCAGTTATAGTCGGCCGGATCTATCCTTGTTCACTATGCCATCGATACCGGCCATGAGGATCGCGGAGTAGGCGAAGTACGGGTTGCAGGTCGCATCAGGGTTCCACAGCGCGAAGCGCTTGGTCTCCTTCCCAAGACCATCTCATCGCCGATCATGCTGACGGCAAGGTTCTCCGCGAACGGATCCACAGCCATCGAGGTATGTCGGGGATGGAAACCTTGTCGCTCTTCTCTACCGGAGCATAGCCATAATTGGACCCATCGAAACCGATTCCGAGCTGGAAGATTGGACCAATTTCGGTGAGGCCTTTTTGGTTTGTTGTTAGGCAGCCTTTAGGGGAACGATTAGCCCCTAAACCCGTTGAAAGGGGGGAAGGTGTTTTATGGGGGCCTCAGAGAACGTGGAGGTACCTCTGGAGCTCCCAGTCCGTGACATGGGTCCTGTAATTGTCCCACTCATCCCCTTTGATCTTGAGGTAGTGGTTGAAGACGTGGTCACCTAGTGTTTTCCGGACAAGCTCGCTCTGGGACATCACTTCCAGGGCAGCCCCAAGGTTCTCGGGCAGCGACTCGATACCAAAGCTCATCTTCTCGCTCTTATCCATGCCAAAGATGTCCTTCTCCACGGGCTCAGGAGGCATGATTTTGTTCTCAATACCGTCGAGGCCAGCCGCGATCATCATCGCGAACTGGAGATAGGGGTTACCAGCCGGGTCAGGGTTACGCATCTCCATCCTTGCCTTTACACCCCTGCCTGCAGGGACCCTTATCAGCGCAGACCGGTTCATATTGGCCCAGGAGATGTAGCAGGGAGCCTCATAGCCTGGAACCAGACGCTTGAAGGAGTTAACGTTGGAATTGATGATCGCGCATATCTCCTTGGCGTGGCTGAGCAGACCGCCGAGGTAATACATAGCGGTATCGCTGAGGCCAAACTCGCCATCAGGGTCGTCGAAGGCGTTCTTGCCATTCATGAATGCCAGGCTCTGGTGCACGTGCATCCCTGAACCGTTCTGGCCGAACAGGGGCTTGGGCATGAAGCTCGCGAACTGACCATGCTGGAGAGCTATGGTCTTAACCGCGAGCTTGAACGTCATAAGGCGGTCCGCGACCGTGAGGGCGTCGTTGTACCTCATGTCCACTTCGTGCTGGCCGGGGGCGACCTCGTGATGGGAGGCCTCGGTGTCAAAGCCCATCTCGTCCAGATTCAGCATCGTCTCCTTCCTGACCATCTCCCCCTTGTCTAGGGCCATGAGATCGAAGTACCCGGCATAATCAGACGGGGCAGCAGTAGGGTTCCCTTGGGCGTCCAGGTTGAACAGGAAGAACTCGAACTCGGGACCAAGGTTGCATATGTAGCCCTTTTCTTTGGCCTTATCGGCCATTTTTTCCAGCACCCAGCGGGGATCGCCCTTGAACCTGTTCTCCGAGTGATCGAAGATCTGGCAGAACAGGCGGGCCGTCTTAAGGCGCCCACTGCAGGTCCAAGGGTATATCTGGAACGAGGAGAGTATGGGGGTGGCCCTCATGTCCGATTCCTCGATCGTGGCATAGCCTAGGATGGAAGAACCGTCGATGAAGACCCCCTCATCAAGCGCCTTCTCGAGGTTCGAGGAAGGGATGGCGACTGTCTTGATCGTTCCCAGTATGTCAGAGAACTGCATCTCGATGAACTTGATCTCCCTGTCTTTGACGATCCTGAGGATGTCCTCTTTCGAATAATCATGGTTG
>JAAZNU010000300.1 GCA_012798135.1 Veillonellaceae bacterium | reverse complement strand
GATTCATGAATCACCCCTACCTTGCCCCGCCCGATTGGAGACCCAATGCCCGCACCTCAATCCGTCATTGACCTCGTCACCCGCTTCGAGTCGCAGCTCGCCGCCTACAAATCCGGGCGCTACAACGAGACCGAGCTCCGCCGTGATTTCCTCGACCCCTTCTTCGAAGCCCTCGGTTGGGATGTCCGCAACACCGGCAACGCCTCCGAAAAATACCGCGATGTCATCCACGAATCCTCCGTTGAGATTGGCGGTCAGGCAAAATCCGCCGATTACCTCTTCAAGATTGGTGAAACCCCCGCATTCTTCGTGGAAGCCAAAAAGCCTTCCGTCAACATCGAAACCGATCCTGCCCCCGCCTTCCAGCTAAAATCCTACGCCTGGTCCAAAAAGCTCTCTTTCAGCATCCTCACCGACTTTGAGCAGATGGCGTTTTACGAATGCGCCACCAAACCTGTCTTTGATGCCAACCCCGGCATCGGGCGTATCGCCCTTTACCATTTCAAGGACTATCTCTCCAAATGGGATGAGATCGCCGCGCGCATTTCCCGTTCCGCCGTCACCAGCGGTGCCTTTGAAACGTTCGTTCAGGGCGTTAAAGGCAAGCGCGGCACCCAGGATGTGGATGATTCCTTCCTCGCTGAAATGGAACGCTGGCGCGACCTGCTGGCGCACAACATCGCCCTGCGTAATCCATCGGTTACCCAGCGTGAGCTCAACACCGCCGTTCAGACCACCATCGACCGCCTCATCTTCCTCCGCATTTGCGAGGATCGCGGTATCGAACCCGAAGAGAATCTTAAGAACGCCACCGATGGCATTGATGTTTACGCCGACCTGTTGGAGCTCTTCCGCAAAGCCGATAAGAAATACAATTCCGGTCTCTTTCACTTCACCGCCGAAAAGAACCGCCCAGGTCACGCTGATACCTTCACCCCCACTCTCAAAATCGATGACAAAGTTTTCAAGGATATCCTCTCCAACCTTTACCTTCCCAAAAGCCCTTATCGCTTTAACTACTTCTCCGCTGATATCCTCGGGCAGGTCTACGAGCGATTCCTCGGGCGCGTTATCCGCCTCACCCCAGGGCACATCGCCAAAGTGGAGGAAAAACCCGAAGTCCGCAAAGCCGGCGGGGTTTATTACACTCCCACTTATATCGTCGACTACATCGTCAAGAATACTGTTGGCGAACTGCTCAACGACAAAACGCCTGAGAGTCTGAAGATCACTCCTCTGCGTATACTGGATCCCGCCTGTGGTTCCGGCTCCTTCCTCCTCGGCGCCTACCAGTTCCTCATGGATTGGTACCTCGATTGGTACGTCCACAATGATCCCAAAAAACACTCTCGCGGTGCCGACCCTGCCGTCATTGAAGTTCCCGGCGGCTGGCAGCTCACCCTCGAAAAGAAGAAGGACATCCTCACCCGCCACATCTTCGGTGTGGATATCGATACCCAGGCGGTGGAAGTCACCAAACTTTCCCTCCTCCTCAAGGTCGTCGAGAACCCCGGACAGCTCAGCCTTTTCAGCGAGGAGCGCATCCTCCCCGACCTGGCGGAGAACATCAAGTGCGGCAATTCCCTCATCGCACCGGATTTCTACGACGGGCAGCAGGGCACCCTCTTCGACAGCGAGGAACAATACCGCGTCAACGCTTTCGACTGGTATAAGGAATTTTCAGAGGTATTTCTGTATGGCGGTTTCGATGCTGTGATTGGTAACCCTCCTTATGGACAGGTGCTTGATGAAAAGCAGAAACCTTATTATTCATCGAAATATAAATCCACAGAAGGCAGATTTGATACTTTTGAATTGTTCATTGAAAGAGGTGTGTCGCTTTGTAAATTTGAAAGAAAACTCGGATTCATTATTCCTAGCCCATTATTGACAAATTTATATAGCCGAAAATTGAGAAAGTATTTACTGGATGAAACAAATATTCATGAAATCACAAACTTTGGTATGGATGTTTTTTCTGATCCCACAATTCATACATGCATAATTGTTGTTGAGAGAAGTAGTAAAAAGGGAAATGTTAAAGTTCGTAATAAGGTTAAAAACTTTCAGGATTTGCATCTACCATATGATTTTGAAATTTCTCAACTCGAATTTGGAAAGAACCAATACTACACTTTTGACATTTTTTCAAATCCAGAGACTGTAGAACTGCTTCAAAAATTCTCGGATAATTCGAAATTATTAGGTGATATTTGTTTCATCCGACAGTGTATTAAAACTGGTAATGACAAGATTTACGTTAACCTCTTTACTGAAGATCCCGGTATTCCTTGGAAGCCAACTCTCCGTGGACGTACTATAAATAGATATGTGATACTCGAAGATAAGGAATACCTCAAGTATGGTAATTGGTTAGCGAGAAATTGGCAGAATAAGACCTTTTACGAAACCCCTAAAATTGCTGTACGGGAAACAGGAAATCGAATAATCGCAACTCTTGATGAAGATAATCGATATTTTTTAAGTTCTTTATATGCAATATATCCGAAGAAAAAAGATGACTCTAAATTACTTAAATATATTTTAGGTTTGTTAAATTCAAGTGTAGCCACTTACTTTATACGGATCATTGCTTTGGACTTAACACAAGGTGCTTTTACGAAATTTCGAACAAATCAATTGGCAAGGTTTCCTATTCATTTTATTGATTTTTCCAATCCAGCTGAGGTTGCCCAACATGACCACCTGGTTGCCCTCGTCGAAACCATGCTTACCCTCCATAAGCAGCTCGCCGCCGCCCGCCTCCCCGATGAAAAAGAACGCCTCCAACGCCAAATCACCACCACCGACCGCCAGATCGACCAACTCGTCTACCAGCTCTACGACCTCACCCCCGAAGAAATTGCCATCGTCGAGGGCTCCTAATGTTGTCATTGCGAGGAACGCAGTGACGAAGCAATCTCGTACTTTGTCATCGCGAGCGAAGCGTGGTCGCGTTCTTTGCACTCTGAAAGATCGATCCCCGTTAACTTCCAGCAATTCGCCCGCCTGTCATTGCGAACGACCGCAGGGAGCGTGGCAATCTCGAACTTTGTTACACCTGCACGCGCCGAAAGCAATG
>JAAZNU010000216.1 GCA_012798135.1 Veillonellaceae bacterium | reverse complement strand
CGCGGCAACGCTCCCTAACAAGCCGGTAAATGCCATGCTGGCATACGATAAAAATGGAATAGTTCGTTTTTAAGGAGATTAATACCAGAAGAAAGCTAAGTACTATTAAGGCCGCACGGCACTTACCGGCTAAACGTTAGCTGTAAGGGGATGCATACATAGATAATTACAGTAACTATTAATTTCTTCCTCATCCGAAATAAAATAAACCATTGCAAACTAAAATTTCAACTTTATTCCTTTTTACATTTAATTTTTGTAAACCAGCTAAGCAACCTTCCAATCATTACAAAATACATTCTTTCTTGACTACCACCCATATTAAATGGCGTCATATTTAAACCATTGAAAGTAATTAGATTATAAAAATGGCAATATGGTACAAAATTCAATTATTGAAATTAAAACTTCTTCTGGCTCAAGGATGATCAGCACCAGAGAAATCATTTATATTAAAGCATCAGGAAAATTTTCCATTGTTCACTTGAGAAATACTGATTCAATAATAACATACCATATGCTGAAATGGTTCTGCAATTCTCTTGCAGTTTCATGTTTCTATAGAACTCATAATTCCTATATAGTGTCGTTCTCATATGTAGAAAGTTATTGTTCTAGAAAAATCACGTTAACAAATAAAACAGAATTGCCCTTATCAAAGAAGAGATATAAGACATTTAAAAAAAATCTAAAAAGCTTTCTCGAATCTCAAAATATAGAATTGGTTCAAACATGACACATTAATAATCATATAATTAAGCTTCGCATGGAGGATTAATATTGATCCTAGGAGAATTGAACAATAACCTCAAGACAATTATCATGATTAAGAAAACTAGAAAATACCTATCAATAGTAATATCGATTTTGCTGGTTATTTTAATCAGTTTGACTATAAAGATCTTCATTTTTGAAATATATGATATTAAAAGCTCTTCAATGGAGTATACTTTATTGGAAGGGGACAAAATCCTTGTAAACAAGTTGGTTTATGGACCAAAAGTCCCATCCTCAATAGAAGAAATCCCATGGTTGAATCTTTTCTGTCCTCAACATGCAAAGCATAAGCAGAATCTTTACAGAAGAATAAATGGGTTATCTAAAGTCCAAAATGGAGACATTGTTGTTTTCCTTCATCCTTACAACAACGCAAAGGGGATATTAATAAAACGGTGCATTGGGCTCCCAGGTGATACAATTGAAGTACGCAATGGAAAAATATTTATCAATAACTATATTTTTAATGATTCGAAATATATTAACCCTCTTCCGGCAGTTGATTCTAATCTAATTAATATCCACATACCAGATAAACACACATTTTTAAATGAGGTAAATCAATCATGGACTAATGATAACTTTGGGCCTATAATAATTCCATTTGAAGGTATGTCGATTAACTTTACTTTAGAGAACATAAGAATGTACAAAAAAGCAATTGGCTTTTCGGAAAATAATATTATTAAAGAACACAATGGGAAGATTTATTTAGAAGGAATAGAAACAACAAAATACACATTCCTTAAAAACTTCTACTTCATGATAGGCGATAATAGAAATATTTCAATTGATTCACGAGATTGGGGATTTGTTCCAGAAGAGAATCTTATCGGAAAAGCTAGTATAATACTCTTCTCAAATAATAAAGATGGTGTTAATATTGGTAGATTTTTTAAGTTCATCAATTGAACAATATGTAAAATTCATCCCATTAAAGGATAATCTTCATTCCAAATATAACTCTAACATTCTGTATTTAGATCAACCATTCCATATATTATCCTATTATTCCTCATGCTGATTAGAATATTGACTTTATTAGTACTTTTAAATATCTGAAAAGAAGGTCAATTTTAGAATACATGAATGAATGAATACTTCTAATAAAATACTATTGCAGACTCAATATGAGTGACTTTTCATATATGTCAAACCTTAAAAAATTAAGAAATGAAAAAGAAACTTTTTTTATCTGGGCTTGCTGGAGTGTTCTTACTTCTAACTGTTTTCAGCGTTAATAAAACAAATCTGGATTCAGCAGAAAGGAAAAGCATTGAAATAATGACTAAGGCAAATGCTGATGTAAATCCTGATTGTCCAAATGGATGCAAAGCATGTGGTGAATACTGTCACTGCTACATTGATTATTATTGGTTAAGAGAAGGTAATACAAATCAAAACCAATAAAAGAACAAGGTGTGGTTATAAAAAAATAACCGCACCTTAAATTTCATACATTTTTAAATTAGAAGGATTGAAAATTCAATAATATGAGCCTTCCTTATATTTTTATAAAGATCTAGAAAAGTATTGAATCTAATATTATTGAAAGCAATTATGTATATTCTTTTAATTAATACCGTCTGTAAATCAACTATATAATTTATCGAAAATATTTATTACTGCAAATATCTATCTGATTGAATTTGTATTTAGTACTTAAATAAAAATTTTTATCATCTGAAAATTATTTTAAAGTATGGCAAAGTTGGTATTTCAAGCCTATTTAGTGCTGTTAATATTGTTTAGTTGTAACAGTTCTGATGAATCTAAAACTGAAAAAGTACAAAAAGCCCGTAATAATCTTGTAAATGTTTCAGATAAGATAGTTGATATAAAACCAGAGATAATATTTGGTAATTCCGCCTTATATATTTTAGACGATATTTTAATTGTTCTTGAAAAATTCCCTAAAGGAGAAAAAAGTATTCATTTGTTCAATAAGGATACCTTTAAATATATAACAAGTACAGGTGTCATTGGGAAAGGCCCAGGAGAAATTGTAGCTCCAGGTCCAATTGGAATTGATGATAAAAACAAAGTATTTTGGGTGCCTGATGCAGGTAAAAAACTTTTATTTAAGTTCCCCTTAGATAGCGTATTGAATAATCCAGCATTTAAACCAGAAATTGATAAAAGAATGGATAATTCTTTTGTAACTTTTGGTTTCCTTTCAGATAGTATAATCCTTGGAGAGTCTGTACAACCTACTTCAATCAATTCATTTGAGATGAAATTAGCCAAGCTCAATTTAAACACTAATAAATTAGAAAACTTTGGTTATAGGCATCCCAAAGCTCTTGAAAAGAAAACTTATGCTTCATTCACCTTGTCTATTAAACACAATTTGTATGTAGAATGTCATACCAGATGTGATCTCATGACCATTTGTGATTTAGGTGGTAATCTGCGCTTTAATATTTATGGACCAGGTTGGTATGGATCTAATCAAGACAAAAATTCATTTTTCTTTGAAGTTCACATGTTTGGGAATAACATTATTTCATCATATATTGGAAGTTTAGGTCTTGTTCAGCAAGGCAACATAACTCGAGGAGCAGCACCCTCCAGATTTATTGTCTTTGATTTAGAAGGCAACTATCTCAAAACTATAGATACTGGATATGAATTTGAGCAATTTTGTATCGATGAGGACAACAAACGTATCATAGCCTATTTCATTAACAGAGATGAAGCTCTTGGATATTTTGATATTCCATTCTGAATGGACTATATATTGAAAGTACCTGTCTACATCTACTCCTTAAGAGGGTCCAATTTATTAAGGTAATACTGTTATCCCACATAAAAATAATACCAAATTTTATAGTATTATGAAACCATTTGTTCTCTTACTATTAAACCTAGGAATTCTCACAGCTTGTACAAATAAATCTATTAACAGAGATATTAAAAATAATCTAAAGAAAACAGTAAATCTAGATATGTTTGATACGGTAAGACAGAGAAATGACCTGATGCCATTAAACGATTTCAGGAAAATTTATAGATATATTTCTATTGTTTATCTTGAAGATGGATGCAACCCCTGTTATTCAAAATTTATTGAATGGCAAAAAATGATGACTGCCATCAATAAAAGAAATGATTATGCCGTACTATTTATAATTAATGGATTCACTTACAATCAATTTATTAACAAAGTTACAGAAGTTGAAAATATCGAAGATCATTATTACACCATAATAGATAAGGATTTAAAATATCTTCTTAACAATAATGAGATCCCTCGATGGATAATTGATGAGTCATTACTTATTGATAATGAAAACAAAATTAGAATGATTGGACAACCCTGGTCAACCAGAGAAATGACAAATTTATTCTATAACATTTGTCAATAATAATGATTCAATGTCGTTGAGTTATGACTTTAAAAATAATCCCCTACAGCTAACACGGACAATATGGGTAAGTTGTTTGTCACGGTTTTTGCAAACCGCTCCAACCTTCGGGATAGTTTTCAACTGGTCGCACAACCTGGAAACCCGCATTACTCCCAATTAAATTTCAGGTAAAATGAAAAATACAACCTTCGACCACGTTTGTACCGCGACACTGCACCAGTACTGTTAATAATATAACTATAAGGTGATAACTAATCTGCTCTCTATTAGCCTTGTACCGCGACACTCATCTACGCCAGAAAAATTGTACCACGACGGCAAAAACCGCGCCATGCCCTCCTTGCACCGGGACAGATTCACGGTCTGCCGTGACAACTTACAGGCCGGTGCTGCGTCGGCCAACACAACCTCCCCATATTGCCGGGCCGTTAGGGCACATTATACAACAATTCCAAAATGAATTTATCACAGGAATTCTTCAAGAATTATCAGGCTAACTTCTTCAGGTACCAGCAGATTATAAATCAAGATGCTCTTGATAAAGTTGGTTATTGGACAGAAAAGTTTAATGTAGAAGGTTACACTTCAGATAAAGATCAAGTAAGTCAAATCATTAGGTCACATATTAGAGTAACTTACTTACACTGCATCGATACTTTATTTGAGCTTGTATGCGGTTTGTTCCCTCGAAATGACCGCATTCAAGACGAAGATCTTCCATTCATCATTTCAAAAAATAATGATGCATTCAACAAACCTATTATTCAAGGAATTGCAGAGAAGAACGCTTTAACCCTAAAAGAAATTTATGAACCCATCCATTTCGGAAAACATAGTATCCCACTCGTTCAATACATCATCTACTACCAGATAAACATTGAGAGTCTCATTGATAAGTCTCTTTATTCAAAAATTGAAGAGAGTATAGAACCGATTATAGACCTTCTATCAATTTTTGCACGTGATATAATTGATAAAAGTGAGTACAATTCCTTAAAGCATGCATTAAGAGCTTTCCCCTTTAATGGTTTCTTCAAAATTGTAGATCCAGGAACCAACGAACCAATCGCCGGGATGGATTTTAAAAATGCTCAGAAATACCTTTATAAATCAGATAATGAGTATAGAATAGTCACTAAGAACTTTAATACTCAAAGGGATTATGCATATACAATGGTAGCGTCTAACATGATATGGAATATAATTAAAGTACGGGAAACATATTTGTCATCTATAAATAAACCCGGAATTGGTAGTCTATTTGTTTATTTCTTCTCGACTGATGATTATTGCGACCTTGAGAAATCAACAGATCATAAACAAAAACTTGAAATCAAAGTAAAAACAAATTAACGTGCCCTAACAGATTGGTATATGTCATTGGCTTCTGCACCGCGAGAATCTTCTGGTCAAAATGAAAGAGCTTCAATGGCGGTGCAGGCCGCACCGGCTCCCGCCGGGGACTCCCTCCTGGTGTCACGGTTTTTGCCAACGCGATAATAAACAAAACAACATCATAACCCTGCATCGCACCACGAGTGCAAAAACACGCGCCACCGCGATGCTGCGCCAACATGCACATACCGCTAAACGTTAGGGTGCATTGCCTCCAATTTTTTTTTGATAGTTCAAAAGTGGTCTGCTCATTCACGGTGTTGTTTAAGACTGCAGAAAAAT
>JAAZNU010000150.1 GCA_012798135.1 Veillonellaceae bacterium | reverse complement strand
TACCTGGCGGCAACTTACTAAAGCGCATCCGCAAATATATACCGCCACCTGCTTGACTGGAGGTGGTGGCACTCACTTATATTTTAAAATGCCGGAGATAAAATTTGGCAATAGCCAGTTAGGTAATGGCGTAGACATACGCGGAATGAATGGAACGGTGGTGGTACCGCCTTCAATTCACACTTCTGGCAATACATACACATGGAAATACGCCCCATGGGAAGTTCCTCCAGCAGAGATACCTGACTGGCTAATGCAGCTACTGCAGCGGGGCAGAACCAACCCTGAGTGGTCATTACTGGGAGACAAATTAATCAACGGCCAACGCAACAATACTATGTATCATCACGCTCTGCAGTTGGCTCGCCAAGGCGCAAACAAAGAATTTATCTTACACACGCTAGAGACATGGCGAAATAAGATGGACCTCTCGTTTGACCTAAATGAGCTCAACACCATCGTTGACAGTGCACTCAAAAAGGTAAGCGAGGATAAATCGTTGTTTGCCCAACCTATTCATCGCACGGACAGTGACAATGCAGACCGGCTGGTGGCGGATCACCACCACATTATAAAGTACGCGCCGGGAGTAGGGTGGTTAGTGTGGGATGGCAAAACATGGGTGGTGGATGACGAAACGGCCATGATTATCAACCTTGCCACCCAAACAATGACCCAAGTACGAGACAACGCATTGGAAGCGGCGAAAGATCCCTCCACGTTCAAAGAAGCTATGGCCATCGCTGCGTGGGCAACCGCATCACTAAACTTAAGCAAATTAACCGCTATGACAAGGTTGGCCAGCACTCGCTCCGCAGTCCGAATTAGCACAGAAGAGCTAGATAATCATAAAACAATCTATTTTCTCAACACACCGGCGGGCGTGGTGGATCTGCGGACGGGCAAAATCAACCCGCACGATGCCACACTCAATATCACTAAAATAACCCGGGTTGCCCCCGCAGCGGGGGATTGCCCATTTTGGCGGCGTACGCTGGAGTTGGCGTTTGACGGCAACACGGCGCTGATTGACTACATGCAGCGGGCAATTGGGTACACACTGTCGGGCAGCACCCGGGAGCAGTGCTTATTTTTGTGTTGGGGAGAGCAAGGAAATAATGGAAAATCCACTATACTAGAAACATTGCAATGGTTACTTGGCGGGTACGCCCAAATGTCTGATATGAAGGTGATTACCAGCCCAGACATGGATAACCGAGTATCTAGCAGCCTGGCCAAGTTGATGGGCACGCGGTGTGTGTGTATGAACGAAGCGGAAGAACACCAGCGACTGAGTGAAGCGCTGATCAAACAGCTAACTGGCGGTGATACCATTCAGGCGTGTAAAAAATTTCATGAGCCATTCGAATTTACCCCACAATTCAAACTGTGGATTCGCAGCAATGAAAAACCAGTAATTCACGGAGTGTCCGAAGCTATTTGGCGGCGCATAAAATTGATTCCATTTATCAAGCCAATTCCGGCAGAGGCCAGAATCAATCGAGATGAAGTTGATGAACGACTGCGAGCAGAGGCAGGTCAAATTTTGACTTGGTGCATTGAAGGGGCAAAGTGGTGGTATAAGAGCGGCCTTATGGATCCAGCGGAAGTCAAAACCGCCACGCAAGATTACCGCACTGATATGGACATAGTGCAGTTATTTTTTGACGAGTGCGTAATAGAGGGGCTGAACAAAATGATATCCCGAATCAACTTATACCAAGCATTTGCTTACTGGTGCCGGGAGCAAGGGATAAAGTATGTAATGTCGGCGGACGCTTTTGGCAAAAGGGTTGGCCGGCGATTGGGAATCCGCGAAAGAATAAAGGTCAATGGCCAATATGTGTGGACTGGTGTTGACCTAACAGATCATGCAAAAGGGTACATTATATGAGACACGATTTCAGCTTATTGTCAACTCAGGATACCTGGGACGCTCTGATGGCGGCGTACAACAAGCTATCAGCGGTGGAGCAAGATACCATCCACTACCAAATCATGCTGATGCAAAAGCAGATAAAGCAGCGGCCTGCACGAGTGCAATTTTCTCCAATGGCGGCCATGGAGGTGATCGCCAAACTTGGCATATATCTGGTACAATGGGGGAAATGATTATGAACACACCGCACTTGTCATATTCAAGCATTTCACAACTGATGATGTGCCCCAAGCAGTGGTACATCACCCGCACTTACGGCATATATACTCCGCAAAATGACCATTTTGCATTTGGAACGGCTGTGCACCGAGTAATACAGCATGAGGTCATCACGGGGTGGAAGAGCACAACGGAGGTTTTGCGGCAACAATTTGATACCGAATATCGTCAAGCGTGGGGGGAAAATTATGAGACATGCCACACGGCTAAAAATTACGCCTACTTTGACAGCTTGATTACAAACGAGTTGTCGATGACGTTACTGCGCACTTTTACGGTGAGTGAAAGCGATCAGATTGAACGCAAAATAACATTTTATGCACCGGGAGTGCCTGTGCCAGTCATCGGTTACATCGACATTTTGCAAGACAACGGAGTGCCAGTAGATATCAAAACCAGCAGCACTGAGTGGACAACAGAGCGGGCAGAAGATGAACTGCAGCCATTATACTATCTTACCGGACTGACTGCAGCTGGGGATGACCGACACGCTGGCCAATTTATTCACTTGGTGATACAAAAACAGGGGGAGAACGACTGCTGCGTCTATATGGTGCAAACAACTAGATCTGACTGGACACAGCAGGTCAACAACATAGTCCGCCGAGCATGGGAAATGATGCAACTGCAAGTGTGGTGGTCAGTTGATCCACCCGTCCCCGCCTGCGGCACCTGTCCGGCCAAAGCTCAGGAAATTTGTGCCAGAATCAAAAGCAGCCCGTAAACACGGGCTGCTTTTGTTTGGTTATTTTTGTAATTAATCTAATATGGTGTGCAGTGCTGCTAACATGCATAGCACCAATTTTTCCGCTATTTTGCCTGTTCCGTGGAAGCACTTAAGTGAATGATCGCCAACGACTAAAATGGAGTACTGAGGGTCCTCAATCAGGCTAGCTAATACTTTTCTTTCTTCGATGCAGTCATGTTTTTTATTGTCATTATGTTGGTCCATTACAATTTATCCTTTCATTTATTTTTATTGTAAAACTATAATCGCTGCAGATTAAGTGTTGTTAATACTCTCGTATTCCACCTGCTGCAGCAGCCATACAGCGTGGGCGAACTCCCCTTCGAGAATGACATCAATGATATATAGTAAGAGGTCAACACGGCCCTCCACTTGACGGTATCCATTTCGATATTCAACAATGCCGACGGACTCCAACTGCTCAAGATAGTCCTGCACTTCCGGTGTTGCGGGCAATGGATCGCCCATAGCAAGAGAATGAAGCACTTTTATTTTGTCCATTAGTGTTCAACCTGTTGAATAATCGCGCTCTGCAGATAATCTGGCAAAACGCCTGAAAAAACTTTGTACCCATCACGGCGCAATACGTTAGCTAGGTAAGACGGGTTGGACACGATAAAGGCGGTAATTTCGCGCCAACCAGAGGTGGCACGAAATAAAAACCACACGCCGATTTTTTTCTTGTCAGCAAAGCAAAGAAACAGCCATCGGTCTTTACTGGGTGAGTATAGTTCCACGGTGTTCTGCATATTTTTGCATTGGCCAGTGGAAAACATTTGGCGGACCGCAGCCGCAGTGCTGTGCTTTTCGGCATGCAGTCCATACTGGATGCCATCCGGCAGGGCCAGCAAGATGGCCAGTGCAATTGCAGCCATAATAGTTGCAATTACTAACGTCTGGATGAGCGTATTATGATTGGACTGATGTAGGGTAATCATTTTCTATCTCCTGTACTGCCCAACTAAGAGTCGCATGGGCACTTACTAAATCACCATCAACTGCGTAAGCAACGGCGTTGAGGACCGCATTGATAATTTTGCCGTTGACCGCGTATCCTTTAGGGGTCAAAACTAACAGATGGTTGTCAACCAGCGTGTCAAAATAGTCATTGTTGTCGGTAGTACGCATCTCGTGATAATATCCATAGTTGTACAGCCGAGAAAGCAAAAACAGCTTATCAAGTATATCCATCACTACCTCCATATAGTTCATCTTGAATACGTGATAAGGCCGTGGGTGTTAGCCACGGCCTATACATTACAGTAAATCAATTGGAGCATTGCGGTTTATATAGCTAGCCACGCCAGCGTTGATGGCCGTGGACGGAGTTGGGAGGCTGCCGCTCCAATACGGCATCGGGCTTACTAACGCATAGACATTTGCCAACTCGAATGCCCGCACCCACCAGCCCCAGCCGGGGCCGCTCATTCCAGGGCAGCGAGCGGCGTTGCGGCTTTTTCTCTTAACAGTAGAGGTGTGGTCTAATAGTGAGAAGTAATTAGCTAATATCCATGCAGCACGACGTACAATTTTGGGAGCCTTTTTAAAAACATTGCGGTACAGCAGCACTACGAAGACGTCCGTACGGGCATCAATCCAACCGCGAACAAACTCACGCGAAGAAAGCGGTGGCATAGCCACGTCAAAAACATTACCGCGCTGAGCAGCTTCAGCAAAAGATTCGATAGCCGCGTGGCGACCTCGTATAAAATCATCGATTTCGTCATTGGCGGCGATCGCCGTGTGAAGCAGTGATGTACAAATTTTTGCGCATTCAGATTTGTATGTGTTGTTCATAATATCCTCCATAAAGTGATGGTGCAGGCGGTTTTAGGCCGCCTGCTTATTGCTGATTACCCAAGAGATTTCGTCGATGGCGCTGGACCAGCCGGCGTAAAATTCATCGCTTTTGTTTGCCGGCGGAACAACATTGATGCTGCAATTATTTTTGAGATTCCGCATTATTTTGCGGAGAGCGCTGACTTTTCCTAAGTTGTAATTGTTTGCTTCTCCTTTTGTGGTGATCACTTTGTATAATGATTTTGCTGTTTGATATTCTTTAGTGTTCGTTTTTTCCTCCGATTTCCTTTCATCTATCTGTTTATCTGATTACATTATAGTACAATGACGGCCTCTTGTATATTGACAAATGTCATATTTTTTATATGACATTTGTCACTATTAGTGCGATAAATTATTTGATTAGTGATTCGTTGCGGTGGTAACGATTTCATCCACTGCATCGAGCCAACCAATACGATATTCATTGCTGTGACCAGCAGGGGCCGGCAAGTTGATGCTGCCGCGCTGCTCTATTGAGCGCTTGATGGCCACTAAAGCATCGTACCACCCTAAATCGTACTCGCAGCGGATATTCTGACTTGCTGTTTCTACCCATTCAACTACAACTTTATAAACAAATTGTGCATTCATTTCGGCCTCCAAATAAAATTATCTAATATTATTGTAGTACAAGCGCACCACAAAGTATATTGACAAATGCCATATTTTCGATATGACATTTGTCACTTTTCACAAGGCAGCGGCGCCACAACGGCTTTTGTGAACAGCAACTTTTTGCACAAAAAATACGAAAAACATTATAAATTATGTAATATTTTTACAACCTGTTAATATTCTGTTAATATTCTGTTAATATTCTGGGGTCACCGGGGACTAAAAAGTGGCAACAGGTGGATCCCATTTTCACAACGCCGTCTCGAACTATTGTCACTTTTGGACAAAAAATCACATTTTTTTGTCACTTTTGGACAAAAAAGCAGCGGCCGGATCACGTGGATCACGTTTTGTTCATTTTGGATTAAATTAAAATCTCACCTCTTAATAGAGATTAATAATAAAAATGTGATCTATGTGATCTATGTGATCCGGCACTACACCCTTTTGTGTGCTTACGCCACGTGCAAAGGGTGGTCGCCCCACCTTGCGTTAGTTCACCGCGCGTGAGGAATGACCACCAGTTATGCCTGTTGTTGCATGTTTGTGTGCACTACAGTGGTCAATTAATGTATAATACTAATAGGATAGCGGAAATATGTCCAAAGCAAAGTTGCCAAAAGATCATTTGCGTGCTGTTATTCGCCAGCGAAAAGCGATGGAGCTGCGTGTTGCTGGTAAAACATATTGGGAGATCGCTGACGAGCTTGGTGTGTCATATCGGACGGCGTACCTTGACGTACTAAATGCGTACAAACGCACGGCGGACTTGAGTGATTTGGACGTGGAAAAGGCGCGCCGAATTGAGTTGGACCGCTTAGACCGACTTTATCAGCGGGCGTGGGCAGCGGTAGAAAATGGATCACTGCAGGCCATCGATACTGCGCTTCGCATCATTACACGCCGCGCTGCGTTGCAAGGGTTGGACACCAACTCTCCACCGCCGCCGCAGGAGCACGTGATTAAGGTGGTGGGGTTTGACCCGGAGCGATTGTAATGTACGTCATTACCGCAGCTGAGGCGATGAAAACACCAGCACGCCCGTGCTACACTCCGCACGGTGCTGTGTTGGAATTTATTTATGCTCGAGACCCGGAGGTCATTATTGCTGGTCCATCCGAGACCGGCAAAACATTGGGCGCGTGCTGGAAGTTGCATACCATTGCGTGTAAATACCCCAACGCGCAGTTAGCTATCGTCCGCAAGGTGCAAGCCTCATTGTACTCCACTGTTTGCGAAACTTTGCAAAACCGCGTATTTGGCAAGACCGCGCCGGTCATGCAATATGGCGGCGAGCGGCCGGAAAAGTACATCTATCAAAATGGCTCAGTGATCTGGCTCGGCGGACTGGACAAAGAATCTAAGGTGCTGTCATCAGAACGCGACATCATTTATGTTAACCAAGCCGAAGAGCTGACGGAATCTGAGTGGGAGACCCTGCTGACCCGCACCACTGGCCGAGCTAACAATTTGCCATACTCTATGCTTATGGGCGACGCGAATCCAGCGGGCAGTCGTCACTGGATTTTACAGCGAGCTAATCGCGGCATACTGCGGTTGATCCGGTCAACTCACCGCGATAACCCCACTTTGTACGACGAATTCGGCAATCTCACGGAGCGCGGGGAACGCACCATGGCACGGCTTGATGCCTTGACTGGAGTGCGCAAGCGCCGACTGCGTGATGGTGAGTGGGCGTCTGCAGAGGGTGCAGTGTACAGCATGTTTGATCAACAACGGCATGTGTGCACACGCGATTATGGTGAGTTCGATTATTGGGCGTTGGCTGTAGATGAGGGGTTTGCATGCCCCAGTGTAGCCTTGCTGTTGGGTGTTGACAAGGACATGCGCGTTCACGTGTACAACGAGTTCTATCGTCGGTCTACGCTGCCTAGCGACTTCGTGCAGCATTGCTTAGTGGTCACACGGGAGCACCAAGTTTGCGTGGCTGTTTGCGATGCCGCCGCGGCAGGCTTGATTGCCGACTTGCGCGCGGTGCGGATCAATGCAGTTCCAGGTCCTAAGGGACGGATCATTGACGGCATCCGGCTGGTGCAGGACATGTTGGCGGACGACCCACCTCGCTTGACGGTTAGCCCACTTTGCGTGGAAACCATCAATGAATTTGAGTCTTATTGTTGGCGGCCAGGAGAGGTGGACGTGCCGCTGGATATGTATGACCACACGATGGACGCGCTTCGTTACTTTGTGTCTTGGCTGCAGGCTGGTGATATGCAGTTGATTCAACTCCAAGATGGGAGGGACCTATGACTTTATTAGATTCACTTGGCCGGCTGTTTTTTCGCCGTACTGCAGAGCGATTGGATGAAATTGCTGAGTCACTGTACGATGCGTATGTCAACCGGCCGGTCATGTTGCCGATTGGGCAGTCTAAGCTAACTGAGGATGACCCATATTACGATTTGATGATACGGCTGCAGCAAGCTCGTGACGGCTTGCCAGATTTCAATAATGCGGCTGTACGAGTGGCCTGCGTCCGCGACTCTCGTAATCTGTACGCGTGGGATGTTATCACCCGTGCGATCATCAGCTTGTGGACCAACTATGGATTTGGCACCAAAGTGGACGTCACCCCCGATGACCCCGCGGCGGTTGATGGTTGGACGGAATTTTGGACCGCTCCACGCAATCAGTATATTTTAGGTGAGCGTAATATTCATGCTTTGAGTGATAACTTGTTGGTGGATGGTGAGCTGGTGATGGTGTTTTTCGTCAGCACGCTGGATGGCACCGCCACGCTGCGGGTGATCAACCCACTGGAAATTACTGAGGTAATCTGCGATCCTGCGGACAGCACCGTGCCGGTGTATTACAAGCGGCAGTACACCAGCTCGGACGGCGTTGTGCCTGCCACGCTGTACTACCGTGATTGGCGGGCGACCGACGATACGGCGGCGCGAGTGCAGCTGCCGCCGGACGCTAAGCGAGCGGAGTATGAGATGCCGCACACCGACGTCCGGGTGCTGTTCGTCACGCATCAGCCTCGAGGCCAGCGCGGTTGGCCGCTCATGACGGCGGCCGCTCCATGGACCCGTGCTTACCGATCGTTTGTCCAAGACCGCGCGGCCGTGGCCAAGGCCGTCTCCACATTTGTCAACAAGCTCAAACTGAAAGGGTCATCGCGCTCACTCGATGACGCCAAGCTGCGGCTGCAAAGCGCGCTGGCCGCTGCTAACTCGCTGCGTGGTGAGACCAACCCGGTGCCGCCAGCCGGATCCATGTGGTTGGAGAATGAGGGAGCCAGCGTTGAGCGCATGCCGCTTGCCACTGGTGCCAGTGACGCTGAGAAAGATGGCATTAGTTTGCTTGCCATGGCGGGACTCGGTGGTATGGTGTATCCTCACTATCTTGGTCTTGGCGGCAGCACTTATCGGCTAGCAACGGCAACAGCGATGGAGCGGCCAATGGAGATGTCATTCAATCGGTATCAGCTATTTTGGGTATCAGTTTGGGAGGACGTCGGACGGATTGTGTTAGATAACTTGGTTCGATATGGCCATCAATCTTACGCCACCACGACAGTAAAAGTCAGCACGGAGGCGATCATTAGACTGGATCCTACTAAGGTGACCGCCATCACCGCTGCCGTCGTGGACTTGGTCAAAGAGGGCATCATGGATGTGGCCGTGGCAGAAAAGGTCAGCGGCGAGCTAATCCAAACTGCGCTGCAAACGATCGGTCTCAGTGGTGATGTGTATGATTCCGCCGTTGATGATGCTAGTCAGTCTGGTGAGATGGCCGAGGCGATCGATTCTGTCAGTTCGTATTTTCAAGCACTGCGAGCTCCGTGCTATGGGCTCTGGAGCGGCAAGATCTCGTACGCCGAGTGCTATGATATGTTGATGGACGTCATCCGCATTGGTCTTACAAAAGCATGGCACGTGGGAATCGCCAAACTTGGGATGAAGCCGCAGGACATGACGGTGGAGGAAACCAACGCTTTGACCTCATGCATTTACAACGAGTATGCGCGGGTTGACTCTATGCTGGACTGGATTGAGGACAATCGCCGCGGTGTTTCACCGTGGTCATCCATTCAGCCGCGCATTCAGTTGTGGGCGAACCGTTACAATGACGTGGTGAACCAAGCCTTGCTGATGGCCAAGCAAGACCCGCCATTAGAGTGGATGTTGGGTGAAACAGAACAGCACTGTACCACCTGCTTGTACCTCAATGGCAAAGTTAAGCGCCGCAGCTATTGGGAAAAATCGGGCTATACTCCGCAAAATCCACCGAATGCTATGTTAGAGTGTGGCGGGTGGCGGTGCCAGTGTCATTTCGAGCCTGTTGATAAGCCTCTTAGTCGTGGGCGGCTAAAAGGTGAAAACACTGAACCACTCGCACAAAAATAATATATAATATAAATGAGGTAGGTATGAGTCATCCAGTTTCTTCGATTTATTTGGACGAGCAGGTGGCAAGAGCTTTGACTTCACTGCCTGCCGCTGGGGCGTGGGATTCTGCGCCCCCAGTGTTGTACTGCGATCCGTTTGTTTCCATGCTGTTATTTTGTAAGTACAAGCGTGGTGGGACTGGCGGGGCGTGCACGATAAAAGTTGAGATGGCCGTGCATACAGGCTCTGACTGGTATCAAACCACCGCGTATAAGTGCGGTGCGGTGACAGCAGGATCTGATGTGACTAGCAATGTACAGCGTGAAACTTATACGTATCAAGCTACCAGCGCTGCCGACGAACAATTTATACTTGGCCCAATTCAGCTTGGTGGAGGGGTCAACCACGTACGAGTCGTCGCCAAGGAAAGTGGCGCTACCTCCACCCCGGGCACGCTGGAAATTTTTGCCAGGTTTGCATAATGGAGGATATTATGCCGTACACTACGTTAGACGACGCAAATCCAGCCATACGGGGTATCAAACCGTCAGTAACGCTGGAGCAAGCTAATGAGATTGCCGCTCAGGCGGAGCAGATTGGGGGTGATAACGCTTGGGCGATCGCAATCCGTAATTTTAAGAAAACACATGTTGTGCACAATCGTCGGTGGGTGCCTCGCGATACCAAGGATGCGGTGGAGGAGGCCAGCAAAAATAGTGAGGATTATCTGGTAGTTGAGGATCCTGACAAACCATCTACATGGCACTTGCAGGTCAAAAAGAATGGCAAGCCCGACCGACGGTTGATGGGCGCAGCGTGGGCGGCTTTGACCTCCAACTATCGAGGTCAATCTTATGAAGGACCGCAAAAAGCCGAGGCGCTGCGCAAACTAAAAGCATTATATAAAGCGCAAGATTGGCCCTTGCCAGGGCAAAAGGCCGAGGAAGCGCAGGAGGTGGATGCCTCATCGCCTACAGCACCGGTGGCGCCCATCGTGTCATTTGCCCAATTACGCGCGGAGCAAGACGCGCAGCAGCTGATGGACAGCGTGCAAACTCTTGTGGCCGATTTTTGCATGCTGGCTAACAACACGCTGTTATTGCCGGCGGATGAGGCGATCAACGCCCTTACTGCGCTGATCGATGAGCTGTCGGTAGAGTTGTCTAAGCTGAGACCATCTGATGTTGAAAGCACCACCGCTGAGAGCGCCAGCGCTGAAAATAACTCGGTAACACTCACCCTGGTGGAAGGAATTGAGGGTGCAAATGTTGTGGAGGATCAGACTGGCTTGGCTGAGAGCGCCCTGACAATGGACGTGCAAATCATCCGACCCGGGTGGGGAAACGCGCGCGATAACAACTATTATCCAGCAGACATGTTACGGCGTGATGCGGTCAAGTTTGTCGGCGCCAAAATGTACGAGACGGACCATCGGCAGGATGAAAAGTCCACCCGTACGTGGGTAAGCACCATCAAGGAAATTGTTGGGTTTACTCCAGCTGGAGCGCCGATCGCGCGGGTGGTCGTGCATGATCCAAACTTTGCTGCTCGTGTCCGCAATCTAGCCAGCGCTGGGTTGTTGAATAAATTGGAGTGTTCCATCCTGGCCGACGGGCGAGTCCGTGAGTTCAAGCAGGACAATCGCTCTGGCCGGATGGTTGAGGCCATCACATCGGTCAGCTCTGTGGACTGGGTCACCCGAGCGGGAGCTGGCGGCATGGCGATGGCGATTGTAGAAAATGACAGTCTGCCTGATCAATCGTCCGGTGATGAGGCTGCGATGTTGCAGGAGGATGGGGTTAAATCTATTCTCGCCGCATCCGGCTTGCCACCGGCAGCGCAGTTGAGACTGCAAAAACAATATACTACTCGCCAGTCACTCGATGAGGCGATCGCCGCAGAGCGGGACTACCTAAAAGCAGTGACTGGCAGTGGTAGACCGTTTGGGTTGACTTCTACCTACACGACGGACGTGTTGGAGGAGGTCGACAAACGAAAGAATGAGATAAATAATAAATATTTTGGAGGTTACCATGACCATCAGACACGATTATGAGGTCTCTTCGGAGGGGGCCGTCCGGCACTGGGCGTTTCCAACTGCTCGGCTGGAAAACCCACACCCCGTCCCGACTGAGCCCGCCGCAATCCTGAGTAATACCCCAGGTACTCAGTTGACCGGCGTAGTTCTATCCGTTTCCGCGGACGATACCATTGCGGTGATTGACACCACGTCCCACATGGTGTACAACATGCTTGTCCACAACGTGCTTACATACTCTACGGGGGTAGAGGCTACCTGGGGTGCGATCAACATCGGTGATCCGGTGTATTACGACCGGTCTGCGACCATGCCGACCGGAGTATATTTATCAACATCACCGCAGGACAACACTGGGACGGATAACCCGCTGTTCGGCTTTGTCGTCCCAAAGAACACGGATGTCGATATGCCCGCCTATCCAAAGGGCGGCGCGACAGCGTCCACTCAGACTTGCGGTGTAATGATTATCGGAGGGTAAGATGGACTCAATTAGACAGTGGTTGTCAGAGTATATCAGTGCTGACGCCCCAATTATCGGGGCTGAACAAGTGAATGAGCGTATTGCCGCGCTGAATGAGCTGTTCAGCAACTATCGCAACATGTCCCCGGCGCAATTCAAAGAAGCCATGACCACGGCGCACTTTGAGGACTACTTTGCGGACGCACTCAGTCGTATGTTCTATAAGGACTATGAGCTTGCCACGGGTGAGTGGCGAGCTTACACGTACCAAGACACCGCTCCGGACTTCCGCCCGGTGGTTCGGCTGCGCATGACCCGCCCAGGCACACTGCACCCGCGATTTGAAAAAGGTGAAGCGGTGGCAACGAACATCGAAGATTCCGCCATTGAGTATGCAGTATCGGAGTATGCTGAGCAATTTGACGTGTCGTGGCAAGCCATCCTCAATGACGACCTTGGCAAAATCCGAGAAACACCGCAGCGGATGGCCGAGGCCGCGGCTTACTTTGAGGACGAATTCGTTTCAGGTTTGTACGACAATGCGGTCACGCAGGCCACGCTGGTGGCGATGGGTCCTCCATGGAGCGGCACCGGTCGGTTGACTGCCGCCAACTTGGCCATTGGAATCAACGCCATGAAACAGCGAACAGATCCGAATGGTAACATTATGAACATCCGGCGTGTTCACCTGGTTATCCCGTCCATTTTGGAAATTCAAGCCCGCACTATTCTTGAATCCATTCTCATGGCGGGCGTGGCCACGAATGATAAAAATGTTTTGCGTGATTTCATCGCCGGCGTTCACGTTGACCCACATATCACATGGTCCGGTGTTGACGTTCCCTGGTATCTGTTTGCTGATCCAGCTAGTATTCCGGCAGTTTCAGTTGTCCGCCTCAATGGGGTCCCAGGGCCATTTGTGTACAAGCAAGCGTCCAACATTGAGATGGTGCTCGGCACCGCGCCAGCACCGTTTATGTTGGGCTCGTATGCCACGGGGGATGTATCCTATACCGTTGAGGATATTATCGGCGGGTGGAATGATCCCACGTTCGTGGGCGTCACCGACTACCGCGGCATCTACTACTCAAGCGGCACCACGCCATAAAGGAGGATTATATGACTACAGCGCAATTACCAGTCGGGTATAAACCAGGGTCTAAAGAGTTGGCGACATTGCTGTCGGTTGGATACCAGATGACTGTAGAGCAAGCGCAAGAAATCATCAAACAGTATGAGAGCGCTCCGCTGTCAGTTCCGTACCAGCGATATGAGGCCGCCAAAGCGATGCTTGAAGCATGGCGCGCGCGGCCACAGGTTGTGTCTAAGCGTCCCCGGTGGACGGCGAAAGTGAGGTAAGATGGACATGCCAATAATTTCATTCCCACCCATGTTTCCTGGGCAATGGGGAGTGCGGGGCAGTGATGCTGCCTTGGGATTACGCACGCTGCCACAATCCGTGGTGTACTACGTTGATTATATCCATCCAGCCGCGGATGACAATAACGCCGGCACTGACCCAGCACTCGAAACTACACCGGGGACCACCGTCCACGGCTGCGGGTTGACCATTGCCAACCCGGATGTGTAAGAGGGTGGTATGACTTGCCAGACTGCTTACGCGACCATTACAGACTATGACCACTACTTGTGTGCGCAACTAGACTTGAACAACCAAGACGTGGTTGACACTGTGACGTATTTTTTAGACATGGCAAGTGCCGACATAGCGGCCGCCTTAGCTGCCGTTGGCGCGTGTGACTGTACGCTCGCACCATGGGCGGTGCAGTACCTCAAAAAGCTGACGGTTATTGAGGCGGCCGTTTTACAGACTTGTCCGTGCGGAGTGCGGATGAGCGAGGACCAGCGGCAATTGTTTTTAGACTGGGTCAATAAGCAGTTGGAGCTCATACGGCAAGGCAAAATTGTGCTGTGTCAAGGTGAAACTAGTGCGGACTATCCCGCCATTGATTGGGCTGAACTGAACTGGACTGATTGGTCGGCCGCCACGATTATAAGTAATCAGCAAAGGAGAATCTATGGGTTGCCGTAGTCGTCAGCCAATGCCCAAACCGACTATTATTCCAGCCATAAAAATTGGTGAGCGTGGATTGACGCTGATAAAGTACACTGGCGTGTCGGATTTAGAGCGATATGTCGGACCAGCGACAGGCGCGGTGTATACGTTCGGATTGCTGGGGCGGCGCAGTGGGTATGTTGACAACCGCGACTTGGATGCCTTGCTGGCGGCGGAAGAAGACGGTAAAAAGGTGTTCAGATGCCTTACTTTGTGAAGAGTGTGAAGCCAAAATTGTTCACAAATGCAGTGTTCACCACTGAATTTCAGCGGGCGGTGGACAGCGTGGCTAATGACATCTTGTTAGACTACACCGCCACCACGGCCACCTGGGAGCACGAGGTAAAATTTGAGAAGCTCACTCAAGTTGGGCCAGCATCCGTGGAATTATTAGTCGATACGGATGATGAAATTTATAAGTACGTCGATTTAGGGACATCACCCCATCCAATTCGGGCTAAAAATGCGCGGACGCTGGCTTTTCACTGGGCTGGACCAGGGTCGTATCGGCCGAAAACACAGCCAAGAGTTCTCGGCTCCACCGCCGGCGGCGGTGTTGAGGGGCCCATGGTGTTTCCGGTAAGCGTAAATCACCCCGGCACTAAAGCACGGGAATTTAGCGACACCATCCAGCGTAAGTACAAAAACATATTTAAGCGCAAAATGGAGGAGGCAATTAAAAATGGACGCAGCGCCTCAGGACACGCAGTCTAAAAAAGCATCAAAGACAATCCCAGTGACGGTGATAGCGTACGTCGGTGACAGTGCCATTGTGGAGTGGGAAGATAGCGAAGATTTGCACCGCTGTACGTTACCCGCCGACATTGTTAAGCCAAAAATGACCGCAGAAGAGCTTGCCAACGGGATTCCGTATGGGTTGCCGCTGGCGGAAATTGTAACATTTTCAGCGTCAGCAGTGGAGTTCAGCCGTCGTATGCACCAAGCAGGGTTGTGGACTGCTGATGATATTCGACGCAATCCACAGCGAGTGTTTAGGGCACTGCAGGCCATGTACGCAGTGGACGTGGCGACGCTGATGCAAAAAATTAGGACGTACGAAATGGAGGTAAACAATGCCTGATAATTTATTATCATCCCGTACTGGTGGGCTGTGGGTACAACCAGGTGGACCAAACACTCCGGTGTATTATTTGGGGTGCCATGACGTTGATGACATTTCACTCCCGCGGTCCAAGCGATCACCAGTAAATTGCTTTGACCGGTATGGAAACTACAAATTGCGAGCACAGCTGGTATCAGAACCAGACATGCCATCCTTGACCATCACCGGCATGACCGATCGCACCCGCACATGGTTGGATAAATTGGGAAACTGCCCCGTAGCACTGTATGTGTTGCAGCGGGAGTGCGGCCCCGCTGATTTGTTCACCAATTACGTTCGTGGACTTATGGTGGAGGCGGCGGAAACTGAGCGGACATACCAAAACTACGCTCACCATTCCGAAGACAACGCTACTAGTATCAAGCATGCTTTCACCGGCAGCCGGCTCACGGAATTTGTAAAACTACGAGTTGTGTCGGCCGCCAATGGCACTTTGGGTGCTAACGAACTGCATGACATCACGGGCAATCGATCTGCTCAGTGCTTTGACACATGCGGTAAAACTGTTCAGCCTGGTGACTTTCGGGTAGCGGTGTCCAAGGCTAACACTCAAAGCACAGTGTATTACGCCACTGACGGATCGGATGTTTGGTTTGCTGCGGCAGCCTATCCGTTCAGCGCCGGGGTGGAGGCCATTTCGGCCGCAGTTGTGGACACCCCAACTGGTTATCGCATCATTGTGGCCAGCCAAGCCAGTGCTGGTAAGCAAGGGCTGGTTGCTATCTCGGATGATCTGGGTGCCACATGGCTGTCAGTAACGATCGGCGGGGCCTCCGCTGGTGAGGGCGCTACGTGGGGCGGTGGTCTAGTTGCGTTGGATCATGACCACATTTGGTTAGCCGGAGCGAATGGCAGCATTTGGTTTAGCGGTGACGCCGGCATCACCTGGACACAGCAAGAGGCCGGGGTGCTTACGACTGGCAGCTACTTAGCCGTGCATTTTGTAGATGAAAATAACGGCATGGCCGTT
>JAAZNU010000334.1 GCA_012798135.1 Veillonellaceae bacterium | reverse complement strand
TTCAATTGACATACCGTTCTACCTCATTTTGTTTCGTTGAGTACTTCCTGTACAACTTCTCGCAAATTGTACAAATTAGGTACTTGGTCAATCGTAAACACTCCGCATAAAATCAAGCTGACCCATGTTTTTACAAGACCGCTATTTTTTGTAAACGTCATTTTTCATCACTCCTTTCTAAAACATTTTTTACCATTTCTTTTAAATTGCTCAACATGGGCACATCTTCGATTGTATAAACTTTTTGCTCAATCAATCTCACCCATGTTTTTACCAAGCCGCTTTCTTCTGTAAACATTTAATTACCCCCATTGTTTATGTGTTCGGCGATTAACGCCGATAATTCGGCGATTGCCTGCATGTTTTGTGCTTGCAAAGCTGCTACCAAAATACTGATTTCTGTGGATGTCATTTTATTAAGAGATAAATCCTCACTAATTTGCTTTTCAGTTTTTTCTGTGGGTTTGAATGATAAACTCATTCAAAATTACCTCCTATCTGACTAACAAAACAAGCGCCTTCCGCTGACCCGCGATTCACTTCTACTTTAATCAATACTCCCCAATTTCCGGCGGTTTTGATTGTATTTGCAAAAACATGTACCAATCCCCCTGTAACGGACGATGTTGCATCTTCCCATGTCGGCGTTTCGTCGAAACCATTATTACAAACATAAACTTTAAACGTCGCTCCCGCAGGAATATTACGAGTTACAACCATTTTTATACGAGTTGGTCTTACCGACGCTGATAATGGTGTGCTGTTTTGGATTGTGAAAGAGTTAATGTTTTTATTAAAAATATAAATTCTGGACGCAGAATTCCCGTTTACATCAGACGCAGTAATGGTTATTGTGTGAGAGCCATTTAACAAAGATAACCATGTCATATCTGTGACCGCAAGAGTATTCGTTGCCCCTAATGTAACAATATATGTACGTAAAGTCACATTGTCTATTTTTTCCGTAACGGTAACCGTATCATTTTCGGCGTCGGTGACTGTGTAAGTAATGGTAAAACCGTCTGTCTTTTCGCCGAGGTTTTCATCTGTTCCGGAAATAACCGGGGGTTGATTGTTGTTTACCGTCCGTGTCGCGCTGGTTTGCCAATCGCTTTGAGTATCGGAGGTATCATACGCACACACACGATAAGTTACGGTTGTCCACCCTAATGTAATAGTATCAGTGTATGATAAACTCGCACCTTTATATATTTGTACAAACGTACCCCCGTCGACGGAACGTTGCAAAATATAACCGCCCAAACTATTTTCCGGATCAGTTGACGCGCCCCATGAGATAACGGCAGTGTTATTACCATAAACGGAAGTCGGCACGTCAATAAATGATGGAGTAGATGGTGGTATATTCCATAATATTAAAGTATAACAATCGTTTGTATTTGTAGTATCTGATACCAACGACGACGATGAAACATTACAAAGCGGGCGAATGCCCATGGTCCCGTTGAACGCGTCGTTGCCGGCCAACGAGCCGGTCGGACGGACGTCGCGGACGTAGAAGGCCTCCGACGAAAAAGGCGTGCGAAGCCACCAGGGCCATGCTTGCGAAGTCATCGGATTGTACGTATATGTGCTTGTATCAATCGCTTCTTGCGTGCAGTATGCAACACGGCTTGCGTCGTCCGTAAATAGTGCCAGCTTCGTGCCTTCGGCAATGCTGTTTTCGTTCGCAAGTCCAACTTCTGTGGTGGATGCCAAAAACATTTTATCCGTAACCGTTTCATAGCCACCGCCGTCTGTTACGGTGTTTTTTACAACTGTCAAGGTTGTATTCAACATCGCGTTGACGAATGTCGCATCGAAGATCGCGAGAAATCCCGCTCGTGTGTCGTATGCATTTACCGATACGTTAGACGAACTCGGCGGCGCGTCATATGTATGTTGCGCAGAATACCACCCCGATGTGGCAGTACTATTAAGCCATTGTCGGATATTAGATTGTGAATATCTATTGTTTCCGTAATTTTGTCGGGATAAATCAGGGTTCAAACCTTCTTTGCCGTCAAAAGGTAAGAGTTGTATTATTTTGTCAGTAATTAAAGTTACTGAATTAACAGGATAACCTGTGTGGTTTTTATCTGCAATCCTAAACTCAATTGTTGAGCCAAAATACGATTGATATTCTGCTTTCACAGGTATTTCTATTTTTGCTCCAATAGGCAAATTTGAAATTGTTTGTGCCATTTTTAATCACCTTTTAACATTCGATTCTTTTCAGCGTTTGATTCCAAACGCCGGTTACAGTCACTCCCGATAAATCTTCGAAAGCAATCATAAAAGGATTGCTCGTTATATCATCAAAAAATCTATTGATTAACCATGCTACACTATCCTCAATCGGCTGCAATAATGCTTTATTTATGTCCGTTCCAGTTTCGACTACACTGTCAGGCGCTGGAATAAGTCTGATTCTACCGTCCGGCAGATTTTCAACATAAAAACAATCGTCACCAAACGCGATCCTGTCCTTTATATCTCTTGCTATATACGCCATCTTTATATCATCTCCTCATAGGCAAAATATGTAGTCCGTTACTTGTTAATTTTCCGCTTTTTGGGAAACTCATAATCATCAAATCAATCATTTGCTTTATTTTAAACAAATTTAATTCCAAGGAATTTACGTCTTGATATGTCAACAGACTGTTCGGGATAAAAGGAACATCGTTTGGTTGATGATATGATTCTATTATTTCGAGAACGTTATTTAAAATGCGGCGGACATCGTTTATATCGGGTAGTCCGTCTATCGCCCATGTTTTATAAAAAATATGACTATTATATCCTAATGCGTTTAATGTGTCCGAGAGATATTTAATGTTATCTTCTATACGAGTTATATCGCTAAGATTTAAACAACCTTTGAGTTCAATAACATTAACACGCTCTCCTCTCGTTATCAATCTTTTCCATTCGGTTATTTTAGCGATAGCATAATCTATGTCTGCTTGTGTACGGTCATATATAGGATCACGCCATATCATTTAGTAATCTACCCTCACTTTCGCCTCGGAACGCCCCTTTAAAAGTAAAAGTTACAGAGGTTGTCCTCATCGGATATGTACCATAATCGTTTTGTATATTTATTATGTCAAGTGCATCTAAACGAGGATCTGCTCTCCATTCTGCTGATAATATTTTCCTATTAGACAAATAATTTTTTACCCAGTCTGCCACATTCGCGGCTCGTTCTGATGTTGTGATTAAGGGGTTTAGTACCTTTTGAGTTTCCCCGTTTGTAAGCCCCGTCGATAACGTATAAATTGTTTCTGAGGTTTCAAGAGGTCGTCCGGTTATGGTAATTTCAACTGCACCATTGCCACTAATTGTTAGCAAGCAAGCGTTTGTATAATATTGTGCCGATATCAATGTGCCGTTTGTCACCGTTGCGGCAACATCTATCGCAGGGTCTGTATATTTTATCCATGTGCTTGATGTGCCGTTTATATTCATTGTACCATTGTATATAGCAACGGCGGTTTCTCTTGGTGTATTATTATAAATCGTCACATCAACTCTTTCGAGAGCCTTGGTTAAAGAGATTTCAGCTTTTTTATAACTATTGAATTTGTCAATCGTATAATCTTTTATAATATTCCCGATTGGTTCGATATGTAATATATCATCACGATCTACATACAAAACACATTGGCTCGCGTTCGCAATCATTTGTAAACATTGCGACAAAGTAGTTAAAGGCAAGGCAGCATTTGTATAAATATTTTTAAGCGATTCGTCAATTGTCCATTTTACACTACCATCTTTATTTAACGGTAGATTAGCCTCTTGCAATACAGATTGCGCTAATGTATACAAATCGATACCCGTCGAGGAATAAAGACCCTTCATATATGTCGCGTTCATAAATTCCAGTAGATCTCTCGCCTCGATTTTAGCGGTTCTGCTGTTCTGCGGGATTTCCCATTCGGACAGATAAAAAGTTCCGCCATTTATCCATTCTATTTCTTCATCAACTTTATAGCCGTATCGTGCGCGAATTTGTTGTCGAGGTGTGAGATATTTAGACATACCCTCATTATAAAATGGGTTATATATATCCGACGTATTGTCTATTTCCACATTTATACTTGTTTTTGGGAGATTAGCACTTAACGGATCAACATACTGATTATATTCAAAACTAACCAATTGCGATTTATCATATGTTTTACGCACGCCCACAAAAACATCGGTTATTCTCGCACGATGATAGGGCAGACACCATTTTAATATTTCAATACAAATTCGATTATAATTATCAATATTCATTTCGACAATCGATGTCGTAGATGCGTTGTCTATAATTCGTTTTTCAGCTATAATTTCGTTGTCGTTATA
This sequence comes from Veillonellaceae bacterium, assembly GCA_012798135.1. The sequence continues at coordinate 5,111 of JAAZNU010000334.1, read as the reverse complement.
TGCGACAACTTTAAAATCCGTAGCGTATTCGTTATATTCTTCCGCCCAAATTATCGTTATTCCGGGTATAGATTGTGTATGCGTTTGGGCGAAAGAAATCTCAATAACGGGAATTTGCTCGAAAGAACTCGATTCGGAGCAAATATATTTACTTACATATCCCGCTTTATAATTATTTTCGGGAATATTTTTTCGACTACCATCCAACACCCAAACATTACGTTCCAGCGTCGCGTAAGGTGTAAAGGTTTTAATTATATTGTTCGTTATTTGCTGTGTGTTAGATATGTAACAAGTGCCGTTATCAGATACACTCGCCTCGGCAATAGCTTCGGGATCTGTTATATCATAAAACAGTTCGACAAAACTTTCTTCAAGAATTGTTCGTTTTTGATTATTAACCCATGCTGTACTAACTGTTTGCATCTGATAACCCTCCTTTTATACCTCAATTAAATTAAGTTTACAATCTTTCCAACCGAGGATGTCGCCGGAAATAGGATCTCTCCTCCACATTCCGGCACTACGATCGCTGATATACATTTCTTTCGTGACCCATCCTCCGGCACTTTGGTCGAAAAATGTCACTAAGTTTATGAATTTACCTCCGGCAGAAGTTTTGAATTTTTTGTTGATATTCGCCCATTGCTCGACCGTTAAATAATTCCATGTTATTTCAACTTTTGCCACATCGTCACGAATAACAGAGCCTATCATCTTGCCTTCGAGATTACGACCCGCGTCAACAAGCGTTGCAGTATTACCGCTATATGTAGATGGTTCCGGCAAATCATAGCCATCAATAGACACCAAAGCTCTACCAGCCAAACACTACACCCCCCGGCAACAAATTCGCGCCCCGTTCGTTTTGTACTTTTTCAACCTTTTTGGTGATTTCTTTACCGTCGAGATAAACTTTTAATTCGACGCTTTGTTCGTTCGATTTTGGCATTGCTGCGACAACAGCTTGATACACACCCTCGGACACCGCCGCAACAATTTGCTCGTTGTTCATAACCGCCGTTTTGTTACCAAAACCGCCGACAAGTTCGGCACCAGCTTCGCGAGCGACAAATAATTGCCCCTCGTCTGGTATGCCTCCATTTGCTAATCGTGGCACTCTACCGAAATCAATATGTTCGATTGTCGATATTCTTATCTTATACCCAATGCCGGGTATGTTTAACACGACCCTGTTATAAGCTCTAATCACTGCGTTAATGCCATCGATCACGCCATTTAAAGCGTTTTCAAAAGCACCAACTATACCATTCCAAATATCAATAAAGAAATTGCCTATACCTTTCCAAAAAGATTTCCATGCAGCTTCGAACACAGTTTTGAACACCTTCCAGCCGCTTTCAATGTTTTGTTTCCACTGATCAAATGTGTTTTTTATTTGTTCCCACTTTTCGTTCCAAACTTTTGCCACACCCTCACAAAAGACTTCCCACTTGCCTTTAATGTCACCGCTTGTAAAATCAATATATTTAGCAAGATGGCCGAGTTTCGTTTTAGTAGTTTCGGTAATCGTATTGTATTGTTCGTTTGCTGCTGAGATAGTATCGTCTTTTGTCTTTTCGGCGGCGTCGATAATTTTTTTGTATTCGTCTTTATTGATTGCTCCAACTTCGAGCATCCTGTCTGCTTCGAGTTTTATTTTTGCATACTGTGTTTCCGCGGCGTCAATCGCTTTGTCACGAGTTTCCTTAGCATTTTTTATAATTTCGGACGCTTGCTCTAACGTTATCCTCGTCGAATTGTTTTTTAGTCGTGTCATTATTTTGGTATATTCGACTTCGGTTTCGGAGAGGTGTCGTACCCCTGTATCCATCATGTCCGCTTGTATGCGTTTGATTTCGTCTGCTTCGGCTTGTGTTAATTCGCGGTTTTGTGCTTTTGCTCCCGCCATTATTTCATTGATGCGCGCCTCTCCGTCTTGCACTTTGGATATAATGCTATCGTAATACGCCGTATTGTCTGCGATCAAATCGTTATAAGCATCCTCCCCGAGTGCTTTCTTTAACGGAGCAAGTGTCGATAATGCTTCATTTCGATCGCTGTCAAGCTCGTTAACAATCGTTTCTACAATTGCATGGACTTTTTGTTTGACATCGTCTACAATCGACTGGTCGATTGTCATATGTGTCCAATTTAAAGTGGTTATAGTATCATCCAGTTCCCTCATTTTATCAACAAAGGGTTGTACTTTGTTTTTGGTAATATCACTAATACCTTCACCAAACAAATCAACCGGTTCTATTACGTCCGATGCTGCCCATCCGATTCCTCTAATCGCTAATGTTATACCCTCGAACGCCAACAGCGCTACGCCGAAAGGAGCGGCTGGTGTAAACATTAAAGCAATCGCGCTCAAAGTTATTAGTAAATCGGCGGCGTCAACGTCGAAAACCTTTAAAACCTCCCCAATGGGTTTTAAGAAATTTTCGACGGACTGGCGCATATTTTCCGGGATGAGATTTTTGAAAAAATCGCCCACTCCCGGGATCGCAACATTAACCACCCAATTGTACGTATTTTTCAAAGTATCCCATATCGCTTGCACTCCCTCACGGAAATACTTACTCTTGTTCCATAAATCAATGGTGCGTAAAATCATTACAGTAAGCGTTCCCGCTATCCCGGCGACCGCGCCCGCTGCTTCGGCGAAACCTCCGCCTAAACCGGATATACCAGCAAGCCCGGCGAGATTTTTAAGACCCGATATAAAATCCCATACACCTTGTGCGATCTTCCATGCCCCGATCGCGACCGCAATCGCGCCCGCTAATTTTAAAGCTGTTTCAAACGGTTTTTGAATCTTCTCTGCGATTTCGTCGACTTGCGTTTTAATCCCATTCAAAAAACCGTAATCATATTTTGACAAATCCAGCGGTAAATCAAAATTATTAGTCGAGCCACTTGTGCTTGTTGTGTCAGATCCATCGTCTTTCGAGATTATATTCAGTTCGTCGAAACCAGCAAGAGTACTTTTTAATTTTTTAGTCGCATCGGTCGTATCGTTAATGGCTTCTTCTGCCGCTGTTGCTCCGGCCGTGACTGCTCCTAAACCTGTATAATCTATCGTCGGCAATTTAAAGCCTAACAATGTTGCTACTTTTGCAACTGCGTTTGTAAGCACCTTAACGAAAGCTTGTACATACGGAATAATTTTTATGAGGATGGGAATAAGCATATCTCCCAGCGCTCTTTTCAATTGCGTAATTTGCTGATTCAAAATACGCAAAGCGTTAGCAGGAGTAATCAATGTTCTGGACATATCACCCATGACGTTTTTGCTCTGTCGCATAATTGCAATATATCTCAACTGCGATTTCTGCGCCTGTGTCATTTTGTTAATGTTCGTTGTAATACCATTATTATATGCTATCTGCTGTAATGTCGCGACATCAAGAGCATAACCGAGCCTACGGAGCGGTTCCAATTCTCCCGAAATACCGGACTGTACTTTTTCGAGGGATTCTCCGATCGGGATATTAAAAAAGGACGATATATCATAACTTATCTGAGTGAGCCCCTTGCTCATTTGGTAAGCTTTATCCTCTACCACCCCAAAACCGGTAGCAATCTGCATAAAGATACCTTGATTGCGTATCCATTCGGACATATCGATGCCCATCGTTTTTTGAACGGTTTTAGCATATTCGAGAGCTTCGTTTGCGTATTTACCCATCGCTACTGTGAAAAGATTGATGTTTTCAACGTAATTATTGCTCTCGGTAACCCAATCGGCCATTATCGATGCAACTCTACGGAGCATCATATAGTATATACCAAATTTTACTTGTAGACTGCTAAAACCCGTTCCCATGACACCAAAAGATTTTCCGGTTTTACTATTGGATGCTGAAAGCTTTTCGTTTTGTGTGATAAGTCTTTGGATCCGAGATGGGAACGCACTGAATCCGGCGGCAACTTTATTCATTTCGTCAGCCAAAGGCTTCAACGCTACAACCACTCTGTTTATCTGGGTGGCGAAAGCGTCCATGTTAATTGCCGCTAATTGTTTTGTAATCTCCGGTAATTTTTTGAGTTGATTTAACGTGGAGTTTAGATTAGATTTACCAATGCTTTCGAGAGGTTTGAGAGCCGATACAAGTTGAGATATTTTGCCGGACGGGTCTTGTAATGTGTTTATTGCCTCGTTTAATTTTTTTAACTGATTGCTGACAGCAGTAAGCCCCACTCCACCGCGCGCGGCAGCTTTGAGCTTGTTGAGAGATACTACCAACGCATCTATACCATTTACGGCTTTTTGCGAATCTTGTCTTATCTCAATTTGCAAACTATCAATTGTTGCCATCTGCAATCACTTCCTCTCTACTATGTTCTTTGAAGCGCTCTGCCCATCTGCTGAACATCGCCATCGCTTTTTTACGATTTTCTCTTTCGATAGTTTCTTTTTGTTCTTTGATTTCTTTTGCTGATAGAGCATATGGTTTATCTAAATACGGCAACGGTTTTGTACCCGCCTTCGCAAAAGCTTGCAAAACAGGCGAAACATCACACAACGCTTCATAAAAATACAAACCTTGCAACCAAAGTTCTTGATTCTTTCGGGATTTTTCTAATTCGAAAGCCTTTCGGTAATAAATCGTTAAAGTGTTATCTTCATTCCAATACTGATCGTAAGTCATGCCAATCGATAAATAAAACGGAAAATTATCATAAAAAACTCGTGCATATGTAATATGGGGAGAAGCCGGATTTACCAGCTCGCTCCCCACTTGACGTTTCCCTCATCTTCGGCAGGCTCATCCATCAATGACAATATCGGTTCGTTGTACATTTCGGCAAGTTTACCAATTAACTCTTGCTTATTTGTAAGCTTATCAAATATTTCGTCGATGAGTTCTCGCTTTACAAATTTATGATGTGCGATAAACGCTCCCGCAAACAACGCCGGTAATGTGGACATTGGTTTTTCAGTAATATCGCTTGCCACAAAACCTTGTTTTTCCATTGTTTCTATTGATTTTCTGGTAAATTCAAGGGTATATTCTTTACCATCATAAACGAAAGTAATTTGTTTAGCCATAAATTAAAGCTCTCCTTTATACGGTTTTGAGTGTGGGTTTGGTAGATGGAGC
>JAAZNU010000336.1 GCA_012798135.1 Veillonellaceae bacterium | reverse complement strand
GCGCCCATGTTGGTGATGGTCGCGCGCTCGGGCACCGAAAGCGATTTCACTCCCTCGCCGTAATACTCGATCACTTTGCCCACGCCGCCCTTCACCGTGAGGCGGCGCAGCACCTCCAGTATCACGTCCTTGGCAGATGCGCCGAAGGATAGCTTGCCGGTCAGTTCCACGCCGACCACTTTAGGGCTGGGGATGTAGTACGCGCCGCCGCCCATCGCGACGGCCACGTCCAGCCCGCCCGCGCCGATGGCGATCATGCCGATACCACCGCCCGTGGGGGTGTGGCTGTCGCTGCCCAGCAGCGTCGCGCCCGGCACGCCGAAGCGCTCCAGGTGCACCTGATGGCAGATGCCGTTGCCCGGGCGGCTGACAAATACGCCGTGCTTTTTGGCCACGGTTTCGATGAACTTGTGGTCGTCGGCGTTCTCAAAGCCGGACTGCAGCATGTTGTGGTCGATATATGCGACGCTTTTTTTGGTTTTTACGCGCGGCACCCCCATGGACTCGAACTGCAGGTACGCCATCGTGCCCGTCGAATCCTGCGTCAGGGTATAATCAATGCGGATGGATATCTCCTCCCCGGCTTTCATTTCGCCCGAGACGAGATGGGCTTTCAGTATTTTTTCCGTTAATGTTCCGCTCACAAAAGACCTCCATTTAAGCACTCGGCGCCCGGTCTCCTCCGTGGAAGATACTAACGGCAGCCGGATGAGATTTCAGTACCAAACATTCTACCTTTTCGGGTAAAAAAAATCAACCGATGCGTTTTCACGGATCGCGTCAAGCCACTGTAGGGAATTCAAAGCACAGTATTTCTGTAAGCCAGTCCCTTCAAAGCCGTATAGGTTGGCGTATATTGACCTGCCGCCAAAATGGGCAGGCGAATATTCTTCATCGCGGAATCAGTTTTGCTTCGTATGTTGACGGAAGCGGCAGACAATATCTCGGGAGCTAAGCAGAAAGAAGAGCCTGTATCCGGTTTCTTACGCTCATAGATAATAGGCGTCCCGTTTGCATCCATCACTCGGAGGGCCGCCATTTGCTCCAAACCCGTAATGCTCCAGCCCATCGGCCTTGAACTGAGCCTGGCGGATAGAACATGACTGACATGTCCCTCAGCGCTGCAGCCCGGCGCATCGGCGGCGCGTCCGGCTGTGATCTGCTCCCAATGGGACAATAAATAACGTGTATCCTCTACAAGCTGTTCCTGTTTGTTTTTCGTATCCGCTTTTTCGGCTGCATGCTCGTACAACACGTTGATTTGTGCTTTTGTGCCTTTCTTCAACACCTGGCGTCCCCATCCTCTCAGATGGGGGATCTGGGCTGTGAGGCTCATAAACCGTTTGTTTACATGATATCTGTCCAGCAGCTTCTCACATTTGATCAGCCATTCCGCGCCCTTATCAATCCATGCCGCGCCATCGCCACACAGCCATACTTTTTGAAGCTGATCTGTATCATATTGCTCTTCAATATATGTGGCCACCGTTTCCCACATATCGTCCGTATCGCCGCCTATCGGCCATGTCAAATATCTGACGTGCCCTAACTGAGCGCGTTTTGTTTCCGATATGTTGCCTTCATGGACGTAGACAAGGCGAACCTGGACATTTTTACCGTTCTGAAGCGCCACATGGTCTTCATCCGCTTCGACGTATAGCTCTTTGCATATGCGTTTTTTCCCATCGCTTTGCATTATGGCTTTTACAGTTACATCGCCCACATAGTTGCCCACGCTGGTCTTACTGACAGGCTTTGGTGCTGACTGCTTCCCGCTCTTCTGATACGATACATTCACAGCAGACGAGACAAGGTCTTCGCGCACATCCTCCCCGATCTGCTGATGAGGGGTAATATCCATCCAGTCATCGAGAAGGTGCTTGTGTTCTCCGGTGTCCTTGTTACGATAATATCTGCGTTTGTAGGTCAATTCTCCCACGCATGTCATGATCGTTTTCGCGTCATCCTTGCGAACAACCTCCCATTTCTTTTGGCGCTCTTTATTGTGATACAATTGCTCATCAATTTCAGTCAGCATAACCCCTAATATTTGCAGCGAAGCCTCATTGACCACTTTTTGTATATCCCGCGCCATACCTTTGATGCCATCCGCCCTGTTTTCCAACGAAATTTCTGTTAATTGGCACATGACATTTGCCACAATCTGTTGTATCCTCTTCATAGGTCGCCTCCTTAGTGGGTCTCGCAACCTATATTCTAAGGGCTTGTGGCGATTTTTTCCACCCACCCCCGCGGGGGTGGGTGGAATCATCTCTGTGCCTTCCGTTTCCCTACAGTAAGTTTACACCATGTTTTATTGTATAGTGAAAAATAATAACATAAATGGCCGCAATGAAGACATTGTGGGTTTATCGGTGATCCTGATTCATCTGCT
>JAAZNU010000121.1 GCA_012798135.1 Veillonellaceae bacterium | reverse complement strand
GCCGTTTAGGGATTCTATTATAAAATTAGAAGAACAGTTGACTGGTACTCCCAAATATAAAACAGAGGGTTTTATAATTCTCCATACTCGGAGGCATTATCTTAAAAATAAGTATGGGTTAAGAACGGTGTAAATGACAACAAACCAGATTAAAGAAGACAGTACACGGCTTTTTAACCATATCGAAGCGTTATTCGCAAGTAACACACCAGTACCGGCGAATGAGGTTAAGCCGTTACTTGAATTGCAGAAACGTTTAAGGGTTTACTTGGAGGCGGTTAAATGAAATTATCTGAATTAATATGCAAACACAAAGGCATAGGGGGTTTAAGCTTTGTATCCAACACTTACTATCCATAAAATACTTAAACCAACCATAAAGGATGTAGAACCCACAGATGGATACTGTACTGTCTGTGGAGTAAAAATCAAGGAAGGGGTAAATAAAAATAAAGCTTTTAGTGGAAATTTTAATGACTGGAACAGTCTCAAACGTCCAGACCAAACCCATGTTTGCCCGGCGTGCAGGTATTCTTTACAGGAGGGATGGTTACGGAATTACCCATACATTGTAGGGAATAAAATCATTGTTTACATCTCTAAAGCAATCCCCAAAGCTTTAGAGGGTTTGGAGGTAGAATTCAGAGACCGTAGCAACTTACTTGATGATTTATTTAATATCAATTCCTTAAATGTAGGAACTCCTTTTATCGTCTGTATACCTTCATCTAGAAAACACATGGCATTTAAAGCCAAACTAAACACTGCAAACTGGTTTTATATGATTCAACATGGAGAAGACCGTTTTATATTCAATTCCAAAGAATTAAAACGAGTCAAGGAAATTTTACAGAAAATGTATAGTGAAGGTTTTAGCAAAGCAGAACTACGCACTGGGGAGTATCAACCACATAAACCAATTAGATATGGATTAAAAGAATTTTTAAAAGATAGTAAGGAATTAGAACAGTATAGGGGGCATAAAGTGTTTGACCTGCTCATAGACTTGTTATATAACTAAAGAAAAAGATGAGGTGAAAAAGAAATGTCCGAAATAGATATTGAAAAATTGTTAAATGAATCCTGTGAATTCAAACAGGATGAACCACTCCTGGAGGAGGCAGCAGCCCATACAGTCGAAGCAGTATGGAGTGGAATAAATTTTGAGGGAATGCAACCACGGAGATTGCAAAACATCTACAAAGAATACGGAAATAAACTGAAAAACGCAGCATACACCAATACCTATAGTGAGTTCATAACAAACCTAACAGAAGCGTTAGGGGTTGAATCACTCCCCAAAATCCAGAACAGACTAATATCCAGCATAGAAGAAGAATTAGTTAAACGTAAACTACAAAACGATTTCTTAGAATACATTGTTGAAAATTACAGGACCCTTGTAATTAAGTTCAGGGCTAAAAAGGATTCTGTGGAGGATGAAAAACAATGCAAACCAGTGTAGAAATATTTGAGGGCCGTGTGGTGGCAGTGTCAGAAGTCAGCCACATGGGAGAATCTGTGGGGACGGAACAGAAATTTAACCGCAAAAACATAACCTATAAAGGAAAAAACGTCCGTGTACCATGCATAAACGCTAACAGCATACGGGGAATACTGCGTAGGAAAGCAAGAGATATCTTCCTCGATGTCATCGGTAGAAAGAGAGAGAATTACGGTGCATATGTCCAGTATGTTCTTAGCAGTGCAGGGAAACAGGTAAAAGCAAAGATGGCGAAAGAGAAAGGAGTGCAGGGTGATGTTATAGACTATAAATACGAACAACATGTCCGTAAAATAATACCATACCTTAGCATGTTCGGTGTTGTAGTAGATCAGCACTTCATTGAAGGTAGACTATCTGTATCTGACTTAATCCCCTACGCCTGCCAAACACAGTTCATGACTGGTGTGGAAAGTAACCTCAACGTGAACAGTGTTATAACCGAACGTAGTAACACCACCGTTGACGATAGCCTCGTTGAAGGTGAAAAAGGATTGGGAGAAGGAGATGATATACAAAAACAGCAGATGAGGTATGGACAGGAATTATTAAAAGCAGGTACACTGATGAGGTATAAATTTAAGTTCCGTCCAGATGCAACCAACCTAGACAAAGGGGCTTTCTGGTCTGCACTAAGACTATTCCTCCAAGACCCCATAGTGGGAGGGAATAACCGTATAGGATGTGGAGAACTCCATTTTCTGGATTTAAAAGTGAATGACCAGTTAGCTGATGAGTACGAAAAATATCTACATGAAACTAAGGATAAGGCACTGAGTTACTTGGATGATTTGAACAGGCGTTGGGGGTAAATTTTAATGGAATATCTCCCACAACTCCTTGAATACGCTGAAAGCATTAAAGACAAACCCATGTCATCTCTGCTAATTACTGCGGAGATGGAATCCGAATATATCCCAGATGAACTAGGTAACATACACTTTGACGGCCTACTATCCAAAGCAGTAGTATACAAAATTCCATGCAACTTCCAGGAGAAATACCGGTATTTTATACCCCTCCCATTACTCCTTTTAGGCCAACAAAGGCAGTATTACTGTTGTAGTGTTGCCCTACCAGGAGATTATGTTAAAGGACGTTTCTATTGGCGTAAAAGGTCAGAATTAAGAGTTCCACAAAAGATTAGAATGGGAGCCGGGGCATATAAAGCCTATAACGTAAGACATGATACCATACATACCAATACCCTTAAATTCCTTGCACACGGAATTAAAAAGGAAATAGAAGACTTGTTAGGTTATATTTCTAACGTTGGTAAGAAAAGGAACTATGGCAAAGGAGAAATACGAAAATGGACGGTTGAACCTATCGACAATCCTCCAGAAGATTGTATAATTCATGACAGCCAGGTTTTGAGACCCATACCAGTAACTGAAATTGAATCCACATCTCCATCCATAACAGCGGCTTATTACCCTCCATACTGGCATTACATGAATGAAACAGAGTGTTATGTACCGATATAAAGGGGTTGATCTGTTTTGGTTAAGATCTATGCACAAGGACCCGATGCAATCATGAAGGAAGCGGATCGGATTGTGGTTAATATCCTCCGCAATCCTGAAGCTAAGATGAAACGGTACCGGAAGCCAGCGATACTTGATAATGGAGGTTTCCAGGGAAAAACCGTTTCTCCTGCTAAGTTGATTGAGGTTACAGAGAAGTTAAAACCAGAACTGGTTATTGCCCCTGATGTACGGTTTGATCCCAAGCGGACGATGGAGTTACACAAAGAATATGCAGAACTTGCAGACACTAAAATCATGGATAAAACCGTAGCAGTATTCAGGCCAAAAATACAGGACATGTACCGGGATTTAAAGGAATATCAACGTTTAGGGTACAGTATAATCAGTAATCCTACTGGTGAAAACTATTCAGAAGGATACAGCAAATTCTGGAAGGAAGTAAGGGAAGACTATGGATTTAAAATCCACATCTTAGGAGCACAGGATGGTACCTATAACCTTATTAAAGAGTATTATTTTGACAGCATAGACCTAGTTTCACAGGATATACAAGAATTTAAGGATATAAAGCGAAACATTGAAATTGCAGAACTCAAATACTGGAGGCACCTATTATGAGGATACGTGTCGATCTCCAAGGACAACCAGGTCTTTTTATCCAGTTTAATTATAATCACATCCTTTCAAGTATAATCTATAACAAAATCTATGATCTTGACTACGCTGCAGAAATGCATATGAAACACGGATTTAAGTTCTTCACCTTCAGCCAATTCATAATACCAAAAAGAAAACAGATTAAAGAGGGTTTCAAATCAATTGACGGACACTTACACTTCTTTATATCCTCACCAGATGAAACCCTTATTAACAACCTTATACGTGGATTAAACCGACATCCAGATTTAACATTCCAAGGACAACACTTAAAGATACATAAGGTTAGTCTAGTTCCAAAACCTTACATAAAGGATAAGATGTACTTTAAAACGTTATCCCCCATCATAGTAAGGACTAAAAAGAATGGTAAGATTTGGGATTTAGCTCCAAGCGATAAACTATTCCATGAAGGCATTAAAAGGAATTTACTCAAAAAATATAAAGAATTCACAGGCAACAAGGATGTTGATGGAAATATAAATATTGATTTCGATGTGGATAGAACAATCCGTAAACGAATAAAAATCCCTAAACCGAATGGAACAACATTTAACAGGGCATACATGACTAGTTTCATGATGGAAGCCGATCATGCACTTCTAAGATTTGCATACGACTGTGGAGTCGGTGAAAAAAACAGCATGGGCTTTGGAATGGTAATGGTGATATGAAATAGAATGAAAAAGCGATTAAAGAAAAAAGACAGGATTTAATGATATAAAAAGGTGAAACCATGACATTTAAAGAAAAAATTGAAGAGATGAATCATGAAGAATTATTAAAGGTAATTACTGATTCTTATAATAAACAGATGCCACAAATAGCCACAATACCTTATATTGGAGTAGTGGAAGAGGTGAAATATGAATTTGACGAATTAACAGCATTATGTCCCATGACAGGACTACCAGACCACTATAAAATCATTATTACCATCTCTCCAAACAGCCTGTTGCCTGAATTAAAATCACTTAAAATGTATTATATAGCTTACCGCAACCTTCCTATTACCCATGAACATCTTTTAAGCAAAATCTACACTGAGGTAAAAGAAATAATAGATCCTGAGTACATTGTTGTGGAATTAAATGTTAACATCCGTGGAGGTATTAAAACAATTGTTAGGAAGGATTCGCGTGAAAATGAATGTTAATCGTGAAAAGTTTTATGAGTTAGGGCTTAATGAACTTCCAAAGCTTTTCCTAGATAAATATTTAGATACGGAAGGTGAAAATGGAGAAGTTTTAAGTTATGATGAAGCCGAAATCTGGAAAAGGGTGCTAAATTACCGGGTTGCTAAACATCTAAAACCATATGTTATCCTAGAAACCCATGCAGGTAAAGGGGTTTCCACAGAGTTATACAGAATGGCACAAATCCTAAATATACTAACTGTTTATTCCAGATCTCTAAAAATTATATCGTGCCATGCCTGGGAGAAAGAGGTAGAATTAGTACCAGACCAAAGTTGTGACTTAATTGATATCGACCCCTTTGGGCAGCCATATGGGGCAATAGAAGCCACCCTTCCTAAACTAAAAGACGAAGGAGTGTTAATGGTCAGTAATGGTGAGATGATGAGTGTTGTAAGACATCTAAAGAACACCCAACATTTAAAGACAGATTATTATGGTAAAACCGCTTGGAAATGGGTAATTGAACAGTATCTACCTTACATTGAAGAAATAACGGGTTTGAAAGTGCAATTTTTCTATGCTTTCCCCACAACAGTTAGAGTAATTCTTTCTAAACAGGAATTACCCAATGATTTGTTTAGGGGTTGTAAACGGTGGATGTGGTGGCTTGAAAGATATGTGGGGACTACAAAATGATATCACAGCAAACTAAGAATGATATCATTCTTAAAATGGAAGCTGCACATAATAAAGTTCTACAAGAAGAATTAAAGGAATTAGAAGTTAATAATGATAAACAAATAATTAATTTCTTACAAAAATTTGAAAGAAGATATAACTGCCATCTTAATATTGAAAAATACCACATACTACCACCAACTCTTCTCACTAAAAAAGACATGATTTCATTCGCAGTTTGGTATCTTTCACATGTCCAGATAGCAGCTAGCACACGAGATATTGTTAATTATGCTAATGATCATAAGTTGATCAAGAGAAATCTCCGTTTTGAACCTTCTAGGCTAGGAATAAGAATGGCCCAGTCCGGACTTTTCAGATGGTACCGTAGAACTGGCAATACTGGTGGGGAAAGAGCATGGTATCTTAAAGATTATAGTGGGGGGGTCTGACTGAGAGAGCGTGAATGTCCTATTTGTGGGGAATGGTTCAAACCAGAACATCCTAATCAGAAGTATGATAAACAGAAATGTCGATTGATAGGCCATAAGAGATCAATAAGTGAACGGGTACAAAGACACCGTAACAATGGGAATGATAAACAAACAAAGAAGAGAAAGCTAATCAAAGAACTAAGACAGGAAGCTATAGGGATAGCATATAATCAATACGGTGATTATATAAACCAGCACCAAACAGGAAAAGGTACCACCTAT
>JAAZNU010000159.1 GCA_012798135.1 Veillonellaceae bacterium | reverse complement strand
CATACCGCACATGACCAATTTCGTTATCCCTTTATAATTATCAGGAACTTCAACCTTTAAAGCTTCTTCGTAGGCATGACGACACTGGTCAGGCAAAGCGACCACCGATTCATAAACGTTACCTTTATCTAGTTTTTTAATCTTTTCAAGTAAGTCCAAATCCATTTTTAACTTCTAATCAGGGAAAGAACTTCATCCCTTTTTTGTTCCATTAATTCCTTTGTTTTTGCCTCAAGAGTCAATCTTAAAAGTGGTTCTGTGTTGGATGGCCGGACGCAAAAACGCCAGTCTGAATACTCAATGGCAATCCCGTCCAGCTTTGATTGCTTACCATCTTGATATTTAACAGCAATTTCAGTCATTTTTCCTTCTTTGTCTTGCACATCAGAGTTTATTTCTCCTGAAATAATATATTTCAATCGGTAGCCTTCTACGGCTTTAGCTAAGTCAACTCCGCTCAAGGACAAAAATTCTAATATCTGCATCGGAGGAATCATACCGCAATCGGAAAACCAATAATCACGGTAGTAAGTGTGACCACTGCATTCACCAGCAAATACGGCGTTATTTTTTCGCATGGCCTCCTTAATATACGAGTGGCCTACCCGTGAGGCAATCGCGTGACCACCATTTTTTTCTATCACTTCAAGAGTCGCCCAAGTATATCTGGGGTCATAGATAATATTTGAGCCAGGATATTCTTTAAGCATGTGCTCGATTAAAATTGTGTTTAGATAATACGGATCAATAAAATCACCCCCGCGGGCACTAAAGAAAACACGATCGGCATCTGCGTCCCAGGTAATACCCAACTGAGCTTGAGTGTTCCTGATTGTTTCTAAAAATTCGACCCGGTTTTCAGGTACAAAAGGATCGGGCCGACCTTTCGGGAAATTACCGTCAGGTTCATTATTTAAAGAAATCAAGTTAATCGGTAGTTTACCTAACTCAACAATTCGCTGAAAAATTTTTCCGGCAAAACCAAAATTAGGATTAATCACCACTTTTATCGGTTTTATCTGTTGTGGATTAACCCAACTAAGAATGTAGCGACAATAATCATCAATTGGCGATAATGTTCGAATCATCCCCTTTTTATTGGCCGTTACAACTTGTCCGCTTTGGATGTAATCGCGAATTTCGCCAATCCCTGACTCCAAATTTATCGGAATGACGTCGGGTCGCACCATTTTTGCGCCGTGCCATTCCGGAGGATTATGTGAAGCCGTCACCTGGATGCCACCATCAGTCTTGTAATTACCAACGGCAAAATACAACATGTCAGTTGACATCAAACCAGCGTCCAGAACATCGATGCCCGCATCAGTTATTCCTTCAATTACTTTTTTCTTTAAGGCTTCGGAATGAAGTCGAACATCATGACCAACCAAAACTTCTTTTCTTGGTTTGACGATGGCAACATAAGCTTGTCCAATTTTATAAGCAATGTCTTCGTTAATTGTGGTGGGATAAATACCGCGAATATCGTAGGCTTTGAAGATCGAGGGGTCAACGTTCATGTGTGATCATTCTAACTTTTTGACAATTAAAAGGTCAAGAGAAGAAATCAGTTCCGTTTTTGAAGTTTTAACCAAATAATCAATTTCGGCTAACTTACCGATTATCTCTT
>JAAZNU010000234.1 GCA_012798135.1 Veillonellaceae bacterium | reverse complement strand
TCACACCGAGCGTTCATTCCCAAACTCCTTCCACCTGTCCCATCTGTTTCGTGCTTCAAATCCACCTCCGCGTATTTCGTGTGTTCGGCGGTTGACCCCGCTTCCGCGTCTTTCCCACACTTATCGGTCAAACCAACCGCGAAATACACGAAATACGCGAAAACACGCCTCCAAACTCAGCGTTCATTCCCAAACTCCTTCCACCAGTCCCATCTGTTTCCTGCTGCAAATCCACTTCCGCGTATTTCGTGTGTTCCGCGGTTGACCCCACTTCCGCGTCTTTCCCACACTTATCGGTTAAACCAACCGCGAAATACACGAAATACACCAAAACACGCCTTCACACCGAGCGTTCATTCCCAAACTCCTTCCGCGTGTCCCATCTGTTTCGTGCTTCAAATCCACCTCCGCGTATTTCGTGTGTTCCGCGGTTGACCTCTCTTCCGCGTCTTTCGCACACTTATCGGTTAAACCGACCGCGAAATACACGAAATACGCGAAAACACGCCTTCACACTGAGCGTTCATTCCCAAACTCCTTCCCCCTGTCCCATCTGTTTCGTGGTTCAAATCCACTTCCGCGTATTTCGTGTGTTCCGCGGTTGACCTCCCTTCCGCGACACTTCGGATCAGCAGGGGCTTTCAGCCCTCGCTGTCACTGATTTGGCGCACCTACCTGGGCCGTTGGCTCAGGCTGGTATAAATCGGGCCTTTAGCCGTTCTCAACCCCTGCGGACCGGCAGCGGTGAAAAGATTGAGATTCTTGGTTTATAGTCGTTGATCCCTGGTCTCTCATCGCTGTCTGGCAGTCAGCATACATGGCCAACCCAAGCAACATCCACGCCTGCCCCCATCTCATGTAATTCATGCGGTTTGTCCACAGCGACCATTTCTGGTAATAAAACCATCCTTTCTTCGACCGCATATTTCTCATCGCCCAGTCGAACACTGCCCGGGCAATATCCAGACTCCGCGGATCATACTCCGACAAACCACAAAGCGTGACCAACGCATGCGCAATCGCATGAATATCTACCGGGTAGGTCCGATCATGAAAATACTTCACCCGACCGTCCGACTCGAAGAAATGATCCAGATAAAACCGGTACCCTTTCTCGATCGGCCCCCGCAACTCCTGCCAATCCAGACATTTCCGAACACACTCGAGTGCGCACAGGTTATACCCGGTATGAAAACTGTCGATCCACCGCTGCTTCGGACCGTCCCCGTACGGCCACGACCCGTCCGCCGCCTGGTGTCCGACCCCGTACCTTGTCGCCGCCATCGCCGCGGTTCTGAACTCGTCGGATGCCCGATAACAATGCAACCGCGCCAACAACGCTGCGCCCAACAAATTCGCGTTATGCACCCGACCCCGGTCCAACGGGGTGTAACTGAAACAAAACACATCGCTGTCCCCCGACCTGTTCAGTCCGCGCAACAGGAACTCACCAGCGCTCAAAGCCGCATCAAGCAGATCGTTCCGACCTGACACCTCATACGCGTCCAACAAAGCGTTCCCGGCAAAACTCGTGCAGATAACATTCGGCGTAAACCGCGGCACCAAATACGACCGCGTCTGCCAATCGAAATTATACCCCCAACAAAACTGCTTCTGACCCGGCGACCGCAACCCGAGCAGCCGATCCGCCAACGCAAAAACCTCGCTTTCCTCGACAATTCCATGCCGCGCCAGCCTGACAAGCGCCGACACAAACAACGCAATCCCCTTCGGATTCTCTCCGCGCGGGACAAACGCAATCCGACGCAGGTTCACCGGGCACCGCTTGAACAGTTGCGTCCATGCAAGCCGGGCGACACCACACCTGCTCAATGGCGTCGCCTGAAACAACCGACTGTTCAACCCATCGTACGGGTCCCAGCCCGACCACTCCTCACCACGACAATAACCCAACAAATCCAAGACCGCACCGCGAACCGCATCAGGAACAGTAACCAGTGAAGACCCTGTGTTCTCACCTATCGAGCACGATGCCGATTCCATCACAGCAAGACTATCAAGGACCATAGACCTAAGACCATAGACCTAAGACCAGGGACCAGAGACCATAGACAAAAGACCGAAGACAAAGGACCAGAGACCGGGGATAACGTGAAGCGTGAAGCGTGAGACGTGATACGCGAGGCCTGATGTCAGGGCCTGGCCTTTCGCGGAAACAGTTTCAGACGACCGCGCATGACATTTCGTAGCTCGAGACTTTTGGTGTTGTCATGGCGTGACTTGAGGGCCAACAGCCTGATCTTTATCAGCCCGGGCCAACCCCCGCAGGTGGGAACACCAGATCACTGACTATACGGGCTGAAAGCCCGTGCTAACGTGGAGTTTCAGATGGAGTGTATAGCTTCAGGTTTTCAACCGCGAAATACGCAGAATACGCGAAAGGGAATGTAATAGACTCGGTTCACACCCCTTGGATTGAAAAATGAGGATAGCTTCTTACGCAATTCCAGTGAAATTGCAGGTCCGAAGTCGCCGCGGAGTCAAACCGAAATAGCATCAATTCCCACGCTCTTGCTGGATCGTTCGTGCCTCATCCAATCCCCGGTTTCGTGTCTTCCAGCTCTGAAGTCCGTCCGCTGCCCCAACACAACAGTCCCGTTTGCACACAGCGCGCACCGTAGCGCTTGCTTGAGACATCCCAAGCGCCCATTCAAATGGCACGCCAGCAATTGGCGCTTCCCCGCTCCCACAGTTCCTCGGTCTCCTCAACGCATATCACAAACGTCTCAGTCTCCTGCTCAAACTCAGCCCGGATCACCCGCCAGCTCTCACCCAATCCCAACAACCGCTCAAAGGTCTCTTCTGGTCTAACCGTAACTCGCCCCTATTCCACAACATCCCCCTCCATTTTCCCACTGAAAATGCCGAGGAACCCTAATGCACGTGGTCCAATTGCCTCTCCAAGTAAGAAAAGGCAGCCAAAATGCCCGCGGCTGCGTTGTCATAATTGAACTCGCGGACTTTCTGGCGGGCGCGGATCGAGAAGGTTTCCCAACGATCCTTATTGGCCAGCAGGTCGCAGGCAGCTGATGTCCATAGATTCACGTCGAGCGGCAGCACAAAGCCGTTCTCTCCATGCAGGACCAGCTCCCCCGCAGCGGCAGTCCATTCGGTAGTGATTACAGGACTGCCGGACACCATCGCCTCATTGATAACAACACCCCAGCAATCGCCTGAGGTTGGCAAAAGGAGAAGCCGCGCTTGAGCATAGTAGTCCGGCAGCTCAGCATGGCGGATGAACCCAGCGAACTCGTAAGAAACGCCGTTCCTGTGAAACACCTCCCGCATTCGCGCTTTGAGCCTTTCTTCCCCTTCTCCAATTATAAGCGCGTTACAGCGGCCAATGCGAGCTTTGATAGCAGCACAGACTTCGGCAAAAAAGATCGGGTTCTTGACGTCCACGATACGGCCCGAAAACATGACATCGAACCGGCGCTCGATTTTCTTCTCATAAAGGCGAGCCTCAAAGTAGTCATTGTCCGCCACCAAGTGGCTCAAAAAGCACTGCTCATCCTTGATACGGGGGTTATAGAATCTATGCAAGGCAAGACTTTGAAGGCTGCTTCCGACAGACGCATCGCAAAAGAAATTGTAAGCCACACGTCGGGCTAATCGCTGAAGACGTCCAATGTTTCGCTCCCGTCCCAGCCAGCTATCTTCCAATAAACCTATTCTGGTCCTCATAAGACGACACAACAACATGCCCAGCCAACCGCTGGGGTCCTTGATGCACGAGGACATCAAAGCAACCTGCGGCCGATGCCGCAGAAGAAAAGGAATGATACCGGGGTTCAAGAACCGTTCGGTTCCATTAGTCACGACCGTGAAGGCCTTCAAAATCGTCTTTGGGTAACCTCCCATCTTGAACGTCCAAAGTCGGCGCTTCTCGTTGCCCTTAAAATAGACCACTTCCACAGCACCGTTAAGCCTCTGGTACACCCGCTCAAAGACCGGTTCCCGCCATGGCGTCGGAATGTCACTGATAATGATGCGTTGCATCCGGGACTACAGACGGCTGACACAGAGGGTGTCAAACACTTGGTAACTAAAAGCCGGAGCCAAGGAACAAAATGCTTCGTTTGCTTTACTGCAGGCCGCCTATGCGACCGCACAAAAAACGGCCGCGCCATGGAGCACAGTGGCAAAGCCGGAAACTTGCCGCTGGTCGCGAACCATCTCAACAGAGCTCCAACCCGCGAACGCGGAAATCTCACCGGACAACGCACTCAGATACATTCGCACCTTTAATCCGGCGTGTTTCCCAAACCTTGGAAACCAGCGCCAAACTGGCAATCGGGCCGATCTGTCCGCTGTTCCTAAACGGCTCATTCCCGCTCCACTCTAGAACTTCACGGTCTTTGGTCCATGGTCCTTGGGCTCCAGTCACCGCCCTCAGCACTATCGCCTCGGTTCTCAGCCCCTTGTTGTATTGCACCTGACACCGTATTGCCGCTGGTGACCCGCCGTGGGAATTTTGAAAAGATCGCATCCATGATCCGCGCGGTCCTCAGAATCTCCGCCACGGGGATCGGGTCAGGCCCATTCTCCCGGATTGCTCGGTAGAAAAACTCCATCAATCTCCGCATGCCATAATCCATGTGAAACTGGCACCGCATGAACTGCCGGATGTTCGCAAAGGAGTTATGGATGTGCTCACGCGCGTGGGCCCAAGGCGCAAAGAAATAGCGCAAGTAGCTCTTGAGGCGTGACGGGTGCTCGCGCACAACAGTGCGGTATGTGTTGTTCAAGAACAAGTTGCCACTTCGTCCGTACAGCCGCAGCTCGTTTGAGCCAACGCCGAATTGCGTCGTAAACAGAAAAAACGCGGTCGTACCCTGCTCGTCTCGGATCGTTGCGCGGATTTCGTCGATCAGATCAGTCTGGCCCCGTTCTTTCAGAAAATCACTGGTGAAGCAAACGGCGCTCACCTGTGGGCAATCACCCGACAAAAACTCCGCCAGTTTTGCAATTCCATGGCTGATGAGGTTATGCGCGAGCGACCCGGGCAGACGGCGAACCCAGTGGTTTGGGTCTGCAAGCACCGCCTTCCCATAAACGGGCTCGTCGTGTGAGAAACACTGGATACTCTCTAGATGAATCGGAGGCCCACCGAGAAACCCCGCGCGGACAAGCTCTCTAATGCGCAAAGCTTCAGGGCTAAACTGCAAATTGTGCCCAACCGTAACCCGCAGTTTCTTCTCCTGAGCCAGCCGCATCACCAACTCAGCCTGCGATGTCGTTTCGGTGAAAGGTTTCTCCAAGTAAACATGGCAGCCAGCCTCCAAACACATCATGGCCAGTGCAAAATGGCTCTGCACTGGGGTGGTGATGTGCACCGCGTCAGGGCGAATCTCCTCCAACATTCGAGCCGCATCTGTAAACACTCCCTTGATCCGAAACCGGTCAGCCAGTTGCAGGGCCATCAGTTCTTCCCGATCACAGACAGCAACCACCCTGACCCCCGGCACGTGTCGTAATTGTTCCACGTGCTGGTCAGCAATGAACCCACACCCGATCAGAGCTACATGCAGTTGGTCACGACCTTGCATCTTTTTGAAACGTGAAGTACCTGGAAAGCGCCTCGCTCATCGGCACACGACACCGCCACCCAAGCCGTTCCTTCAACTTAAGGTTCGAATAGCGGTGTCCCTTCCAAGCGAACGCGCACATCCGTCGGTTGAACACAGGCGGAAGCTGTCCGGTGGACCAATCAGCATACCGCTCCCAGAGGTAGCACAGTGCGTAAGCCAAACTGTATGGAAGGTACAGCGAACGGAACCGCCGCACGTTCCGTTTGTATTGGCGAAGAAAATCCCGGCTCGTAGGTAGATCGTCATCCACGACATTGAAAACCTCTTCCTCCACTCCCCGCACCAAACCAGCCAGGACGATCGCCTCTGCGCAGTTGTCCACGTACGTTAATGGCAGCGGATAGCGACCTCCCAAGTGAATGAAAAAACCGAAGGTGTCTATCCCTACGAACCCTGGGATCATCCTCTTGCCCGGGCCGAAAACGATGCCTGGCCGAACAATCACAAATGGAAGGCCCCAACGCTTGTGGCAGGCAAGAACCAGTTCGTCCTGTTTCAGCTTGCCATACATGTATGCATCGTGCCGCTCCTCAGGATGATCTTCCAACGGACACGATTCATCCCAAACCGCACCACGTTTCAAACTGTAATTCGAATAGACAGCGAAAGAACTCACGTTGACAAAGCGCTTCGCACAACCGTGTCCAACCACAGCCTCCAGCAGGTTCCGCGTTGTTACCACCGAACCTTGAAAACAAGCAGGAAAAGATTTGCCCCGCCCAGCCACCAAGTGGTATATGATGGAAGCACCATCGGCGGCCCGCTCGCAATCCGCACGGGATAACAAACTACCCTCGATTAGTTGGCACCTTGAACTCCCACGCTTCTCTAAAACCGAGGACAACAGAGCACGATCACTGCAAGGCCGAACAAAGCAGCGAACGCTCTCGAACCCAAGCCCCAAGAGGCAGTCCACAACGCGCGACCCAACAAAGCCCGCCGCACCGGTTACAAGAACCGGCTCGCTCGGTTTCACAATCCAACCTTGGGTCGCGCCAGATAAAACGTCATGGGTGGTTGGCACAGGGGTATTGTGAGAGGTACTAAATCCAGGTAAACCCAGGCCAAAACGTCACAGCCAAGTGTTCTCAATCCCCTCCTGTCCGCGTAGAGGCACTGCCGCTTCGCGACCTGGCTGAGCTCCCTGCTTCCTGAACTCCCTATACCGCTACCGCTCACATCCAACCTCTGAGCGTGAGGCGGCTCACTGCCGCGACTGCGGCGTCACTTTCGGAGGTGCCACGGGGTCAGGTGCCCCTCTCGGATTGTATTCAAACGCTCCTTGGTCTGGCGCGCTACCGAAATACCGCAACGACACTCCCTGCCCATTTGTCCATGTAAGCGGAGACGAAAGATAAAGTACATTGTTGCGCCAGTCATTGGAAACAACCACGGACGTGGCCGTCTGCCCTTGCAACTGGATAGTGTCGCCATCAACCACCCTGTTCCCGTCGCTGAAGTACAAGGAATTGTCCACGCGTAGAATTGTGCCGCTGCCGTCGCCCACCGTATAAGCGAGCCAGGTGCCAGCATCAATGCACGGACTTCCCCTGCGCAGTCGGAAATCAGGTAGGTTGTTGGGATCAAATGTGTAACCGATCCCATTAGTGCTGATGAAGAGCGGATCACCGCTATCATCAGTGAAATTGCTGCGGCATTTCTGCGCCAACTGAGTTAACTTATCCAAGTTCGTGGGATAGTTGTGCCAAACAATGTTGTTGACAACAAAGTTGTTCGTGCGGCGCGGGGCCGTCTGGTAATTACTGGTTGCAATACCAGCCGCTACGTCCTGTATTGCCCTTCCACCATATAAGTGCGACAAACCATTAGCATAGAGAACATTTCCATAGACTGCGTTGCTGGTGCTGCGCGAGTACGACCCGCTCGTGTTGAAAAAAATGCCCGCTGCCAAACTGAACGCAATAACGTTATGCCTGTAAATCGAATAGCTAGTGCCAAGTTCGATGCCAAATGCGCCATTGTCGTCCGGTGGCGGCCCGGTGTAAAGGAAGCGATTGCCCTCGAAAACATTCCGCATGTCAAATTGCGATTCCCACGTTTCTCCCGCATCGCCGTCGCCTGGTTTGGTATGGCGGTTGCCGTAAGCACCGTAAGGGTTCGGTTCATAGGTTCGCGGAACAGTGTAGATCACAAGCTTGTTGCATGCATCATTAGTCGGTATCCATGGTGCATTTACAAAAAGGTTACCGCGAATCACGTTGTAACCAGACTCGAGTTGGAGGTGATCGTGCGCCCCGCCAATGAACGTGTTCGACACCACCAAGTTGTAATAGTGAGGATAGTTAGCCGTTGAGTATCCGCTTATAGAAAGGCTGACCCCACGGTCATTACAATCTGGCGTAATCCAGCCCCACCCGCGGAACACGTTGTTCGAGAAAACATTGTACATGCATCCGCCATCGCCTTTCCCATCATTTGCCAAGCACACCCCCGAGTACTGCCAGGAAGAATTCGTGTTGCACCGCTCGAACGTGCAGTTCCGAAACGTGCAGTTAGTAATCTCAACAAGCCAGCAATGCCGATAATTATTGCTAAAAGTTAGACCGTCGAAAACCCACCACCCTTTGTACCGCAGGTCCACTGCCGCCTGCGTCACACTGTCGCAGATTATCGGAGTCTCTCCGGGGTATGCTGCCAAAGTTATTGGGGCATTGGATGTGCCAGAATTGCCAAGGGTCAAATCCAAGTAGTTCTTCGTGCCCCGATATTCGCCCCCGCGGAGATAGACTGTGTCGCCCGGTTGCCTGTATTCCCACGGCCATGCCAGCCCCTTGACGGCTCTGTTGATGCTCTTCCAAGGCGCACTAATGCTGCCAGAATTAGTGTCATTACCCAAAACAGGGTCAACATAAAACTCTGCCGCGCTTCCACTGTCAATGGCAAGCGACACAAACACGGCTGCACCGGCGAGGCACAAACTCATTCTGACATTTTGCATTGTATTCATTTGCGGCTTAGCAGTATTCGTGCCACGGTGCCGACAGAGACGGTCTTGTTGGTCAGTCTGCAGCTGCCGCGGCACAGAAGCCGTCCCTTCGCATCACGTGTTGAGCACCACCAGACTCAACCACGGGCTCTGGTACCGATTTCCTGTGTGTCAATTCAGGCACCACATGTGTCCTGTATCTGTTTGTAAAGTGGACCTCCAGAGCCCTATCCATCGGCCCACTGCCCCCATTCGCCCCATGAGCTTCGAGAGTGAGAGCCCAAACATTATCCATCCCTGCCGAGAACCCGCATCTCTTGCCCGGCGACAGTGCGGGTGCCGAAACAAAAGTTCTGAAATCAAATTCGGCGCTTCTGCTGCAGTTTCAGTGGAATTGCAGGTCGGAAGTCGCAGCGGAGTTACTCAGAAATGGCATCAATCCTTACGCTCTTGCTGCATTGTCTCTTCTCCATCCAATCCTCGGTTTCGTGTCTTGCACCTCTCAAACCCGTCAGCTGCCCCAACACCCCAGCCCCATTCGCACGCAGCCCGCACCGCAGCGCTTGCTTGAGAAATCCCAAGCGCCCTTTCACATGGCACGCCTGCAATTGGCGCTCTCCTCCTCCCACAGCTTCTCGGTCGCCTCACCGCATATTACGAACGTCTCAGTCTCCTGCTCGTACTCAGCCCGCACCACCCGCCGGCCCTCACCCAATGCCAACAACCGCTCAAATGTCTCTGCTGGTCTAACCATAACTCGCGCCTATTCCAAACCATCCCCTTCCCTTTTTCCAGTGAAAATGCCGTGGAGCTTCATTTAAGCACATCCGACCTTGTCTTCACACCCTAGGCTCTCCCAACAGCTCGGCTAACCCTGAGAGAAATGCACCCGGTACACCAAAGAAGAGGAGCAAGCAAATGCTTGCACGTCGCCAGCACCTCGCCCAACCGACTGGACTGTATGCGCCACCCTCTGACGACACTCCTATCTCGACGTCACATATTGCTTCGGCTTGCCAAGCCCGTGCATACAACGTGATTGAATGCACGATTCAATCAATATCCTCATGCCGCCCGGCTTTCCAATTCCAGCCCGGCTGCTTCATTAAGGATTTCCTTCAATGACCTGATGTAACAATCACCGGTATATTTTTCCAATGCTTCTCGTCTTGCAGCCTGTCCCAGTGCCCGCGCGAAGTCGCGGTCCTGGGCGACCTTCAACATTGCTTTGGCCATCCCGTCGATATCGCGCTCTTCAATCAGCAATCCCGTCTTGCCATCCTGAATCACTTCTCCAATGCCTGCGTGCCTTGTGGCGACAACAGGCAAGCCCGTTAACATGGCCTCAAGAACCGCAACTGGCGTACCTTCACTATCACCCCTCGAAGGTCCCACATGAGGAACAATGGAATGCTGGACAAAAGCCGTCGCTTCCTGCATGTACTTCGCAACTTGATCAGGCGTAACCACCCCGGGGAATTCCACTGCAGACGACAGCCCTAAAGCTCTTGCGAGATTCTGTGTCACTTCAAGGAGCGGACCTTCTCCTGCTAAAACCAACCGCGCCGCAGGACACCTCTCACGAACTTTGGCGAATGCCAGAAGTGTTAAGTAAGGCGCTTTCTTATCGACAAAGCGGCCAACTCCGAAATACAAAGGATTCTGCGGAAAAACCCTCTTTTCGCAGAATAGCCGCTCATCACTGCCACATCGCACGATCCGTATGAGTTTCCTAGGAACCCCTAGTCCTTCCAAGGTTTGGGCCATTACGCTCGACACAGCAATCACTGTTCTCGCCACCCTGCCAAGCTCTCGGTAGCGGTCCCCATACTCCCTAACAATGCTCCCCAAATGTGCGTCGTAGCCGTGGAAATGGGCAACAAGAGCTATGTTTAAATCAACACATACGGGCAATAACGCAACAGCGCATGGTCCGTAATTGGCAAGAATCACCCGAATCCCCTGCCGCTTCAAACGCCTCTTGAGCTCTTTCCGTTGCGGCCCGTCCCATTTGCTTCCATACAACAACACCTCAATAGCTGTGTCCATCAAGCCGCGAATAGACCGCAGTGGCTCAATCGGCCCGCCTGGGATCGTTTCGTTGGCGACCGGGCCACCGTGAATGCGCATTCGACATGGCAGTCGCTCAACCTGCATACGAATGAATGTCTCCGAAGCAGCCTGCGCAGAGGGTGATGCAATTGCCAAGCTCATACGCTCATCTCCTGACTAGCTGCCAGCAATTCTCGGAATACTCAGGCCAATACGAAACAAACAGCTTCTTCGCCAGTTCCAGCGGCATTGTACGTAAGAAGTCGCCGTGGAGTTAGGCAGATATAGCACCAATTCAAACGGTCCTGCTGGACCGTTCGTGCCTCATCCAATCCAAGGTTTAGTGTCTTCCAGCTCTGCAGCCCACCCGCTGCCCCAAAACCGCAGCACCACGCGCACGCAGCTCGCACCGCAGCGCATTATTGAAGAATCCCAAGCGCTACTCCACATGACACGCCCGCAACTGGCAATCGCCTCCTCCCACAGCTTCTCGGTCTCCTCAACGCATATTACAAACGTCTCAGTCTCCTGCCCGTGCTAAGCCCGGATCACCTCCCAGCTCTCACCCAGCTCAACACCCGCTCACATGTCTCTTCTGTCCTAACCACAACGCGCGCCTGTTCCATACCATCCCCCTCCATTTCTCCAGTGACAATGCCGACGATCAAGACTACGTCAAGAAACACATGCAAGCACTACACGTACCCTACGAGTTTTGGGCTCCGTGAGCGTTTGATGTGATGAGAATAGCAGCCTGTTCCGTTGAGAAAGCCAGGTATTCGTACTGAATCCCGTAGGCATACACAATCTCCTGCCATGCCTTGAACTCCCCCCTGTCTCCATCCCCTGTAGCCCAAGTATTTATCAAACACGACCACCGTGCCTGGGACCAACCTTGCGGCAACCGCATTCAATACTGTCGCCGCCGCTTCGTAAGTGTCGCAATCAATGTGAATGAAGGCACATTTGTCACGGTGCTCAGCAAAGAACCTTGGCAGAGTCTCGTGAAACCACCCAGCGACCAAGCGCACATTGGGTAGAACGGCCGGAACACAGCCTGCCACATCAAAGGTTCCTTTTGCGAACTTAGAACCGGCCCAGTCTTCTTTCAAGCCCTCAAAAGTATCAAAACCCCATATCGCCTGGTCTGGCCGCTGCCGGGCAATGAAATTATTAATCAGTTCATTGAAAGGACGACACAGGGCCCTGTTCGGCACCCTTGCCACAGCCGCGTCCTCAGCCAGTGTGCGTCGTCTTACTTATGCACTCTTTAATAATGGAGTACCCTTGGAATCTCCGAACTCCAGCCAGATTCCCTGTATGGTAACTTTGCTGATAGCCTAATCCCACACTTCTTCCCGACTTCTAAACTCAAGGGCTCTCTGCATTTGCCTGTGAACAAAAATGGCACATTCCCTCGCTACGAAGCGATCCAACTCGGTGTGCACATTCGGACGCTGCAGCGACACCACCAGTGGCAACCGATTCCAAACATGTTTGACTATTGGGACTAACGTGCAATCCAAGACGCCCTTCAAAGCGCTCCTGAGGAAATGATTTAAGCCCATACGACTTCCGGCATTAACCTAACGAAAGACCCTACTTTTCAAGTAGTTCCTGATACACCTCAAGGTGGCGTTTGATGACGTTATTATACTCGTGAACCTCAAGCACATAGGAATACGCCTTCTCCCCTAAAGGGCGCCACCTATGTTGGTCAAGCAGGTATCCTAACCCTCTAACATAGTCGTCCAGATCTCCCTGTTTCGCCCAGTAGCCGAAATCGCTTGCAAACTCATCTGCGTTGCCATGAGAAAGAATCGCACACTTGTGTGCTGCAGCCTCCAAATAGGTAACCGGGAGGCATTCCTTGCTGCTGGTGTTGATCAGAACCCAGGACTGGTCCAGGACTTCGCCAATCTCATCATGCGACATCCACCCAGGAGCCTCCACATTCCGTAGCTGTACTGCGCGCTCTCGAAGTTGCATATCCCTTGTCGAGTTGCTCAGACAAGCCCCCACCATTATAAAGCGCACCTCTGGGAAACGACCAGCCAACTCCAAGAAAAGCTCCGGCCGCTTGATCGGGTCCCAGCGGCCGACAAAACACACCGTGGGGGTCTTTTGTTTTGGTCGCCGGATCTCAGTAAAACGCACCGGGTTTGGAAGAAACCCTGGTTTCTGCGAAAGCCTGAAAATGTGAGCCGCCTTCTCGATAATGTATTTCGCCTGACAATAGCGAGCATCAGCGCGGCGCACCGCCCTCCCAACTTCCCACTGGTACCGAAGCATGAACTTTAGCTGCCATAGTTTATTCGGCAACGATGGCATCCACTGCTTGCGCCAATCTTGGATTGTGCGAGGATCCTGAAACGTGACAATATGCTTCCGATCCGGAGCACCCAATTGAGCTAGGGCCGTGCCAAGTGAAGGCTCTTCGCTGTGGTAAATATCCGCGTCAACGAGCCTGTAAACAGTCTTGTAGATCCGGACTAAGTGCAGCCCAGAGTAAAGCGGACTTGGGTAACTGTAAACGATTAAACCGTCAACCAACTCGACAGGTCTTTGTCCATCCTGCCGCGGAACAACGACCGAGACCTCAAGCCCCCGGTCTCGAAGACCCAGAGCAATTTCATGGGTTAACACTCCAAACCCGCCGAACGGACCAAAACCACGCAGTTCCGTGGCGATCAAACAAACACGGATTCGCTTCATGTTTATCTAACAGAGGGCCGGATACTCTCTGCACTTGTCATTCCCTTACCCCGGCGTTGTGACAGAACAAGAGTTATTGGGCCGGGCAGAATTGGGGCCATCACGATCAACATTTAGACCGCCCACGCCCCCGGGTCCAAGCCGCGCACGCACCAACTCCACCAGCACCCCAACAAGCCTGCAGCATTCCTTAAGTTGACACCTGCCTTTAACGCTTACCGCCAACGCCAAAGGCACCACCGCCAGAGTGACTCCGGCTCCCACGGCCATCGTAATGCCCGCACTCGAACCCTTAAAGAGCTCGCGAACTCCAAGCAATGCACCGCACGTGCAGCCACTCGCCCAGAGCGGGGCCACAATAGCGCGCACGATGTCTAAAGCACCGACAGGTCCTTTTCGGCACGCATAGTAAAACAGCAGCGGCGCCGCCGCACAATTGAAGACTGAATAGGCGAGAGCGACGCCCTTCGGCCCCCACGGCAAACCTAGGACAATAGCGCACACGGTAAGCGTACTGCCAATGACCCCCCAGCGAAACATCTCCTTTGTTCGGCCCTGACTGACAAACAGCCAACCGGTGGTGCTAGCTATCGGTTGTCCGATGGCGCTGATGCCGAGCAACATGTAAATACTTGCCGCCTCCCGCCACCTCCCTCCGAGCAGCAATTCCACAACCTCCCGCGCCATGACAACAAGATACATAACAGCAGGCATGCTAATGCAGCCCAAGAGCGCAACAACCTTCAAGTAATACGCTTTATAGCGGTCTGGCTGCTCTTGAAGGCGACTTAGAGCAGGAATGGCGACTGAAGCTAGAGGCCGTGTTAGTTGCTGAATCGGTAGAGTCAGCAAAGAGTATGCGCGGGAATACAGACCAAGCGCATCTGGCCCCCAGAACCGCCCTAAAAGCAGGTTGTCCAGATTTCTCGCGCAATAGTTTAAAAAGTCGAAGCCAGTCAGGTAACCTCCGAACGACAGCATAGCTCGAACTCGCGTAGCCGGCTCATATCGCCCGGGCCGCCAGGGACAGAAGTAGTAACACAACAGGGAAGAGCAGGTCGTCTGAAGCAAAGAACCGCACACAAGAGACCAATAACGCATCCCATACCACGCAAGTATAGCGGAAGCAAGCACATAGACAAGGTAAGAGGCTATCCGAACAACTGCGACCGGGCCGAACATCATGTGACGCTGCAAAAGGGCTTGGTGCTGGATAGTAACGCCACTGATTAGAAAAGAAACAGACAGCACAGCAGTGACCGGCGCCAAGCACGGCTTACCGTAAAAACGCGCAACCACTGGCGCCAGCAGCAGCACGACCGCTGCCATAACAAGAGTCATACCGCAATTGAGCCAGAACAGGTTGTTGATTTGCGCCCGTGTCACGCGGGCCTGTTGTATCGTAGCCATCGATAGTCCCGCGTCCTTGAACATCGAGACAAACCCCACCACAATGGCGGCCATTGCCACCGTGCCGTAGTCTGCGGGGCTTAAGAGTCGAGCCAGCAGGCTCGTCCCCGCCAGCTGCAAGACAAACTGAAGGCATTGCGCACCAATGCTGATCACGCCACCGCTCACCGAGCGCTCGAGGATTCGAGACTCCAGGTCGCTGGAGTCGAACAACACCTTGGGGGAAAGACGCTTCACACGGGGGTGACAGCCTCTTCGGCCATTCTAATGGAATGTTAGCCCCGAATGTACTGACAAGGGGCTCGATAGCAGAATTTGTGGGTGAGAGCGTGCTAACATTGTAAAGAGCGCGTTGTAAGACCTGCGTTCTGGCTTGCTTCTTGGCGTGGGTTGGCCAGTTTACTCTTCTTCAGGGTTCACAGTGGGAAGAGTTGGATCTGCCCGGCAAATAACACGATCTGGATTCGGTAGTTATGGAAACTCCGAAAGCCTCGGGCAGCAGCATTGAGGCTGTAGATTTTCCAGTTCAACCCTCCGGTAACCGCGTTGGTGATGTGGTGCTTAAGGTACGTCGGCAAGTTCTCCAGATGACCCTTCAGTAGTTGCACCACCCGAATCACCGGCTTGAGCCAACCCCCACTCGCCCAGCCAAACCAACCGCTGAAGAACGGCCGCGCCCGACCCTCTTGCTTATACACCCAGAACTTGGCAAACAGCTCCTTGGTCCCCCACGCCCGCGCCAGCTTCATGCCTTCCAGTTGCCCGCGCTCCAGTATCAAACCAAGCTTCTACCAACCTCTTAAACCTATAAGCCTTCACCCAATCCGCCGCGACTGAGCCAGGAGAATCCGCAAATATCCCTAAATGTAGGTCAACTCGAGACTGAGCTCGGAATCCCTGACGTATTTAGAAGCAACGTCAGCCGTGCTGTCCGCCGATCCGTCACCAACAACCAAACATTTTATAGGGCGATATGTCTTGGGAGGTCATCCTGAATTTGGTTGAAATTGAAGAGTGGTTCTTAGCGTGGTAATTGGGCCGCGCATCGTTGTTCCGACCACGCAGCAAAGGATTCAACGTTATACACAAGCGCCACGCATGAAAGAAAAGACCGGACAACTGAACCGGTTGCTGCACCGAATGCTGGAGGTGGTCTCCAGGCGAAGGCACCGGCCGGCGCCGCCGAGGCGGTTGGGGAACTGCTAGACGGTTTGCAGATCCGGGGTTTACGCTTGGACATCAAGGTATTGTTCGTACTCGGCGGACGAAGGCTTTGATCAAGGCCCTCATCGGGCACTCCGGGAACGAAGTGTTGGTGCACCGGTGCACCGTTCAGAAGGACAAGGCTATCCACGCTCGAACTGCCAAAGAAACAGCGCAAAGAATCACACAAGTCGCCCTGCGCATGGATACCATGCAACCTCGATCCCGGCCGCGTGAATTACCACGTCAGGAGCCATTCTCAGTGTCAACCAAAATATTGACATGCTCAGACGGCAAGCACCATTCTCATGTCCAGCTAAACGGTTAACATCTCCTTTCGCTCGCCACGAGCTGCAATCAGTTCCTTTAACAATCCAAGTATTTTGTAACTTCTTCTACGTCTGAACATTATGCGCTTGGCAACTTTGAAGCCTGCCAGTTTTTTTACGACCCGGTAGTAAGAACCAAGTTCTGGGTCAATCAGCCTCCCACCCAGTGACGCCGCTGCACGTTTCGCCTCATCAACCAAGTCCGGATGCTCCGGGTAAAAGTAAATGAGGTGCCGCTGAAGCATTTTCACTCCGGCAGCTTTCGTCCTTTCGCTGTTTTCCAACGCTAGCAGACAGTCGATATGACAGTGGAGCGACTTCATAATCGATTCGAGTTTTCTTCTCGACAGCGTTGAACTATTGCTAATACTAGTTGCCACGCCCCGTCTCACGCAAACTAGTGACTCCGGAACAAAATGCACCTTCTTTGCCTTTCTTAGTATTCTACAAAAATACTCACCGTCGTTGTCCCTCAGCAACTCTTCGTTCCATATGCCAGCAGCATCGCATAGCTGCTTGCTCACGAGCCATGTCTCTACTGCCATCCACACGTTGCGGTCACATTTCCTGTACAACCATTCGCCAGGCGCCAAACTCGACCACAATTCAGTTGGATTCAGTATTGTCTGAGACGGATCGCGGTAGAAAAAGCCCCATGCCGAGGAGCCCAAGGTCCAAGGGTCTTCTCTTATCTCAGGACATGTGAGCTGCCTCTCTATCTTGTCAGGGGCTAACACATCGTCTGCGTCAAGCCACTGCACATAATCACCTTGAGAAAGAGCCAAAGCTCGGTTCCGGGCGGCACTCGCGCCTGAATGCCTCTGCGATACGACTTTAACTCCAGACGATTCATATGCCTGCGCAACCGCGACCGTATTGTCTGTTGAGCCGTCATCAACAACAATCACTTCTCTTCGCGGCCACGTCTGATTCAAAGCAGATACAATAGCGGAACGCAGCCAGCGCTCAGCATTATAAGCAGGTATCAGAATGGATACAAGTGGCAGCATAATCTAGAGCCTGTCCCAAAAGACCCGGTTTTTGAAAAGGCATTTGCGACTGTGCTGGCAGGCGCGTGCCGTCTCTGTTTTTCGCAGCGTTTTGCTCTCCTCCAACTGTCCTTTTGAGTCGTTTGGACCGCTATATGCCCCTTTTCGGCCAACAGCCCACTTTCCGAGCCGACACTGCTCCCGCGTTTGATTCT
>JAAZNU010000294.1 GCA_012798135.1 Veillonellaceae bacterium | reverse complement strand
TCGGGCTGGGGACTCGGCTGGGCCACCGGGTCGGGCTCTCCGCAGAGCGCAGGCAGCCAGTCGATCGCCCACACGGTGGCCGCCACGATCGAGATGTTCACCTCGGTCTCGCTGCGCGGAGCTATGTCGGTGGTCGGCCCAATCTTCCTGATCATCGGCGCGGTAGTCATCGGGTGGCTCGGATGGCGCCTGGGCGCGACGCGTCCGATCGCCTTCACGGCCTGGGCGCTGATCGTCTTCGCGTTCAGCTATCCGAGCCTGCAGCCCTGGTACGTGCTGTGGGGAGGCGTTCTGCTGGGCGCCGTCGCGCTGTCGCCGAAGGCCTCGGCTTGGGTGATCGGAGGTGTCGGCGCCCTGCTGAGCACCAGTGTGCTGCTGGACTACGCGGGACTGCCGATACCGGTCGCTCAGGGCGTCGGCCTGGCCGTCGCCGTGCTGGTGGCCCGCTGGCGACTGGCGGTCACAGCGGGCGGCTAAACTGGCCTTTTCCAGCTGCGTGATGGAAGGGAAGTGCGGTGTCCGAACAGTTGACTCCCGCCGGAATACCACCGATGTTCGAAGCTTTGGGCCTGACGTTCGACGACGTCTTGCTGCAACCCCGGGAGTCGGATGTCATCCCGAGCGAGGTCCGCACGAAGGCTCGGCTCAGCCGCAACATCACCCTCAACGTGCCGTTCCTGTCGGCTGCGATGGACACCGTCACCGAGCAGCGGATGGCCATCGCCATGGCCCGGGAGGGTGGCCTGGGCGTCCTGCACCGCAACTTGTCGGTGGACGACCAGGCCCGCATGGTCGACCAGGTGAAGCGCTCCGAGGCCGGCATGATCGACGAACCGATCACCATCAGCCCGGACGCCACCCTGCGCGAGGCTGACGAGCTGTGCGCCATCTACCGCATCAGCGGCATTCCGGTGGTCGACTCGTCCATGATGCTGCTCGGCATCATCACCAACCGTGACATGCGCTTCGAGAGCGACCCCACCAGGCTGGTCGGCGAGGTCATGACCAAGATGCCGCTGGTCACCGCACCGGTCGGCATCAAGTCGGACGATGCACTGGCGCTGCTGGCCAAGAACAAGATCGAGAAGCTGCCGCTGATCGACGATGCCGGACGCCTGCGCGGTCTCATCACCCTCAAGGACTTCGTGAAGTCCGACCAGTACCCGAAGGCCTGCAAGGACCCGCAGGGACGTCTGCGCGTCGGCGCCGCGGTCGGCATCTTCGGTGACGCCTGGGAGCGTGCGATGGCCGTCGTCGAGGAGGGCGTCGACTGTCTGGTGGTCGATACCGCGCACGGTCATTCCCGGGCAGAGGTGGAGTTCATCAAGCGGCTCAGGGCCGAGGTGTCCACCCGCAATGTCGACATCATCGGCGGAAACGTGGCCACCTTCGAAGCGGCCCGGGCGCTCATCGATGCCGGGGTCGACGGTATCAAGGTCGGTGTCGGGCCGGGCTCGATCTGCACCACCCGAGTGGTCGCCGGTGTCGGCGTCCCCCAGATCACCGCGATCTACGAGGCCGCCCGAGCGGCGAAGCCGGCCGGTGTCCCGGTCATCGGTGATGGTGGTCTCCAGTACTCCGGTGACACCGCGAAGGCGATCGTGGCCGGCGCCGACACGGTGATGCTCGGCTCGCTGCTGGCCGGCTGTGATGAGAGCCCCGGTGACCTGGTCTTCATCAACGGCAAGCAGTTCAAGAGCTACCGCGGCATGGGTTCGCTGGGTGCGATGGCCACCCGCGGACGCACCATGAGCTACTCCAAGGACCGCTATTTCCAGTCCGATGTGACCAGCAACGACAAGATCATTCCCGAAGGCATCGAGGGCCAGGTGCCCTACCGTGGGCCGCTGTCGCAGGTGCTCTACCAGTTGGCCGGCGGCCTGCACCAGTCGATGTTCTACTGCGGTGCGCACAGCATCGAAGAGCTGCAGACCAACGGACGGTTCGTCCGGATCACCGCGTCCGGGCTTCGCGAGTCCCATCCGCATGACATCCAGATGACGGTGGAAGCACCGAACTACGCCTCCAAGCAGTGATGCG
>JAAZNU010000333.1 GCA_012798135.1 Veillonellaceae bacterium | reverse complement strand
ACGAGGATGGCGTGTATTGACATTCGAGAGAAGTGAACATGCCCACCCCGCCTGCCGTGAAGCCGATGAACCTGGTGATCGTCGCGATTGTGCTCGCCGCCGTCGCGGTCGGCGCGGTCGCCGCGTGGCAGTGGGACCGCTGGGGCGGCCGAGGCAACCGCCTGCCCGAGGCATTCGAGTACGACACCCGGTCGCTGGAGAAGATCGACGCTGCGCTTTTCCTCTACCGTGAGACGGGCGGATTCTCGAGCGAGGTGGCCCATGCGAAGGCCGTGGCCGTGGATGCGGCCGACCGGATCTACGTTGCCGGCGAGGGGGCCATTCGCGTGTTCGGGCCCGACGGCGCGCCGCGGTCGAAGATCGCCCTGGCGGGTCCGGGCTATTGCCTGGCGGTCGCCGGCACCCGGCATGTGCGGCCGGGAGCGGTCTATGCGGGCGTGGGCGGCCGGATCGAGGTCTTCGGCCAGGACGGCGCACGGCTGGCCGGGTGGGACTTGCCCGGCGAAAAGCCCCGGCCTACGTCCATCGCCGTGGCGGAGAAGGACGTGTTCGTGGCCGATTTTGCCGGGCAGGTGGTGTATCGGTTCGACCCGTCGGGCAAGCTCGTGGGACGCATCGGCGGGTTCTCCGCCGTGCCACAGGTTGCCCTTCGCAAGAACGACGAAATGCGCTTGAATGCCAAGCTGGACAGCTATGCCCTGCTCGGGTGGAGCCTCCAAGTTTTACGTGAAGCCTCCGAACATCCGTCCGTAGGACGCTTCAAGAGCGAGGTACTCACTGACAAGTTTATCCAGACTCTCGTATCCCTATCGGTAACCGAGGATGGTCCTCACCAGGCACGAGAGTACCTTAGCAAGGCGGGGATTACACTGCTGGCTGTTCCGCATCTGCCGCACACATATCTTGATGGTGCGGTATTTCTCACCGAGGGCAATCGTCCCGTAATAGCTCTGACCCTCCGCTATGACCGCCTTGACAATTTTTGGTTCGTGCTTCTCCATGAGCTTGGCCATCTGAAACTTGGCCACCTTTCAGGGGATCGGTCCTGGATAGCAGACGACTTGGACCTCGCGAGCAGTGATTCCAAGCAGGAACAGGATGCCGATCGGTTTGCTTCCTCAGCACTCTTACCTACCGATTTCGATCTGGACACAAAGGTTCGTCTCTCGACCAACGAGGTGGTTGCCTACGCACAGGACCATGGAGTACATCCAGCCATCGTAGCGGGGCGGATCCAGCATAGACGAAAGGACTTTAGAACCTTTGCGAATCTGGTAGGCCGGGGTGAAGTGCGCAAGCATTTCCCCGTGGCGGGTGCGGGATGGAGCAAAAAGGAGTCATAATGCGCAGTATTTATTGTTATTGGCTGGATAGATTATTACCAGAGCTTCGCCAAGGCTTGACAAAACCGATTTCAGCTCCTACATTTATACTATCATTTGATAATGTTAATAGCGCCCCCGACGATCTCCGTACCGATTCATCTTGGTATGGTCGACTCGGGGGCTTTGTTTTTTGTTGGGGTGCGGTATGAATAGCGGCGGCATCGAGCGAGTCGCTGTTATGGTCGATGGTGGCTTTTATTTAAAGAGATACCGTGCTCTTTTCTGCAGATGTCCTGATTTTATGGAGCATGATTATTGCCAAGCTGCTGCGGTATTTCAAAAACTAACAAACGCACATGTTCAGCCAAGTCGAGGAGAAAGGCTCTACAGAATCTTTTACTACGACTGCCAGCCTCTTCAGAAGAAAGTCCATAATCCGATTTCCAAAGCTCTTATCGATTTTTCAAAAAGCACGACCGCCCAGTTTAGAAATGGTTTTCTTGAACAGCTGAAACGGCAGCGAAAAGTAGCACTAAGGCTAGGTACTGTCAAAGATAATGACGCATGGATTATTTCACGTTCCAAAACAAAGGATCTTTTGGCAGGAAGGATTCGTCTCGAAGATCTCAACGATTCGGATATACGTTTTGATATCAAGCAAAAGGGGGTGGATATGCGTATTGGTCTGGACATATCTGCTCTTGCATATAAGCGCCTTGTCGATCGCGTTATCCTCATCGCTGGCGATAGTGACTTCGTCCCTGCAGCTAAAGTGGCTCGACGAGAGGGGATAGATTTTGTCCTCGACCCCATGTGGAACCCAATAGGGGACGACCTCTTCGAACATATCGATGGCTTGTTTTCAACATCTCCACGACCAACAAGTCCTATCTTTACCATTAATGAATTTCTAGCCACACCGAAAGGCAGTGCGTCGGAAGATGTGGGTAAAATCGCGCCAAGTCCAGAAGATGTTCCTTCAGGGAAGGAGTGATTCATGCCTAAGAAAGAACGTATTCATATTACCCAACGGCCCGATGGCCAGTGGCAGGGTAAGAGAGAGGGTGCTGAGCGAGCCTCTATAGTCAGCTCAACCCAACGAGAAGCTAATCAGAGAGCTATCGAAATAGCCAAGAATAGCGGAAAGGCCCAAGTTATTATTCATGGCACTGATGGCAAGATTCGTGAAGAGCACACCTATGGGAGCGACCCGTATCCGCCCAAGGGATAAAACAGAGGCTGGTTTTGAAAATACAGGATCTGATCGGTTTTAGATATGATGCAACACCTCTACCTTTGCCTACTGATGATATGGCAGATGATGCAGAGAAGATTGTTCAATGGTTCTTAGAGTGCGCTTTCTTCAAACCATTTGTATATCGTAACCCCATGAAGGATCCACAAAAGGAATTTGCAGATGCTTTGGTAATCTTCGAAGACACCATCGTGATTGTTCAAGTAAAAACCAAATCTTCCGAGCGTGCTGAGACTGATTGGATAGCAAAACACGCAAGCAAAGCTTCTAAGCAACTTAATGGATCATACCGGCAGCTCAAGGATGGTATAGTCAAGGAGTTTACTAATCCAGTCTTTGCTGTGAAGAAGCAAATAGATCTATCACAATATCCCTATGTATATGGGATTATTGTATTGGCTGGCGTAAATGAGAATATTGATCCGATTTCATTGATAAGTTCGGCTGACAAGCCTACGATACCGACAATATTTCTTTCCATCTCGGATCTTCAAATTCTAACGGAGAGAGTAAACACGGCGGCTGACTTTATCCATTATTGCGAGGCGCATTCCACACTTGCATCTCGTGAGTCTGTCTTCATTAATCAAGAGGAGACAACCTTGCTGCGAATTGCGGCGCAGATACCAGATTTACTCAGTGAGGGAAGGCCGATAGAGTCGTTCGAGGAGAAGTATCTGTTAGGGTTTCAGTGGATTTCTCGTTTATTCAAAGGGGAAGTCAATCTCGATCCGGATTACAGGTTTAGCCTGTTGTTAGATGATATTCTAAGCCATTTGCATGATCTAGATCATGAATACTCAGCTCCTTTTGTTGATGCATCGTTGGACTCTCTCAAAATCGCAGAGCAGCTAGGGTGGCTGGACAGAAAGCGCCGGATAGAGTTAGGCAAGCTACTTT
>JAAZNU010000122.1 GCA_012798135.1 Veillonellaceae bacterium | reverse complement strand
GTAAAAAGCCGTCCCGGTGAGTGGGCCGGCATGGCCTGCACCTCGCCTTCAGCAGAGCGCCCGTGGCTGTGACGGGCCGCCGCAGCGGGAAAACGGGGCGGGCGGGAAGAGGACGGGTTTTTCGCGCCGCGAGCCGGGTTTTTCCTCGCGCCAACGTTGGGAGGGCGGTATAGGGTTGGGCCCATGCTCAACTACATCTGGCTCGCGCTCATTCTGCTGGCGGTGCTGATCGGGGGCTGGACCGGCAGCCTCAAGGCGGTGGCGGACCGGAGCCTGGAAATGGCCAAGTATGCGGTGCTGGACACGGCCTTTCCGCTGATCGGCATCATGGCCTTGTGGCTTGGCGTGATGCGCCTGGCCGAGCGCGCGGGGCTGGTGAGCCTGCTGGCGCGTGGGCTGCGCCCCCTGATGCGCCGCCTGTTTCCCGACGTCCCCCCCGAGCATCCGGCAATGGGCTCGATGCTGATGAACATGGCGGCCAACATGCTGGGGCTGGGGAACGCCGCCACGCCGCTGGGTCTCCGCGCGATGAAGGACCTGGAGACCCTCAACCCGCGGCCGGGCACGGCGACCAATGCGATGTGCACGTTCCTGGCCATCAATACCAGTTCGATTCAGCTCATCCCTGTCACCGCGATTGCCATTCTGGCCGCCAACCGCTCTTCGGACCCCACCGCCATAGTTGGCACCACCATCCTGGCGACCTCTTGCGCCGCCACTTCCGCGGTGCTGATGGCCAAATTCCTCGAGCGCCTGCCGGCCTTTCGGCTGCCGCCGCTGGCCCCCGCGCCGGAGCGCCCGGCCCCGCCGCATCCCGGCGCGCCGGCCGCCGAGCCCGAAAAGTCCCCCGTCAAGGAAGCCGCCGGGCTGGCGCCGCTGCAGTGGTGGGGCCGGCTGATTCTGGGCGCTTTTGGCCTGTTTTTCCTGGTGATTTTTCTGCGGCTGGCTTTTCCCGGCTGGTTCGGGCTGCCGCTGGCTTTGGAAACGGCACAGCAAAACACGTTCGTGCGGATCATCAGCGCGATCTCGAAAATTTCGATTCCCCTGTTGCTTTCCGTTTTCCCGCTTTATGCCGCCCTGAGGGGAGTCAAGGTGTATGAAGAATTTGTGGACGGGGCCAAAGAGGGGTTTGAGGTTGCCTTGCGGATCATTCCGTATCTGGTGGCCATCCTGGTGGCAATCGGCATGTTCCGCGCGGCCGGAGGCATTGACCTGCTCAGCCGCGTGTTGACGCCGGCCATGCGGGTGGTGGGGTTCCCGCCGGATTTGCTGCCGGTCGTTTTAATGCGTCCCCTGAGCGGCAGTGGCACCTTGGGCCTGTTCACCGAACTGGTAAAGACGTTTGGGCCCGACAGCCTGATCGCGCGGACGGCGGGAACGATTTTCGGGAGCACGGAAACCACCTTTTACGTCCTGGCGGTGTATTTCGGGTCGGTCGGCATCAAACGAACCCGTTACGCCCTGCTGGCCGGGCTCACGGCGGATTTTGTGCCAAACTGAGACATGACGAGCCGGTCCCTTTTGACACTCATGTTGGGCAGCCTGCTTCTGGCGAGCCCGGCACAACTGCCCGCTCAATCCAAAGACATGATCAATAAAGAGCCCCTTCAACCAGGCTTGGAAACCGCCACCCTGGGTGGCGG
>JAAZNU010000022.1 GCA_012798135.1 Veillonellaceae bacterium | reverse complement strand
TCTTTTTCAGCAGAGTGCTCAGGTAAAGATGCGAAGCCGACCCTTTGTGGTAGGCGACTTCTTTCCCTTTGAGGTCGGCGATGGTTTTGATACCGCTGGCCTTGGTCACCAACAAACCATCCGCGCCGGCGGACGCATCAAACGCCCAGACAAATTTGATGGGCACGCCCTGGCCGATAGCCGCCACGGAAACGTCAACGGAGGCCGCCATACCCTGGATTTTTTTCGCCACAATGGACTGTTTGCGGGCGCCAACGTCCTCAATCGACTGGATCTGTACATCTACGCCTTTGGCTTTGAACATTCCCTTCTGGGCGGCGACGAACAGGGCGCCATAACCGTTCCAGGGCGTATAGGCGATGATAATCGGTTCAGCTTTGGCCTTCGGAGCCGGTTTCGCCGGTTCGCTCTTGCCGCAGCCGGCGGCGAAGGACAACACGAGCATCGAAATCAGGAGCAGGGCAATAGTTTTTTTCATGTTCTCACCTTTTCTTTCTTTATTGTACTAAAGCGATGAAAATATATATTCGCCCCGACCTTGCATTCTCCTGCTAAAAAAATCAATATCGAAAAAAAAGGCTCACGTCGATTGATCCGCCGACTTACGCCGTTCCTGACCCAAGACTGCCAGCAATCCTTCATTTTGTTCGTGTGTGCCCAGAGAAATCCGCAGGAAAGTTGGAAAACCCCAACCGGCTCCGCTCTTTATGATGAACCCCGCGTTCCGGGCGGCATCGACAAGTGGCTGCGACTCCAGTCCGGTGTCCACAAACAGAAAATTAGTCTGGGAAGGAACCACCCGTATGCCCAAAGCTGCCAGTTGCGCGCCCAGCCAGATCCTTTCCTGCGTATTGTCAGCTTTTACCCGGTCCAGATGCTCGTGATCGTCCAAAGCCGCCATGGCGCCAAACTGCGCCAGATTATTTACATTGAACAGCGGCCGGACCCGTTGGATCATGTTCACGATTTCCGGACGGGCAATACCATAACCAACGCGCATGCCGGCCAAACCGTAAATTTTGGAAAAGGTTCGAATGACCACGACATTCGAAAACTCGGCCATACATTGAATGCCGGACACGAAGCTGGGATCGGTCACAAACTCGGCATACGCTTCGTCCAGTCCTACCAGGATATTCTCCGGCACAGCCCGCAAAAAGGTCCGCAAATCCGGGCCATTCACCGGCACACCGGTTGGGTTGTTCGGATTGCAAAGAAAGATAATTTTGGTGCGTGGCGTCAACGCAGCCAGCATCCCGTCAAGGTCCGCCTTCAAATCGTCCTGCCGGACCGGCACCTTCACGGTGATCCCGTCCATGATCGTCGCGGCGTTCAGATACTGGCCGAAAGTAGGCCAGGGAATCACCACCTCATCGCCTGGCGATACATAGGCGTTAACCAGCAGAGAAATGGTTTCGTCGCCGCCGCTGCCGATATAGACGCAATCCACGGCAACACTATGGTGGTTGGCGATCTTTTGCCGCAACTCCTTGGCTTCCATATCATGATATCTATGAACTTCACCGGCTGCGGCCTGCATGGCGGCAACCGCCTTTGGCGACGGCCCGTAGGGGCTTTCGTTGAACGAAAGTTTGGAAACGGAGTCGCGGTTCAGCAAATGGCAAAGCTCCATCGGAGTCCGGTCCGCCCACCCCGGCTCATAGGGGTTGATGGCAGTGACAATGGGGCGAGGTCGTGCTTCTTTGTTCAACATCTGGCAACTCTCCTGCCTATCCATTAAATTATGTCCGTGTCCATGTTCAAATTTTACCACAGATCCGACCTGCAACCAACGGCTGGGGAGTCGGCGGTCGGTTGCATAGAAAAACAAGGGCCGGGAAACTTCCCCGGCCCTTGCTGTGCCTTTTTATCAGATCCCGTCAGACTATTCAGCGTTGAACTGATCCTTGTTCACGCCACAGATCGGGCAAACCCAATCTTCCGGGACATTTTCCCAGGCTGTCCCGGGCTGCACCCCGTGATCAGGATCTCCTTCGGCCGGATCATACACATAACCGCAGACTGAACAAACATACTTTTGCATTCTCACTCACTCCTCCATTACTGATTATTATTACCCCAGGATTATCCCGGGAAGGGGAACTCCACTTCTTTTTGGAAAAGTATTCAACGGCTGGCGCCGCCGCCACCGCCGGAACCGCCGCCAAATCCGTCGGAGCCGCCTGAACCGCCGCCTCCTCTTCCGCCACGGCCGGCAAACAAAAACAATAGTCGGGTAAAGAACCCGCCCAGCACAAACCAGTCGAACAACAGAAATATAACCACTCCTACGCCTAACAGAATCTGGGCCCAACCCGGCAGGGAGCCGAAATCACTCGCCGTGTCGCGTTTTTTGGGGCCGGTTCGTTGCGTTGCCTTAATCTGCAGTTTATACTCTTGCGCGACTTCCTGCAGCACGGCCATATAGGCATTCAGAATAGCGATATTGTAGTCGCCCGCCGCAATTCCTGGTCGCATGTATTCGTCCTGGATCCGACCGGTCTTAGCGTCCGGCAGTGCCCCTTCCAGTCCGTACCCAACTTCGATCCGGGACTTCTTCTCCGCAACCGCAAACAGAATCAAAACACCGTTATTCAGCTGGCGATCGCCGATTCCCCATTTTCGGAACAGAGCCAAACTGTATTCTTCGATAGCTTCCCCGTCCAGGGAAGGAATCGTCACCACCGCGACCTGGGCCTTGGTACGGGAGTGTAACTCCGTACTCAGACGGTTGATCTTGCTGATGGTTTCCTTAGACAGTACCTTGCCATAATCCTGGGCATAGATATCCCGCGTCGGCACCGGTGGAATACGGGGTTCAGCCGAAACCGGCCAAGCGAGAAGCATCACGCAGCCGACAATGGCAAGCCACGCCGCTATGCGCTTAAACAAGCCGTTTCAGCCTCCTTCCGATTTTATACGTCGCACGCTGCAAAATCAGAACTTGACCGCCGGAACTTGTTTGGCGCCTTCTTCCGCCCGAAAATACTCTTTCTGGGAAAAGCCGAACATTCCCGCGATAATGCTGGTCGGGAACGACTTCACACGGGTGTTGAAGGACTGAACCGCCTGGTTGTAATCCCGCCGGGCCACGGCAATTCGATTCTCCGTACCGGACAACTCATCCATCAAACCAATAAAGGTCCGATCGGATTTTAGCTGGGGGTAGTTTTCCACAACCACCAACAGACGGGACAACGCACTGCTCAGTTCGGCGTTGGCCGCGCCGCGAGCCGCCGGTCCCTGGGAGCCAGCCAATTTGGCTCTTGCATTGGTCACCGAGTCGATCACGCTTTTTTCCTGAGCGGCAAACCCTTTGACGGTGTTGACTAGATTGGGAATCAAATCGGCTCGCCTTTGCAGCATAGTGTCAATCTGACTCCATTTTCCGTTCACCTGTTCCTGTTCCGCCACCAAGCCATTATAGGACGACATCAATGTTAAACCGAACATCCCGATGACAGCCACAATGGCAATTAACACAATCGTTGATTTACTCATTTACTGATGTTCCCCCTTGCTTCATTTGGCCGGTTCTGCCAGGTCGCCTCCATTACATGCAAACCAGGTTAAACCGAGCAGACTATAATACTCTTTTTATTGTAACCAATTTCGGCGCTATTTACCAGATGGCAAGCGCCGAGACCCCTTCAAAGAATTCGTTCCCCCGCCGCGTGAAAAAAACGATGCACCGCCTGCGCCGCCGGCAGGTTCATCCCCGGCGCTTTCACCAATTCGTCGATGGATGCCTGGCGAATCTTGTCAATGGT
Source organism: Veillonellaceae bacterium (assembly GCA_012798135.1). The sequence goes on along the minus strand of JAAZNU010000022.1, from coordinate 107,292 downwards.
TCCGAAGTGTTTCCACAACGCTTGACGCCGTTTCGCACCGATTCCGCGAACATGGTCGAGCACAGAAACCAAATTGCGTTTGGCGCGAAGTTTGCGATGATAGCCGATCGCGAAACGATGCGCCTCGTCCCGAATCTGTTGCAACAGTCGGATCGCTTCGGAATGCCGGGGCAAAATCAACGGCTCACTGATGTTTTCGCGGAAAATGTGCTCAAACTCCTTGGCCAGTCCGATGACCGGGATTTCCGCCAACCCCACCCCGCGAATCACTGCCAGCGCCGACGACAGCTGCCCTTTGCCGCCGTCAATAACAATCAGGTCCGGTAATGGTTCTGCGGCTTCCCTGTAGCGCCGCAGCGTAACCTCCTGCATGGAGGCAAAATCGTCAGGGCTCCCCTCCACGGTCTTCAGCTTGAACCGGCGATATTCAGCCTTATCCGGTTCACCGCCGGTGAACACCACCATCGAAGCAACGGTTTCCGCGCCCTGAATGTGGGAAATATCAAAACACTCAATCCGCTGCGGCATCTGCTTCATTTCCAGACGATCCCTCAATTCCTGCAACGCCGCCGTGCATTTCCCTGCCTGAGCCGCTTCCCGCTCCGACCGCTGCCTTAACACCTCGACCGCATTTTCGCCTGCCAGCTGTACCAATTCCCGCTTGGTTCCCCGTTGCGGCGTCAGCAGGCGTACAGATCCTCCCTTCCGCTCGCCAAGCCAGGCTGACAGAAGTTCCACCTCCGGCAAAGCCGTTGGTGTGAGGATTTCCCGCGGCACAAAGGATGCCTCAAGATAATACTGCTTGACAAAGGCCGCCAAAATGTCGCCGTCGGGTTCGGCGTCCCCACCAGACAGCAAGAACCGGTCTCTGCCCACCATTTTCCCACCGCGAACAAAAAACACCTGCACGCAGGCCTGACTCCCCAGCCGGGCCAAGCCGAGAACATCCTGGTCGCCGGCGCCGGTCACGATGTTTTGCTTTTCCGTCACCTGTCGCACTGCCGTCAACTGGTCGCGCAAACGGGCCGCCAACTCGAATTTCATTTCTTCGGCGGCAACCAGCATCCGACGCTTCAGATTCTTTTCCACGTCGGCCGATCTTCCTTCGAGAAACAGGCAGACCGTCCTGACCATTTCCTGATAGGCAGCCGGATCAATCATGCCAGCACAGGGCGCCAAACAGCGCTGGATATGGTATTCCAGGCAGGGCCTCCGGCTGTCCATGCTGCGGCAACTGCGCAGCGGAAATAGTCGTTTGAGTAATGCCAACGTCTCGTGCATCGCCCCGGCGCTGGCGTAAGGGCCGTAATACTTCGCCCCGTCTTTTTCGACCCTGCGGGTGGCGTAAACACGCGGATATTCCTCATTCCACGTCACCTTGATGAAGGGATAGGACTTGTCATCCCGCAGGCTAATATTGTAACGGGGATGATGCTTTTTGATCAAATTGCATTCGAGAATCAGCGCTTCTATTTCCGAAGCTGTGACGATGGTTTCAAACGTCTGGATGCGGGCAACCAACGCTTCCGTCTTCGGACTCAATCCCCGCTGCTGGAAATAGGAACGCACACGGTTTTTTAGGTTGACCGCCTTCCCCACATAAATGATCTTGCCGGCCGCATCCCGCATCAGATAAACGCCGGGCTTTTCCGGCAGCAACGCCACCTGGGCCGTTAACTCCGCGTGCCGGTCCCCTCTGTCGAGATCATCGTTCATGGAAGTTTGTGCTCCTCTTTATTCTTCCCGCCGCGCTTGACGGTAGCAGCCTTCCCGCCGGATTTGGGCCGGGATGGATGCTCGGCTGCAGTTTTCCGGCGCAACGCCGGCAATACCGGTTTTAGATACTGGCCTGTATACGAAGCATCAACCGCCGCCAGTTCCTCCGGCGTGCCGCAAGCCACAACCCGCCCGCCGCGGGCTCCGCCTTCCGGCCCGAGGTCGATCACATAATCCGCCCGTTTAATCACATCCAGGTTATGTTCAATAACGACGACGGAATCGCCGACGTCAACTAGTCGGTCCAACACCTCCAGAAGCCGGTGGACATCCGCAACATGCAGACCCGTAGTCGGTTCATCCAAAATGTACAGCGTCTTGCCGGTACTGCGTCGGGCCAGTTCCGTAGCCAATTTGACCCGTTGGGCTTCGCCGCCGGACAGGGTGGTGGCGGCCTGACCGAGTTTGATATAACCCAGCCCCACGTCATTTAAGACTTGCAGTTTCCGTTGGATTTTCGGCACGTTCGCAAAAAACGCCAATGCCTCTTCGACCACCATGTCGAGGACCTCGGCAATATTCTTTCCTTTATAATGCACATCCAGCGTTTCCCGGTTATACCGGTCGCCATGGCACACCTCGCAGGGCACATAGACATCCGGCAAAAAATGCATCTCAATCTTGATGATGCCGTCGCCGCGGCAGGCCTCGCAGCGGCCTCCCTTAACGTTAAAGCTGAAGCGTCCAGGCTTATAACCACGAAGTCTTGCTTCCGGAGTATGGCTGAACAGTTCGCGCACCGAATCGAACAATCCGGTATAAGTGGCGGGATTGGAGCGGGGCGTACGACCGATTGGCGACTGGTCGATATCGATGATTTTGTCGATATGCTCGGAGCCCCGGATTTCCGCGTAGACACCGGGCCGGGTATGGGACCGGTACAGTTTTTGGGCCAGCGCTTTATATAATATCTCATTCACCAAAGTGCTTTTGCCGGAACCTGACACGCCCGTCACGGCCGTAAAAACCCCGAGCGGAAACCGGACATCGATCTGGGCCAGATTGTTTTCCGCGGCACCTAGGATTTCAATCCACTTGCCATTCGGCCGGCGCCGCTGTTCCGGCACCGGAATGGACAGTTTTCCCGACAGGTACTGGCCGGTGATGGACGCCTCGCAGGCCTGGATATCTTCCACCGTTCCCTGGGCGATCACATATCCGCCATGAACGCCGGCGCCCGGCCCGATATCGATGATATGGTCGGCGTTGAACATCGTCTCTTCGTCATGCTCGACCACCAAAAGGGTATTGCCGAGATCCCGCAGGTTTTTCAATGCGTTCAGCAGGCGCTGATTATCCCGCTGATGCAGGCCAATGCTCGGCTCATCCAGAATATACAGCACTCCCACTAATCCGGAACCGATCTGGGTCGCCAAACGGATGCGCTGCGCTTCGCCGCCCGACAGAGTGCCGGCCGCCCGGTCCAGTGTCAGATAGTCGAGACCGACATTAACCAAAAAACCCAGACGGGCGTCAATCTCCTTGCGAATTTGGTGGGCGATGGCTTGTTCCCGTTCCGTCAGGTCCAAATTCCGGAAAAAATTTCGACTTTCCTGAACGGTCATACGTGTCGCCTCGTTGATATTTTTCCCGCCGACGAATACCGCCAGAGCCTCCTTTTTCAGTCGGGTACCCAGGCAAACCGGACAGGGCTTAGAAGTCATGAACCGCTCGACGTCTTCCCGCATCGAATCCGAGGTCGATTCCCGATGGCGGCGGGCCAGCAGCGGCAGGATGCCCTCATAGGCAGTAAAATGGGTCTTCACCTCACCGAACAGATTCTCATATTCGAACGACAGACGTTCGTTCTCCGATCCATGAAGGATCAACTCTCGAAGATCATCCGGCAAGTCCCGCCACCGGACATCGAACGAATAGCCGCGTCGCTCCAGTAACACTTTCAACTGGCACATGAAGTAAGTTTCAGGTTTATTGGAAACCGCCACAATCGCCCCCTCGGCGATCGTTTTGTTTTCATCGGGCACTACCAAATCCGGATCGATTTCCATATTGACGCCCAAGCCGGTACACGCCGGGCACGCGCCATACGGGGTATTGAATGAGAACAGGCGCGGCGCTATTTCGGGCAGGCTAATTCCGCAATCAATACAAGCGAAATTTTCACTAAATGTCAGTTCCTTCTCGCCGCCAATATCCACAGTTACCAAACCGTCCCCCAATTTCAGGGCGGCTTCGAGAGAATCAGCCAAACGCCGGGCCACGCTGTCCTTCACGATAACACGGTCTATCACGGCTTCAATGGTATGCTTCTTATTCTTATCCAGCCTAATGTCATCCGACAGTTCCTGAATCGTGCCATCGACCCTGGCCCGGAGGTAGCCGTCTTTGCGGATTTCTTCCAGCACTTTTTGATGCTCGCCCTTGCGGCCGCGGATGACCGGCGCCAACAAAGTAAGTCGCGAGCCTTCGCCCTGCGCCATGAGAGCATCCACCATCTGCTGCACAGTCTGCTGAGTGATCGGTTTGCCGCACTCCGGGCAATGCGGTCGTCCGGCCCGCGCGAATAACAAGCGAAGATAATCGTATATTTCAGTGACTGTCCCTACCGTGGACCGAGGATTGCGGCTGGTCGTCTTCTGGTCAATCGATATCGCTGGCGATAGTCCTTCGATGTAATCCACGTCAGGCTTATCCATTTGCCCAAGAAATTGCCGGGCATAAGCCGACAAAGACTCGACATACCGTCGTTGCCCCTCGGCATAAATGGTATCGAACGCCAGCGATGATTTTCCGGAACCGGATAGGCCGGTGAGAACTACCAGTTTGTCGCGAGGTATTTCGACATCGATATTCTTCAGATTATGTTGACGTGCCCCTTTTACAATCAGTTTATCTTTCACGATTTCGTATCACCTTTATCCCCTAAGCATATTTTGATGGTCGTCATCGCAAGTCAAGGTTACCGGCCACCGCTGCCCCATGCAAGTGCACGACCGATGGAAGCATAATTCAATATAAACATTTTACTAAAAGATAAACTTTATCGCAAACTTGCAAAATACATTTACTCCAAAATTTCGCGCGCCTGTCCAGCGTTTTTATAGATTCTTGATACTGTTTGATGTTTTTTTGACACTGTTTTGACATCACCTGTGCTATATTACTGTGTATCGCAGTAATCTTGAATTATTTGGAGGCTGATTTTTGTGTCGTCCCCTGAGCTTCATTCCCCAAAAACGTTTTGGGGAAAATTATCTCAAACATTGATTGGAAAAACTCTGCCTAACGAAAAACTAAGTGAAGAAAAATTCAGTGTGTTCTGGGGTTTGCCGGTACTGGCCAGTGATGCCATTTCTTCAGTTGCCTACGCCGGCGAGGAAATTCTCTATGTATTAGTTCCTGTCATTGGACTGATGGCCTATAAGGAAATGTTTCATATTGCCATGGCAATCGTAGCTTTACTATTTATACTTGTGTTTTCCTACCGACAAACGATTGAAGCCTATCCCTGCGGTGGCGGGGCCTATATTGTCGCCCATGACAATCTTGGCACTATGCCGGGATTGACTGCTGCGGCAACATTGTCCATCGACTACATTCTGACTGTAGCTGTCAGCGCTTCTGCCGGAACCGCTGCCATCACTTCCGCAGTCCCTGAACTTTTATCGCATCGAGTCGCCATCACACTGTTTTTTATTGCATTGCTGACCATTGGCAACTTACGAGGAATTAAAGACTCTTCCCGAATGTTCGGCATTCCGACCTATTCTTTCATTCTGTCAATGCTGATCATGATCATCTATGGAATATACAAGGTACACGTGTATGGGTTCATCCCGCAGGCAACCCGCCAAGTTCCCGAAGTCATGGGAGAAATAACATTATTCCTGATTTTACGGGCGTTCGCTGCCGGCTGTACGGCATTGACCGGCGTGGAAGCAGTGAGTAATGCGATCCCCAACTTCAGAGAACCGTCCCCCAAAAATGCCATCACAGTTCTATTTTTACTAGCGCTCATCGTATTGTTCATGTTTGGCGGCACTTCATACTTGGCTACTCTGTACCACGCACTACCCAATCCGGAAGAAACCGTGATCGCTCAGATTGCTACTCAAGTTTTTGGCGTCGCCACGCCCATGTTTTTCATCATCCAATTGACAACAGCTCTGATATTGGTTATGGCAGCCAATACGGCTTTCACCGACTTGCCGCTGTTGATGTCTCTCTTGTCCAAAGACGGCTATATGCCCCGACAATTTGGACAACGAGGCGGACGTCTAAATTACTCAAAAGGCATTGAATTTCTCGGCTTGTCTTCGGCCATTCTGGTCATCCTGTTCCAGGGTGAAACCCATTTATTGCTACCGCTTTACGCAGTTGGTGTATTTGCCTCTTTTACCTTATCGCAGTCTGGCATGTGGGTCCACTGGGTACGAGGAAAAATGCCCGGCTGGAAGCATAAGGCCGTCATCAACGGATTTGGTGCCATTGTTACTTTTATTACGATGCTAATTCTTGGCGCCACAAAGTTTATGCATGGCGCATGGATTGTTTGCTTGCTCGTTCCTCTGTTCATAGCCGGCATGTTAAAAATCAAAGCCCATTATTCACTGGTTGCTAAACAACTTAGCCTGCCAATCAGCGAAAAAAGCGTGGGAATAGCAAATAATCCTGCTCAGGAGCGTCATATTATCGTTCCCTTGGCTTCATTGAATCGCGCCTCGTATAAGGCCCTATTATATGCCAAAAGTTTAGCCGGGTATAATAGCATTCGAGCCTTTCACGTAGCCGTCGATGAGGAATCTGCCGACAAACTGCGTCGGAAGTGGAGCGAGTTTGGGTTGGAGATTCCGCTTATAATCCGGGTATCCCCTTTCCGTGATACCATTTCACCATTAATGGATTATATTCAGAGCGAAAAAGAATCCTTCCGCCAGGATGACTTAATTACAGTAGTAATTCCGCAATTTGTCGTGAAAAAATGGTGGCATAATTTACTACACAACCAAACCGGCTTCTTTATAAAGAATCGGTTGATGCATGATCCACGGGTTGCGGTAATTACCGTTTCATACTATTTGAAAGAAGGCTAAGGGTAAAGAACATTTGTTCGTATTGTTAGTATATTCATTTTAGTCGCAGATGTAAAGAGCTCAAGAAAATAAAAGTATCACTTTGCTCTCAGAGTCTCAATAAGAAGGTTCTAAAATTAACTTACATATTAAATTATATTATTATCTATAATTATATTCAATTTGTATAATATTACTTAGCAAATTTATACGTCTCATATCGCTTATTCTATAAAGAAACACTGCCGATTAAATCGGCAGTGTTTCTTTATAGAATACTTTGCTGTCTTTGGCCGCCAGACTTCCCGCCATATCACCTCAGCGTTAAGCCACCGTTACTTTTTAGCCGCCCAAAGACTGCCGCCAATGATCATAAACGCGCCGACCGCATGTGACAATCCCAGGGGTTCTCCTAGCAAAGTCACACCCAATAAAGCGCCATAGAGAGGCAATGTATTATAGAAAACCATGGCTCCTCCCGGGCCAAGTCGAGATACGCCGGCATTCCAGGCACAAAACCCGCCTGCTGCTGGGACGACCCCCAAATAAACGACTCCCAACAATAATTTTACATCAAAAACCACCGGAAACTTAAACATTTCCCAGAAGGACAGCAGTAGCAGAATCGGCAGTCCCAACAGCGTTGACAGGGCCGTTGTGGAAATCGCGGAACGGCTGCGCATCACTCGGCTGCCCATGACTGAATAAAGACCCCAAATCGCAACGGAAAGCAATACAATCAGATCACCAGCGTTAAATCGCGCGGTCTGCCAAAAATCAGCCGTCCCATTCGTAATCAAAAAAACCACTCCCACCAGTCCCACTAAAGCGCCGCTCACCTGACGCTGCGACATCGGCTGTCCCAAAAATACAGCCGCCATGGCTCCGGTTAACAACGGACCGATTCCATTGATTAATGTCCCATTGACGGCGGAAGTGTAGCGAAGTCCTAAATAAAGGGACGGTGAGAACAGTACCACGCCTGTTAGGGCCATTCCCAATAACAGCCGCCAGTCAGCGCCAATTTTCCGCTCCGGAGCCGGTTGATGGCGCAGCAGCAATACAAAGATCACTGATGCCACAATAAAACGTGATGCGGCCAACGTAACCGGCCCGATAAGATCTTTCAGCATTCGTCCCACTACCATGTTCGAAGCCCAGGCTAATGTGGCGAAATTTACATAGAGTACGCCCAGCCAGTGATTTTTTCTTGTCTGATTCAAATCAATACCGCCTTCAATAGCCGCTGTTAACGAATTTTCTCGCGCAACTCGAAAATCATATCGCGCAGCTCGGCAGCCCGCTCATATTCCAACGCTTTTGCCGCCGCCCGCATATCTTTTTCCAGCTTGGCAACCACGGCCAAAGTTTCTTTCCGGCTAAGCTTACGCGCTTCTTTGGCGGTGATATAGGGGGCAGAGGGTTCGGCAACCTTCGTGGTCTGAATCAAATCCTTCACTTTTTTCCGGATGCTGGTCGGGGTAATCCCGTGTTCCGCATTATAGGCCTCCTGAACTTCCCGGCGTCGATCTGTCTCTTCAATGGCACGGTGCATGGAATCCGTAATGCGGTCGCCGTACATAATAACCTTTCCATGGACATTGCGGGCAGCCCGACCAATCGTCTGAATGAGGGAAGTATCGGACCGCAGAAAACCTTCCTTATCCGCGTCAAGAATAGCAATCAGGGACACTTCGGGAAGATCCAATCCTTCTCGCAACAGGTTGATACCCACCAAAACATCGAACTCGCCGGACCGTAAACCTCTGATGATTTCCGCTCGTTCGAGGGTTTCCACTTCCGAATGTAGATAACGAACCCTAATGCCCATCTCACGAAAATAATTCGTCAGATTCTCGGCCATTTTTTTGGTCAATGTGGTCACCAGCACCCGTTCTTGCGCCTTGACCCGTTCATGAATTTCGCTGAGCAGATCATCGATTTGCCCGGTAACAGGCCGAACTTCCACTATAGGATCGACCAGCCCCGTAGGCCGGATGATCTGCCGGGCAACCTGCGTTGCGGTCTGAAGTTCGTAGTCGGCCGGCGTAGCCGAAACATATAGAATCTGACGAATACGCGCCTCAAATTCTTCAAACTTAAGCGGCCGATTATCCAGCGCTGAAGGCAGACGGAAACCGAAGTCAATGAGGGACTGCTTCCGTGACTGGTCTCCGTTATACATGGCGTGAATCTGAGGCAGCGTAACATGGGACTCATCAATAATAATCAAAAAATCTTTGGGGAAATAATCCACCAGTGTAAACGGCGACTCGCCGGCCGCCCGGCCTGTCAGATGGCGGGAATAGTTTTCAATCCCGGAACAATACCCCATTTCATGCATCATTTCCAGATCGTAGCGGGTACGTTGTTCCAATCGCTGTGCTTCCAACAATCTATCGTGTTGTTTGAACCAAGCCAGCCTCTCCTCAAGTTCAACCTCAATGTCATGCGCCGCGCGCAGGAGGTTTTCGCGCGAAGTGACATAGTGAGAGGCCGGATAGATTGCGATATGGGTTCGTTCCGCCAAAATTTCGCCCGTGATGCTGTCTATTTCCTGCAAACGCTCAATCTCATCGCCAAAGAGGGAGATTCGCACCACTTTTTCATTTGCGCCAGCCGGAAAGACCTCGACTACATCGCCGCGAACCCGGAAGTTGCCGCGATTGAATGCTACATCATTACGGTCATACTGAATCTCAATAAGTTTGCGGAGGATTTCGTCGCGGTCACGAATCTGCCCTTGCCGGAGCGATAACACCATATTGTAGTACTCGTCCGGAGAACCAAGCCCATAGATGCAGGAAACACTAGCCACGATGATGACGTCACGGCGTTCAAACAGCGAACTGGTGGCTGAATGTCGCAATTTGTCAATTTCGTCGTTGATCGATGAATCTTTTTCAATATAGGTGTCAGTTTGAGCAACATAAGCTTCCGGTTGATAATAATCATAATAACTGACAAAATACTCGACTGCATTGTTAGGGAAAAATTCTTTGAATTCACTGGCGAGCTGGGCCGCAAGTGTTTTGTTGTGGGCAATGACCAGCGTCGGCTTTTTAACGGCTTCAATGACTTTGGCCATCGTAAAGGTTTTACCGGTACCAGTCGCTCCAAGTAAAACCTGCGCCTTGTCGCCCCGCTGAATCCCCGCCACCAGTTTTGCAATCGCTGCCGGTTGGTCGCCCATAGGAATAAACGGAGCTACAACTTGAAAATCTGGCATTAGTTTCCCCTCCGAAACCGGCGGATTAGATTTCGCAACCAGCGGGCCAACAAGCCGCCACGACCATTTCCCAGGGTGACATAATATGGCTCATGCCCTTCGGGAACCAAAATAAGGCCCAGCATGCGTTCACCCGGCGGAAAATTCCCCTCCAAACGCACCTCCCGGCCTTTTCGTAACAAAACCAGCTCAAATAGCGGCGGAGCCCATTCCATTGCATAGGCAAGATCAACCCCGCGGTTAATAGAAAAACCGGCAAAATTTACGATGATGTCGTCGCTACGTACCCCCATTTTCCGGGCAATACCCCCATCGATGGATTCCAGAACCATGGCGCCTTGCGCGGGCGGCACATAACGGGGCACGCCGCTCATTTCCAGCCGATTATCCCGACGGACCAAGTATTCGTGCCCCAATGGCGACAATAAAGCGGCCGGCAATTTCAACCAAGCGAATTTAGCCGCCAATAGTGCCATTGCCAATAAACTCAAACTGTAAAATGCCAAGGAAACAGCGGAACGCAGCCTACGAACCTCTGGCGTGCTTGAAATTGCCACATCAGTGTAGCCAAGCGCCGCCACAACCGGCATCATCACATAGACCCACTCAAAACCGGCTGGCGGCTCAATGCCTAACGGCAGAAGCGGCCACCAATCTGGAGTATGAAAAACCCCTTCGGGCAAAGCACTGGATTTCATGGCGATAGTGCTAAGCACAACTAGGGGAAGCGGCCAAAAGTTTTGTAAATTAAAAGCGCCCACCAAGCGATCACCCTGCCGAACAATGATCGGCACAGCACCGTACCGTCCGCTGATGGCAATCAAAAAACTTTCCGTGACATGCAAGGCTGCCACCAATGCCAATACTTGGGGAACGTCCACGTCGGGCCAGCCGGTCAATGCGCTGATGGTCGCAACGATGCCGCCAGCATAGGCAAAACATAGAAACCGCATGTTAATCAAAGTCAACAGCATTGCCAACGGCCAGATATACAAAAAACCCATGCGGTCGAGATTTACTCCAACCAAAGTGAGCACCAGACTCCCCAGCAAGCCGCCGAAGGTGCCGTAAAGCATTGCCCATTTCACCTGCCGGCTGATTGAAAAGCCCGAAACACCAAACATGATCAGCTGCTGCTTTTTCACTTGCCAATACTGGTAGGCGATGATCGCCAAAATTCCCCAGAATACCGGCTCTAAAAAGACAGCCACGGTTGTAACGAATAACAGCTTAAAAATTTCCAGCCAGGGAGTGTCCATCAAATCTTCCCTTTTAGCAGATTAATAGCGGCCTCCATCTGCAAATCGGGCAGGGCGTCCGCGCCAGGTTGCCCGTCTTTGTTGGCAAACGGCAAACGACCCGGCATCGACTCCATACCATTTTTGTGTTCTGGATTCTCAACCTTGACGTCCGGTTCAATACCGATTCCATTGATAAAACGGTTCTTCGGGGTGGCATACTTGGCAATCGTCAATTTAATAGCGGTATCATTGCTTAACTTAACGATGGACTGAACGGATCCTTTACCAAAGGTTTTAGTGCCAATCAAAGTTCCCGCACCGGTATCCTGTACCGCCCCGGCGACAATTTCCGAAGCGCTGGCGCTACCGCCATTTACCAATACCGCCAGAGGGTATTTAACTTGCTCCAGTTTGGAGTAATGGACTTCTTTTTCGCCGTCTCTCGTCACTACGGAAACCACCGGCCCTTTGGGTACCAGCTTATTGGCGATGCGCACACTCGAATCCAACAAACCACCGGGATTATCCCGCAGATCCAGGATCAGCGCCTTCATGCCCTGTGCTTCCATCGCCTCGTATTGCTTGCTAAACTCGCCGGCTGTTTGCTCATTAAACATGGATAAACGGATCACTGCAATCTTTTCCGGCAACATCCGGCTGGAAACGGTCTTGATCTGGATATTGGCCCGAGTCAATTTGACCTCTCGGACTTTATCCCCGCGTCGTAGCGTCAGTGTAACATCGGTGCCCTCTTTACCACGTATCTTGCCGACTGCTTCGTCCAGCGCCAGGTCCTTGGTGTCCTGTCCATCGATTTTTAATATCTGGTCGCCGCTACGGATACCGGCCTTTTCGCCGGGAGTCCCTTCAATCGGCGAGACGACCATCAACGACTTGTCCTTCACGCTGATGACAATACCCACGCCGCTGAAGGATCCTTCCGTTTCCATCCGAAATTCCTTGTACATTTTGGCATCCATATAAATCGAATAGGGATCATTTAGCGAATTCACCATTCCGCGTATCGCGCCGCTCATTAGTCGCTCAATCGGCACTTCCTCGATATAACGGCTTCGTACCACGTCAATGGCGCGCATCAGTTTCATAGCACCGGTTGTATCCGGTACCATCCGGTCGAATAGATACAGGGCGCCCCCTGCCGTAGCAAGAAAAGTCAACGCTACCAGCAGAATGGCGCCGATCACGATATTCCGACGGCTATTCAATATTTACACCTCATTCCACATCACGGCAAAAAATTCAAAGGATTCACCGGCGTTCCATTCTGGCGCACCTCGAAGTGTAAATGCGGCCCGGTGGAATAGCCCGTAGACCCGACACGTGAAATAGCCTGCCCTTTAGCGACAGCCTGTCCTTCGCTGACCAATAGTTGGGAATTGTGAGCATATAACGTAGAAATCCCATTGCCATGGTCAATAATCACAGCATTCCCGTAACCGCCCATCCAATCGGCATGAATCACGACCCCGCCATCCGCCGCACGAACGGTGTCGCCATAATCGGCGCCGATATCGATGCCCGTATGCAGGCGTTGCGTCCCGAAAATCGGATGGGTTCGCCAGCCAAACGGAGATGTGATCTCCCCTTCCGCCGGCCACAACATTGTTCCTGTGCTACCGCTCACATTTTTCTCGCCCGACTGAATCCGTCGAATCATCTGTTCAATTTCTTTGGATGTCTCAATCAGTTCCCGATAAGCTTGCTCGGCCGTTTCCCTTTCATAAGTCGCCGCATTGAGCACACCTTGTCGCTCCTGACGTCGCGCCGCCACCTGATCGCGTTTCACGGCGGCCAGCTTTCGCAGTTCAACGGTCTTCACTTTGTCTGTTTCCAGCTGTTCCTTAGCCTTTGCCAATGCCGCCCGATCAGCTTTGGTCCCCTGAATCAAGGCATTGTCATAGGCCAGAATCTTCTTCAAAATATCCATCCGGCTGACAAAGTCATTAAAATCCTTCGCGCCGAACAATACGTCCAGATAATTGACCTGACCATTCTTATATATATCCCGCAGCCGGCGATGTAAGATTTTGGTCTGCGCTTCCAGCCGCTTGACCAAACGAACGGAAAGTTCAATGTTGGCCTGGATTTGTTCTTCAGTATGTTCCAGTTGATCGTTAATCGCGTCGAATTCACCTTGTGCAGAGTCCAGCTCCCCTTGAATCTGACGCAGTTGATCGGAAACGCTGCGTTCTTTGTGCCGCGCCTGTTCCGCCCGACGCTGCTGATCTTCCATCTGCTGCTGTATATTGAGCAACTCTTGCTGTTTGTCTTCCAGTTCATCCGCCCAAACCGGAGTAACCACGCAACAGACAAACAAAAACAACAGTATGACTGACACTATTTTCTCAAGGGAAAAAAGATTATCTCGCATTCCGCGCCCCCGACTCAGACCTTCAAAAATTTTTTCACCGAAATCATGCTACCCAAAACACCGATCGTCATTCCGGCGAGCAGCAAAAAAATATTCACGTATCCCATCAGCGGATATTGTGGCAGTAACGGCAGAAATGCCAGCGATTCATGGACCTGCCCGGTCATCATACTGTAAAACTGTGTTAACAGTATAGCCGAAATACACGCGCCCAAGGATCCCAACAGAATCCCTTCAATGATAAACGGCCAACGAATGAACCAATCGGTCGCTCCCACGTATTTCATGATTCCAATTTCCCGGCGGCGTGCGAACACGGTCAGTCTGATCGTGTTGACAATGATGAACAGAGCGGCCAACCCCAAAAAAACGATCAATACCATACCAAAAATTCTCACCATCCGGGTGAGGCTAAACAGCTGTTCGACGACTTCCTGCCCATATCGGGCCGCTTCAATGCCTTTCAACTGAGCAATGGCCAATGCTACCGGTTTAACTCGGTCAGGACGATCCACTTTGACTTCAAACGAATTTGGCAAAGGATTGGCCTCGCCCAGCTCCGCCAGCAATCCCTGCTGAGCGCCCAACCGTTGTTTGAAACGGTTCATGGCTTCCGCTTTGTTAACGAATGTGACCCGAGTTACACCAGGCAGTTTGGTAATCCTGGTTCCCACTTCCCGCATCTCGACATCACTCAGTGAATCTTGCAGATAGACAGTAACCTGCACTTGAGATTCCAAAATCGAAGCCATATGATTCAAATTGAAGACCATAACGGTGAAAATACCCAATATGAGCAACGACAACGCCACTGTCATCAAAGATGCCACGCTCATTAATCCGTTTCGCCTGACAGAGTGAAACGACTCGGTGATAAAATATTCCGCTGTGCTAATCTTCATAACCATAGGCTCCCTTAGACTCGTCACGGGTGATACGACCATTTTCCAAGGCAATAACCCGCTTCATCATTTGGTCCACAATCGGTTTGTCATGGGTGACCATTAAAATGGTGGTTCCGGTTTGATTAATCCGATCAAAAATTTTCATAGTCTCCCAAGAGGTCTCCGGATCAAGATTTCCTGTGGGTTCGTCCGCAATCAAAACCGCCGGATTATTGACAATGGCGCGCGCAATCGCTACCCGTTGCTGTTCGCCGCCCGAAAGTTGCGCCGGATAAATCTTGGCCTTCGGCAGTAATCCCACCAGATCCAGAACATGTTTGACCCGGCGTTGAATGTCGCGGCGAGATGCCTCGATGACCCGCATGGCAAACGCAACGTTTTCATAGCAAGTTTTATCCGGCAAAAGCCGGAAATCCTGAAAGACGATGCCGAGGGATCGTCGGAAATATGGGATTTCCTGAGGCTGCAACTCACTCAAGTTTCTGCCGTTGACGATAATTTCACCCGAAGTCACCAACTGTTCCCGAAACAGCAACTTGATCAGCGTCGACTTGCCGGCGCCGCTAGGACCAACGACAAACGCAAATTCACCCTTGCCAATCTTCAGGGTCAAATTCTGCAAAGCAACAAACCCATCATCAAATATCTTTGTAACTTCCATCAACTGTATCAAAATGAACCAGCGCTCCTACTATTTCGATTCATAATTTAACTTTGTCTCTATTCGACAAGAAGACTTTTTCCCCTTTTTCGGCAAGCAAATTCAGAACGCAGGAGGCATTGCACAAGGCTTGGCTTCTTAGCTCAGCCACCCGCTGTTGTCGTCGTTTGATCGACAAAGTGTCGTTTTTTACTTGCAAAATTTTTTCCATAAGCCCTTCGACCGTCAAATCAAGCAACGTACCCACGTGCTGCTCGCCCAGCATTTCGAGAAATCGCTCAATTTTGGGATCGTAGGACACGCCGACAAAGGGTCTCTCTGTGACCGCTGCAAAAATCAGGGCATGTAAACGTACCCCCACTAATAAGTCCAGATTGCGGACCAATGAGAGCAACTCGGTGGTATCACATTTTTTCTCGATTACGCCATGTGGCTGCTTCATCCGGCCGGCTACTCGCCGGGCTGCCACCACGTCATCGGGCCACTGCATAGGAATAAAGACGATCCGGGCGCTCAGTTCCACAGCCAAACGGTCTGCCACCGCGGCAAAAACATCCTTATAATGATCGCATTCTTGCCACTCGCGAACAGAGAATCCGATCAATGGGCCTTCTCCCGTCAAGCTCAGCGCAGAAATTAATTTTTGGCCCAAATCTGGCGAAGGTGGTGTCAAGGCCAAAACGGGATCGGCGGTAACCGTGACTTTCGGTTTATTCACTCCCAGCCCCGCCAATTCAGTCAAAGAGCCTTTGTCCCGCACTGTGCCGATTGCCACGCGGTTACCGACGTGCCGCATGAAAGCCCGCGCCAAACGGCTGCGAATCGGCCCGATCCCCTGGGCATAAAGCATGATCGGCCGTCCAAGCCAACAAGCTAGCTGCATGATGCCAAGGTAATAAAAAATGCTCCGGCCGCTGGTTACATCCTGCAGTAGACTACCGCCGCCGCTGATCAGCAAATCACAGCGCCAGACGGCTCTGACGATTCCCCCAATATTTAGCCGATGAACTGCCGATACGCCGTAGCGTTGACTAGTATCCGCCGGGTTACCGGAAATAACGGTAATATCAAGCGTCGGCTCTATCGCGCGTAATGTACCGACCATGGCCAGCAGCATAGCTTCATCACCCGCATTGCCAAAACCATAGTAGCCCGAAATAACCAGTTTACTCATCCGTGGGCAGTCTCCTTCCCAATACAAAGGTCAGCGACTGTAGCCAGTGAAACGTCAAAACTGCCACCACACCCAATAGTGCACCCAACAGCAGCCCATTGGCGCCACGGATCAAGGACATCAGAAAAGGGGTTCTCATATGGGCAAAAGTTTCCACCAATGAACCTTGGGCAATAGTCGCCGCGACAACAAATGCAAAATGAAAAAATCGCGGCCAATTTCTGTAGAGAGCCATAACCGCCATCAAAAAAGCCGGATGACCGATAAGAAATTCTTTTTCCCGCGGCCGGGCATACATTGTGACTTCCAGAAACCGGCGCAATTTGATCTCAATTTCCGGTACGGGAACTCCGGCCGAATGTCCGGAGCGTCCGACAAACACATAAGCAACCCCAGCCGCCGCGCCAAATGCCAACAGTGTTTTGATATAAGCCGGATAATCCAACACATGCAGCAATTTTGCCCACAAGTGTCGGGAGTCATCGGCATCAACGCCCGGAAATAGATTAAATCTGGTCAGATAGACGATACTAATCAACAACAGGGGCAGAACAAACGTTAATTTTACGCCGCGAAAAATTTCCATCTCCAGCAAAAACTCGGTGTCAGCCAAAACAGCCGCCAAATATACCCCGCCAATCAGTGCCAACAAAAAAGTTCGGCTAATCCCGGTCAATCCATCCCGCAAAATTCGCCATACGGGAGCGCCGCCGCGTGGCGCCGACGCACGCCAGCAATCCAGTTGCCAAGTCATTGCCAACACCGGGAACAATGTCGCACTGCCCAGAGCCGTGACTTGGCGAACCAACACGGCTCGACCGAAAAACAACGGCACGCCTAAAATCAACGATCCCAAAACAAGTAAGCCATATTGCAAGCGGCGCGGCAAGGGAACCGCAACGCTGGCCAGCAAAACAGCTGCCGCCACCATACCGATGGTAATCAACAGCAAC
Organism: Veillonellaceae bacterium; assembly: GCA_012798135.1. Next base: position 89,928 of record JAAZNU010000022.1, on the reverse strand, counting down.
AGCAACGGCTGTGGCCGATAGGAAACAAAAACCGTTGCCGGTCCGGTCGGAACGTCGAAAGATTCCAATCCTTGTTTGACTCCACTGACATAAGCCACATGGGTTTCGGTCAAGTTTTTGCCCGGTAACGGTCGTTGATACATTTTCAGGTACTGCATCCGGATATTTCGTTCCCGGCTTCCCAACACCTGTCGATGGACCGCTTCCTGAACTGACAGTTTTGGCTGTTCCACCTTCAGTAACTGATGCAAACGGGCCACGGAGTAATCCGACAGCCTCGCCAAATCGAACATGCCGTCCTGCATGTTGAATTGAAGCTGGGTATAATGTTCCAACATACCAAGAGTAATACCGCGCTTTTTCATTTCGGCGGCCACCAAAGGCAGTTGATTCGGAAACCCAAGTACTTCTTCTCCGACAAAATAAAGGCCGGTTACTGCGGAGCCCACGGAATCAATCCGCTCAAACACTGCTCTCACATCATCGGGGGTGACTTTCAGATAGTTGGTTGGTCTGGCCAACACGAGAAACCCGTTCGACGCTGCCGTCTGCATCTCCGCCACCGGCAATCCCAGGTTCCATTTGATCAACGATTCAAACGGCGCATCGACAATCAAGAAACGGCGGCCACCTTCATTATAGTATTTTATCCGGTGCTTGCCGACTCGTCGTTCCAAATCGCTTTGCACTTCGGCAAAACGATCCGTTTCCCGGTCCAGGACATAAACCTGTCCGGCCGCCAAGCGTCCGGACTCGACCTCGTTACGCCACCACCAATTGTTCAATGTTCCCGCATGATAACTGTGCAGCATCTGGGTCGTCGATACGGCAGTCACAACCCCCTCCGCCGCCAACTTTTCCAGGGTTGTCTCATAAATAGCCAATGATGTCAAGCCAGCTGCCTTAAGCTGACGTAATGCCGCCTGCAAGGGAATACCGTCGATTCTGGCCATTTCCACGATTTCCTCGTAGTCCGACACAATCTCGACCTGTGTATTCATCCGTTCAATTTTATCGCGCTGCCAGCATACCGCCAGCGCTGCAACCAAGCCCAAGACGATCAGGGCGACAAGAATTCGATTATATCGAAAGACCAGCAAAATTCATTCCACCTTATAAATCGGCTAATCAACGGTTGTCAGCGTAAATGGTGAGGAACCCCGGTTCCATGACGACTTTGCGGACAGCAACTTGAAACGGCAGACGAGTCAAATCCACCAGAGGAATTTCGGCAAGCAATGCGCCAAAATTGATTCCGCCGGTATTTTTAACTTCCAGGTGATCGCTTTGAAACCGGATTGATTGGGCATCGCCTATTACTTTTCCATCCACGCCCACCGCCAACTTCAAAAGCCCCAAATCGATGTCGCTTCTAATCTGAATCTTGTCCGCCAGAATTTTGACGGTCGGGTTTTTGACTTCTTTCACTTTTTTCCCCAAATACTCGGCCAGATCCTTCTCCGTCACCCTAATCACAACATCTAGCTCTCTGACCTTTCGTACCGTTACCTGCCGGTCCGAAACCAGATGCCCCATGTTCAGCCGGGCGTCGGCAATCTTAATCCGAACTTCCCGTAAATTTAACCCGTCCAGCCGAGCATCGCCGGCAACAGCCTCAACGCCATCAAAATGTCCTTGCCAAAGTGCAATTCCGGGAAATGAGCGCGCCGAAACATGATGTTGCTGGGCCGGCATAAGTTTGGTCAAAGCGCTGTCCAGCCAATACGAGGCAATCCAGGGGGTAATGAGTTCGCTGAAAACAGCAAAGACAACAACTAGCCCAATCAAAACCATTTTTTTCGACACAGCTTCCTCCTACATTAACTTTTGTTTCAAATACGCCTCAATAAAGCCATCCAAATCCCCATCCATCACAGCCTGAACATTACCGGTCTCAAAACTGGTCCGATGATCCTTAACCATGCTGTAGGGATGGAAGACATACGAACGGATTTGGCTTCCCCATTCGATTTTCTGATAGTCACCGGCGATCTCGGCCTTTTCTGCCGCCTGCCGTTCCTGCTCCAGCTCGAATAACTTGGCGCGCAGGAGGCGCATGCACTGTTCCCGGTTCTGAATTTGTGATCGTTCGTTCTGGCATTGCACAATAACCCCGGTGGGCAGGTGGGTCATCCGCACCGCCGAGTCTGTCTTATTGATGTGCTGCCCGCCAGCTCCCCCCGCCCGAAAGGTATCGACTTTCAAGTCTTCCGGGCGAATCTCGATTTCAACATTGTCATCAATTTCCGGCATCACATCAATTGCTGCAAACGAAGTATGGCGTCGAGCATTGGCATCGAACGGTGAAATGCGTACCAAGCGATGCACGCCTTTTTCGGCTTTCAAATAACCATAGGAATTACGACCGGAAATCAGAAGCGTGGCGCTCTTAACGCCCGCCTCGTCCCCGTCCTGAAAATCCAGCGTTTCCACTTTGTAATGATTTCGTTCCGCCCAACGTACATACATCCGAAGCAGCATCTGCGCCCAATCCTGAGCTTCTGTTCCACCGGCTCCGGCATGAAGGGTTAAAATCGCATTGTTGGCGTCATACTCGCCAGACAACATCAAGGACAGCTGAAGCTGTTCAATGTCATGACGCAGTTCGCGAATTTCCGTTTCCAGTTCTGCTTGCACGCTGTCGTCGTTTTCTTCCATCCCCAGCTCCCAAAGAGCCAAGATATCGTCCCGCCGGTTTTTCAAACCGTAATACTGCTCCACCGGGCCCTTCAGGGTTGTAATATCCTGCATCACTTTCTGCGCGGCCTGGGGATCTTCCCATAAATCCGGGGCTCCTGCCAACCGTTCCAGTCGGCCAATCTGAATTTCTTTTTCGGCGACGTCAAAGAGACCCCCTGAGTTCTTCCACTTGGCGACCTAATTCTTCAATAGTACCTTTCCATTCTGACAATAACAACGTTGCTTCACTCCTAATTAATCGGGGAATCATCCCCTGTATTTCCAGAACGCTTACTGAATTATTAAGCGGGGCGCGAGCCAATCAAGCTCCCTTATTTACTGCAAATTCACTGACCGCGCGGTCAATCTCACGCGCCAACGATGCGGGAATCCCCTCAATATTTACATTCAAAAATCCTCTGACGATGGTGGCCACTGCCTCTTCTTCATCCAAGCCGCGCGCCATCAGATACTCGATTTCTTCGGGAGCAATTTTGCCGACTGCGGCTTCATGGCTCAGTTCCGCATTATCCGTCCGGGCTTCCAGTTCCGGCACGGCATGAATAACGCCACCGGGCGAAAGCAACAGACCGTGGCACTCCAAATGCGCCTTGGACTCTGGGGCGTTACCCACCAAATGGCCGCGGTTAATAATCACGCCGCCGGTGGAAATGGTCCGGGCTACAATCTCCGCCTTGGTACCCGGCGATTCCAGAATCACCCTTCCCCCAACATCCATGTGCGAGCCGGGCGGCGCCACCAAAATCGAGTTGATTCGGGCCACAGCCCCCGGTGCGGTTAAACGGGTACTCGGATACATTTGAATATCCTTGACTTTCTGCATGCATACATAATTGGAAATAAACAGGCCGTCCGCTTCAACGACCACGCCGGTACGCGGACGAACCGAGATCTCTTCGCCCCAGCGATGGATCATGGTAAAGGTCAGCTTACCGCCCTTTTTGACATAAAATTCACTGATGCCGATATGGGCGCCTTTTTTTATGTTGGGATCAGTAGCGCAGCCGGTAATGACATGGAGTTCCGCGCCCTCTTCAACGATGATCAGATTATGCACGTCTTGGATCAGGCCTTCCTGACCAATGTAGAGACAGGCCTGCACCGGTTCCGGGATCTTCCGTCCTGGCAAGGCCCTGATGAAATAGCCGTGTTCTTGATGCAACGCCGCCCGCGCCGTATATTTGTCGGCATCCGGCGCCACTGCCCGCCACCAGTAGTCAGTCAGCCAGTCGTGACACTCGAGCGCCGCATCGGTGGACATAATTTCCACTCCGTCAGCGGCCACGTCGCAGTGTGACACCGAATGGTCCATCTGCATATAAGTCCCGGCCCGACCCGTTCCGGATGTATCAAGGCCGATCGTTTCCAGCTGCTTTCGCTGATTTGCCGGCAAGGCGGTCAAATCAGGCACTGGAGCGTCTTCCTTCCCGTGTTCAAGGAAACTGTCCAGGTCAATGTCAGCACCATAGACGGCCTTTTTGTCAATCGCCACCTTGGCCTTTTCCTTCAAAATGTCCTGTTTTTTCATCGACCCCGCCTCCTCAGATCGCACAGCGAATACATTCTTCATAGCCTTTGTGCTGGATGCACTGCAACATCTCTTGGGCGTTGCCACTGCAGGAAAGGGTCCCTTTATACATCACATGGGCGACATCCGCCGGCACATATTGAAGAATATGCCCAGTATGGGTAATAATGAGGCCGGATTTGGTCCGCTCTGTCCGTTGCTTGCGCATAGACCCTTCCTGCCCATCCGTCTGTCCTCGCAATAAAATTCGATTCGCTGCCTCGCCGACGAGTGCGATGTTTTCGATATCGACACCGGATTCCGGTTCGTCGAGCAGTAAAAGATCGGGTTTTTGCGCTGTGAGCTGCAACAGTTCCGATCGCTTGATCTCGCCGCCGGAAAATCCTTCATTAACATTACGCTCCAAAAAGTCGGTCATATTGAGCTTAGCGGCCAAAACATCCGCATTCGCTTGCTGTCGGGAACAGATGCCGACCATCTGACGCACCGTTAGTCCCCTAACCGTCGGCGGGCGCTGAATCATGACGCCAATCCCGGCCCGAGCACGTTCGTAGACCGGGGCGTCCGTAACATCAATTCCCTTAAACCAGATTTTCCCCTTCGTGATCCGATAACGAGGAAAACCCATAATAGCGCCAATCAAAGTCGATTTTCCCGTTCCATTGGGTCCGAACAGGACATGCACCTGTCCAAGCTTAATTTCAAGGTTAACATCATGCAGGATAGGCCTGTCGCCTACCGAAACCGACAAGTTCTCGATTTTCAGCATATAAATGTCCCCCCGGATCTTTTATTTTGCACCACAACATTTTTTATACTTCTTGCCGCTTCCACATGGACACAACTCATTACGCCCGACAGTTTCCTTGGCCCGCACAGGCTCCTTCGGCCCCGCATCGTCGCCGTGGCTGGTCGTCGCCTGGGCTAGGCGGTCTTCCGCTTGCGTCACGATATTAACGCGGTAAATATACCGGACAATATCTTCCTGAATATGTTCAATCATCTGACCAAACATGTCAAAGGCCTCAATCTTGTATTCGATCAATGGATCTTTTTGTCCATAGGCTCGGAGACCGATCCCCTGCCGTAGCATATCCATGGCGTCCAAATGATCCATCCATTTGGCATCGACCACCTTCAGCATCACAACTTTTTCTAATTCCCGCATATTCTCGGCGCCAAACAAGAGCTCCCGTCGGTCATAGTTTTCATTGGCGGCTTCCAGCAGATCCTCACGAATTTCTTCCCGACTCATCGTTTCCAGTTCAGATTTCTTAAGATCACCTTCCGCAGCAAACAAATCCAACGAATATTCCATCAATCCGTCGAAGTCCCATTCTTCTTCATGCGTTTTTTCATTCGCATACAAATCTATACCGTGATCGATCAACTTTTCGATCATGAAAAAAATATTTTCGCGCAGATTTTCCCCGTGCAAAATTTGGCGGCGCTGTCCGTAAATCACTTCACGTTGCTGGTTCATCACATCGTCGTATTCCAGAACATTCTTACGGGTATTGAAATGCTGCGCCTCAACTTTCTTCTGAGCCTGCTCGATCGAACGGGTGATCAGGGAATGTTCAATCGGTTCATCTTCTTCCATACCCAGCTTATCCATTAAGGACGAAATGTTCTCCGCGCCGAACAATCGCATCAAATCATCTTCCAGTGACAAATAGAATCGTGAAGAACCCGGGTCACCCTGGCGGCCCGAACGGCCCCGCAGCTGATTGTCGATCCGTCGGCTCTCATGCCGTTCCGTGCCGATAATATGCAAACCACCCAGTTCCGGCACCCCTTCGCCCAAAACGATATCCGTGCCGCGTCCGGCCATATTGGTAGCGATGGTCACCGCCGAACGCTGACCGGCTTGGGAAATGATCTGGGCTTCCATCTCATGAAACTTTGCATTCAGCACATTGTGGGGGATTCCTTGCCGTTTCAGCATGGCGGACAAATCTTCCGACTGAGCGATGGATGTCGTCCCCACCAAAACCGGCTGTCCTTTGGCATGAAGTTCAGCAATCTCCGCCACCGCGGCTTTATATTTACCGCGTTTTGTTTTATAAATGACATCGGGATGATCCGCACGGATCATCGGTCGATGAGTGGGGATTACAATGACGTCCAGGCTATAGATTTTGCGGAATTCCTGTTCTTCGGTTTTTGCCGTCCCGGTCATTCCCGCTAATTTATTATACATACGGAAATAGTTCTGAAAGGTGATAGAAGCTAAAGTTTGGCTTTCCCGTTCGATTTTCACGCCTTCCTTGGCTTCGATGGCCTGATGCAACCCGTCGGAATAACGCCGGCCAAACATGAGTCGACCGGTGAATTCGTCAACAATGATGACCTCGCCGTCTTTCACCACATAATCCCGATCCCGGTGCATCAGCGCATGCGCCCGCAATGCCTGATTGAAATGATGGGACAGCTCCATGTTTTCGTTTTCATAAAGATTTCTGACGTTGAGAGCTTTCTCCGCCTTGGCTACACCGGCTTCCGTAGGCGCAACAGTATGCATCTTTTCATCTACGGTGTAGTCTTCGCCTTCCCTCAATTTCGGCACAATCTTGGCCAAGACGTAATACAGGTCGGTCGATTTTTCGCCAGGCCCCGAAATGATCAATGGTGTTCGCGCCTCGTCTATAAGAATGGAGTCCACTTCGTCCACAATTGCATAATTCAGTGGGCGCTGAACCATCTGGTCCGCATAGATGACCATATTGTCCCGCAAATAGTCAAACCCGAATTCATTATTTGTTCCGTACGTGATGTCCGCCGCATAGGCCGCCTTGCGTTCATCAAAATCCAAGCCATGACTGATCAGCCCAACCGACAATCCCAAGAAATTGTAGATTTTGCCCATCCATTCGCTGTCGCGTTTCGCCAGATAATCATTGACCGTAACCAGATGGACGCCTTTCCCTTCCAAGGCGTTCAGATATACCGGCAACGTTGCCACCAGTGTCTTGCCTTCACCGGTTTTCATTTCGGCGATTTTTCCCTCGTGCAGCGTGACGCCGCCCAACAATTGAACATCGAAATGTCGCATTCCGGTGGTCCTCACAGATGCCTCTCGCACAACGGCAAACGCCTCGGGCAGCAATGTATCGATAGCTTCGCCATTTTCCAGGCGTTGACGAAACTCCACGGTTTTTGCCGCCAATGAAGCATCACTCAACTTCTGCATGGCCGGCTCTAATGAATTAATCCGTTCAACATATTCTTCCATGCGGCGAATTTCATTTTCATTATCGTCACCAAACAATTTTTTCAAAAATCCAAACACGCAGATCACTCCTTTTGCCTATCTAAGATATTGTATCAGAGTCGCCTGCAAAGTGCAAAAATCCACCACCTTCGCCATTTGGTGAAACAGAAGAAGCGTGCCAAGCTTTTAACCTTGGCACGCTCATGCGGACACGAATCTACACTTTCGTATCAGAATTCCGGTTCCAACAACCCGTAGCAACCATCTTTACGACGATACACCACATTTACCTGTTCCGATTCAACATTCAGGAACATGAAGAAGTCATGGTTCAGCAAATTCATTTGCAAAATCGCTTCTTCTGCATCCATCGGCTTGACGGCAAACTTTTTGGTTCTGACAATGGCGTCTTCCTCCATCTCGGGAGGAATCACTACGGTGGACGCAACGTCAGCCCGGAACCCGCTACCTCTGAATTTCTTCTCCAGCTTTGTTTTATACTTTCCGATCTGTTTCTCAATTTTGTCCATAACTTGGTCAATTGAAGCGTACATGTCGGCAGTACGTTCTTCTCCCCGAATTAACAGCCCATTAACAGGCACGGTCACTTCGACATGGTGAAAGTTTCCGGTTTGGTGGCGTCCTTTTTCTACGGAGAGAATGACAGTGATGTCACCCGTCTTGTCAAAATACTTAGTGACCTTCTTGACCCGCTTTTCCACGTATTCTTTCAGCGAAGGCGTAATGTCGAGATTTTTGCCGCGTACAGTAATAGCCATAAGCTCCATGCTCCTTTCCTGATCTATAGTTATTACTATTCGGCGCCCCTGCCGAAAATTCCTGCGGAAATAATAGGATTTCCGATAAATAAACTTATATTACCGAAATTTTCGTTACAATTTCTTGACCCGAGCGGCTTCCGGTCGATTATTATTCAAAACGACATCATATTCCACCATTTGACCGGTTTCCAAACAGCGAAACCCCTTGGCTTCAATGGCCGAATAGTGGACAAAAATATCCTTTTCCCCCTCTTGTTCGATAAAACCGTACCCCCTTTCGGCATTGAACCATTTTACCTTTCCAACCATGCTACTCCCTCCCCTTTATATAAATTTAAAAAAACACCGACCGCATAAGCAGCCGGCACTTAAAGTATAGACCCATGGAAACAGATGGTAAACTCAAAAAATAGTCCATATCCGCGCTTCTGTCCCGTTTACTGCAGGTGAGAATAAATTATGCCATTAAAACCCACAAAAATAAAATATACCTTTGAATAGTGGCCAAATCTGTTCGCATCATTATACGTCATCTCGTTAATTTTTAGCCTGGGCAAAATTAAAAACCTTCTGAGAATATCTCAGAAGGTTGATTTCATTGGCGTCCCAGGAGGGAATCGAACCCCCGACCAGCGGATTAGAAGTCCGCTGCTCTATCCCCTGAGCTACTGGGACACTGGGGTGCCCGCGTCAAAACAAAAAAGATGGAGCGGGTGAAGGGAATCGAACCCTCGTAATCAGCTTGGAAGGCTGACACTCTACCATTGAGTTACACCCGCACCTTTGTATGGTCGGAGCGGCAGGATTTGAACCTGCGACCCCCTGCTCCCAAGGCAGGTGCTCTACCAAACTGAGCCACGCCCCGTCGATGCGAAAATTATTGTACTACACAATGTTTGGGAATGTCAAGTTAAACTGCGGTTCAATCCAGTTTACAAAGGTGGTTTTCACGGTTCAGCGACCAATTCTGGCGGCAGCTCTCTCCCTGACGACTTCCGGATCGATTTTGATCCGCGCCACATCGGTTTCGATCGCAACTTTGGCCACAGCCGCAGCCACGGCAGGAGCTACGCGCGGATCAAACGCATCCACCACCACGAAATCATCGCGCAATTCTTTTTCCGGCAGCAAATTAGCGATAGCATAGGCAGCTGCCAGTTTCATCTCATCGTTGATTTTTCTGGCCCTTACATCCAGCGCGCCCCGAAATATTCCGGGGAATACCGTGACGTTGTTCGTCTGGTTTGGTGCATCGGAACGTCCCGTGCCGACAACTCTGGCTCCGGCCGCCTTGGCATCGGGATACATGACTTCAGGAACCGGATTTGCCATCGCCAGAACGATCGAATCTTTCGCCAGATGCCCGATAATCTCCTTTGTAAACAAACCAGGGCCGGATACTCCTAGCAGAACATCGGCGCCGTTGGCGCATTCAGCCAAATTTCCTGACCGTTTTTCCCGGTTAGTATGCTTCATCAATTGAGTCTGAACCCTGTTCAATCCTGCCCGTCCCTCATACAGAGCACCATGGGTGTCGATCATGGTCACATCCTTGGCCCCTGCGCTGACAAGCAGGCGAGCGATGGCCGTTCCGGCCGCTCCAGCGCCGTTGATAACAAAACGGGCTGTCTGCAGGTCCTTGCGGACCAGTCGCAAACCGCCCAACACTGCGGCCAAGGCGGCAATCGCCGTCCCATGCTGGTCATCATGGAAAACGGGAATATTCATTTGCTCAATCAAAGCATCTTCAATGTCATAACATTTCGGTGAGGAAAGGTCTTCGAGGTTGATCCCGCCAAAACTCGGCTCCAAACGTTTCACCGTTTCGATAATTTTGTCAGGATCCTTGGTGTCGAGACAAATCGGTATCGCGTCAACATCACCGAAAGTTTTGAACAGAACCGCTTTCCCTTCCATGACTGGAATGGCGGCGGCCGGTCCGATATCACCCAGTCCGAGAACCCGGGTTCCATCAGTCACGATCCCCACCAGATTTCCGCGCAATGTCAGGTCAAAAGACAGGTCCGGATTAATCTTGATCTCTTTGCAAGGTTCTGCAACCCCCGGTGTATACGCGACACTTAAATCCTGCCGATTGGTAACCGGAGTTTTGACGCGAGTCTCCAACAATCCATGATGCTTTCGTCTCAGGCTCAACGCTTCTTCACGGATATCCACACCAATCCCTCCCCGCCCAACTCATAATCGTTCGCCAAAACGGATGTCCTGCCGAACGTCAATATAACATATTCTACAACCGGCAAAAAACTCCTTCAGCGTATACTAATTAGCCGGGGAAAGGCTCCTGCTTGTCCAGAGCCCAATTCCAGAATGCCGCAAGTCGGACCGGTACCCCGGCGTGGCAGGGCCGTGCTGCCGGGATTAAACAGCAACAGACCTGATTCCTGCGAGATAAAAGATTGATGGGTATGGCCGAAAACAACCACATCCGCTTCAAAGCGAACAGCCCAGCTTTTCAGTTCTGTTAAATCTTGTTTCACACCATAGCGATGGCCATGCGTCAGCCAAATGCGATAGCCCTTGACGTCGATAAATTCATCGGGCTTGGCATCAATCCGTCCATCGCAGTTACCCGCGACCGCAATGACCTCTTGATTTGCGACGGTAGTCAAGATGGCTCCATCTCGGTAATAATCACCGGTATGGAGCCAGAAATCAACGTTTCCTACTACTTGAACCGCACGCTTGATGGAATATGAATCACCGTGGGAGTCCCCCATGATTCCAATCCGCATCTCTGTCAACCTTCTTTGGGCGCCTGCACAAGTTTTTCTTTGAGTGCCCGCAAGGCGTTGCCACGATGACTGATGCGATTTTTTTCCGCCAGCGTCATTTCTGCCATGGTTTTACCCTGTTCCGGCACAAAAAACAAGGGATCGTAACCAAATCCACCAGTACCTCGTACATCAAACAGAACGACACCTTCGCAAACACCTTCCGCCAATATCAAACTGCCGTCCGGCCCGGCCAGCGCCAACACGCTGCGAAATCTTGCGGTTCGTCGCTGTCTCGGAATGTTTGCCAGTGCGGCCAACAGTTTTTGATTATTTTCTTTGTCGCTAGCTTGTGTCCCGGCATAGCGCGCCGAATAAACGCCGGGAGCGCCAGCCAGCGCGTCCACTTCCAGGCCAGAATCGTCGGCCAGGCAGTATTCTCCGGTGTGTTGACAGTAATATCTGGCCTTGAGGATGGCATTTTCCTGAAAGGTCGTTCCGGTCTCTTCAGCATCTGGAACCGCCAGGTCCGGCAATCCAGTTACACAATATGGCAAATCGGCCAAGGCCGCCTGGATTTCGCGAATTTTTCCGGCATTCCGGCTACCCACCACAATCTTATTCATATTATCCTCCGATACGGTTCGCCAAAGGACCGAGAATATCGCGTTGCATCTGCATCAACTGCAGGATTCCTCCCTCACCGAGGCGCAATAGTTCCGCCAATTCCTGTTTGCTGAAAGGAGCCTTCTCGCCCGTCCCCTGAACTTCGACAAAATTACCCCCGCCGGTCATGACTAGGTTCATATCAACAATTGCTGAGGAATCTTCCGCATAGCACAAATCCAGTGCCGGCCCCTCCGGCAACACGCCAACGCTGACTGCGGCCAAAAAATCACGCACTGGAAAAGGCTGCGTCGCATCAAAACCGATCTTTGCCAGCGCATCGACCAAGGCGACGAATGCGCCGGTGATCGATGCGGTTCGGGTCCCGCCATCGGCTTGAATCACATCACAGTCAATCCAAATCGTCCGTTCTCCCAAAGCGTTCAAATCAACCACACTTCGCAGCGAACGCCCGATTAAACGCTGAATTTCATGCGTACGGCCAGTCAGCTTTCCCTTGGTTGCCTCCCGCTGGTTTCGCGTGCCGGTGGATCGTGGCAAAAGTGAATATTCGGCGGTCACCCAGCCACTGCCGCTGCCCTTGAGAAATGGCGGCACCTTTTCCTCCACGCTTGCACTGCACAATACCCGGGTGTCCCCCACCTCGATCATCGCCGATCCCTCGGCAAACTTCAAATAGTTCCGGGTCATCGTCACCGAACGCAACCCGTCAGCCGCCCGTCCGTCAACTCTTTGCATCGTCGGTTCCCCCATCTCTTTTTGTATACATACCTGCTCAAAACTCATTTCACATTCCGCCATTCTTTCGCCAGGCATGAATCGCGCAGCCAATAGCGCCGTTCAGTTGCGGTCGGACCGGTACCACAACCCGGGTGCCGATTTCCGTCTGCAACCAGTGCGCAATCGCCGGTCCCAAGGCAACTCCGCCCGTGAAGACTGTCGTTTCACTCGCCAGCGACAACAACATCGGTTTGATTCGGCGAAAGATTGAATAATTGACGCCGGCAGCCAACCGGGGAACGGGAATGCCTTCCACAATCTTGCCGATCAACTCCGATTCGCCGAAAATCGCACAAGTGGCAGACAACTCCACCGGCTCTTCGTAGTATTTACTCAGCTCAGCCAACGAAATTCCCAATACTGCCGCCATGTTTTCCAGATAACGCCCGGTACTGGCCGCACACTTGTCATTCAGCAAAAAATCATCCATTCGGCCGACCCGCACCCGAATCACCTTGCTATCCTGACCGCCCAAGTCGAGCAACGTAAAATCGGTCAGGCCGGTTTGCCACACCGCGCCCAGCATGTGCGCCTTTAATTCGGAAATGATTTCGGCGTCGATAATGGTGAGCGAGTTCCGTCCATACCCGGTCACAGTGACGCTCGTTGGCGTTTCCGACAGCAATGCGTCAAAATCCACGGCAAAACCCATGTCGGTGTGCTGGCCGCATGTTTTATAAAACCGAGCGGTTTCGACAATTTTTTCTTCCCGGACTTCCCGTCCGTCATGCAGCACTATTTTCACGGCGCGGCTGCCCAAATCCATTCCGCAGAACACTATAATCCCTCACTTCAACATTTCGATAAATCCATCCACGCGCAACCGGGTCCGGGCATCCATGCAGCCCGGTTTGTCGCCTTCAATCGTCAAAACCGGCACCTTCAATTGTCGGCGGACAATCATATCTTCAATCTGTCGGTAGCAAAAGCTTTGCACATAATGAATCACGCCATCCAGCTGCCGGCGCTCCACTTCCGCCTGAATATCGTCCAGCCGGCCAAAAATTCCGTAGGGATAAGTATAGTGGCGATACTGCTCAACAATATCCTCTTCGCCGTAAGGCATGGCAAACTGACGTTGTACTTCATTAAACACCACTCTCGCCCCCTGGCTTTCCACATACGAATACAGATCTGTAAAAATCGGCGGAACGCCAATGTAACCGAGGCGAAGCTCAGATTTTCTTGCCGGTGTTGCGTCAGTTTTGCGCAAAAAAGCGTCGACATCCGCCTCGAACCGAACCAAATCGCTGTTAAAATCGCTGCAGCTGACCTGAAACAGATGATTGTCCAGTCCACTGACCTTGTTTTCCTGCCAGGTCAGCCGATCAATTTCCGACACCTTTCGACGAATCCGGTCGACATCCTGTTTTTGCTGAAGTACTTTGACCCATTCAGCGCCCAATGCTTCCGCCAACTTTTGCATTTGTAACCGCAGTAAATCCGCATCCCGGTCGAAGGGATACGCGAAGGGGATGACGCGAACGCCGGCCAGTTGCCAGGTTTCCATCAGAGCGTGCGTATTGCTGCAGTCGCCTTGAGTTACGGCAATAACCGCATCCACGCAGTCAGTCCTGACGACAGTGGAATAGAGGCCTTTGATCCAGCCGCAGATATTTCTCGGATAGCCATCATCTTCGGCCGCCTCCACCCGGCGAACCGGTTCGGCGCCCGTAATAAAAACATTATTTAAATCTACCGGAACATGTCCTCCCGCCAAAATAATTTCCACAGGAACGGTAGTTGTCATGCCAATCCGTGCCAAACCAGTCACTCTCCTCCATCGGCGCAGGCTACCGATAGCATCGGTTTCCTATTCTAGCAGCTATAAAAAAGGGATAGCCATGCGCTATCCCTGGGTCGCGGCAACCGCTGCCGCATAGTTTTTGATTATAACGATCGGCGTTTGCTGATTGGCATTTCCAAAGGGATTATCAATCAGGATCCTGGCCAATTCACGGGGATCCAGTCCGTCGGAAACACCGAGAACCGCCGCTCGTTTCAGATCATTTACATCTGCGACCGCCGCGCCAAAGCAGCCCAGTTTTTCTTTTATCTTTGCTGCCACCTTGGCAGGCTCTTTCGGACCGAAAACCAGCACCTTGTCAAACGGCGGCATTGTACCGGTCACATCGTCAATCAGCGCCGCCTGCTCGCCGGCTAGCTTGTAAAACATTCCCGAATTGCCGAACACCTTGGCAATGCCACCGATGATAAAAGCCATCAGCACCCGGAGAGTACCGCCTTCATCCATCGTGGATTGCATCCCACAGGGACTGGAACAGCTGGAATCTACATGGATAAACCGACTCAGAATCATGGCCAGTAAGCTGGGGTCCATTTCTTCCGGGCGCCGATAACGCCCCTGGGTGATTGCCACAACGCTTTCCGCTACCGAAACCACGTCCCCTGGTCCCATTTGTGGCCCGGCGTATTTTTTGATCACATCCGCAATATCATCCCGTTTGGTCACTATATGGGTTTTTACCGGTATCAGTTCAATTATGCCCTGTCCCACTTTAAGCCTCCACCTTTTGTGTATCGGCAGTCTGCATCGCTTGCTGGAATTCCTCCAAAGGCACTTCCATCAAAACCTTCGCCATATACCAATCTGTTCTGCCGATCACCTGATATACGATATTCAACGGCAAATCTACCATTTGGGCCATAGCTTCGCGAATATCACCGCCACGGGCATCAAAACGCAAGAAAACCAAAGCGATATCGCGCTCAAGCTCATCCGTCGGAAACAGCGCCGCTTCCCAATATCCGTCGTCACGCGGGTTGGATGCGGCCGTTACCTTCGTGGTCAACTCAGCCGCTGAATACTGTTCGTACGGCAACCAAGGGCGGGCAAAAACATCCACCAATGTACCCTGTTGCGAGCCCCGGTTGCGGAACGGCAGACTAAAGGAAAAAGTCGCCGCGTCGGCTGTTACCGAATCCAGTACCAGTTTGGAACGTTTGGATACATCAAAATAAAAGTCCGCGTCACCCTGTTTCCAAATGAATAACGCCACCGCCAACAACATCAAACCGCAAAACGCCAGGAAATAACCCAAGAACACCAGCACTATGCCACGCCTCCATCTTCAGCCTGCCGCAAGGCATTAATCCGGTCATAATAGAGCTGCGGCAATCGGATAATCTGTCCGTCCATATTGGTAAACACATTTTTAGTAGTTCCCTCGGCCAGCAAAACATCGGTGTCATCACGCAGAACGCGATAAGAAAAGCACAATTTGGCCCGGGAAAAATCGCTTAAGGTCGCCTCAATGCGAATAGTTTCGTCGAAATGTGCGGATTGCCGATACTTGCATTGCACCTCGACAATCGGGAACACGATTCCGTGCGCGATCAACTCCGGCAAAAGAACGTCGGCAGCCCGTAGATATTCAACCCGGGCCATCTCAAACCAACGCAAATAGTTGGAATGGTGAACGACCCCCATCAGATCCGTCTCGACAAACCGCACTTTATCCCTTACTGCAATCATACGGTTATCCTTTCGTGCCGGCCACAATTTCCTGGATTCGCGCCGCAGCCTCCCGAATATTGCCGACTAGTGGCCTATTTTCCACGCCGACAATTTCAAAATGGCCTTGGCTTACAGGAATTAATACTTTTCGAGCCGATGAAGCGGCAATCGTCTCCGCCATAGCCGGAGTTATCTCTCCCATCAGGGCATTCGGGATAATAATCCCGATCGGGCCGGCCACAATATCCGCCTGCCGCACCGTTACCCTCACGGCATTCTCACCGGTTGCGCCGCGTGAGGCCCCAGCCTTTAACATGGACTGGGTTGCCCAGGCATTCGCGCCGACGCAAACAACTTCGACAGATGCGGGAAGCTGTCCGGCCAACTGGGATACCAACTGGGTACCAATACCGCCGCCCATTCCGTCAATCACCACGATTAGCATGCCAAGATTCCCTCGCTTCCCTCTTGGAATCAACAAACAAATCTATATCCTTGGCGGCCCGCAAAATATTTTTATCACTAATGTAAAAAAAGCACGCTTCCGCATGCACGAATGACGTTGGCGCGCCCGGCAGGAATCGAACCTGCGCTCCCGGCTCCGGAGGCCGGTGCTCTATCCCCTGAGCTACGGGCGCAATCATATAGTTGTCTGTTGCCGGGAGTAATTATAGCATAGGAAATCTCGCCTGTCCACCATTGAAATTCACTGCTAAAATTCTATCGCCGTCTGATTGTAGGAAGTTTTTGTAGCAACAGCATGATATAATTAAAAACATTACGGAACAGGAGGGACCAAAAAACTTGTCGATCTTGAAAACAGCCTGGCTGCCGCAGCCTTTGCTTTTATTATCGCTCAGCCATATGATCACCGATCTCAGCCAAGGCGCGTTGCCTGTTTTGCTTCCCGCATTGAAAACAACCCTCGACCTGACCTACACTCAAATTGGTGTGATTGTACTGGTACAAAATCTGACTTCATCCATCATACAGCCATTATTTGGCATGATTACCGATAAAGTTTCATTACCATGGTTGCTGCCGATCAGCATCTTTCTTTCCGGGCTTGGCTTGGCCATTACCGGTTTCATGCCCACCTATACGGCGTTATTATTGTCCGTCATCATTGGTGGTCTGGGCGTCGCCGGTTTTCACCCGCAAGCTTCCAAATCCGTTCATTTTGTCAGTTCGGATACACTGCGCGGCCGCAGTATGGGCCTATTTTCGGTTGGCGGAAATCTAGGCATGGCTGTCGGCGCATCTTTTATGATGTTTCTTACTACCTTGCCGGGCGGGCTGCATAATTCCGTCTGGTTTGTTATTCCCGCTTCCGTTACCGCATTGCTAATTTGGCGCCATCTTGACAAAGTCTCTCCACAATCTTTTCATGTTATCGGCAAAATGGACGCCGTAATAAAGAAGGGAGTCCGTCTGCGTCCCCTGTTAATCTTATTGACCTTCATTTTTTTTCGTTCCACTCTGCACGCCGGGTTGTCCACCTATATTCCCATTTATTATGTGAATTATTTGAATGGCAGTCCCATCTATGCCGGTTATCTCCTCTCGTTATTTTTGGTTGGCGGTGTGTTGGGAACCTTCGTCGGTGCCATGTTGTCTGATAAATTGGGCCGTAAAGCGATTCTCACTTTCTCCATGGTGATTGTCCTGCCGATGGTTGCCGTCATTCCCCTCACCACGGGCTTTGTAACCATGATATTGCTCGTATTCACCGGATTTGCCCTGATCTCGTCTTTTGCCACCACCTTAGTACTGTCCCAAGAAATGATGCCTGGTTATGAAGGAATGGCTTCCGGCTTGACGATCGGCCTGACCATAGGTCTGGGGGGCGTAGGAGTCACCGGCTTGGGATACATCGCCGATCTGTATGGAGTCCCGGCGGTATTCCATATCATGCCGGCCCTGCCACTGATCGGGCTTGTTCTTTCTCTATTTTTGCCGGGGCGGCTGGTGCACCGCAGTTAAAAAAACCAAACGGTAAAAAGGATTTTAGGCAACCGTGTCAAAATACACATTTTATATTCCCATTCCATCTATCAAACAAAAAGTTATCCAAGTTAAGGAGGACAAATCGGTGAAACAATTTATTCAATGGCACAACGATACCTTCGGGGAAAAAGTCGTAAAGGCTCTGGAAAAAAACAATTTTCAGGCATACTATGTCGCAGATCGAAATGCCGCTATTGAAAAAGTATTATCACTCGTCCCCGCAGGCGCTACTATTGGCGTCGGTGGATCGTGGACGCTGAAAGACCTTGGAATTCCGGCACAGTTGGCAAAGAACGGGCATACTGTATACGACCACAATGTTCCCGGTCTAACCGTGGAAGAATCCATGACATTGCGCCGCAAGGAACTCCTGTGTGACGTGTTTCTCTCCGGGACCAATGCCGTGACTCTCGATGGTCAACTCGTAAACGTCGACGGTACTGGCAATCGGGTTGCCGCTATGAGCTTTGGACCTAAAAAAGTGATCGTCGTCGTTGGTGTAAACAAAATCGTTCCCGACCTGGATGCTGCTATGGAGCGCATTGAGATGGTGGCAGCGCCAATCAACAACAAACGGCTAGATCGCCCCAATCCTTGCACCATCACTGGCATGTGCATGGACTGCCAAGGATCGACCCGCATTTGCAATATCACCACCATTCTGCACAAACGCCCGCCCGCCATTGATTTTCACGTCATAGTTGTCGGGGACGAACTTGGTTTTTAGAGTGAAGGTTTGGTTTGACTGAGAAATAGCAACTGTGACATAAAAAAGGCTGCGCGGGGTCTTAGCGACCAGTTTCCGTGCAGTCTTTTTTCCATTTTTTATGCCTTTTTTTGCTTACTGCGCAACATCCAGGATTTTTCGGGTTCGATCCAGGATATTCATCTCATGATATCCGGCGATCTTTTCATAGCGTTTGGCTGCTTCGGACACCAGCTGGGGGTCACTTTCCAATTGATAGGATGAAAGGATGTTTTTAATCCGTTCATTCAGACCGTTGTCAGCATTAGGCCCTGTCAATGCCGCCGGCGGCGCCGAAGTATCCGTAATCTTCCTCGTTTTCCCCTTGGCGTTCACGGTATAACCGGAAAGATCCCGTCCAATCACTTTGCTGGCTTGCGTTAGGTTCGCCTCGCGCAAATATTGCTTGAATTGCGTCTTGTTTTCCTTGGAGAGGTTCTTATACTCCCGCATGAACGCGTCGCGGTCTTCTTTAGGTATCTGTCTGCGCAAATTTTTGATTTCAGACGGGTAATCCGTCACCTTGTTCACAAGCGCCCCACCAACCACTGCCGCCAGAATAAAAGGAAACATATATTTACCCGCCTCCCGAACAAATCCATTACAATTCACTAATATTATTATCGTAACAATCGTTCGGGAGCATAAGTAAAGTTCAGTAATTCCCGTGTTGGCAAACAAAACGACAATAGAAACTAAGAATCGGGCCACGGAACAAACCGCCCGGCTTTTGGCAACGCAACCGACAAGAATACGAATGAAGGATCGGAGATCCTATATTCATATTTCCCGGCTTCGTCACGATAGTTTGCGGCGCTTCGGCGGATTCTGCCTGACCAGTAGTCTCAGGTTCAATCTCAGCCAACGCCACGCTGGAAGCAACACCTACTGTTGGTTCTGGCGCTTCTAATTCCACGGTTTCGTAGCAATCGAGTCCCAAACTCGCGTCTGTTGTCTCCACATGAATGCACTCAAATTCGGATTCAAGCGGATCGTCCACCGGCAAATCGTCTTCCGGCCATTGTTCTTCGACCAGTCCGGACTCCTCGTCGCCCGTTCCGCCGACAGCATCGCCAATCGGTTCTGCCGCCGCGAATCCCGGATCAATTGATTCTTCCGGCGCCAATAGTGCTCTTCCTGAACCGACAATCTCGGCAATTTGAAACTTTTCTGCAACTGCCGCATCTGCAAAAGCGACTTGATCAACACTTCCATTTGCCATTCCTCCCATCGGCGCACTCATGCTAAAGGCCGCGATGGCTGTTCCCTCCAGTGCAAAATCAGCTTGTTTATCATCATCCACTTCGCCCACAGTTGACCTTATTTGCTCCGGTTCAGACGACAGATCTGCCACAATTCCGGTCGAATCAACCGCGAAAATCTCTCCCAAAACGGCCGCTGCCGAACACAACCAGTTCGCCTGCGGTATTTGCTCGACGACAGTTGCAGCCACAATATTATTTGTCATAATATCATCTAGTGCAGCGCCGCCAACGATGTCTAGTTCTCCGAGGTCGTCTATTATCGCAGCAGCCTCCCGATAACTCATCGTCAAATCGGCTATCGTATCGCTGTTCTCGTTGCTGTAGAAATTATTCTGTTCAGTCCAGCCAGCAATCTCCTTCGCATTCGCTTCCACCTCGGACATCATGGGTTCTTCACCTATTGGGCCAGCATTAGTGATGAATGTTTCTTCAGTCGACTTCAACATAGCCGTTTCGGGCCGACCCTCTGGATTGATCGGCACTAATTCGGCGTTAGTTTCAGATGTAGCCTTCACGGGCGGCAACAAAACAAGTTTTCGACCTGCATCATGTTCTCGCCGAATTTCTTTTGTTTCGGCGGCAACCGTTGCTATTGCCCGCAAAGCATTCAATGAGACAACGGCTTCATCTTCTTGCTTCTGCCTTATGGATGGCTTGATAACAACATTACGAACGTCCGTGTTTTTCGGCCGGTTCTCTTGAACGTTTGGCAAACCCGCCGCGGCAAAAGAAAACTGCATTCCACCAGCTATTTTAGGTTCTTCTATACCGGTCGAGCAACGTAAATCCGTCAGCCAGGCTTGACCAACGCGCCAAACATAAGGAATAAATTGCTGGAGAAATATCACTGTCAGCAGCGTCATTAAATAAATTTTTATGAAAAGCAAAATTTTTCCTACTGGAAACATCCAAGGATTCGCCATAAAGTGCCCCGCCAAAAAGCTGACCAGAAATAATCCGCCCCAACTCGCAATTTTCATTTCCGTCCCTCCTTGACGCAACCAATGCGAAAACTACCGCCTGTATAATAATTTTATAGAATGGCTGTGATAATGGCATTCACCTGTTGAAACAATGAACATTATCGAAAACTACATTTTATTGTGCCGACACCACAATCGGCGATTTTTCACCGCGAATTGACGCTTGATTCAAGTCTGTGTGAAGCGTATAGTAAAGAAAGCAGCACTTTGTAGCAGAAAGGTTCTGATACCATCATCCCGACATATCCTCATGATGCCTGTTGGTTTCTCTTTCAAAACGATGAAATGCTCTGTCGCGTCGAATTGGAGCAGAGCGCATTACCTTCCACTCAAGAAGCCGAAAAGCTTCTCCCTGGCGCAACGGAAATCCTGCCCATTGGCACGTTCGATGGAAAAGCTTGTTTTGCTGCGTCACTGTGCTCCGTTTTACCGCCCGCCGGCTTCAGTTTTGACAAAATACGGCCCCTGCACAGTCGCATTGCGGGTCCGCTATATGAATTCTCCCTGCGTGCCTACCACCTGCTCAACTGGCGGCATAATCACCGTTATTGCGGCCGCTGCGGCAGCCCATTCACGCTGGCGGCAAACGAGCTGGCTGTGCATTGTCAAGCCTGCGGCAATCTGGTATTTCCCCGAATCTCTCCGGCCATCATCGTCGCAATCGAAAAAGACGATCAGCTGCTGTTGGCACGTTCCAACCGGTTTATCACTGGCATGTACAGCGTACTGGCCGGTTTCGTGGAACCTGGCGAAACATTTGAACAATGCCTGAAACGCGAAGTGCATGAGGAAGTTGGGATTACAGTTCACAAACTTCAGTACATTGCGTCGCAGCCGTGGCCATTTCCCGATTCGCTGATGGTGGGCTTCACCGCTCAATGGGAAAGCGGTGACATCAACATCGACGGCGTGGAGATTGTCGATGCCGGCTGGTATACTGTTGACACCTTTCCTCTTCTGCCCGGCAAAGACAGTATCGCCAGAAAGCTCATTGATCGCTTTGCCGCAAAGCAGGCCGGCGCGCCAAAATAAACGAAAGCTCCCCATCAAAAGATGAGGAGCTTAATTTTTACTTGGTGGGCGGTGACGGGATCGAACCGCCGACATCTTGCTTGTAAGGCAAGCGCTCTCCCGGCTGAGCTAACCGCCCGGGATTGGTGACCCGTGGGGGAATCGAACCCCCGATACCGCCGTGAAAGGGCGGTGTCTTAACCGCTTGACCAACGGGCCTCAAATTGCTTTTTAATTATAAAGGACCCTTCGAAAAAAATCAATGCCATAGTGGAAAAACAAAAAAATAGTTTTCCGGGCCACGTGGTATAATAAGCACGTAGGAAATCAGTCTCTCACGCAAAGGAAAGGAAGATGTTCATGGATCCGCGCACAGTTACTCTAGCCAAAAATCTGATTCGTTATTCCACCGACCTGCAACCGGGCGAAAACATACTGATCGAAATGTTCGACGATGCGGAGCCGCTCGCCCAGGCCTTGATTGACGAAGCCTATGCGGCTGGCGGAGTCCCTTATTTATCACTAAAAAACAACCGCCTGCAACGCAAGCTGCTGTCCGGCGCCTCGCTGGAACAGATGCAGGCTATCGCCGGCTGGGAATCGGTTCGAATGAGAGCAATGCAAGCCTATATTGGGGTCCGGGCCAGTCATAATATCAGCGAGCTGTCGGACGTACCGGCCGAAAAGTTGAAACTGTACCAGCAGCACTGGTCAAAACCGGTTCACTCGGATATTCGGGTCAAGAATACCAAATGGTGTGTGCTGCGTTGGCCCAACTCCGCCATGGCCCAACTGGCCGGTCTCAGCAGCGAAGCCTTCGAAGACTTTTATTACAATGTCTGCAATCTCGACTATGCCAAAATGGACCGGGCCATGACTCCGCTGGTTGAATTGATGGAAAAAACCGACCGGGTTCGGATTATTGGTCCGAGAACGGATCTTTCGTTCTCCATCAAAGATATTCCCGTCGTCAAATGTTCCGGTCTTCGCAACATTCCGGACGGCGAAGTATATACCGCCCCAGTGCGCGACTCCGTCAACGGAATTCTCAGTTACAACACCCCTTCTATTTATCAGGGGATTGTATACGAAAACGTTCGCCTGACATTCGAAAATGGTCGGATCATCGACTCGACCGCCAACCTGAGCGAACGCATCACCGATGTATTCAACACCGATGAAGGTGCGCGCTACATCGGCGAATTTGCACTTGGTGTCAATCCTTTCATCACCAAGCCGATGAAGGATATCCTGTTTGATGAAAAGATCCGGGGAAGCTTTCACTTCACACCCGGTTGTGCCTATGAAGAAGCCGATAATGGCAATCGTTCCGCCATTCACTGGGATTTGGTCTGCATCCAGTCACCAGATTGGGGCGGTGGGGAAATCTGGTTTGACGACAGGTTGATCCGCAAAGATGGATTGTTCGTCCTGTCAGAGCTCGCAGGATTGAATCCGGAGAACCTGAAATAGCCACAACAAAAGGACGTCTTTGCGACGTCCTTTTGTTCACCACGATGGCCCCGTGTTAAGGGTTATTTGGTCAGTTCCGCCACACAATTGGGCAAAACGAAACAGCTTTTATGAAGAGCCGGATTATAATAGCGAGTTGGAAACGGCACAGGGTCTGGTATCGAAACCTGCAAAGGATCATACTGTTTTGATCCGATGGTAAAGCTGTGCAGGCCGCCTGGATATAAAGGAATATTGGCCAAATAAAGACGGGTAATCGGGAAAAAATCCGCAATATCATGATAAATCCTCGAAATCAGTGGGCGATGATAGAACGGCGATTCCGTCTGTTGCACAAATAACCCATCCGGCTTCAACGCCCGATGCACATCCCGGTAAAATTCCCGGCTGAACAGGCCCACGCCGGGCCCGATCGGATCCGAGCAGTCAACGATAATGACATCGTAATAGTTTTCGGCTTCTTTCATATGGGCAATTCCATCGCCAATCTCCACCTTCAACTTCGGATGATTGGCCAACATTGCGGCACTGATCTCCGGAAGGTACTTTTTGCTAACTTCTACCACCATACCGTCAATCTCGACCATTTCCACACTTTTTACAGCCTCGTGGCGTACGGCTTCCCTCACAGTCCCGCCGTCACCGCCGCCAATCACCAGAATTTTTTGCGGCTGCGGATGCGTAAACAGAGGGACATGCACAATCATCTCATGATAAATATATTCCTCGAAAAGCGAAGTCTGAAAAACGCCGTCCAAAATCAGCATTCGGCCAAACTCGTAGGAATTGACCACATCCACACTTTGAAAATCGGATTTTCCGGAAAACAAAGTTTCTTTCACCCGGCAAGTCAAGCCCAAATGTTCCGTTTCCTTCTCAGTCAACCAAAGTTCCATCGTTATCCTCCTGCTTTTGCCCCACACTCCGAACAAAACTTGGTGCCAGGGGCCATTTTTGCTCCGCATTGGGAACAAAATGTCGTCTGTTTTATTTTGGCGCCGCATTCCGGACAGAACTTGGCGTTATTAGCCAAAGGAGCCTCACATTGGGGGCAGGTAGCCCGAACTCCTTCCCGCCAATCCTTTTCTGACAGATGCTTGTCTTCTTCGGCCATTTGGGCATGAGCCCAAACCTCTTCCACCGACTTACTCGCCTGCGCCGCCGCCATTTCAACCCCGAGATCCGGAGCGCATTCTTTGCACAAACCTTTTTTGTTATTCCAGCAACTTTTACGGCAAACCCAGGATGAACAACGCGGACACTGAATAAAATCAGGTCGCAACTCTTCAATCGCTTGCACAAAGGCTTCGTCACGGGCTTTTTGCCAACTTGCCGAGCGAACCCGTTCGCTGACATCCGCTGCCTGTCCGAACAATCCGCCAAACAAACTACCCGCAGTTTCCAGCGCCTCCGTCACCAGCCCCGTCGCCGACGATTGAAAACGAGTCCGATACCCGGTACCGCACCGGTCACAGCAGAACTCAAACTGAAACCCCTTGTTCGTGCTGAGATCTTCGTAGTTCCGGGTAAACTGAAAATGGTCTCCCACCTGATGCAGCTCCTTTCCTGAATAGCGTTTGTAAATTTCCCCTTCTATTCCTTCGGCGCTTTATATGCAGAATCCTGCTAAAAAATGCTATATCGTAGGATAAGCAGTCCGAGCAAAAAAAGTTTCACAATTGTCGCTGTTATCAATCTGGCAATCAGTAGTCAGCATTTTTGCAACTTCCTTTCCCCAAATTGATCGTTTTTGCCCAACTCCATCCGCTATGCAGGATTCCTGCCGATAAAGTTGAATAAAAAAAAGCAGAAGGATATTGTTATTTTTTCCACAATCCAGCAGGAGAACATACAGCTTCGTCGAATGATATTTCTCGAAAGAAAATTTGTCAGACAAGATTAAAATGACAGGAGGAAATATTCATGTCGATTAAAGTTGGTATCAACGGTTTTGGCCGGATCGGTCGCAATGCATTCCGGGCTGCACTGGGAAATCCTGACGTCGAGATCATTGCAGTCAACGATTTGACAGATGCGGAAACATTAGCTCACTTGCTGAAGTACGATTCCGTCCATGGTAAACTAAATGCGGAAGTCAAAGTTGAAAATGGGTCTATTCTGGTCAACGGCAAACCCATCAAGGTTCTGGCGGAAAAAGATCCGGCGGCCCTGCCATGGGGAGCGCTCGGCGTTCAAGTCGTTGTCGAGTCCACCGGCCGTTTCACCGATGCCGCGAAGGCCGCTGCCCATATCCAAGCCGGCGCAAAAAAAGTTATCATTTCCGCCCCGGCCAAAGGGGAAGACATCACTATTGTCATGGGAGTCAACGAGAGCCAATATGATCCCGCCAAGCATCATATCCTTTCCAACGCGTCCTGCACAACCAACTGCCTGGCCCCAATGGCGAAAATCATCCATGAGGCTTTTGGCATCAAACATGGCATGATGACAACAGTCCACTCCTATACCAACGACCAACAAATCTTGGACCTTCCCCACAAAGATTTGCGCCGAGCCCGCGCGGCCGCCCTGTCGATCATTCCGACCACAACCGGCGCCGCCAAGGCTGTCGCCTTGGTCCTGCCCGAGTTGAAAGGAAAACTTAACGGTTTTGCCCTGCGGGTTCCGACCCCCAATGTCTCCATCACCGATTTGGTGGCTGAAATGGAAAAGCCAGTTACCGTCGAAGAAGTCAACGCAGTATTAAAAGCGGCGGCTGCCGGTCCGTTACAGGGAATCCTGGAATACTGCGACGAACCCTTGGTATCCAAGGACTTCAACGGCAATGCTCATTCTTGCATCGTCGACTCTTTATCCACCATGGTTGTCGATGGAACACAATTGAAGGTGATTGGTTGGTACGACAACGAGTGGGGTTATTCCAACCGTGTAGTCGATCTGATTGCCTACATTGGCAAAATAGGCCTATAACCCGTACACAAGGAGGGGATCCGACTGTGAACAAAAAAACGGTGCGCGATATCGATTTCAAAGGTAAACGCGTCTTTGTCCGCGTAGACTATAACGTCCCCATGGACAAGTCCGGCAATATCACAGACGATACTCGCGTCCGCGCTACAATACCGACTTTGAACCACTTGCTGGCGCAAGGCGCTTCGCTCATTCTCGCTGCCCACCTGGGACGGCCAAAAGGCGGACCGGCGCCCGAATTTTCGCTCAAGCCTGTTGCGGCGCATCTTGCTTCCTTGCTGGGGCGTGAAGTGCAATTCGCCGCCGACTGCGTTGGCCCTCTGGCTGAATCGGCAGCCAACTCGCTAAAACCGGGCGAAGTATTGATGTTGGAAAACCTCCGGTTTCACCCGGAGGAAGAGAAAAACGATCCCGCCTTTGCCCAAGGTTTGGCCAAATTGGCGGACTTGGCCGTAAATGATGCATTCGGCGTGTCTCATCGGGCCCACGCATCGGTGGAGGGAATCACCAAATTTTTGCCAACCGTGGCCGGATTCCTCATGGAAAAAGAGTTGGACTTCCTTGGCCGCGCTGTTACCAATCCCGAACGACCCTATGCGGCGATTATCGGCGGGGCCAAAGTATCCGACAAAATCGGCGTGATCGCCAACCTGCTGACCAAGGTCGATGTATTGCTGATTGGCGGCGGAATGGCCAACACCTTCTTTGCCGCTCAAGGCTATGCAGTCGGCAAATCCTTGATTGAAGCCGATAAAATACTCTTGGCTAAAGAACTAATCCTTCAAGCCCAAAATGAAGGGGTAAAACTTCTGTTGCCTTCGGACGTCATCGTCGCCGACAAGTTCGCGGCTGATGCGGCCTGGCGGGTAACTGCGGTCGATGCCATTGGGCCGGAAGAAATGGCGCTGGATATCGGTCCGGCAACAAGTGCTGCTTTTGCCGCCGCGCTTGCTGGCGCCAAGACCATCGTATGGAATGGACCCATGGGCGTCTTTGAAATGGATGTCTTTGCCAAAGGGACGGAAGCCGTAGCCCGGGCGGTCGCCAATTCCGCCGCCGTCAGCATTGTGGGCGGTGGTGATTCTGTAGCGGCCCTGGAGAAAGTGGGTCTGGCCGGTTCCATTACGCATATCTCGACCGGCGGTGGCGCCTCGCTGGAGTTTCTGGAAGGAAAAACTTTGCCGGGAGTAGCCGCTCTTGCTGACAAATAAGAACAGGAAGTGACGAAATCCTTGAATAACAAAAGAACGCCGGTCATCGCCGGTAATTGGAAAATGCATAAGACTTCCGTCGAAGCGATTGCATTGATTAAAGAGCTAACGAACTCAATCTCCTGTGCGTCAAAGCACGAAATTGTGGTATGCCCGCCGTTCACAGCGCTAACCGCCGTAAAGGCGGCGTTGGCCGGTACAAACATTAAATTGGGCGCCCAAAATTTGCATTGGGAGTCCCAAGGTGCGTTCACCGGTGAAGTATCCGCTCCCATGCTCAAGGATATTGGTTGTGAATACGTGATCATCGGTCACTCAGAACGCCGCCAGTATTTCGCCGAAACGGATGAAAACGTCAGTCGCAAGCTTAAGGCGGCTTTGGCCGCCAAGCTAATTCCCATTGTCTGTGTCGGCGAATCTCTCTCGGAACGCGAAGCCGGTATCACGTCAACCGTAGTAAGCCGGCAGGTCAAATTGGGTTTGTCGGGACTGACCGCCGACGAAGCCAAATCCGTTATCATCGCTTATGAACCGATCTGGGCGATCGGAACCGGGCGCACGGCGTCCACGGAAGACGCAAACGCGGTCTGTTCATTTATCCGGCTCACCCTGACCGGCATGTTTGGCACGCCAACCGCCGATGCCATCAGAATTCAATATGGCGGAAGCGTCAAGCCCGATAATGTTGATGAATTAATGGCTGCTTCCGACATCGATGGCGCCCTCGTCGGCGGAGCCAGCCTGAAAGCCGCGGACTTTGCTCGTATCGTGAATTTCGTGAAGCCTCAGTAAAATCCTACTTATTAATGTGAGAATACGAGGAGAAAAACCTTGGCGCATTTAAAATCGCCTATATTGCTTGCCATACTGGACGGATGGGGAATCGGCCGTGCCGATGACCCATCCAACGCCATTGTTCAAGCCGGCACTCCCAATATTTCCCGCCTGATGGCCACCTATCCGGTTACGAACCTCGCCTGTTCCGGCGAAGCAGTCGGCTTGCCGGATGGACAGATGGGAAATTCCGAAGTTGGCCATCTGAATATCGGCTCAGGGCGAATCGTTTACCAAGAGCTTACGCGCATTTCCAAATCCATCCGGGATGGCGATTTTTTCACCAATCCGGTTTTACTGGATGTCATGAAGCAGGTAAAAGCCAACGGACGAGCTCTGCATCTGATGGGCCTAGTGTCAGACGGTGGAGTGCACAGCCACATGGAACATCTCTATGCTCTGTTGGAGCTGGCACGTCGTCAGAACGTCCGTCACGTCTATGTGCACTCTTTTCTGGACGGTCGCGATACCGCGCCCTGTTCTGCCCTTGCCTTTGTGGACGCGTTGGAAGAAAAAATGCGAGAACTTGGCGTCGGCCGTATTGCCACGGTGATTGGTCGTTACTATGCCATGGATCGTGATAAAAGGTGGAATCGGACGGAAAAGGCGTACGCCGCCTTGGTCTACCGGGAAGGGGTGATGGCCGCTACTGCACGCCAAGCGATCGAGAATGCCTACAACCGGAAGGAAACCGACGAATTCGTGCAACCCACCGTTATTACTGCCTGCCCTGATTGCGGCATCCAATCCGGTGACGGCATTCTTTTCTTCAATTTTCGGCCCGATCGGGCCCGTCAACTGACCCGCGCGTTTATTTTTCCCGATTTCGGCGACTTTCCCCGACGCAACGGTTACTTTCCCGTTCATTACGCATCGCTTACCCAATACGATGAAACTTTTCCGGTTCCCGTCGCCTTCCCTCCACAATACCTTTCTGAAACCCTCGGGGAAGTGATTAGCCGCAACGGGCTGTCACAACTTCGGATCGCCGAGACCGAAAAATATGCACACGTTACTTATTTTTTCAATGGCGGCGAAGAAAAGCCCTTTGCCGGCGAAGACCGTCGCCTCATTCCCTCCCCCAAAGTTGCCACCTATGATTTAAAACCGGAAATGAGCGCCATTGAACTGACCGAGGCGATTTTAGAAGCGATTCGCTCCCAAAAATACGATTTCATCATTTGCAACTTTGCCAATGGCGATATGGTCGGACATACGGGCAAAATGCCCGCTGTCCTGCAGGCTGTCCGGACTGTCGATGAATGTATCGGCCAGATTGCCGACGCCGTTCTTGCCCATGGCGGCAACCTGATCATCACTGCCGATCACGGCAATGCCGACATGATGGTGGACCCCGTAACCGGCAACCCCTTTACGCAACATACTGTCAACGATGTTCCTTTTACGTTGGTAAGCGACGCTTATAAAGATGCTCGCCTGCGTAGTGGCATCTTGGCCGATATTTCGCCGACCATTCTGGAACTGGCCAGATTGCCGCAACCTGCCGTCATGACGGGACATTGCCTGCTAAAAAATAAGTAAAAGAGGTGCTATGCATGATTATTGAAGATGTATTTGCTCGTGAAATTCTCGACTCCCGCGGCAATCCCACCATTGAAGTGGATGTAGTTCTGGAAGACGGTTCGTTGGGGCGGGCCGCCGTTCCGTCCGGCGCTTCCACCGGAACTCACGAGGCAGTCGAATTACGCGATGGTGAGCAAGCACGGTACATGGGAAAAGGCGTTCGCCAAGCCGTCGATAACGTAAATTGCGAAATCGGGCCGGAGCTGGTCGGCATGAACGCCTTGGATCAAGTTGCAATCGACCAAGCCATGATCGAGCTGGACGGCACGCCTAACAAAGGCCGTTTGGGCGCCAATGCCATTCTCGGCGTATCCATGGCTGTTGCCAAAGCAGCGGCAGTGTCGCTCGGCATGCCCCTCTATCAGTATCTGGGTGGATTCAACGCCAAACGTCTGCCGGTGCCGATGATGAACATCCTCAACGGCGGCAAACACGCAGACAACAACGTGGACATCCAGGAATTCATGATCATGCCGGTTGGCGCTTCCTCGTTCGCCGAAGCGCTCCGGATGTCGGTTGAAGTGTATCATTCCCTGAAGTCTGTATTAAAATCGAAAAAACTAAACACCGCCATTGGGGATGAAGGCGGCTTCGCGCCGGATCTGAAATCCAATGAAGAAGCCATTCAAGTCATCGTCGCCGCCATCGAGAAAGCCGGATACACACCGGGAGAGCAAATCGCCATTGCATTGGATACTGCCGCGTCAGAAATATATGTGGATGGGAAATATCATCTGGCCGGTGAAGGCGTCACAAAAACGTCGGCCGAAATGGTTGACTTCTATGCCCAACTCGTTGACAAATATCCGATTGTTTCCATCGAAGACGGGTTGGCTGAAGATGACTGGGACGGCTGGAAGTTGCTGACTGACAAATTGGGTAAAAAAGTTCAAATTGTCGGTGACGATTTGTTCGTCACCAATACGGAACGACTGGCTCGCGGAATCGAGACCGGCACCGCCAACTCCGTGCTGATCAAGGTCAATCAAATCGGCACATTGACGGAAACGTTCGATACTATCGAAATGGCGAAACGCGCCGGTTACACCGCAGTGGTTTCACACCGCTCCGGCGAAACCGAAGACGCCACCATCGCCGACATCGCCGTGGCCACCAATGCCGGACAAATCAAAACCGGCGCACCGGCGCGAACCGACCGCGTGGCCAAATACAACCAACTGCTCCGAATCGAAGAAACGCTGGGCGATGTATCTCAATTCGGTGGCCCAAGTGTATTTTATAACCTGAAATAACCTTCCCCGAGCAAAACGGTACCACATAGATTAGGCGCTTCACCAAGGCTGGGCAAATACGCCCGGCCTTTTTCATTCTCTTTTCTCCATGAATTATATGAGAGAATTGTCATAAAACCGATTGTCAACGCGAAACTGCTTGTGATAAAATGTACAAGTAAGTTAGGGGGTGCCGTAATTTTGGTAACAGCATTGATGATCTTGGAAGCAATCATTGCAATTGCATTGATTGCAGTGGTCGTCCTGCAGTCCGGAAAAAGCGCCGGGTTATCCGGGTCTATTGCCGGGGGGGCGGAAACATTGTTCGGTGGGAAGAAAAAAGGTCTGGACGAAATGCTGGCAAAAGTCACCATGGTGTTAGGAGCAGTATTTGGAGTCGTCACCATGACTTTGGTCCGCCTGATGCAGTAATTTTCAAAGATCCATAAGTGGCGGTACAGGTGTGCCGCCGTTTTTTTGCGAAACATGAGGCTGCATATTTCCCCCAAATCCTGGTTTGGCATATCCTAATCATTTTAATTACGCTAACAAAATTGACAGATTTTTATTAATTGTTCAACATAACAAAGGAGGCAATTGTTTTGGAAATGTACCTCGTCCTTTCCACCCTGGCCGGAGCGTTGGCGCTTGCATTTGCTTTTTACCTCAGTGCAGGCATCAGCAGCAAAGACCCCGGCAATGCTCGCATGAAAGAAATCGCCGGCTATATTCATGAGGGAGCCATGGCATTCCTGTACCGCGAGTACCGATATCTTGCTATTTTTATCGTAATCGTAGCCGCAGTTCT
The DNA here is from genome assembly GCA_012798135.1 of Veillonellaceae bacterium. The sequence goes on along the minus strand of JAAZNU010000022.1, from coordinate 58,000 downwards.
GGCCCTCTTCATCAGCTGGCAAACAGCAGCCTGTTTTCTTGGCGGCGCTCTTTGCTCGATTCTTGCCGGATACTTCGGTATGCAGGTAGCGACAAAAGCAAATGTTCGCACTGCCGCCGCCGCCCAACACGGAATCAGCCCAGCCTTGAAAATTGCTTTTTCCGGTGGGTCCGTCATGGGTATGTGTGTTGTTGGCTTGGGTACGTTGGGATTGGGTGCATTTTTCCTGCTGTTCAACCAGAATGTTGATTACATCACCGGTTTTAGCCTTGGCGCCAGTTCGATCGCATTATTTGCCCGTGTCGGCGGCGGGATTTATACCAAAGCGGCTGACGTCGGCGCCGATTTGGTTGGCAAAGTGGAAGCCGGCATTCCGGAAGATGATCCGCGCAATCCGGCCGTCATTGCCGATAATGTCGGCGACAATGTCGGCGACGTTGCCGGTATGGGCGCCGACCTGTTTGAATCCTATGTCGGCTCGATCGTTGGGGCGTTCACGCTCGGCGCCATCCTCTTTAAAAACGGTGAGGGTATTCTCTATGCTTTTGCGCTGTGCGGCCTTGGCATTGTGGCCTGCATCATCGGCATCTTGATCGGTCGGGAAAGCAAGGGAAACAATCCTCAAGCAGCTCTTAACCTTGGTACGTATGTTGCCGGCGGCATCACGATCGTCGCGGCAGGCATTTTAAGTCAAATGATTTTCGGCAACCTGAAAGCCTTTGCGGCTCTGTCCGCCGGCTTGGCTTCCGGTTTGGCCATTGGCAAAATTACGGAAATTTACACTTCCGGTGATTACCAATCAGTAAAAACCATTGCCTATCAATCGCAAACCGGTGCCGCCACCACTTTAATTTCCGGCATGGCTGTCGGTATGTATTCCACCATGTGGCCGATGATCTGCATCAGCATCGGCATGCTGGTTTCTTATTACGCCATGGGTGGCGCCGAAAATGCTTTGCTTGGGCTCTATGGAATTTCTTTGGCGGCAGTTGGCATGTTGTCAACGACGGGTATTACGGTCGCAGTAGATGCTTACGGCCCCATCTCGGATAATGCCGGCGGCATTGCCGAAATGTCGGAACTGCCTCACAGCGTCCGTGAAATCACCGACAAATTAGATGCTGTCGGAAATACCACGGCCGCCATCGCCAAAGGTTTTGCGATCGGCTCGGCCGCACTTACGGCCTTGGCGTTGTTCGCCTCTTACGCGCAAGCCGTCAAACTGGACACCATCGATTTGCTGAACCCTCTGACCTTGACCGGACTGCTCATCGGCGCTATGATTCCGTTCCTGTTCGCCGCGTTAACCATGGAAGCGGTTGGTGACGCCGCGAATGAGATGATCGAGGAAGTTCGTCGGCAGTTCCGTACCATTGCTGGCATCATGGAGGGCAAAGGAAAGCCGGACTATGCCAAATGCGTAGATATTTCTACCGCCGCGGCTTTGAAGAAGATGTTGCTGCCCGGCTCGCTGGCCGTCATTCTGCCTCTGGTTATGGGCTTCACTCTGGGTGCCGCCGCCTTGGCCGGATTCATCGCCGGCGCGCTCGTCACCGGTGTTTTAATGGCTTTGTTCATGGCCAATGCCGGTGGAGCTTGGGATAATGCCAAGAAGTACATCGAAGGCGGCGAATTTGGCGGCAAAGGAAGCCAAGCCCATAAGTCGGCAGTCGTCGGCGATACCGTTGGTGACCCGTTCAAAGACACCTCTTCCCCAGCCATGAATATCCTGATCAAATTGATGACGATCGTATCGCTGGTTTTTGCACCAGTTATTTATCAGTATGGCGGTTTGTTGACCAAATTTATAAAATAAGCCGACTACGAAACCTTTTCAATGACAGGAAATCCCCCGGGTTCTTAATGATCCCGGGGGATTTCTTATCCCATGATCTACATCGAGAGTTCTTCCTCCCGCGCCGCCTCCACCAATGGCGGCACTACCTGTTTCTTTCTCGACATGGTTTGGAGCAGGACAAATAACGTATCCGTGCTTTGAGCACCAAAAGCACGGCGCAACAGGCTGGTTGGCCGCCCGGCGTGGAGCAAATGAGTTGTTTCCTGCAAAATATCCGTGACCATCAAGAGGGATAGATCGAACCCTTCTTTCTGACGCACCATGGACAGAGCCCCTTCCAAACCTTCCGAACGCTTTGCCAAAATATCCGCGGCATCCATTACGGTGATCTGACTGATCGAAACCCGATAATCCGCGATCTGAAATTCTTTCAAGTCATACCGGATGATTTCTTCCGGCTCCATTCCATTAAATCGCGATCCGGCCCGCAACACGGCCATGCCGAATTCGGTCAAATCAACACCGGCAATTTGGGCGAGTTGTTTTGCTGTTTCCCGATCCTGCGGAGTAGATGTTGGCGACTTAAACAACAACGTATCCGAAAGGATGCCTGACAGAAGCACGCCGGCGATATTTTCAGACATTTTCACATTGCGGTGCCAATGCATATTGGCAACGATAGTCGAGGTCGAGCCCACGGGATCGTGTCGAATGAAAATGGGCTCCCCCGTTTCCAGTCCTCCCAAGCGATGGTGATCAATAATCTCAAGAATATGGGCTTCCTCGATGCCGGCCACCGCCTGAGTTTTCTCATTGTGGTCAACCAGAATTACTTTTTCCCGCTCCGGGACAATCAGTCGCTCGCGGTTGATCATGCCAATAATTCGGCCATTTTCCGTCACCGGATAGTTTCGGAACCGGGTTCGCACTATCGTTTCCCTAATATCACTGACTAAATCCGACGGACGGAAAGAAACAACGTTTTGTTGCATGATCACTCGGACCGGAATGCTCTGATTGATCAAACGAGCGGCCGTATAGGTATCAAAACTTGTCTGGAATACGAAGATCCCTTTTGCGGCGGCCCGTTCCCGCAGAACGTTGCCCGCAGGCGCGTTGCCGGTAAGCACCAAGGCATCAATTCCGCAATCCAGCAGCTTTAGCTGAGCCTCTTCGCGGTCACCCGCCAAGACAATATCCCCGGCGCCGATCAAATTGCAAAACGTTTCTGCTTTGGCGGCGGCGATCCATATTTTTCCCCGGACTCGCCGGTCCATATCGCCCGCCACGGCAATTTTCCCATTCAACACTGCCAGAATACCCCGGAATCTCACTCCTGCCGAGGCTAAATCCGGCATCTCCAATTCTTCGAAATAACGCCGGGCCAAGTCGCCCAGGGAAACAATCCCCAAAAGAATTCCCTTTTCATCGATCACAGCCGCCGATTTTCCATTGTTTTCGCGCATCATTCGGCCCAGTTCGCGCAGGGTCTGATCCGGCAGGATTGTCACCAGAACTGGCGACATAATATCGCGGGCGCGCGGATACAAGTCGGGAATCAGTATCGGGGATTCCTGTCGAAACCGTTCCAACACAAAACGGGTTTCCGCATTCATCTGTCCTGCCCTGGCCGGCACCGCCGACTCACCCATCGCCTGTTTCAGGTGGGCGTAGCCAATCGCTGAACAAATCGAATCCGTATCCGGGTTCCGATGCCCGATGACATACAACGGCCTAGACATTCCATTCCTCCACATACAGTGATGAATGTATTATACTATACTTTAAGCAGGGTTTGCGGCCTCCCCTGTGGAATTCTTGGAAAGTAGAACAGCAAGGAGAGAATGTTGCATGAAAACCCTGCGAATCATGCCTGGAGCCGATCCGTTTTTATTAAAGGGCGGTTCAAACGGGGTTTTATTGATTCATGGATTTACCGGCACCCCGGCGGAGATGCGGCTACTGGGAGAATCACTGCATCAAAGAGGTTTTACCGTGCTGGCGATTCGCCTGCCCGGGCACGGCACCTGCGTTGAGGACATGGAATCCACCACTTGGCGACATTGGTATGGCGCCGCCGTCGACGGCTTCACCCTGCTGGGTGGTTTATGCCCACGCGTCAACGTAGTGGGACTTTCCATGGGCGGTCTGCTGTCACTGAAACTGGCCGCTGAATATTCAGTGGATCGAGTGGCGGCATTAAGCACTCCCATCTTTTTAACCGCCAAGAGATTGCCGTTATTGCCGCTTTACCGTGCATTTCACCGCTTTATACCCAAAAAGCGCCGGGATTATGACATCGACCCTCAATACTATGTCGGCTATGACTGCACTCCGCTTGACTGTCTGTCAAGTCTGCTTGAACTCATCCGGTCGGTGCAGTCGGATTTGCCGCTTGTCCAAAGTCCGACCCTGCTGATCCATTCCCGCCATGAACATACGGTAAGGCCAGAAAGTGCAAGTTATATCCTGGATCATTTGGGCACCTCAGACAAGGAACTGTTTTGGCTGAAAAAATCCGGCCATGTCATTACCATCGATATTGAACGTCAAATCGTATTTGATAAAGTCGCCGAATTTCTGGATCATCCGCTTACTAAGGAGTGAATTATCCTCATGCATAAATTGCCTGTCAAAAAGTATTCTTGGCTGTTCGGCTTGCTGGTTTTGCTTTGCCTCTTTCCCCTTGCCGCCTCAGCCGCAAAAAAGCCGTCAAAACCTGCTGTGCCTGCGGCCCCGGTCGTGCCATTCACGTTTGAAAAGCCCGCCAACTGGACATTGTCCCAAACTGGCGAATGTGATACATTGACTTTATTGTTGCAAAACCCTGCCGAACCGCTGCAACAACTGTTCTTTTTCCCGCGCTTCGGCCCAGTTTACATGACACAAGAACAAAAGTCCAGCGACATGCAATATGAAACCATCAGCGGCCAGTCCTTGCATCGCTTGGACATGCCGGTCATCCAGCCCCTGAATCCGGAAAATTTTTCGCGCTTTATCCCACAAGTATTGCAAATGACGACCATGCGCGACTTTATGCCGGATCGGCCCGGGCTGCGTGTGGTTGAGCCGGTCGCGGTTTATCCGCAGAAAAAAGCGTTGGACTATCTCGATACCCAGACGGCAATTATCCGAATCCTGTTTGTCCAAAATAACCGGCTGGGTGAAGGCCTAATCGCCATTACCACCGTTCCTTCCCCGGAGTATCGCAATGCACCGGGCGGCGGCATCGGCATGGGTTATCTGCTGTATGGCCTGACTGCTCCGAAGGGTGAACTGACCGCCCGACTGCCGGCATTGCTAACCGCTGCCCGCTCGTTCAAACTTGGCGGCGACTATGAAAAAAAATGTCGCAAGGCCCGGGCTGAAGACTTGCCCACATTGCTGCAGGATGGCGCTTCGCTCACGCCCGTTATCAATGCCATAGCCACTCTATGGGAAAAACGCCAGCCAGCGGATGACATGAACGCCGAAAAAAAAGCCGACAGCCTGCGTGGCATGGAACGTCTCTACCTTCCCGCCACCGGGGAAGTCTATGAATTTCCCCTGGGATTCAGCACGACCTACCTAGCCAACCCGGAACGATATACCGTGTCTGGACTACAACCTGTGCCGGATGATCCGGCACTATGGTCAAAACACCCGCTGAACGGATCGACTGCGGTCAGAAAAAAAGAATAAAAGATAGGAGATCACTATGGAAAACACGCTTAACGACCAAAACGAATGGTGTTTCGCCTGCGGCCGTCTCAACCCCTGCGGCCTGAAGCTCCAATTCGAGGAAGAAGGCGACACCTATATCTCGCATTTTACCGGCGAAATGCAACATCAGGGGTATGATGGAATTTTGCACGGCGGGATCATCAGCACTTTGCTCGACGAAATCATGGCCCGGTATATTTACGCCAAAGGCCTGACTGCCGTCACCGCCCGTCTGGAGGTGCGCTATCTGAAACCAACGCCGATCGGCGTTCCTCTCCTCATCAAGGGCCGCATCACCAAAAGCCGGGGCCGTATTTACGAAACGGCCGGCTCCATCGAATTGCCGGATGGGACCATTACTGCCGAAGGTTCGGCGAAAGTGTTCGTCACCGACCCATCATGAAGGCGATTGAGGGGCGCCTCCAGTTATCGGGACGGGGTTTTGGCTTTTTGATTCCCAGCGATCCTGATGAGCCGGATATCTATATCCCCCGCGCCAATATGAACGACGCCATGCATGGCGACCAAGTCCTAGTTCGTCTGACGGAACGCGCCGAATTGTATGGCCGAAAGCCGGAAGGCTGGGTCGTTAAAATCATTGAGCGGGCCAATGCTCGTATTGTCGGCACCTATGATAACCGTCACGGCATCTCGGTAATGCACCCGGCCGACGTCAAAATCGCCGCCGATATTCTGGTTCCCAAGAAATTCTCCGCCGGCGCCCGTGCCGGCGATCAGATCATCGTCGAAATCACCCGCTGGCCGAACGCCGGTGCGCCCGCCGAGGGAAGAATCGTTGAAATTCTTGGCCACACCGGTGAAGTCGGCGTAGATGTACTGACGATCATGGCCGCCCACCAGTTGCCCCGTGACTTTCCACCCAAAGTCGCTCATGCCGCTGAACGCGTTCCGACAACCATCACCCCGGACGAAATACACGGACGGCGGGATTTGCGGGAGTTGCCGATTGTCACCATCGATTCCGAAGACGCCAAAGACCTCGACGATGCCGTACATGTCGAACAACTGGCGAATGGCCAGTTCCGCCTGGGTGTTCATATCGCCGACGTCAGCCATTATGTAACCGAAAACAGTCCATTGGACCTGGAAGCCCGTCAGCGCGGCACCAGTGTCTATCTCGTGGACCGGGTCATCCCGATGCTCCCGCATCGTCTTTCCAACGGGATCTGCAGCCTGAACCAGGGTGAAGACCGCCTAACGCTTTCGGTCTCCATGGATATCGATCAGGACGGACGAGTCAAGCGATACGAAATATATTCCAGCGTCATCCGGGTGCGCACCCGTCTCAGCTATCGCATTGTCCGACGCATTCTCGCCGAAGCTGACGCCGAGCTGCGCGAACAATATGCGCCGTTGGTGCCCATGCTGGAGTCCATGGAACAACTTGCCGCCATCCTGCGTCAAAAGCGGCAACGGCGCGGCGCCATCGATTTTGATCTGCCCGAAATCAAAGTCCTTCTCGATGAGCAGGGCCGTACCATCGGTATTGAGAAACGACTGCGAACCATCGCCGAATCCATCATCGAAGAGTTCATGCTGGCCGCCAACGAAACGGTCGCCGAACACATGGACCGGCGCAACGTGCCGCTTGTCTACCGTGTCCACGCCGACCCGGACCCGGAAAAAATGGCGAAGCTGGCTGATCTGCTCCGCAGTTTTGGGCAACATATCGGCGCCTGGACAGAAGTCCGGCCTATGGACCTGCAGAAGGCGCTGGCCTGGATGGCAGGCCGACCGGAGGAAAAAATGGTCTCCACCCTCATGCTCCGCTCTTTGAAACAGGCCCGCTACGAAGCGGAAAACGCCGGTCATTTCGGTCTGGCCGCGAAATATTACACCCACTTTACCTCGCCTATCCGTCGTTATCCCGATCTAATCGTTCATCGGCTGTTGAACGAAACCTTCCGCGGTCCATTGTCGCCCGAGCGGCGGGAACTGCTCTTGAAACTGCTGCCCCAGATCGCCGCCGACTCTTCCGATCGCGAACGGACCGCTACGGAAGCCGAACGTGAGTCCGTCGATATGAAAACCACCGAATATATGGTACAGTATATCGGTGAGGAATTCCCGGCCATCATCGCCGGGGTCACCGCCTTCGGGTTCTTCGTCGAACTGGAAAACGGCGTCGAGGGCCTGGTTCATATTACGGCGTTGGAAGACGATTACTACCGTTACGTGGAAGATCAGCACTGCCTGCTTGGCGAGCGCCTAAAAAAACGTTACCGGCTCGGCGACGCCGTGACGGTGCGGCTCATGCGCGCCAACCCGGCGGAACGGACGCTGGATTTTTCCCTGGTTCCCGGCCCAGGCCAAGAGAAGCCAGCCAAAAAATCGTCTAGCGGCAAAGCGAAATCCACTCAAAAGCGTTCGCTGCCACAGGCTCCCCCGGAACAAAAATCCCGCAGAAAAAAGACAGAGGTGAAACCCAGTGCCGGCAAAAAATCAAAGTATAAAGATCGTCGCCGAAAATCGTAGGGCGCGGCACGACTATCATATTCACGAAACCTTCGAGGCCGGCATCGTATTGACCGGTACGGAAATCAAATCGCTCCGGGGCGGCCGGGCCAACCTGACCGATTCTTACGCCCGGATCGAGAATGGCGAACTCTTTCTCATCAGTGCCCACATCAGCCCCTATGACCAAGGGAATCGGTTTAACCACGAACCCCGCCGCAATCGCAAACTGCTGATGCACAAATCGGAAATCCTGCGCCTGCTGGGTAAAACCCGGGAAAAAGGCTACACTTTGGTGCCATTGAAAATCTACCTGTCGCACGGCCTGGCCAAAGTCGAACTGGCGCTGGCCAGCGGCAAAGACCTGTATGACAAACGACAGTCCGCCGCGGAAAAAGACGCCAAGCGCGAAGTCGAGCGGACGCTGCGGGACCGGCAACGGCAATAAGGCAGCCCGATCTTTACCTCCCCTTCTCCTTCAACATCAGCTATGTTATAATAATAGTGCAAACATGTTGCGATTCGTTTTTGCCAACCGACGACCCTATACGGGGGCGTACTGGTTTCGACAAGGGCAGTTGTGGCATGGTAAGCGAGCCGGGATCCCACCAGCCCGAAATACGGTGGAAACAGCTAACTGCAAACAACGAATACGCTTTAGCAGCTTAACCTGCTAACGTTCTGCCCCCGCCCTTCCCGCGGCAGGGGATCAGGGCGCCACAATGCGGGATACCTTAAAGCCTGACTCCCGGAGGGCTGATAGGGAAACTTTTCTGGGATAGTGGGACCGGAGCCTGTCGGTGGGCGTCGGAACTGCGAAATACAAATTACCGACTGCGCTCGGAGAAAGCCATGTGGCGATGCTTTTGGACAGGGGTTCGATTCCCCTCGCCTCCACCATTCAAATCCACCTATGATGAAAGCCCGCGAAATTCGCGGGCTTTTTGCTTTGCATATTTTGCGTAGTCTTAATTGACGCCGTAAATCGGCTTGTGAACAATTTGCTTGGCCCTTATAATTACGCTATCGAGGATTTGCGAAATGAGAAATCAAAGTTGAAATCGGAAAAAGCAAATCGGGATAGGGAGAAACAAAATGAATTACAATTTCGACGAGATCATTGACCGCAAAAAGACAAACGCGATGAATACGGATGGATTCCGGAGCTACATTTTTCACGCCGGTCCGGAGATGAAATTCCCCTTTCCGGATGATGAATTCATCCGGATGTGGGTGGCGGATATGGACTTTGCCACGCCGCCGGAAGTCTGCCAAGCCATCAACGACCGGGTGGATAAACGGATTTTCGGATATAGCCAAGTGTTCGACAACGGCTATTACGAGGCATTTTCCGCTTGGTGCCGAAAACAATATGACTGGAGCTTCCCCAAAGAACAACTGGTATTCTCGCCCGGCATCATTCCCGCGTTATACGAACTGGTCGGCGATCTGGTGGCGCCGGATGAAAAGTTGTTGATCACCACTCCAGCTTACGGTTTTTTTAAACATGCCGCAGTTTTCAACAGCCGGGAATTGGTTTGTTCCCCCCTGAATTATGACAAGGGTTGTTTTACCATTGATTTTGAAGATTTGGAACGAAAAGCGGCAGACCCCAAGACGAAACTCCTCCTCTGGTGCAATCCGCACAACCCCAGCGGCAGGATGTGGACGGAGGAAGAAACCGAGCGGGTAGGCGCTATCGCGCAAAAGTACGGACTATGGCTGATTTCCGACGAAATCCACTGCGACCTGATTCGTCAGGGCAAAAAACACATTCCCACCGCCAAAGTTCTGCCGGACTATCCCAAACTCATCACCTGCATGGCGGCCAGCAAGACTTTCAACCTGGCCGGACTGATGTTTTCCAACATCATTGTCCGGGATGCCGAAGTCCGGAATCAAATGCTTGCGCATGACCGGCTCATCGGGCTGGTCAATCCGCTCTCCCTCGCGGCAACGCAGGCCGCTTACGAGTGCGGCGGCGATTGGCTGGAGCAACTGAAAGGCTATTTGGATGGCAATTTCCGGCTGGTAACCGATTATCTCGCCACCCGCCTGCCGAGCGCCGTCTGCCGCACCCCGGAGGCCACCTATCTCGCTTGGGTGGATTTGAATCACTGCTTGCCCGATGTGGAGGATTTGCCGATGTTTTTCGCCAACCAGGCCGGTGTTTTGCTGGAGGGTGGCGATGCAATGTTTGTCGGCAACGCGAAAGGCTTTGTCCGTTTGAATTTGGCAATGCCGCGGGCAATCATTGAAAAAGGCCTGCGCCGGATGAGCGATGCGATTCACCGGCATATCGCCGATTCTTCAGATCGATGAAGTTTTTTTGCCAGCAGCTTGACTGAACAATCAAATTTCGTCTAGCCCACGGGATTCACCCTACTTATACGAAAGTCCTCATCTTTCACGAAGATGAGGACTTTCGACGATTTTGCTCTGATTTTTTGGGGTCAGTAAAAGGAAAGAATCAGACGGGTTAGCAACATGGCCCCCATTGCATTGATGATGCTGATGGAAAAATACGCCGCATAGAGGCCGGATTGCACGCCGATCGTTCCCAGGCAACGGCCCATGAATTGCAGCTGTGCTCCCATCAGGAAAATTGCCGGCAACAAGATGGTAACGTGAGCATCGTTGATCGTGCCGGCAGTAAACAAACTGGCTGCGACGCCCACGCCGCCGCCATTGGCGATCCATGCCGCCAGCAGTACCATGGCGGCCTCGCCCGGCAGTCCAAAGATTGCCATGACCGGCGAAAACAGGTTGCCGAGCAGTTGCAGCAAGCCCGTGATTTTTAGCACCTGGATGACCGCAAAGGCCATTATTACATTCGGCACAATGCTGGCAACCGCAATGTTCCAACCCTTACGGGCGCCATCAACAAAAATGTCAACAATGGTTTTATTGTTCATTGTCCGAGGTCCCCCTTATAAAACTTGGTCAAATAAAGCCGCATTAGGTTGGCGCCAAAAATTTTCATAACAAAAATAACGCCCAGCGGCACAATAATCGGCAATTTGATAAAGGCGAACAAGGCTGAACCGATTGTCAGATAGTTTGTAATACTGGCGCCCGAAGAAAATTGGAAAGCGGCAAAAATGCTTTTCTCCCGTTCCGTAATTTGACCGGACTCCCTGAGAAGTCGCGTCATGCCCGAGCCGGCGTCTGTACTCTGCAGACTGGTGACCATCGCCAGGCCGGTGATCCCGGGTATCCCCATTAACGGTTTCAGGATCGGCGACATTAACTTTTCGGCAGCTTTTAGACCGCCGAAATGGTCAACGACTTCCACAATCCCCAGTGCCAGCATGACGCCTGGGAACAGCGTAATGGCAAACAGGAAACCGTCACGTGCGCCGATACCACCGCCGCCATAGAATGTTGCCTTGGCAAAATCCTTCATGGTACCGAACTTTCCGTTGACGATGTTAAAATCAAGTGCCCCTAGCGCTCCTTTTTCAGCGGCGAACATTCCGGAAAAAAACAAAATGGCAAATAGCAATGCTAAATACCCAACAAAAGGAACTTTGCTCGTCTTTACCGGCACTTCGGTCTTTTCAGGTTCTCCCACTTTCTTTGCCCCCCTTAATTCGTTTGCGGTCTGGATTATTGGCACTGTTGCAAGGCAAACGCCGTCATGGCCGCCACACCCACGGAAAGCGCCTCATCGGGGAAATCGAACAGCGCATTGTGCAGCACCCGCCCCGGTGCATTTCCCACACCTAACCGGAAAATACCGCCAGTCGGGAGTTTTTCCAGGAAAAAGGCGAAATCCTCAGAGCCCATGAGTGGCCGTTCCAGGGGAATCACATTTTCCGTTCCCAGGACTTCACGTGCCGATATGGAAAATTCCTCCATCACTGACGGATCATTGGCCACAGCCGGAATTCCGAAAATGTAGTCCAGTTTGTGCGAACAATTCAGTCCTCCTACTACACCGCCTACGATGCGATCAATGCGGTCCGGCATGGACATCCGTACTTTGGGATCGTGACAGCGTACACTTCCCGTAATGACGGCCTCGCCGGGAGTGATGTTGAAAGCCGTTCCGGCATTGAATTGACATACGGATACGACTGCCTTGTCCACAGCATCGATTTCACGGCTCACGATCGATTGTAGCGCGACCACGGCATGCGCGGCCGCCAGCAGCGGATCTCGGTTCCGGTGCGGATAGGCTGCATGACCACCCGCACCGGTGACGGTCACAGTGAACTGATCGGCCGAGGCCATGAACGGACCGGGCCATATTCCAACCTTACCGATTGGCGTCTCCGTCCCGCCGTGCAATCCTAAAATAACTTCCGGTGTCGGATTTTCCAAAACTCCGGCCGCGATCATGCTCGTTGCGCCGGTCAGTCTCTCTTCAGCCGGCTGAAACAGCAGTTTCACCGTGCCGGAAAATTGGTCGCGCATTCCGCTCAACAGCCGGGCCACTCCCAGCAACACGGTGGTATGTCCATCATGGCCGCAGGCGTGCATCACGCCCGGACGAACCGACGCATAAGGCACCCCGGTCTTTTCCTGGATCGGCAGCGCATCGATATCTGCCCGCAGAGCGATGGTCTTCCCTTGTCCCGGCTTGGTGCCCCGAATAATGCCCAATACTCCGGTCGCGGTGGACAGCGGCGGCATTTCCACGCCCAGTTTTGCCAGTTCACGCCGGATCAACGCAGTCGTCTCCACTTCCTCGAAACCAATCTCGGGATTCTGATGCAGCTGTCTTCGGATTGCCGTAAGTTCTGCCTGTTGCGCTTGTGCCGTTTGCAAAATAGTCATCTGCTTCCTCCTTACTACATATCAGACTTCTTTTGTATTCCTCTGGCCAAAATCTCGATTGTGGTGTGATGTCCTTCCAGTTTGTTTTACCTGTCAAAGCATGATAATATTTTCTCAAACCAATGATGGTATTTTATCACAGAGTACTTTTACAAACAAAGTTCTTGATCACGGATAATAATTTATCTGCCGCTCTTTTCGTCGACTTATTCGTAATATCTTGACAATATAGCAAAAACATTTGACGGATTGTTCTCTTAGAAAGGTCACAAGGCGACGTTTCCCGGCAAATCGAAGGCAACCACATGCTCTCCCATTTGTCATCCGGTCCTGGGGTTATTAGCGGCAGTGCTGTACCGTCTTTTTTTGTATGACCGCAGTCTAATCATTCATTCACCTGGGCAGGATTTTGCGTCTTCTGTATGGAAATGTGCTGTAGTACAGCGTCGGAGGATTCACAGGTTGAAAATCGAAGTCAACACACACGGATCAACAAAGGTGATCTTGCTTCCCGATAAAGTGGAAGGCGAAGCGGTCGCGGCGGTGGAAACCATCCTCCGACAGCTCATGCAGGAAGGGACCCGGAATATTCTCTGCAATTTCTCGCAAACCGAAGTCGTCACCAATGCCGGTCTGGCAATGTTTGTATCGGTTCTAAAAGATTTTCACCGTTTGCAGGGGCAGATGGCATTCTGCCTGTTAAAGCCAGGGGTCCGGGAACTGTTTGCCACAGCCGGGCTCACCAATGTTTATCATTACTACGATCAGGATGAAGCTCTGCAGGCTCAAGTTTTGCGGGAACTTACGTCGCATTTTAATGACTATGTCGACTGTCACTCCATCCGCCTGCGGCATGATACCGACAGATGCTATATCGAAATCTATCTTGAATTCGACGGTGAGCTGAAAATGAAACAAGTCCAGCGAAGTATCGACACCATTAAAAATGACCTGGAAACAAAAATCAACAACACGGAAGTACTGATCATTCCGGCAACGGCAAATCCTGCCTGATGCTCAAAGGGGATATAACAAAATGCAATTAATGGAACAAGGCGGCATTCGTCTCATAACGCTGCCCCAACGAGTCGACGTCACTTCCGCACCGGAATTGGAAAAGCTGTGTAATGACCTGATCAACAACGGTTGCTTCAAGATTGTCTGTGATTTTTCCCACACGGAATATGTTTCGAGCAGCGGCCTGCGTGTGTTTCTATCCGGTTTAAAGCGAACTGTCAAAGCCGGCGGCGGTTTATCTCTTTGTTGTCTCAATCCCGGAATTATGGAGATTTTTGAAATGACCGGCTTGGCGGATTTGTTCGGAGTCCATGCTTCCAGCACGGAAGCGGTTGCCGCCCTCTCCGGCGACTTAGCGTCGGCCAATGCCGGAAGTACAGAAAAAGAACCCGAACCGGCTACGCAGATCCCCATTGAAAAGTCAATCAAAGATATTGCCCGGGCTTACTCGACCCCCATCCGACCTACCGTCATGGATGAAAAGGCGTAAGGTTCCGCAAAAAAGCAGCCGGTATTCGGACTTTCCGGCTACTAATGGCAACAGCCCGCGATAATCGCGGGCTGTTGCCATTAGTAGCCTTCATTTAGTAGCCTTCATTCGGCAAATCCGGTTCAGCTTTTTTGTGTGCCTCGGTCGGATACCAAATATCGCCAGGGATCAATGGCCGTATCATGCTGCCGGATTTCATAATGCACATGCGGGCCGGTGCTTCTGCCGGTACTCCCGGCATAAGAAATCACTTGCCCCTTCTTAACCTGTTGTCCGGCGGTGACCGCCACCTGCGAATTGTGACCGTACAAGGTGGTTATCCCGTTGCCGTGATCGATCTGTACCAGATTTCCGTATCCGCCGGCCGGCCCGCTTTGAATGACGCGGCCGTCCGCCGTCGCCACCACAGGTGCCCCCGCATGAATGGCGATATCGATGCCCGAATGCAGTTCACTGCCGTCGCCAAACGGCGACGTGCGCCAACCGAAAGTGGACGACACTACACCACCGACCGGCCAAATAGACGGAGTCCTGGCGAGTTTTCCGGTAATGTCGGCATCCGGTGCCGCGGGTGATTGGGTTGGTGGCAGCGCATAAGTGGAATGAGGCGGGTACAGGGTAATGGCAGAAAAGAACAGAACGAAAGCAAACGCGAGCAGGCCTGACAGGCGTCGCACCTTTGCGCCTTTTGAATTTTTCAGTAAGTCTGACATAATGTTGGCTTCCCCTCAAAGTAATTTTCGATAGTGTTTATGATACACCGAAGCGCGCTTGACGTCAAAAACGAAAAGTGAGAGGATGTATTCATTGTATGAAACGGAGATGTACCAATGAAACCATGGTTTCAAAAAAACCGTAATTTCATCATCCTCGCAGCACTCTTTGGGATTGGGTTGTTGCTGTTCGCCAACAGATACAGACTTTACCCCCAACCGGCCATTGTGCCGGAGCCTGTGTCAAACCCGGCCCCGGCGGACAAAAGCGCAACGGCAATAGTCCGGGCCGGCGCCATTGCCAACGCAACTCTGCTACCCGTCAATAGCGGGTTTGCCGGCAAAATCATCGAGGTCTATGTGAAAAACGGTCAACAGGTCCAGGCCGGTTCCCCCCTATTCAAGCTGGAATACGCGGCGCCGACCGAGACGGAAACCAGTGAAAAATCCAGAATCACGAAAGTCGATTCCGGGCGACTCAAACAGCTCTATGAACAAGGCATCATTTCCCGGCGGGAATGGGAAAACGCCACCGGCTCGCAGTCGTCAACCGCCAAAGCCGCCAATGGCCAATCAGCACCGGCTACCGGACCTGCACGCATTGTTACGGCGACGACCAACGCGCCGATAGCCGGTATTGTCACTGGTTTGACAGTCACGGCGGAAAGTACGGTGCTGGCGGATCAGCGACTGCTTTCTTTAGGAAGCGGCAATAAGCTGGAAGCCGTTGTTTCGCTGACACAGGATGAGTTAAATAAAGTTCCCCTGGGTACGCCAGCCGTCGTTGAAATTGCCGGACAAGCCCTTCTGGGTGAAGTGTCAAGTATCCTGCCCGAATTGCGGGAAAACCAGGTAGTATCATTTCAGGCCCATATTACATTCGTCAATGCCGGCATGACCGCCGAAGCACTGCAGACAGGAACGCCGGCAACAGTTCGCCTTCAGACAACGCCCTGATGGCTGATCAATTTACACTGACGGCAGTTGGTAGTAAAATACAATCATGGTAACCGAATCATTGGTCCGCATTCAAATTCATTTATTTGCCATGTTTGTATGCATGATCATGTTTGTCGACACGCAAAACCGTATCAACTGGCAGGAATACTCCTTCCGCTTGTTTCGGGCGTTACTGGCGTCTTGTATCCTGCTGCTGGCAACCGAGGCGGCGAGCTGGTATTCCACTTGGCACTGGAAATATTTCTGGAATACCGTCTGTTTTGCATTGCACCCAGTTCCAGGTTATCTCTGGAGTCTGTACACCGATTATCAGCTGGGCACTGCCAAAGAACAGCTGAAGCGACATCGACTGCTTCGGCTGCTGCCTCTGCTGGCCGCCGAAGCATTAGTAGTCGGCAACTCCTTTGCGCCAGTTTTATTCAGTGTGGGCGCCAATGGCGCTTACCGGCGGGAGCCTTGGTTTTTGCTGGATACTGTGCTGAGTTATTCCTACCTTGCCTACGCTTTAATGCGTACATACCGGGCTCGGCATCGGCTGGACCCCGTATTTCTCAATCCGTTGCTGCTATTTCATGTTATTCCCTTCCTTGGGGGAATATTGCAAGTCTGTTTGTACGGTACCGGTTTAGCCTGGCCCAGTGTTGCCCTCTCGTTATTGGTTTGTTATATTTATATCCAAAATCGTCAACTGGGGCTGGACTACCTCACCAAAGCATTCAATCGCCTGCAAATCGACCAACAGCTGCGGGCCAGCATCCAAGACGCCGGCCGTACCGCGATTTCGGCCATCATGGTCGACGTCAATAATTTCAAGGGAATCAATGATACTTTCGGGCATGTGGTTGGCGACGAAGCGCTAGTGCACACAGCGCAGTTGCTGCGACAATCGTTGCGTTACGACGACTTTCTCGCCCGTTACGGCGGCGATGAATTTTTGATATTGACGCGGTTAGACTCCACAGACGCATTATGCAAAATGGTAGAACGGATTCGAAAAAACTTTGAACAATTCAATCAATCCAGCGGCAAGCCTTACTGTTTGACACTCAGTATCGGCCAGGCAGTTTACGACCCGCATTTGAACCAAACTCCCGAGCAATTTTTAGCCATGGTCGACCAGGAAATGTACCAAGAAAAACGCCGACAAAACGTAGCTGGAAAATAAAAACGCAGGAGAATGTTGCCGTTCAACACACGCCTGCGTTTTTTGTTTGAGCTGCCTGTAATCTTAGGGTTTGATGGTTTCCTTATAGACTTGTTTGCCGTTCTTCATCTCTATGATCACTACACCGCGTACCGCATCATGCATGTCGTTGAGGCTCATCTCCCCGCTCACGCTTTTAAAGGTTTTGGTGGCGGTCAGGGCATCTTTGATCTTCGCGGATTCCGTGCTGTTCGCCCGGCGAATCGCGTCCACCAGCAAATTGGCCGCATCATATCCCATTGCCGCCATGGAGTCGGGGATGGCGCCGTATTCTTTTTTATAGGCCTCCACAAAACTGTTGGAAACCGGGTTCTTGTCTTCGACCGAATAGAAGTTTGTGAAGAAGGTATTGTTCAATGCCTGGGCGCCGGCCAACTCAACCAAAACGGGAGAATCCCAGGCATCCGCGCCCAGAACGGGTACCATCATGCCCAGTTCCCGCGCTTGCTTGATGATCTTGCCAACATCCTCATAGTAGCCGGGAATATACAATAAGTCAGGATTCTTTGCTTTGATCTTGGTCAGAATCGACTTATAATCCTGGTCTTTCTGCAGATAGGCTTCCTCGGCGACAATGTTTCCGCCTTTGCCGACAAAGGCATTTTTGAAGATTCCGGTCAGTCCCTTGCTATAGTCGCTGGAGCTGTCGGTCATGATCGCCACGTTTTTCGCCTTAAGGCTGTTGATGGCAAAATTCACTCCGACAATGCCCTGAAAAGAGTCAATAAAACAGGCTCGGAACGTATAGTTTTTCACCTTTCCCGTTCGTTCATCGACGGTAACCTTGGGATTCACCGCCGCCGCCGCAACAAAGGGTATTTTATTGTCCTCGGCAACCGCCGAAGCAGCAATGCCGCAGGAGCTGACCGTGACGCCCGTGACCGCGACGACTTTATCCTGTGTAATCACCTTGGTCATCGCATTGGCGGATTCGGACGGTTCTCCCTTATTGTCGGCGGTGATCAGCTGAATCTGCTTTCCCAGCACCCCGCCGCCGGCATTGATAGCCTTGAACGCCAACTTCGCGCCGTTGGCCGCCGAAGTTCCGTAGGAGGCAGTGTTCCCCGTTAACTCATACACCATGCCGATCTTGATATTCTTGGCGCTGCTATCGCCGCAACCAGCAACGGCCAAACTGGCAGACAACGTCAACAGAAGGAAAAATAGTAGCAATCCGCGCTTTTGCAGACAATTTTTCATTTTTATCCCCCTCACCTAAGCCTGTCCCTCTTGAGAAATCCATTTTGACTGCGTCGATCACCTCCTAGTGCAGCTCGCATAGGTTGTCATATCCGTCAAATCCTTTTGTACATGCGCATAATTTTAATTTATTTGACATTGATTCGAAAAAACCTTCATAAATAACCATCGATCATGAATTATTCTTTATCTTGAACCGTCGACGGCGGCGCCATATACTGTATTGGAGAGAAATTATCGGGCTGACCGCGCATTGCTCCAAATTAGTCATACGTAAAACAGTAAACAGTGAAACCGAGGAGGGAACCGCGACATGAAAATTCCGATTGCCTTGTGCCTGAGCTTGGCTCTGTGGTTGCTGTTCACGTCGCTTGCCGGAGCCGAGCCCGCTTTTGGTCCGCCCCAGCCAGCGGACCCGATGCCGTCACGCGAAAATTGTTTCATTCATCAATATCAGGTAAATGATCCGGAACCGCCGTTAGATGTACGCTCGTCGCCGGAAATACGGCCGGACAATGTCATTGCCGCCTTGCCTAACGGCCATATCGGCGCTATATTGTCGGAGCAGAACGGCTGGTTCAAAATCACTTGGACGACGGGAGCGATTACCCGGGAAGGATGGATTGTTGCCAAGCGAACCGATTATGCCTGCAACGGTTTTATCGACGCCATCTCTTCCTTTCCCTATACGATCAACGGTCGGCTGATTGGTGCCGGTAGCCACCAATACGCAGTGGATTTACAAAAAGGACAGACTCTGGTTTTGCGCCCAAATCGGCAGGCCGCCTCGAAACATTCTTTGTGCTGGCCCTCGGCAATCACCGGCCCGGATATCACCGGACATACGCCTGGAATTCCGGATGCCTATGGTAAATGGTGGCGAAAACCCGGCGACACAACGAGCCCAGAGCCTGACGAATGGCGCTGGACAGCGACCGTAAATGGGCGATACATTCTCCATTACGATTCCAACTTTAAAGGATTTGTCTACGGTCCTTGCATTTTGACGATTGAAGAATAACCGGCGTCATCCTCCGCCCAAAGCATTTCCGCTATTGCCGCAGCGGTTCGTGTTAGTCCCGCAAAACTTAGGACACTTAAGACTTGTTCTTTCGTTCTAAAAGTGCTAACATCAAGAAGGAAAATATTCAAAAAAAGATGCAGTTTCTTTATGCCTGAAAGAAACCGCATCTAACATTGGTAAAATTTTGCTATTCCAGCGTCTGTGCTTAGCGGTTCAAAGGGGCCCTTCAACGCCAGATTGCTGAAGTGGTATTATTGTTGTTTTTATCGGCGCTATCTCATACCACCTCATTATCATTATAGCAAGGTAAAACTAATATTTAAAATATCTATTTCGACTTAAGTTCATATGAAATTCGACTGCATGTTTTAAGGGGTAGACACATGGAATTTCGTCAACTCAAATATTTTTTGGCGGTAGCCGATGAAGGTCATATCACCAAGGCAGCGGAACGGTTAAACATTACGCAGCCACCGTTAAGTCAACAAATTATCGCCCTGGAAAGCGAACTGGGCGTCCAGCTGTTCCAGAGAAGCAAGAAGCAGGTTGTTCTCACGGAAGCCGGCAGGGTGTTACAAAATCGCGCCGAACAGATTGTGTCTTTGATGAATACCGCCATTGATGAAGTTCATGAAACCGCGGATGGGCTGCGCGGCAAGTTAACGATCGGGACCATCACTTCTTCCGGTCGCTCCCTGCTTCCGGGGTATATTCAGAAATATCACCTGCTTTATCCAGGAGTAACCTTTGATCTGCGTCAGGGAGATACTCGGCGTATTCTGGAATTGCTAGATTCCGGGCTCATAGAAATTGGGTTGGTACGACTTCCGATAAATGAATCCGTATATAACTCTATTGCGTTGCCCAATGAAAATATGATGGTAGTCTCGGCACCCGGTCAATATTTGCCATCAGGAGACGGCATACTTCATATCGGTGATTTGGCGAATATGCCCCTGTTGATTCACCGCCGCTACGAACCGTTCGTTATTGAATACTGCCGGAACATCTTGTGCATCAACGATGATGTCACCCCTTTATTGATTTGGGCCAGGCTGGGGTTGGGTGTGGCAATCGTACCCGAATCTGCCATTAGCCTTTTGCAAGGCAGCCCATTATTTGTCAGGAAAATATCCATTCCGGCGCTGGTAACTGTAGGCGCTGTCATCTGGCGAAAAAAATACTCGCTTTCCACCGCGGCGGCGCATTTCATTGAACTGTTCCGTCCTCAATCCGAATCGGCCATGGACAATTAAAATTTATAAAAACATTATTTTGTATACATCATCAACACCCGGAAATTTTAAAAAAAAATTTGTAGGACAAGTTTAGAACCGACAGGATTTCTTTATGATTCAGCCAATTTATATAATAAAACGTTTTTGCATTAGTTTTCTTTTGGATTCAAGTCGTACGTGACTAATTTTTAAAACTTGCTAAGAGAGGAGGGAAATTAATCTTTTGAGCAATGATAGAAGCGGGTACGAATTACACAAAACGGGTCGGTAGCTTCTACACATTGCCGCAATCCAGGGCGTAACGGCAGCTGTTTTTTTTTGCCGTGCGCAAGAAAAATCGAGTCAGGAGGAAACATCATGCTTTTATCTGGCGCCATTTTCTTGATTACCTTTATCGTCCTCATTATTGACAGAATTCCCCGAACCATAGTTGCGATCACCGGTGCTGTTGCCATGCTGGTATTTGGAGTCATGGATATCAAGGAAGCCATGACCTATGTCAGTTGGGAAACCATCGGGCTGTTATTTGGCATGTTTTCTTTGGTTGCGATGCTTTCCGAAGCCGGTTTTTTTCAGTTTCTCGCTCTGTTGGTAGCCGAAAAACTACATTACAAGGCCGCAGCTATTTTTATTGTATTTCCATTATTATCAGCTTTTTTGGCGGCTTTTATCGACAGCATCACCGTCATGCTGTTTCTGGTCAGCCTGACCTATGAAATCTGCCGTTGCGTTGACATGGATCCCATTCCCCTGGTCGTAGCAGAAGTATGCGGCGCCAACATCGGCGGAGCCGCAACCCTCGTCGGCGATCCGCCCAACGTCATTCTCGGAACGATGCTCGGATTTACGTTCAATGATTTTGCCACCCATACCGCACCGATCGCCATCATCAGCGCCATCGTATGCGTTTTATTATTTTATGCCCGGGAGCGAAAGAAGATCGCCGACTCGCAAGCAAGTTGCGTAGTAACCGAAGGCTTGCATCCTTCAGATAAAATTACAGATCGTTATCTACTCAAAGTGGGCTTGGCCGGCTTCTTTGCCGCCATTATTTTGTTGACCTCCCATGCGTTTCTTGAGCATGCCGTCGGCATTAAAATTTCCGTAGCCGAAGCCGCTTTAATTCCGGCAATCATCTCCATCCTTTTAGGCGGCCACAAAACACACGACATCATTCATCGCATCGACATTGATGTACTACTGTTTTTCATCGCTCTGTTCGTAATCGTCGGCGGTCTGGAGAAAACTCATGTCATCAAGTTTTTGGCTGACAGCATGGTCGCCATTTCCGGCGGCAATCCATATATTCTTCTGGCTTTCCTGCTGTTTGGCGCCGGTTACACCAGCGGCGTCGTGGACAATGTCCCGTTGGCTCTAACCATGGGGGTTATTCTCAAAGACATTTCGCAAACCAGCAATATGCTGGCCTTGCCGATCATGGTCTGGGCTTTGGCCCTGGGCGTTGACATCGGCGGCAATATTACGCCGATCGGTGCTTCCGCCAATGTGGTCGCGTACAGTAGCATGGAAAAATTTGGTTCAAAAGTTGGCTGGTCCCGCTGGATTTCCTTGTCGTTCTGGCCAACGACCATCGTGCTGATTATCTGCTATTCCTTGATTCTTCTCAAGCTGAATATTGGTTGGTATTAAAGGCTTTAAAACAGCCGTTTGCGTTCCTTCGTTCTTCCCGCCAGCCCCTGCTGTCCGTTTGGACTCGCAGGGGCTGAATATTCCCGGTATCATAAATACAACGGTGGTGTCTGTTTGGGTACTAAAAAAGGCCATAGTTTCATTTTTGCCCTGCTGATGTTTGTAGTCCTGCTTTGGGGAATCAATGTGGTGATGATCAAATATCTGACCAAATTCTATCCGCCCCTGGCCTTGGCACCCATTCGCCTATTTCTCGCCAGTTGTCTCTTATTGCCGGTTGTCTCCTGCAAACAGGGGTACGTCAAACCATCGCCTACTGCGCTGCGACATATTGTCGGCGTTGCCACTTTCTCGATTTTTCTCCATCAAATCTCACTGTCTTGGGGAATTTCCCTCACCAGCAGCAATCACGCTTCGCTGATACTGGCGCTAAACCCGATGCTGACGACCTTGTTGTCCAGTTATGTCATGAACGAACCGTTTACTTTGACAAAGACATTGGGAATTTTACTCGGCTTCGGCGGAGTAACGCTTGTCGTTTCCGGAGTCGCGCCAGGCGAGGCCTCATTACTCGGCGATGCCATCATGTTCATCTCCACTCTTGCTTTTGTTATTGGCTCCTTGTTTGTCAAAAAAAGTACGACATTCTTGTCGCCCCTCATTGTCACGGCCTATAGCCATACACTAGCCTCAATCGGCCTGCTTGTCATCGGCTTCTTTTTCAATCCGGTCTGGAGTTATTCCGGCGCGTTCGAACCGCTTCCCCTGATCGTGCTATTGCTGTCCAGTCTGGTCAATACCGCCCTCGGCGCTCTATGGTGGAACATGGGAATTCAGCAGGTTGGCGCCGCGACGGCCTCCCTGTTTTTAAACGTCCAACCCGTGGTCGGAATATTTGCCGCCGCATTGTTCCTGGGGGAAGAATTGTACTGGATTCATTATGTCGCGTTGGCGCTGGTAACCTTGGGCGTAAGTCTGGGAACCGGACTGATCGGCCACTCATTTCGCCGGCCGATATCCGGCGAATAGGCAATCCGGGAAATCCTTCGGAAAAAGAAAAAACCGGCTCGCGCCGGTTTTTTCTTTTCAAATAAACTCCTTCACGCTGTCGAGGGCGGGCCCCATCGAGCAGTCCGTCGACTTTTCGCAGACAATGTCAATGATGTATGGTTTTGAAGATTTAACAGCCCGCTCCAATGCGCCCCTGATATCTTCCGGGCGTTCAACCCGTTCACCGGCCGCGGCGAATCCCTCCGCCACTTTCACGTAGTCCATGACGCCCTGGTTCACGTCCATGGCCACGGCGTGTTCGAAATTGTAGGCATATTTTTGATTTTGTCGAATCAGGCTGAGGCAGGCATTGTTGACAATCACCACAATCAACGGTACCTGATAGGTCGCGGCTACCGCCAGTTCCTGCACATGGAAGGTGAATCCGAAGTCGCCCATTACCGCAACCGCGTGTTTGGCGGGATTGGCGATCTTCGCGCCGAAGGCCGCCGGAATGTCATATCCCAAGGTTCCGGCTCCGCCGGATGGCAGATACAGACCCGGTTCGTTAACGTCCTGCAGTTGTCCCGACCAGATCTGATTCAGTCCGCAGCCGGTCGTAAACATGGCGCTGTCGTTAAAGAAGCTGTTGAGTTCTTCATAAACGCGGTGCGGTTTGATCGGCACACAATCATAACAGGTTTTGCGTTTCAGTTGTTCCCGCAGCGCCGGCAGTTCGGCAATGCGCGGATCCTCCGCGCGGGGCCCCGTCGCTTTGGCCTCTTCCAGCAATGCCTGCAGGGCATATTTCGCATCCGCCACGATTCCCAGGTCCGGCTGAAAGATTTTGCCGATCTCCGTCGGTTCGACGTTGATATGGATAAACTTCCGGTCGCCCCGATAAACGTTGATATTGCCGGTGTGCCGATCCGTGAAGCGGCAACCGATGCCGACGATCAGGTCCGAATCCAGGAACACCCGGTTGCCGATGGGCTGACCGACCTGAATCCCGGCATGCCCGGCATGGAGGCGATGGTGGGTGGGGATACCTCCCTTAGCCATATAGGTGGTAATCACCGGTAACTGCATCAGCTCGGCGAATTCCACGCACTCCTGCGCGGCTTTGGCCAAGATGACGCCACCGCCCATGATCAGCGTCGGCCGCTTTGCAGCTCGAATCATTTCGATCGCCTGCCGGATTGCAACAGGATCCGGCCGTGGGTTCTCAAAAGCGAGCGGCTGGTAATTATTCATGTTGTAATCGAGTTCGGCCATTTGCACATCCAGCGGCAGGTCGATCACGACAACGCCGGGTTTGCCGGATTTCGCCAGCATGAATGCTTTTTGCATTACATCCACAATAGTCTGCGGATCCGTCACGCAGAACGTCGCCTTAGCCACCGGCGCGCAAATTTTGGCGATGTCCACACATTGAAACGCATCCTTGCCGAGTTGCGACGTCACGGCCTGGCCGGTCAGTGCAATCAGCGGAATAGAATCTACGTTGGCCGTATATACGCCGGTAACGAAATTAGTCGCCCCCGGACCCGAAGTACAGATGGCCACGGCCATTTTGCCGGAAGCGCGGAAATAGCCATCCGCCGCGTGAACTGCCGCTTCCTCGTGACGAACGCAATAGTGTGTAATCTGGGAGCTCGCCAGCTCTTTATATACCGGATTGATGCCGGCGCCCGGAATTCCAAACGCGTCCGTGATTCCTTCCCGTTCCAGAATATGGACAATGATTTCAGCGACTTTCACAAAGACCCACCTCCAACGAATTTGTACTTTTCTCTGGCTTAAATTATATTCCAGAGTATAATATAAGGTAAAATCGGTAATTATAATATTCACAATAGGATTTTCCTATAGCCCGACCGTCGCAATAATTCAGGAGAGTACACCATGAACATCCGACAATTGGAATATTTTCTGGAAGTAGCCCGGCAGGCCAGCTTCAGCAGAGCCGCCGCAATCCTGCATGTATCGCAGCCTTCCATCAGTGAGATGATCAAAAATCTGGAGGACGACCTGGGCGCGCAGTTGCTCTATCGTGATTCCAAACGTCTGGAACTGACGGATGCCGGCCAGATCGTACAGGAACAGGCCCAACAGATTATTTCCCTGTTTAACAATCTGCCCGGCTGTGTGCAGAACGAACAACTTCTGTTACGTGGCCAGATCCGGATCGGACTCCCCCCCATCACAGCGTCCAGCATTTTCCCCCGCGTCCTGGGTGAATTTAAGCAGCAATTTCCCCTCATTGATTTACAGCTGCATGAATTTGGCTCCAAAAAAGTCCGTCAGGGGGTTAACGAAGGAAGTCTTGACGTTGGCGTCGTCTGTAGCTTGCCGGATCGCAGTGAAAAATTTGAAGTATACCCCTTTGTGGAAGACCCTTTGCAAGTCATCGTACATCCCGGACATCGTCTGGCCGGCTCAACAGCGGTGAACTTCGCCGACTTGCGCCATGAAGGGTTTGTCCTGTACAGCGAGGATTTTTCCCTGCACGACCAGATTATCGCCCGCTGCAAATTGGCCGGATTCCAGCCCACTGTCATTTGCGAAACGTCCCAGCGGGAGTTTATGACCCAAATGGTAGCGGCGCAACTGGGAATTGCTCTCTTGCCCCGGCAAATATGCGCCGAACTCGACCGTTCGCTGATTGTGGCCGTCCCGTTGGCCGACCCGCAACTATATCTCCAGCTGGCCATCATCTGGCGCAAAGACCGTTATCTTTCCGCCGCCGCCCGTCGCTGGCTCGACTTCGCCAGGCATTCGACACGGTCCGGTTTATGAGCCGCGTTCTTGTCAATGGAAGGAGTTTTTTAGCCGCGCCAAGAAATAAAGGAATAATTGTTTACTCGAACAGGAGGCTCGCATGTTTGAAAATCAGGGAAAACTGATCAAGGTTTTAACGGAAGGGCAATTTATTGTACCGTTGGCCATTCTGCTCGTGTCCGTCCTGACCGGGATCGGTCTGAGTCAGATGATATTTTCACGTCTGCGCAAAGTGGCCGCCCGCATCGCCGGCGATTCCTACCCACTGGTACAACGTTCGTTCCGGGGCATGCCCACCGTATGGGGCCTGCTGTTCGGCGGGTATGGCGCCATGCATGTGATCACTGTTCCCGCGGGTGGCCTGCACATTTTGGAGATGATCTTCCATGTAATTGCCATCCTGTCCTTGACGATCATGGGCGCCCGCCTGGTGTCGGGCTTATTGGCCCAGAAAATGCAAAAAACGGCGGGAACTTTCGCTTCCACATCCATTTTGGTCACCACCATCGAATTGGTCGTCTATATCACCGGCTTTTTGTTCATGCTCCAATCGTTCGGCGTTTCAATCACACCCCTGCTCACTGCTTTAGGCGTTGGCGGTTTAGCCGTAGCTCTGGCCCTTCAGGATACGCTGGCAAACTTATTTTCCGGAATCAATATTTTACTGTCCAAGCAAATCAAAGTCGGCGATTTCATTCGTCTCTCCACCGGTGAAGAAGGAACCGTGGCGGACATGAATTGGCGCAGTACCACGATCAGGCAACCGTCCGACAACATAATCCTCGTTCCGAACCAAAAGATTGCCACTTCGATTATTACCAACTATGCAATGCCCTTCACGGAGTGTTCCATAGTCATCCCGGTCATGGTCAGTTACGGCAGTGACTTGCTGCGGGTTGAAGCAATCACCGCGGCAGTCGCCAAAGACGTCTTGCAGGACACTGCCGGCGGGGTTACCGATTTTGATCCGTTTATTCGCTACGGCAGTTTCGCCGATTCCGGGATCGCCTTCAATGTCATTCTGCGAGTTAAGAGTGTGACCGATCAACATCTGATCCGGCACGAGTTCATCAAACGCCTGTATTCCCGATTCCAGCAGGAACATATCGAAATCCCGTTCCCGACCCGAACGATCAAACTGGAACCGGCGGCGGCGCCGGACAGTCTTCGACCATAATACCAGTCAAAATATAGAGAGGGAAGATTTTCATCTTCCCTCTCTTACAAAGCGACCATCCCTACAGCAGGGGCTGGAATTTTTCATTTGTCGGATTGATCGGGTTTTTCCTCCAGGCATTGCTTTCGGTATCGATTGGTAAGGGAACTGGTTATTTGGGGAAGGTTACCGGGCTACCAAACACACTCTCCTTGATGGACTGGTTTCGACGGGTACAAACTCGGAAAGTCGAACTTTCTTGGGTTTGAAGTCTCGTTGGAACCGAACGTCGCTGTAAGGATGGTGCTTGGTTATATTGTAACATGGAAAAATAATTTTTTCAACTATTCAGTTATTTTACCGGCGTTTTTATAAATACTCCCTAAGCTGGCTTTATCTCGTTCACCTTAGCCATTCGGGCCGCGAAAACGGATCCGCAAATCCTGCGGCTGCAGACTGCGGCCGGTCAAAATGCTCAAGGCGGTATTGGCCACTGCATTGGGGGTAATCACAAGATGAACGTATTCTCCTTCCGTCTCGCCGGTTCCCGTTGCCAACCCGCCCAACATATTGAATTTCAGGTTGCGGAACTCCGTCTGCCGCCCCCGTTTGGCAAAATTCCCGGTAAGTCCGTTAAACGAAATTCCTTTGACACTACCGGAGTTCATTTTGAAATTCCCATCGCCATTGGCTTTATCCCAATCGCCCACCCCGCTGATAGTTGCGGCAAACTCGGCCCGCCCCTGGACATCCCGGTCCGTCAGCTGCGCCGCGTCAATATTTTGTCCGTTGACTTGCTGATGATACTCCATGGTCTTGGGAACCACCGTTCCGTTCAAGGTGATGACGCCACCCAGGCACTGAGCGCGGCCACCGAGCAGAGTCAGCACGCCGCCGGCATAGCTGAAGCTTCCACTGGCGCCAGAAAAGGCCAGTTCGCCTAAGGTCCCCGACGCAATTTGAAAATTACCACGGGCCTGGTTGTTATCCGGTGTGCCGGTCACCGTTGTCTGAAAAGCAATGTTGCCCCGCAGGGCGCTGTTGGGATTAAACACCGTCGTATTCATGCCGCTGCTGGCAATTTGCAGATTGATTTGCGGCGGTGCTCCGTTGTCCGCCAAGGTCACCACCCCATTCACAGAAAGGCGCTGACCTGACAGCGTAACCCCGACATTGCTCAGATCCAGCCGCCGGCCTTGCTTGCGGAAACTTCCCGCCGCATTGGCAATGGTATATTCACCGACGCCGCCCGAACCAATAGTGAAAGTCCCGTTGGCTGTCAGAGCGTCAGTGCCTCCCTTGCCAGTGACCGCCGCATTAAAATCCATCCGGCCGGTCAGCCCTTTATTGGTCAGAATGGAACCGTCCACATTCTGACCGGTGACCTGCAAATTTACCCGTACCGGCTTGACCGCGACAGTTCCCGATAATCCGAACGTACCGCCCATCGCTTTAAAGACGGCTTGATTCAGAATCATCGCATCCCCGGCATAACTGAAACTCCCCGCGGCTTCCGCAATGGCGGTTTCGTCATACTGGCCCGACGGCAACTGAAACGATCCGTTGACCTGTGGGTTGGCAATTGTTCCCGAAATTTCCGCCTGGACAGCCGCAGTTCCGTTGACTGCCGTTGCAAAATCGGACAAATTGGCCAGATTCACTGCCGACGCGATGGCTCGTAGCGCCAATACCGGCGAATTTGGCATGAAATCGACAGCACCGGTCACAGTCACTTTGTTCCCGTCTACACTCATGGAAGCATCCTGCAACGCCACCTTTTTCCCCTGCAATGTGAGTTTCGCATTGCCATCCGTTACTGCCAACCCCTGAAAATTCATGGCCAATCCTGCCAGAGTCCCTTCGCCGTTCATCTGAACGCTATCTTTCGTTTGCGCCACTGTTCCCTGAATATTTTTCAACGTGCCGCCCGTCAGTTGCGGCGCGCCGGCAGCAATGGGCAGCAGCGACTGCACCTCCGCCAAATCAATCGCGTCAATTTTTAACGCCAACCGGGTGTTTTGGTCCGGAACCCACTGTCCCGAAGCCGCAATAGAACTTGCACCCATTTTCCCTTTCACATCGACAACAATCGTCGGCAAGTCGGCATAATCCAGCTCACCGCCGATGTCCGTAAAATCCCGCCGCCAATTCGGCGTTGTCACGGCAACCGTGGCGGCGTTTACCGCGATGCTGCCGCGGAATTCGGCCTTGCGCTCCGGTTGCGGCTTAATGATTTTCTGCAGGCTCCAGTTCCCGGCCTGATCAATCTCCAATTTCAACGTTAGTTTTTCCGCGGTAATCTTGCTGATACTATCGACGCCGAAGCGGCCGGCGAGAACATCGCTGAATTTGTAGCGGATGCCAATTTCGTCGCTGGCGGCTATCTTTCCGCCGTTTGGGTCGAATAGAACCACTTTTTTTAAAACGGCGGCGCCCAATAATGAAAAATCAACCGTTTCCAGTTCAATCCGCCCGTTGATGGCTGAGTTAACCTGGGCAAGCAAGCGCTCCTGCACCCCGGTCAGCACCCGGGGGGCAACGATCTTCCAGGCAAACCCCATGAATACCAGCAAGCCAATCAAGCTGCCCATTATTATTTTTTGCGGTTTACTCATCCAGTCCCCCCCTCCCCCGAATACATTCGTCACGGATGGTACAAAACCCTTGCATCGATCTCTTGCCCGGCGGATGTCGATTATGCAACGGGCCGTTTAACCTGTCCTTTGTATTGAAGCGGAATCGAAAGGAACGATTGTATGCCAACCGACCGACGAAAACCATCCTTATGGCCATCGCAAATACGAATTCGTTACCAGCCTGTTTATCGGCTTTATGCTGCTGCTAATCGCCGCCATTGTTCTATACGAATCGGTGACAAAATTTCTGTACCCCGTCGCCCCCGCCATCACAACCGTCAGTTTGCTGGCCCTTATTGCCACACTCGCCGTCAATCAAGATTTGACAACGCCGGTGTTGCTTGTTATAATTTTTTCAGTTGAATAGGTATGATACGGGACTGACGGATGAGTGGAATGAACCACGTGGACCGTATCAGGTAAGGGCAGTCGACCGTCTGGGCAAAATTGATTTTGTGCAGACGGTTTTTTATTTGCCCAAAAACTGAATCAGAACCGATACGGAACTGGCGGATAAAGTGGATCAAACCACGAGGGACCGTATTGGAAAAACGCCGGCCGCCTGGGCAATTTGTGTTTGTCCGGGCGGTTATTTTCGTCTGGGGCAGGCCAATCAAAAAGAAGGAGTGTGCTCAATGATGAAAAATCGGTGGCTTATCGCAAGTTCGGCAGTAGGAATTCACATTTGCATCGGCAGTGTTTACGCCTGGAGCGTACTGACCAAACCGATCATGGCCGCTTTGGGAATCAGCCTGAAAGAAACGCAATGGACCTTTTCTCTGGCCATTCTGTTTCTCGGCCTGTCGGCGGGGTTTTTAGGCGGCTGGGTGGAGAAATACGGGCCGCGTCGTTCCGGTCTCACTTCGGCATTCTTTTATGTATCGGGCATGCTGGGCACCGCCCTCGCCGTCCATTTGCAAAGTCCAACCTTGCTCTACCTATTTTACGGCGTCATCGGCGGAATCGGACTCGGCGTGGGGTACATCACGCCGGTATCCACCCTGGTAAAATGGTTTCCCGAAAAACGCGGCTTCGCCACCGGCATTGCCATCATGGGCTTCGGGTTGGCCAGTCTGGTTGCCGGTCCCCTAATTCAGCTCCTGGTGCAGCAAGCGGGGCTGATTGCCACTTTTGTCGTCCTGGGACTGCTGTATCTGTTAATCATGATTCCCTCCGCCCTTTATCTGGCACCGCCGCTCCAAAGCCCACCGGCTCCGGACTCCGCCATGACCATGGCCGCCCAGCCGGCGACAGTCCAATTCACAGCGAACGCCGCCCTGAAAACTTGGCAATTTTGGACGCTCTGGTGGATGCTGTTCACCAATATCACTTGCGGCATCGGTTTGCTCAGCGTTGCCTCCCCCATGGCTCAGGAAATCATCCACATGTCCCCCTTGACCGCCGCCACCATGGTCGGCGTCATCGGGTTGGTTAACGGACTGGGAAGACTGTTCTGGGCCTCGATCTCCGACTATCTCGGCCGGGCCAATACGTATATCGCCTTTTTCATGATTCAGGCCATCGCTTTCTTTGTCTTGTCGAAGACCACCAACGGAGTTCTGTTCCAATTCCTGGTTTACCTGATTATTTCGTGTTACGGCGGAGGTTTCTCGACCATTCCGGCTTTCTTGAGTGATTTGTTCGGAACCAGGGAATTAAGCGCAATTCATGGTAAAATATTAACAGCCTGGGCTGCCGCCGGAGTCGTCGGCCCGCTGTTCGTAGCCTGGATCAAGGATACCACCCACAGTTATCATGCCACGCTGGTCATGTTTTCCCTCTGTTTCGTCCTGTCCCTGATAGTGGCGACCGTTCTGAAATACAAGCAGTCGCAAAATCCAGCGACCGAATCCGCCTTATAACAACACCATTGATTCATTCTTTCCCTATGGGCAGGGAAGGCCGATATCGCGTAAATTTCAAACAACATTTCTGTATTGGATTCACAGGAACCGATCAAGGAAAGGGTGACGGTATGAACAACCGGCTACTGGCGGTCCTGGCAAGCAGCCTGATTTTGTTGGCTGCGCCGGCAACTGCAGCTCCGCTGGCAATCAGCGGCAACGCCACCATCAAATACGAAGCCGATTCCGCCGCCAACACGCCCACGGAAGCCGGAACGATGTATACCATCACACTACGGGGTGAACAAAAACTCTCACCGAATTTTTCCGTGTTTGCCCGTCTCGGCGCCCAGTACGCCACCAATCCCGTTTTAGCCGACTTTAACCAAACCGCTTATGTCGAAAACACCAAAGCTGTCGTGTCGATCGATCAATACGGGTTTATTTTTAAGCCTGGCAACTGGACGGTGACCCTGGGTCGGCAGGAAGCGATCGTCGGCGTCACCGCCCTGTTATATGAGCGGCACGCCGAAAACATCGGTGCAAATGCGTTTGTCGAAGGACTTGCCGTCCGGGGAAAAATCGGCGCCGTCGATATTTCAGCACTTGCCGCCCGGGAAAACAACCTGTGGCTTGCCAACAACAGCCTGTATGCGCTCAGGAGCGGCCTGGACCTGTCCAAAAACCTGGCGGCCGGCCTGACGCTGGCCAGTTACAAATACTATGGCGGTAATGCGTCCAATCATTGGGCCCTTGATGTAACGGCTACGTGCGGCAAAAACACTGTCACGGCCGAATATACCCAGTCGAACCTGCGTTCGGACAATTCCGCCTACGCGCTCACCTGGAATTATGATTTCACCGAAAAAACCGCCCTTTATATCACGAAATTTCGGGTTGGCGCCAATGGCGACATGGGCGGGCAAGGCGAATTCGACAATAACAATCGTGGTTTTTATTACGGCTTGACCCACGCGTTCAATGATCGTCTCTCGCTGGAGATTGTCTATAAAGATCAGTTTCTGATGTCGGATCGTTCCAGGAACAGCAAATGGGAAGTATTTCTCCGAAATAGCTTCTGATCGGCAGGAAAACAGCCCTCCGGCTCCGAAGTAAAAATATAGCAATTATTTGCTACTGTTGGAGAGGAGGAAACGCAATGGATACACGCGAGAACTTGGCCCTCTGGCAAGCCGCCGTGGTTGGCTTTTTTCGGGATCTGAGCCGCGTTCTGACGGTTGTCGAGCAAAAGATGCGTGATGCCTCGTTTGCGCCAGTCGGAGACTCCGCGGTGTTCCAGGACATTTCAACCGCATTCGACCGCAGCGCCCGCTGGCTTCCCCGCTATCTGGCCCGGGCTTATGTGAAAGGCAAAAAGCCCAATCGCGCCGTTGGTTTTTGCATTCATCTGGGGCCTTATACCGACCCGGCCACCGTAGCATATCTACAAAAGTCCCGTTTGGCTTTGCCATTCGTTTCGCTGGCCTGTCTGCGCGACATGCAACCCGGGCCATTGGAGGTCGATCGTCGTCAGATATGGGATCGACTGTGGGACAGCGGTTGGTGGGCCACCTATGAAGACCATGTGTCCGGGCCGTTGCGGGTCTATCACACCACTCGTGAAATCAGCGGCTTTCAGGCTACCATCGCCGGTGCTCTCCTGGATTTGTTCCCAATGGATACCACCACGGACGTCGCCCAACGCATTGTAACTCCCCTGCAAATGCTCCATGAAGGGCAGGACGAGGAACTGCGGCAATTGCCACAATTATTGATTCGCCCCTGACCCCCATCGGCATCTGTCACCTTCATAACCGAAACAAGGGCCTGTTTGAGCAGGCTCTTGTTTTTTGTGCCTTCATTCCCGCCTTTGCCGTCCCGCGGTAGGATTTTCGCCAGATATCGGGAAGTATAATATAGTAAACAGTGTGCAACAGATTGGAGGTTGAAAAACATGTCCGTCCATCCACTTGCCGGAAAGAAAGCTCCGTTATCGTTGCTGAGCAATATCCCGCGGCTTGTTTCCGCCTATTATGCCAATCACCCGGATACCGGCGAAGCTTCCCAGCGCGTCTCGTTCGGGACTTCGGGACATCGTGGCAGTTCACTGCTGAACACGTTCAATGAAGACCACATTCTGGCCATTTCACAGGCCATCTGCGATTATCGCCAGCAAACCGGAATTTCCGGACCCTTGTTTCTGGGGTTCGATACCCATGCCCTGTCAGAGCCGGCATTTGTATCAGCTCTCGAAGTTCTCGCCGCCAATGGCGTCGAAGCCTTTATTTCCCGCGACATGAACTATACACCGACCCCGGCTGTATCCCACGCGATTTTATGCTACAACCGCAGTCGCCAATCCGGGTTCGCCGATGGAATCGTCATTACGCCATCCCACAATCCGCCTGACAATGGCGGAATCAAGTACAATCCGCCCAACGGCGGCCCGGCGGACACCAATGTCACGCAATGGATCGCCGATACCGCGAATGCTCTTATGGGCAAAGACAATCGCTCCGTACGACGGCAACCCTACGCAAAGGCCCGTAAGGCGCCGAATGTCCATGAGTATGATTTTATCGGCCCCTATGTCGAGGATCTGAATAACATTATCGACATGGATTGCATTAAATCTTCCGGGTTGCGGTTGGGCGCCGATGCTCTGGGTGGAGCCGGACTCGCCTATTGGCAGCCGATTGCCGACCGCTACGGGCTCAATATTGAAGTACTGAACGCTCATCCGGATCCCACCTTCGGCTTCATGACTGTGGACAGCGACGGCAAAATCCGCATGGATTGCTCTTCACCCCATGCCATGGCCAGTCTGATCAACCTAAAAGATAAATACGACCTGTCGTTCGGCAACGATCCCGATTTCGACCGTCACGGCATCATCACCCCCTCGGTGGGTTTGATGAACCCCAACCATTTTCTGTCCGTGGCAATTCACTTTTTGTTTTCCCATCGTCCCGGCTGGCGCTCGGATGCGGCCGTTGGCAAAACTCTGGTCAGTTCCGCAATGATCGATCGGGTTGCCGACGGTCTGGGACGCCGGTTGACGGAAGTTCCCGTCGGCTTCAAATGGTTCGTGCCCGGTCTGCTCGACGGCTCGCTGGGCTTTGGCGGGGAAGAAAGCGCCGGAGCGTCGTTTCTGCGGAAAAATGGCGGCGTATGGACCACGGACAAAGACGGCATCATCCTTTGCCTGTTGGCGGCCGAAATCACCGCGCGTACCGGCGAAGATCCCGGCTTGTATTACCACGGCCTGACTGAGAAATACGGTGCACCGGTTTACGAACGCATCGACGCTCCGGCCACCGCGCAACAGAAAGCCATATTGGCGAAGCTGTCCCCGGCGCAGGTGACCGCTGACCATCTGGCCGGGGAAAAGATCACCGCCATATTGACCAAGGCGCCGGCCACCGACGCCCCGATCGGCGGCCTAAAAGTCTGCGCAGCCAATGGCTGGTTTGCGGCCCGGCCATCCGGTACGGAAGAGGTCTACAAGATTTACGCGGAAAGTTTCATCGGACCGGAACACCTCAAACAAATCCAGGCGGAAGCCCAGGCGATGGTCAGTACGGTCTTCGCCGCCGGAGAGTGACATGATCCGGCTTGCTTCCTGCCGGTTCTGGCGGACTATCGTGCCTGCGGCCGCCTTGGCGGGCACGGTCTGGCTGCTCGTGAAATTCAGTTATCCCTTGCCAACCTATTCGGAAATCCTGCTCTGGTATTCACGGCTTGATCCCTGGCTATTGCTGGCGCAACTGCGGGCCGGAGCGCCGGCGGCCTGGATGGCTCTGCCGTTGGTATTGTTGGCATTAACGCTGTTGTTCGGCCGCTTCTTCTGCGGCTGGCTCTGTCCACTCGGCGGCCTGTTGGCAATATTACACAGTCTCAAGGTGTCCGTTCGGTCGGCGTTGGGCCGTAAGCATACCGGCGCTCCGCCGGGCTGGACGAACCAACTGTCCGCATGGCGGGTTCCCTGGTTGTTGTTCTTACTTGGCGTTTTATTGCTCGGTAGCGCCTGGCCGCTGTATTTGTCGCCGTTTCATCTGTTGACGGAAGAATTGGCGCGGGTTTGGCATCGGCAAATTCCCTGGGTTCTGCTCGGCGTGATCGGCGTGGGATTCTTAATATCCCCCCGATTTTGGTGCGTTTATATCTGCCCAACCGGACTGCTGCTCTCCACCGTATCCAGTTGGCGCATTTTCGGCGCCCGGCCACCGGCAACCTGCATTCATTGCGGTGTATGCGAAAAAATTTGCCCCACGGCCGCTGCGGATCCCGAGAACAAACGGACGGCAGCGGATTGTCTGCTATGCGGCCGTTGCAGCGAGAGTTGCCCGGCCGGACAATTTGAAATTTCTAACAGGCTGTTGTCCGCGCCCTCCTCCCCTTCGCCCCAAACCGCGTTCACCCGTCGGGAAGTCTTGCGTTCCGGCGGGGCGTTGCTGCTCGCCGGCGCTGCTACTCCGCTTCTTGCCAGGCCGACGGACGCCAATCCGCTACGCCCGCCCGGCTCCCGCGAGGAAGACGACTTTCTGAGCCGTTGTAGCCGCTGCGGGCGTTGCATCAAAGTCTGTCCCAGTCAATGCATCCAGCCTATGCCGATCACCAGCGGCGCCAGCCTGTTTCTGACTCCGCACATCATTCCCCGGCAGGCGCGCTGTGAACTTTGTCGGCAATGCCAACAGGTCTGTCCGACCGGAGCCATCGAACAGGTCCCCATTCCCCAGGTTCTGATGGGCCGGGCAGTCATCGACCATTCCCAGTGCCTGGGTTGGGCGCACGGAAAACTCTGTCTGGTCTGCAAGGAACAATGTCCGCAACACGCCATTGATTCCGACGCACAAAACCGGCCCAGCGTGCAAAAGGAAAAATGCGTCGGCTGCG
This sequence comes from Veillonellaceae bacterium, assembly GCA_012798135.1. Next base: position 21,444 of record JAAZNU010000022.1, on the reverse strand, counting down.
GCGGCTGTGAAAATGCCTGCCCCGTCGATCCGCCCGCCATTACCGTCAAGCCTCAGAGCAAACGTCGCCACAAAAAGTCGCCAGCACGTATCTGACGCAATTCGTTGGCTACTACCGGGCAATGAAATAAATACACGACGCAATATTGACAAATTATTTTGCAGTGAATATAATATAAAAGATTGTTTCCCATTACTCTGATTTTAGCAACGATGTGAAAGAGCAAAGCCTGTCGCCCCGGATTTCTCTTGCTGTTCGTAATCACAGGTGGTATTGGTGACAGTCAGCTGGTAATTGCGGCTGATGATGTGATGGCACGTCATAATTACCAAATTACTGAATTACGGAGGAGCAAACGATGGAACAACGATTCCAGCATCTGGTGCGGCGGTTGACCATTTTAGGGTATCGCCAAAACGAGATCAACAATATCGTCAAATCCACAGTCGGCGGTACAGCTGAACTGATTGGGCAGCTTGAGCGATATGAGCGGTTAGGCTTGGATTACCTGCAAAATTACAGCCAATAACACCAGAAACTGCCGGGAGCGAACGCTCCCGGCTTTTCTTTTTATTACGGCAAAAATTCATCTGCACAGCAGTTCTTTAGAGCAAAAAATAAAAAAATATATACTTCCGCTTGACGTCATAGTAAAATTGATTGTGTTCGTAGAGCCCAGATTTTTTCTGCCGGAAAATCCCGGATCGCTCCGGGATTTTACGAAATGTCGAAAAGAAAGGAAAGATTGTCTTAATGCTGGTCCATCAACTGATTCATCATGGCAACCCCACCGCTGTGGCATTCCACACGTTGACAAAGGTGACCTATGCAGAACTCCAAAAAAAATGCTCGCTATACCGTGACTTTTTTTATGCGCAAGGCATCCGGGCCAGCGAAAATGTGGGCCTGTTTTCCCGCAACTCGGCGGAATTCATCTACTGCTATATGGCCTTGTCCAGTCTCGGCGCCATTACCGTCCCGATGAACTTTCAGCTGACTCCGCGCGAAGTGGCTTATATCGTGAAGGATGCCCAAATGACCCGTCTTGTCACCATGGCTCCGCTGCCCATCGACGCGGAATTGCAGCAATATGAATATCGCACTGAAGTCACGCAGCTGGTGATTCCCGACTTCGAAGAACTTCTGGCCACGACCGCGTTCGCGCCGGCCCCCGCTTTTGACGGAGTCATTGCCGACACTTCAGCCTGCGTGATCATTTATACGTCCGGAACTACCGGAAATCCCAAGGGAGCGGTTCTTACCCACCGCAACCTGATCAGCAATGTTCAGGCGTTCGCCGCGGCTCTGCCGCCGGCTTCCAGCGCCGACAACGTTCTGTGCGTGCTGCCGATGTACCACTCGTTCGCCTGGACTTGCGCCGTTTTGTATCCGCTTTCGTTGGGAGCCTCCATTACCATTCTGGACGCCTTCGCCCCCAAAGAAACCATCGCCGCCATCAAGGACACCGGGGTCACGATCGTGTTCGGCGTCCCGCCGATCTACAACTACCTAAGTCGGCTTGGCGAAACAAACGACTTGAAGAATGTCAAAACTTTTGTTTCTGGCGGCGCTGCATTGCCCCAGAAAATCGCCGAACAATTTACGGAAAAGTTTAGCACGCCCATTCTGGAAGGCTACGGCCTGTCGGAGGCCTCGCCGGTTGTCGCTCTGAATCCGTATTCTAAGACCAAATTCTGTTCGATTGGTTGTCCATTGCCCGGCGTGAAGGTCAAAATCGTCAATTCCAAGGGCGAAACATTGCCGCCCGGGGGAATTGGTGAACTGGTCGTGCAAGGGCCGAATGTTATGAAGGAATATTATAATTTGCCGTTGGAATCCTCCAGGGCCTTGCGCAACGGTTGGCTTCATACCGGAGATATCGCCTATCAGGACATAGACGGTTATCTGTTTATCGTCGACCGGCTCAAGGATATGCTCATCATCAACGGTGAGAATGTATATCCGCGGGAAATCGAGGAATTGCTCTACGCGTTCCCCGGAGTAATCGAAGCCGCCGTGATCGGCATACCTGATCCGTTGCGCGGCGAAGCCGCCCGGGCTTACATTGTCATGGACCCTGCCCATGAATTTGACCGAAAAGCAATTCGCGAGTTCCTGCAGCCTCGGCTGGCCGGGTACAAGATCCCCAAAGACATTTTATCCGTAGAAGCCCTGCCAAAAAACAAAACCGGCAAAATCATGAAACGCATTTTGCGCGAACAAGTCTGCGCGGAACGGGGGCACGTCCAAACAGGCTGATTCGCACGAGCGGGCCTGAATTTTCTTGCAGCAAATTCGACTCTTAATTGATTTCACCGGAATAAATTGATATAATTTTTTGTAACGTGGGGTGTTTTTCCGGTAAAGCATCTCACGTTATTTTCTGTAAATGTTCCGGTTAGCACACGACTGGAGGGTATGATTTTGCGCGTCATCATCATCGGCGCCGGCAAGGTTGGTTTTAAACTGGCGGAAAAACTGTCTCAAGAAAACCACGAAGTTCTGGTCATCGAACAAAATGAAGAGCGACGTAAAATTTTACAGGAATACCTGGATGTCCTGGTTTCCGGCGGCAATGGCGCCAGTCCCCGCGTGCTATCCGAAGCGGGTATTACTACGGCCGACCTGATGATTGCAGTTACCGATCAGGACGAAGTCAATATGTTGGCCTGCATGGTAGGCAAGCGGGCTGGGGTTGCCCGCACTGTGGCCCGGGTCCGCAGCCCGGAATATGTTCAAAAAGATCAGGCGCTGTTCCGCGAATGGATGGGGATTGATCTGTTAATCAACCCGGAAATGGTAACGGCGCTGGAAATATTACAGATTTTAAAAACACCGGCGGCACTGGATGTGGAAGAATTCGCCGAGGGGCTGGTCCGTCTTCTGGAAGTCAAGCTTCGCGCCGATTCGCCGCTGGCGAACATTCCGCTAAAGGACCTCACGCTGCCCGGTAGCATTTTGGTCGTGGGAATTCTGCGGCAGGATAAGATGATTATCCCCAACGGCAATGACAAACTTCTGCCGGATGATCACGTATTTTTCATCGGCGCGCATGACGCCATTGTCAAGTTTGAAAGCAATTTTTCCGCTAAGCGAACGAAAGTAGAACGGGTTATGATCGTTGGCGCCGGTCGGGTTGGTCGCAATTTGGCCGTGTTACTGGAGCAAAATGGCATTTCGGTAAAAATCATTGACCGCGACCCGGAACGCTGCGACGCCGCCGCCTGTCTGTTAAACCAGGGGATAGTTTTGAACGGCGATGGCACAGACATTGATCTGCTGAGGCAAGAAGGCGCCGGTGAAGCCGACGCCATTGTCTGTCTGACCAACGACGATAAGTTGAATCTGCTGGTTGCCCTGTTGGCAAAGCGTTTGGGCGTCAAAAAGACCTTTGTGCGGGTGGGTCGTAGCGAATACGCCTCGATCATGCAACAAGTCGGCATTGATGTTGCGCTTTCGCCGCAAGTGATTACCGCCAGCGTTATTCTCCGCTTTATTCGTCAGGACGATCTGGTGTCCTTAATGCTGTTTGAGGGAGCAAAAGCGGAGGCCATGGAATTTGTGGTACAGCCCGGCGCCAAAATTTTGGATAAACCGCTGCGTAAAGTTGATTTTCCGTCTCAGTCATTGATCGGCATGATTGTCCGCGCCGGCAACGTCATGATTCCTGACGGCAATATGGTATTGCAGTTGGAGGATCGCGCCGTCATCTTCACGCTCCCCGGCAAGGGAAAAACACTTTCCGCCCTGTTCCAGGCGCAGGCATAAACCATGGATTACCGATCCGCCATTTCCGTTCTTGGCCGCCTGATCCTGGGATACGGATTTTGCATATTGATTCCCGGGTTATTCTCGTTGTATAGTGGCGAACTGGCCTGGAAAGGACTGATTATTTCCGCTTTTTTGTCCATTATGTTGGGCACGGTCATGATCACGGCCAAACATGAGCACGGTCATATTGGAATTCGGGAAGGGTTTGCCATCGTAGGGGGAGGCTGGTTGCTATCATCCCTTTTGGGAGCCCTTCCCTACACTTTGTCCGGAGTTTTGCCAAACTATGTGGACGCCATATTCGAGACTGTATCCGGTCTGACTACCACGGGCGCTTCGGTCATTGCCGCTCCGGAAATGGCGCCGAATGGCATATTGCTTTGGCGCAGCCTGACCCACTGGTTGGGCGGAATGGGCATCATCGTATTATTTATTGCTTTTTTGCCGGAAATCGGTGCCGGAGCAATTCATCTGTTTCGGGCTGAAGTACCGGGTCCGACGGCAGACCGGGTAGTACCCCGCCTGCGCGATACCGCCATCACCTTATGGGGAATCTATACGATGCTCACGGTTGCCCAGGTGTCAATGCTGTTGCTGGCAGGAATGCCCTTGTTTGACGCCATCAATCATACCTTTGCCACCATGGCCACCGGTGGATTTTCCACCAAAAACGCCAGTGTTCTCCATTACGACAATCTGGCCATCGAACTTATCATTGTACTGTTCATGACCATAGCCGGCGGAAACTTCGGTTTATATTTTCTGGCCTGGAAACGCGGCTTTCGAACCTTATTTCACGATCTGGAATTTAAAGTTTATCTGTCGATTATGGGATTGTCCACTCTGTTTATGGCCAGCAATCTGGTTCTGGCCGCCGGCCAATCCGCTGACCAGGCTTTGCGTGACAGCCTGTTTACCGCTTCTTCCATTATGACAACCACCGGCTTTGTCACGGCGGATTTTGATCAGTGGCCGTCCTTTTCCAAATTCATTTTGTTGATTCTGATGTTCATCGGCGGTTGCGCCGGTTCAACGGCCGGCGCCATTAAGGTCATCCGGTTCCTGCTGCTCGGAAAACAATCCTGGACGGAATTGAAGCGCATCCTCCATCCCAAAATGGTGTTCACCGTCAAGATAGATGGCAAGCCGGTTTCCCCGAATCTGCTCCAGGTCACCGGCCAGTTTTTCTACATTTATATGCTGACGTTTGTGTTGGCGGTATTGTTGGTCACTGCCGCCAGCAGTCTGGAAGCCTGGGACGCCATGGGGGCAGTGGCCGCAACCTTGGGCAATGTCGGCCCCGGTTACGGCGTAGTGGGGCCGACCAGCAACTATGGTTTCTTATCCGACTTTGTGAAGATTGTGTTATCCCTGTGCATGCTGCTGGGCCGCTTGGAACTGTTTACCCTGCTGGTCTTTTTGCGGCCGGAATTCTGGCGATCCCACCGTAACTGGTGAAGGCTCAGCGGTAATTGACTTCGCTGTTCACACAGGTTTTTAAAGGCTTTCCGGCAAGCCCCAGCAACAAATTCTCCGCCGCCAGCATGGCCATCCGGGTGCGGGTTTCAATCGTGGCGCTGCCGATATGCGGCGTGATGAAAACATTGGACAGTTTGAGCAACGGATGCTCGGCCGGAATCGGTTCGGGATCGGTGACATCCAGAGCGCAGCCGGCAATTTCACCATCCCGGAGAGCTTCATAGAGGGCATCGGCTTCCACAATACCACCGCGGGCCGCGTTGATAAAGAACGCGGTCTTTTTCATTTGGCAAAACTGTTCTCGCCGAAACAGCCAGCGGGTTTCGTCGCTTAACGGGATCAAAACAACGATAAAGTCCGCAGTCTTCAGCAAGTCTTCAAATGAAAGGAACATGGCGCCGGCTTCCGACGCCGCATCCTTGCGTCGCCGGTTATGGTATACGATCCGCATGCCGCAGGCTCTGGCGCGTCGGGCCACCGCCGAACCGATCTGCCCCATGCCGACGATGCCCAATGTCTTGCCGTAAAGATCGACCCCAAGAGGAATCTTGGTTGTTGCCGACCAGTCGCCATTTTGAACAATCAGCGCGCTTTCTTTGATCCGTCGCGCCGCGCACATCACCAGCAAAAACGCCAAATCGGCCGTCGCCTCCGTCAGTACGCCGGGTGTATTGCCAAAGGGAATGCCGTGCCTTGTACAGGCAGCGATATCCACATTGTCAAAGCCGACCGAGCTCTGGGAAATCACCCGCAACCTTGGTGCATGCCTCAACAACTCCTCATCCACGCGGGCCGGCTGGGCCCCGACCGACATCAGCCCCTCCGCATCCGCCAGCCACTCGAGCAGCAACTCGCGCGGCATGATTCCCGGCTGTTCCCAGCACTTGACCTCGCAACAGTCTCGAATCATCCGGTCGGCTTCCGGCAACGGCCGGCCGGTCATAACAATTTTTGTCGCCGCCACTAAATACTCCCCCTAATTTCGTCTGCTCTCCGGGCACTGCCCTCACCGCTTTGTATCAGACAAGTTCCGCCATCAATATTTTTTCCAGCAAGGTGATCAATTCGTGCTGCTCCTCCAGCAAATAATTCGCCGCCGTTGGCCGTACGCCCACCCGAATGGTCATGGCTGTACCCGGCAGAACCTGAAACATGTCTTCATCAGTCCAATCATCCCCGGCCGCCAGAATCAATTCATAGTTTCCGTCATCCAACGCCGCCAGGACGGCCGATCCCTTATTGGCGGCTTTTGCCCGTACCTCCAGCACTTTGTTGCCTTCCAGGACCTCCATGTTGGTTTGCAACAACAGGTTCGATAATTCGAACTTCAGTTCTTGCGCCATAAAATCGGCCGATTCCGCATCGGACAACCGATAATGCCAAGCAACCGAGCATTCTTTTTCTTCCAAAAACGAAGCCGGCAACCGTTCCACATAATACTCCAGCAACGGCACGATTCTTTGTTTCCAGGTGTCATCGGGGAATACCCTCTTGCGCCAGATACCACCGCGACGTTTCAGCCAAGCCCCGTGCTCAGCCACGAGGGTCGACCGCAAATCGCCGAAATGCTGTTGCAGAAATTCCCGGGGCCGGCCACTGACAATCGTTACGTCATTGCGTTGGTCGGCGGTCAGAGCTCTGAGCAGTCGCAGCAAGTACTCTCCGGGAACGGCCTGATCCGGAGTTCTGGCCAAGGGCACCAATGTTCCGTCATAGTCAAAAATCAATGCCCGCCGATTGGTCAGTGCAAACTGCCGGACCAAACTCGTCATTTTTTCTTCAGTCAGTCTCTTATCCGCCGTCAATTGATTAGCCGTCGACAAGTTTTGCAAGGCGTGCAAAAACAGCCAGCCCCAACGATGGACATCATAGCGCCGCACATTGTCGCGCATGGTCCGAATCCGTTCCGCTTGCTCGCTTGCCGGCATGACCAACGCTTGATGGATCGCTTCGGCCATCTCTTCGCGGCTGTTGGGATTAATGATCAGCGCTTCCGGCAACTCGCGGGCCGCGCCAGCCATTTCGCTGAGAATTAGGACCCCGTCGTCTTGGGTCCGTGAGGCCACGAATTCCTTGGCCACCAGATTCATGCCGTCACGCAGCGGCGTCACCAGAGCCACGTCGGCCGCGGAATATAGGGAACTCAGTGCCTGCAGACCCAGATTTTTATATAGATAGGCAATCGGCGCCCAACCGATATCCCCGAACCTTCCATTGATCCGCCCGACCAGTTCGTCAATTTCACGGCGCATATCCTGATAACGGTCCACGCCAATTCGCGACGGCACTACCAACAACAGCATAATCACTTCCTGGTGCCACTCGGAATGGCGTTCGAGAAACAATTCGTATGCGCGTAACCGTTTGGCGATTCCTTTGGTGTAATCCAGCCGGTCCACGGACAGAATCGCTTTCTGCTGGACCAGTTTTCGACGGATCAATTCCGCTTCGCGACGAATTTTCGGCAAGCAGGCCGTGTCATAATATTTTTCAAAATCAATGCCGATGGGAAACGCATCCGCCCGAACTTCCCGTCCCTGATACATCAACCGGCCAATTTGATGTTGATAGCCAGTCAGTCGCAACACGGCCGTCAAGAAGTGTCGCACATAATCGACGGTATGAAAACCGACCACGTCGGAACCGAGCAGACCTTCCACCAATCCGGCGGCCCATTTGCGCGGCAGCATCCGGAATACTTCATACGCGGGAAACGGAATATGCAGAAAAAAGCCGATGGAATTATTGGGGCAGCGTTCCCGCAGCATCGCCGGCAACAACATAAAATGGTAATCATGGATCCATATCACATCGTCCGGCTGTGCCAATTGCGCTATGACCTCGCAAAACTGCCGGTTGACCGCCTCGTAAACTTCCCACATCTCTTCTTCATAGACCGTTAACGTCGGAAAATAATGAAACAGCGGCCACACCGTCTTATTACAGAACCCCAGATAAAATTTGTCCATCACATCCGTTGCCAAAAAGACCGGATCGCAGCCATGTTCCGTTCTCAGGCAACGCCGCACCATGGGTTGATCCGCCTCGGCGATGCTATTGCCCGGCCAACCGACCCAAAGATATTCGGACAGTTCCGCAGCCTCCTCTTTACGGCGCGCCAAATAAGCTCCCAGTGCGCTGACCAAGCCGCCGGCACTGGGTCCCAGCGTCATTTTTCCCTCCTCCATGCTTACCGTCATTGGCAAACGATTGGATACGATAATCAGTCGCGCTTGTTTTCTTGTTGTCGTTTCACTCACGGGCGTTCCTCCTTTCATTCATCCGGCAACAGGGAACAGTTTCGCAGGAAAGAAAGAGTTTGCGCAGAAATAATACATACAACGTATAATTAGAGTGAAAGTTCAGTCTCAAAACCATTATAACACAAGAAATATCGACAGGAGGTCTGACATGAACGCTTCCACATGGTACAAAGACGCCGTGATTTACCAGCTCCATGTCCGCTCCTTCGCCGATTCCAACCGTGACGGCATCGGCGATTTCCCGGGATTGACCGCTAAATTGGATTACATCGTCAATCTTGGAGTCACCGCCATTTGGCTCTTGCCGTTTTATCCTTCACCGCTGCGTGACGACGGTTATGATATTGCCGATTACCGAAACATCCATCCCGACTATGGTACCATCGCCGACTTTCGGCGCTTTCTGAAAGCCGCCCACTCCAAAGGTCTGAAAGTAATTACCGAACTCGTTCTGAACCATACTTCGGATCAGCATGCCTGGTTTCAAAAATCCCGCCGGGCCAAACCGGGCAGCAAGTGGCGAAACTTCTATGTGTGGAATGATAATGACAAGAAATACGCCGAGGCGCGAATTATTTTCAAAGACTTCGAGACTTCCAACTGGAACTGGGATCCGACAGCCCAAGCCTACTATTGGCATCGCTTCTACCGCCACCAGCCCGATCTGAATTTTGAAGAACCCGCGGTAAAAGCCGCGCTCTTCCGGGTTGTAGATTACTGGCTGGCCATGGGCGTCGACGGCTTGCGTCTGGATGCCGTTCCGTATTTATTTGAAAGTGAAGGCACCGACTGTGAGAATTTGCCGGCGACGCACGCCTTTCTCAAAGAATTGCGTCACCATGTCGATACCCATTACACCAACAGAATGTTGCTGGCAGAAGCGAATGGCTGGCCGGAAGATGTCATCCAATACTTCGGCAAAGATGATGAATGCCACATGGCCTTTCATTTTCCGCTCATGCCGCGCATCTACCTGTCTGTCGGTATGGAAAACGCTTGGCCGGTCATGGATGCCGTCGTCAAAACTCCCGTGACATCGAAAAACAGTCAATGGGCTTTGTTTTTGCGTAATCACGACGAGCTTACGATGGAAATGTTGACTGAAGAGGAGCGGGATTTTTTCGTGAAGCTCTACGCTCCCGACCCCCGTTCCCGAATCAATCTGGGGATCCGTCGCCGCCTTTCCCCTCTATTGAACGGCAACCGCCGCAAGCTGGAATTGTTGAACGCCTTGCTGCTAAGTCTGCCTGGCTCGCCGGTCATTTATTACGGCGACGAAATCGGCATGGGCGACAATATCTATCTGGGAGATCGCAACGGAGTCCGTACTCCCATGCAATGGACTTCGGACCGCAATGCTGGCTTTTCCCAGGCCAGCCCCCAAAAATTAGCCTTACCCGTCATTACCGATCCTCAGTATCATTATGAAAGTGTCAACGTGGAAGCACTGGAGCAAAACCCGAATTCTTTTCTTTGGTGGATGCGCCGCATTATTTCTCTTCGCAACCGTTTCACAGCCTTTGGACGCGGTCCCATCTCATTCCCGAACTCCAACAACGATAAAGTGTTGTCGTATGTGCGTTCCCTGGACCAGGAAATAATTTTGGTCGTTGCCAACGTATCGCGGTTTGTTCAACATGTCCAACTCGACCTGTCCGCTTGGTCCGGACTCGTACCCCGCGAAATCATGGGCAGGTCCCTGTTTCCGGCCATTGGGAACGAACCTTATTCCCTTAGTTTAGGCCCACATTCTTTTTATTGGTTCACTCTGGAGAAAAAGCAACTTCGCGGAATGCCGCTCTGTGACCCGCAGGAGTTGCTGACGGGCATCGTCCCGGAATTCGAGGTGACGGACCTCGAAGAACTGTTGACGCCGGCAGTATGGCAGAAACTGAGTGCCCGCCTGCCATCTTTTCTGGCAGCACTGCCACTGCAGCCAGTGGGGTGCAATGTTCGCGTTGCGAACATTGTTGACGGTTTTCTCATTCCCACCAATCGTCATGTTCTGTATGTGGTCCGGGTCGAAACGGCCTCTGTGGCAGCCCTGCATATCACCATCATTTTGGCTCTGTATAACCGTATTTCTGACCAACCGGCCCGGCTGTTGGCACAAGTGCATGTCAACGGCATATCGTACAAATTGGCGGACGCTACCTTTGACCAAGCTTGGCATGCCTGGCTCTATGAATTCTGTTTATCGCCCCGCCGCCTGTCCGGTCGCCTTGGTTCTTTGAACTCTAGTCGTTTTTCCGCCTTCGTCCGTCCGAACGCTCCCGCTCAGTCGGAAACGGTCAATGCCGACCACAACCATCTATCGTTGGTGTTTCGCCCGGCGCATGTGGTCAAGTTATTCCGGCAGCTTGACGAAGGCCCGCACCCTGAAAAGGAACTGGGCCGCTTTCTATGGGAAAAAACCGACTTTACAAAACTTCCGGGAGTGCAAGCAGCCATTGACTACCTTGGCGCCAACCAGGTCCCCTGCACTTTGTCCGTAATGCATACTTACATTCCTCATCGCAGCGACGGCTTGCAATATACCAAAGACACCCTCCTGCCCTTTTTTGAAAGCGCATTGTTTGCCGGGAAAAACCTGGAAACGCTGGTTCCGCCGGCTCTGTCGCCGTTCCGTCTCGCGTTGGCTCCGCCCGGCGAACATACCCGTGCCGCTATTGGCCCCATGATGGATACTGCCGCCCGAATCGGCCAGATAACCCATGACCTTCATGCCGCACTGGCCTCCGAACCTGACGATGCCGTTTTCGCACCGGAGCGGTACACCCTGTATTACCAAAAACAAATCTCGCATAGCGTCCTACGTCTGTTAGATTTTACCTTTCTCCAGCTGCAAGAAAGTCAAGCCAGCCTGGACCCGACGCTACGAAAAAAAGCCGATTCGCTGCAACGGCGCAAAGTTCAGCTAACTGCTTTGTTTGGCGCACTGACGCATAAATTGTTCCGCACCTATCGAATTCGGGAACATGGCGACTATCACCTCGGCCAGTTACTGGTGGATGAACAAAGTGACCTCTGGGTCATCGATTTTGAAGGACAACCGGCCCGACCTTTGTCGGAACGCCGGATCAAACGTTCTCCGTTACGTGACGTCGCCAGTATGCTCTGGTCATTCTATTCTTGTGTCCATTCCATGGCCAGCAATCCGGTGTTCACGACACTGCCGGGAACGGACCCGGCTCAGCTCTCGCGCATTGCGGACGTTTGGTGCCGTTGGGTTTCCTCCGCCTTCCTGCGATCATATTTCAACGCCGCCCATGATCTCCAGCCTTCCCACCCGCTGTCCCTGCACCGCGTCCATGATGCAGCGCTGATGCTGGACTGTTTCTGCCTGGAGTATGGGCTGGACAGACTAAGCCGGGAAATTACCCAGAACGGGGTTCCCAGCGAAATCAGTTTGTCCGGCCTGCAGTTCTGGCTGGACAGCTTAGCGACCGGCACACCGCGCGCCAGATAAACAACCGGGCAACCTCGCCCAGAAAAATTCCGTTCAGCAGCAAGCGATTGTCTTGCTGCTTTTTCATCGTCGGCTATCCTGAGGGGATTTCTCCCGGTGTTATTTCCATCCGCCGATCTATTTCGGCCTGCCGCCTTGCTGTCGGGATCGGCGGCGATCATCTGCCTCTATTACCTTATAGAAAACAGTTTTAAGGGAAAGCTGTAGTGAACAACCACCGCGGCTTCCCCTTTTCATGTACTCACGCCTTTGTTTCAGATTCGCCAGACCAGTAGCACTTCGGTTCCGTCTTCGTTATACAGCATTCGGCAAGTTGTCGACAACATGATCGGTATGCCGCGTCCCATCCCTTCGTCCGCACCGAAACTGAACAATTCCTCCGGTTTGGCTCGCAAGCGCTTGAGCAGGGCATTGCCGGCAAAGCCCATCCGGGAAGTCTTCACCCGAACCACCAGTCGGGAACCAATCCGGTTGAACCGGACCTTGGCCCAATTTTGGCGGGAGACCGCATCGCGGCATTCCAGGGCATTGGCAATGGCTTCGTTAACAGCGACTTCCTGCAGCGAATGCGGCAAACCGGTAACTTCGGCCAGTATAGAGGCAATTTCGCCCTTTAGCCGTTGATAGTCGCCATACCCATTCAAATGGAGTAATTTGGGCCACGCATCATTGCATTCTGCCTTTACGGGCAGAGAACGAATCCGGATGCATACCGCAGTGGCGTCATCCCGACAGCTTCCCTCGGTTGCCATCGCCTCCAGAAATTGAATCATCGCCGGATAATCATCAACCGGCGCATCCTGACGCTGAATCAGCAATTCGGCCAGCCCATCCGTCAAAAAATAGCAGGCATCGCCATCTGCCAGCGGCAAAACATTCATGTCAAAAGTTTCCATGGGCCTGACTCCCAAAAACATGCCGGGTTTGGCCAATATACCCCGGTGCTGGCGCGTCGATAACCAAATCTCCGGAATGCCGGCGCAAACCCAGCGCAATTGCCGGATCTGAAAGTCAATTTCAAATGCCACCGCGCCGGTGAACGTGCCCTCGTCAAAATATTGCCCGACCCGTCGATTGAGCCACCGCATTTGCTCGGATAACGGCAAATCCAGCTCGTTGACTTCGCGCAGCAAAACATGCATGGAGGCGGTATTCAGGGCCGTTCCTAGCCCATGCCCGGTTGCATCGGCTATGAAACCGCGCAATACCTGACCGTGATAACGCCAGTCCATGAAATACAAATCACCGCCCACATAGCTGAACGGCTTGTAAATCGTATGGACATCCAGACAGGGCTTGGGCTGGATTTTGGTAAGTAAAGCTTTCTGAACTCGTGTGGCTAGCTGGGCATCCCGTTGTATTTCCTTTTCCCGGCGCACTTCGTCGGATATATCCCGGATAGTTAACGTCATGAGCTGGCGATCACGATATTTTACCAACATGGAGGAGCGTTCGACCTGCACTAGAGAGCCATTTTTATGCCGGACCAGACGACGTTGCATCGGCAGGAACCCATCCTGCTTGACCTTATCCAGAAATCCTTTGACGTTTTCCGGTGAATCCGCCGTGATCTGATACAAAGTCAAGGGGCGGTCCTGCTGGACAACATAACCGAAGCGTTCACTAAACCGGACATTCGCCTCCATGATTTCACCAGTGTCGGGATCGCAGATGGCAACGGGCTCCGGCGCCTGCTCCAATACCGCTCGATAGCGCGCTTCGTTATCCGCCAGCGCCTCTTCCATTTTTTTTCGATCCGTGATGTCCCGGGAAATCCCCAAAATTCCGATCAGATTCCCGCTGGAATCTTTCATTGGCGTCTTGATCGTTTCCAACAAAACCCGCTGCCCGCCGTCGGCAAAGTTGATCCATTCTTCGTTAATGCTGGGAGTGCCGGCCAGCATGGCTTTTCGGTCATGCTCCCGGAACGAATCGGCCAACTCTTTGTTGACGAAATCATAATCGGTCTTGCCGGCGATCTCCGCTTCCCGGGCGCCGAAAAATCGTTCAAACATAGGATTGCAGGATAAATATACGCCATCGGCATCCTTCAGCCAGATCAGATCAGGAATCGTATCCACGAGAGTGCGCAACCGGACTTCCTTCTCTTCCAGTTCGCGGGTCATCCACCTTTGTTCCGTAATATCCATCCCGATGCCGGCAAAATAGAGTTTTTCGCCAATCATCAGGGAAACCGCCGACAGGCGAAACGGAATCCGCCCACCAGCGCGAGTACGCAAATTTGCTTCCAGCGTGGCCGAACCATCGCGAAAAACCTTTACCATTTCAGCGGCCGCCCGCTGATAGGATTCCGGATCGCCTTCGAACCAATCCAGCAATTTCATCCGGGATAGTTCTTCCTCGGAAAAGCCGGTCATCTTGCCGATCTGACGGTTCCAACGGACGGGATTCCCTTGATCGTCATATAGATACAAAGCCCCGGGAACAATGTCAAAAACAGCGTCCGTCATGCGCCGTTCCTGTTCCAGTCTGGCCTGGGTCTCGACGAGTTCGGAATACTGGGCGGCCAATTCTTCATTTGCCGCCGTTAAATCCGCCGTCCGTTCGGCAATTCGCCGTTCCAGTGTGTCGTTCGCCGTGGCCAGATTGTGGTTCAGGCAATCAATTTCATCGTTCATGGCCTGAATTTCTTCATTTTGCGCCGTCAATTCTTCATTCATAGCGGAAACGGCTTCATTTTTCAGAGTAAGTTGTTCGTTGGCCGCAACGATTTCACGGGTGCGTTCTGCCACACGATTTTCCAGATTGCGGTTCAGTCCCAGCAATTCCTGTTCCAACCGCAGGGCCCGCCTGGCAATCCAGACAGCCAAGACCAGCGCCACTCCCAAACCCAGCAGCATCAGCCACCGCAGATTATCCCGCAGTTTTTGCGAAGCACTCAGAAAATCCCGACTATTTTTCCGAGCAATCTCCAGCAATACATCAATCCGGTCTTCAATCTCCCTGACTTGTTGTTGTTCCTGCGTCTGCGTAGTCAAGGCCGCTTCCGCCCGCCGCCCATCCAGGCTCAGCTGAATAACCTGCTCGCGAATTTTACGCCAGGCCTGAAACCGCTGCAGCGCCTCGTCCACCAGAACCGAATTCCCCGGGAAATGCACCCGCAAAATTTTAAAATCTTCCAATATCCTTGCTTCCGCATTATCCACCAAAATTATCTGCTGGATTATATCCAGCTCCGAGGCCGACAGCACAATGTCTTTCATGGACCGTTGCATGCTGTGCAGATTGGCATCAATGCGCAAAACTGCCGTCCAACTGGCAAGTGGCTGTTCGTATAGGGTTTCCGTGATATCCGCAACCCGGTTCACTGCCTGGTGGCCCAGCCAGCCCACGCCCAGCATCAGAATAAACAGGCCGGCAATCAGGTAGGGCATGATTCGTCCGTGAAAAAACTTCAAGGGATCCCCGCCTTACGCAAAATCAATTTTAGAGGGAGAAATCGCACATTCTTCTCTTTTGATTTCGGCATTGCCTGCCAAAACCCTGCCAAAAGTCATGATAAAACCCCGTTTCTGTGCCAGGCGGCTCAGAAACGGGGTTTTATCAGGGATATCGTTATCTTATTTTTGTTTTTTATCTTTTTGCAGCCATTCAATTAACACGGCTTCCCGATCTTTCTTCAATGCGCCGAGGACTTCCGGCTTTGTCCAGTCATAGAATCCCTTGCCGGTCTTCGCGCCAAGATCCCCACGGGCTACCGTTTCAGCCAATAAAGGCGAAGACGCGGGATCGTTGCAGAGGTCTTTATACAAATAGGTGGATATATTTTGGAAAATATCCAGGCCGCCCAAATCGGCGCTTTCCAGCGGGCCGGTAACGCCATAGCGACGACCGAGACTATAGCGAACGGTAGCATCGACCGCTTCCGGCGTAGCAATCCCTTCCTGAACAATATACAGTGCTTCCCGCAACATCGCCAATTGCAGCCGATTGCCAATGAAACCCAGCGCTTCCCGTTTCAGCGCCACCGGTTTCTTGCCGATCATCTCCATCAGCGCCCAAGTCACATCCACGGTTTTTTGAGCGGTGTGTTTGCCCGGCACTACTTCGACCAGCGGCACGAGGTGCGGCGGATTCCAAAAATGCGCTACCACGAATTTATCTTTGCGGCTGATTGCTTCCGCCACGGCCGTAGGGCTCAGGCCGGAAGTATTGGTCGCAAAAATGGTTTTCTCCGGGCACAATTGGTCCAGTTGTTTAAAGATCGCCTGTTTGGTGGGGAGATCCTCCGCCACCGACTCAATGACAAAATCCGCGTCCTGTGCGGCTTCCGCCAGCGAGGTTACGCCCTGCACCCGGGCTAAAATTTGCGGGACCTCTGCATCAGTGATCAGCTGATGTGTACGATATGTTTCCAACGCGCTTTGGATCCCCTTCATTCCCCGCTCGATACTTTCCGGGGTTCGTCCGTACATACGGACACTGTACCCTGCCTTCGCAAACATGACCGCTGTGCCGTGCCCCATAGTCCCAGTTCCCACATTGCAGATTGTCCGGATGTCTTTTGCCTCCATTGCCTTTCCTCCTTTAAATATAATGTTCCCGTCTCAAAATATCATGCAAATATTGTGCCAATCCGAACCAAGGAAACCCGGTTTTCACAAATTTACGCAAAGCAGTCTTCTTATAAAGCAGGATAGTTGCCGTTTATTCAATCTCCTGGGCGTCAGGGATCAGGCCACTCTGGCCCAGACCGTGTTCATCAATTTTATACAAAAGAGCCCGACGACTGATATCCAGGGCCTTGGCAGTTTTTACCCGATTGCCATGATTTTGCCGCAAAGCATTTTCAATAATCTGCTTTTCCACCCGATGCATTTGCTCCCGATAGGTTCCAGACTCCGGAACCGCAACCACCGGTAATTCCGTCACCGGCAGCAAACCCGGCAAGTCCATGACATCGATAACTCCCTGGGAAAGGATGACCGCACGTTCCATCACGTTGCCCAATTCACGGACATTTCCCGGCCAGGGGCAACGACAGAGCAGTTTCATGGCCTCGGGAGTAACCATCGGTACTTCCACATGCGACTCCTCGGCAAACCGTCGAACAAAGTAATCGACAAAAGCCGGGATGTCGCCCACTCGTTCCCGCAACGCGGGAACATGGATCGGCACCACTTTCAGGCGATAATAAAGGTCGTCGCGAAACAGACCCTGTTGAACCCGTTCCTCCAAATTCCGGTTTGTTGCGGCAATAATCCGGACATCCACTTTGATGGTTTCGGTCCCGCCAACCCGTTCAAAAGTTTTTTCCTGCAATACCCGCAGAAGTTTGACCTGAAGCGATAACGGCAATTCGCCGATTTCATCCAGCAAGATCGTGCCGCCATTCGCCAACTCGAATCTACCCGGTTTCTTTGCCACCGCGCCCGTGAAGGCGCCTTTCTCATGGCCAAACAGTTCGCTTTCCATCAGGCCTTCCGGCAATGCGCCACAATTGACTTTTATGAACGGATTGTCCCGGCGGGTGCTGTTGCGATGAATCGTCTGGGCGATGACTTCTTTGCCGCTGCCACTTTCGCCGGTAATCAGCACGGTTGCATTCGTCTGGGCAACCCGACCCACGACTTTATAAATAGCCTGCACGGCCGGACTCTGACCGATGATGGTTTCCAGCTGGAAATGCTTTTTCAGTTCACTTCGCAGTTCGGCTAATTCCGCCCGCATGCACCGCATCTGGTAAGCCCGGTCCAACATGATCCGCAATTCGCTCACATTGGACGGCTTGACCAAATAATCAAACGCACCCATTTTCATGGTTTCAACGACCGTATCCAAAG
Organism: Veillonellaceae bacterium; assembly: GCA_012798135.1. The sequence continues at coordinate 3,658 of JAAZNU010000022.1, read as the reverse complement.
TGCCGAAAGCAGTCATTAGGATGACCGGTATCTCAGGAAATTCCTGATGAATCAGGCGAAAGGCATCCAATCCGTCCATAACCGGCATTTTGATGTCCATGATTATGACCGAAGGGAAATACTCACGTGTCATTTCCAGCGCCGTCAGGCCATTTTCCGCCAGCAAGGCATCGTATCCAGCTTTTCGGGCAACCTCCCGTACCAATTGCCTGACGGTTAATTGATCATCCACGATTAGCACTGACTTCGTCAGGCCGGTTGTCTGCATCGACTTCACCTCCCGTCACCGGAAAAGACAGCGTGAAAACGCTTCCGTTATTTAATTCTGATTCAACAGTGATTTTTCCTCCCCAGATCTCCATGATATGTTTGGCCACGGATAATCCGAGTCCCGTTCCCGTCGCCTTGGTCGTAAAAAACGGATCAAATAATCTGTCCAGGATTTCCGGCGCAATACCGGCTCCCGAATCCGCAAAGCTAACGCAGACCTGCTGTTCCAGCGGGCAATAACGTGCAGTAATTTTGACCAACCCCTCATTATTCATGGACTGGATCGCGTTGAGCAAGATATTTAGAAAAACTTGTTCCAGTTGTTCTTCGTTGGCCATTATCAACGGCAACCCAGAATCCGTCTGCACAACGAACTGCATGTGCGACGATTTGGTCTGCATTTTCACCAGCATCAAGGTATTATCGAGAACATGGCTGATGTTTACTGGATTGATGTACGCCACCGTCGGCCGGGAAAAAAACAATAACTGCTCAATGAGCTGATTCATCCGGTCCACTTCGCGAACAATAATTTCATTGTATTCCTTTCGCTCTTGCGCCGTTGTATCTTCGCCCTGCAATTGGGCAAAGCCCTTGACGGCCATCAGGGGATTCCGGATTTCATGCGCAATGCCGGAAGCCATCTCGCCAATCAGCGACAGGCGATCCGCGCGCTGCACCTGTTCCTCCCGGCGTTGCTGTATCTGCAATGCTTGCGCCATCTCATTGATGGCAGTGGCAATCTCGCCTATTTCGCCCTGGAGAGGTTGCAGACGATACGACAAATCTTCCCGGATTTTCCGTACCCCGAAATTAATTCCTTCAACATCCGTTGCCAAATAGTTTGTGACTTTAGCTACACCGATACTGCCCATAATCAAAGAAATCAAAACCGCACCCGCAATCTGCCAGACAATCGCGTTGATTTGCGCCGTGATATTGACCGTCAGTTCATTGGCCCATGCATAACCGATCACCCGACCTTCACGGACCAGCGGATGCATGGCGTTCATGATCTGGCCCCGGACCAAGTTTCCCTCCTGCACGCGGGGAATTCCCGTGGCCATAACCAAACGGCCCTGATGACTTTCACTGATGGGTAAACCAACTTTATCCGCATAAATTTTACTGGGGCCATAGGTAATGATGGCATCCAAATCCAGGCTATAGTACCCTACCCCGATTCCCGGGTACGCCCGGGCTACGTCGTCGGTAACCTGGCTGAGTTCGGCATTGAGGATATCGATCTTGGTCGCACGATCGGCATCTTCTGCCTTATGCCGGCGGAGGATATCAACATAGGAGCCATGGAGAGACCTGTCCAAAAAATGAGTGGCTCCGAATAGTTTTTGCTGTTTTTCCGCCACCATGGCATTCACGGAAGTACGCGCCGTTAGGTAACCTGTGAAGAGAATTGGAATCCCGGCAACAAGAAAAATCAACAAAAACAGCCTGTTTCTTAGGGAACCCGGCATAATGCGCAAAGTTTTTCCTCGCTTTATTTGTTTTTTTCATTCTCATTATATAAGCAAAAAGCATGCCAGAATAGTATCGGTTATCAAAGAAGTCCCGCCGCCCACCGGCAAAATGCGTTGGCATAGTTTATGCAAGTAATATAAATATTAACATTTTTATTTAAGGAGATGATGGTTTTGGTCAGGATAATTTCAGCCGAACAAGCGGCGCAGTTGGTCAAGGATGGTGATATGATCGCCACCAGCGGGTTTGTCGGGTGCGGACACCCGGAAGCATTAACCGCCGCTTTGGAAAAAAGATATCTGGAAGAAGGCGCACCGCGATCGTTAGGCTTGATTTACTGCGCGGGCCAAGGTGACGGAAAAGACCGCGGCCTCAATCATTTGGGGCATCCCGGTCTGTTAAAACGGGTCATTGGCGGACACTGGAATCTGGCGCCCAAGTTAGGGAAGTTGGCCATTGACAATCAGATTGAAGCCTACAATTTTCCCCAGGGAACCTTGTCGCAGTGGTTCCGGGAAGTTGCCGGCCGAAAACCGGGCATCATCACAAAAGTTGGGCTCGGCACCTTTGTGGATCCGCGAATTGAAGGCGGCAAAATCAATGATGTCACGACCGAAGACCTGGTTCAGGTCATTGATCTGAATGGCGAGGAATGGCTTTGGTACAAGGCGTTTCCAGTAAATGTCGCTTTTATTCGCGGAACCAGCGCCGACGAAAACGGCAATATTTCCATGGAGAAAGAAGTCATAACGTTGGAACACCTGGCAGTCGCCCAGGCTGTCAAAGCTTCCGGCGGCATTGTCATCGCCCAGGTTGAACGGATCGTCCTGACCGGTTCTTTACACCCAATGAGCGTCAAAGTGCCCGGTATCAACGTCGACTATGTCGTGGTGGCCGCTCCCGAACAACACATGCAAACATTCAGCGAAGCTTACAATCCCGCTTATTCCGGTGAAACCCGCATTCCCTTGTCGGCGATCCAGCCCATGGAGCTGAACGAACGTAAGGTGATCGTACGCAGAGCCGCGATGGAATTGATCCCCAACGCCAAGGTTAATTTGGGCATCGGCATGCCGGAAGGCGTTTCCTTGATCGCCGCCGAGGAAGGAGTCGGCGACCAGATGACCTTGACCGTGGAAAGCGGTCCGGTTGGTGGTGTCCCTGCCGGCGGTCTTAGCTTCGGCGCGTCGGCCAATGCCCAGGCTATCCTCGACCAGCCTTATCAATTTGATTTTTATGACAGCGGAGCTCTGGACTTGGCCTTTTTAGGGTTGGCGGAATCCGACCAGGAAGGGAATATCAACGTCAGTAAATTTAAAGGTCGTGTTGCCGGTTGCGGCGGTTTCATCAATATTACGCAAAACGCAAAAAAAGTGGTGTTCTGTGGTACTTTCACCGCGGGCGGCCTCAAGGTGGCGGTCAAGGAGGGAAAACTAACCATTTTGGAAGAAGGACGGGCGAAAAAGTTCCTTAAAAAGGTCGAACAAGTGACCTTCAGTGGTCAATATGCAAAAAAAATTCAGCAACCCGTCCTGTATATCACGGAACGAGCGGTGTTCGAGCTGCGTCCGGAAGGAATGGTTCTGACGGAAATCGCTCCGGGCGTGGACCTTGAGAAAGATATCCTGGCCCTCATGGAATTCCGGCCAATCATTTCCCGCGAGCTAAAATTAATGGATGAACGCCTCTTCCATCCCGAACCGATGCAGTTGATTCTATAATTCTGGAATTTTTCCATAGCTAATTAAAAATAAAAACGAGGGGGAAAAACAGTGGAAATCAAAAAAGTACTGGTAATCGGCGCCGGACAGATGGGCAGCGGCATCGCCCAGGTCATGGCGCAGGGCGGCATGGACGTCGTCCTGCAGGACATCGAGCAACGCTTCGTCGACAAGGGCCTGGCCGGCAT
>JAAZNU010000270.1 GCA_012798135.1 Veillonellaceae bacterium | reverse complement strand
TATTTTTATATAGTACTGGCGGCATAACAATGGCAGGATATGCCCTTGTAAACCTATTTAGAGAGTTTTGTGAAAATTTTAATGTTATTATCCCATTTAAAGCCCATAGTTGCGCCACTCTCATATCTCTCGGCGCGAACAAAGTTATAATGACCCCTATTGGGCAATTAAGCCCCATCGACCCCTCAATTGAGCACCCATTGGGACCTGTTGTCCAAATACCAGGACAACCAGTGGGAAGGATCGCTCCAGTAAATGTAGAAGATGTTAATGGTTTCATTGAACTTGCTCAAAAAGACTTTAAATTATCATCAGAAAAATCAATGGAAAAGGTCTTTGAAGCTTTAACCTCTAAAATTCACCCCCTAACTTTGGGTACTGTCCAGAGAACACGTGCACAAATTGCTTTACTCGCTAAAAATTTAATGAATTTTCATTGTGAGGATAAAGAAAAAATCGATAAAGTGGTTAACGCCCTTATTAAAGAAAGATATTCTCATGATTACATTATTAGTAGAAGAGAAGCTGAAGAAATACTTAAACTCAACGTTATTAAACCAGAAGCCCCTGTTGTCCAATGTATAATGGATCTTTTCAAAGAGTACAATGAACTGTTTGAACTTGATACTCCATTCAATCCAGAAACTATATTAGTTGAGAATGATTCAATAGTAAGTACCTTTAACAGAGGTATTATAGAGTCATCTGATTTAACTCATGTTTTTAAGACTAAACAGGAAATACGGAAAGTACAAGTTCCTCAACCAGGTTCACCGGTTCCTAACCAAGCAATACAACAAAGAGTGTTGCAAGAAGGGTGGATGGAAGATCCGGATATTTAGGGGGTGTTTATGTGTTTGCTAATGAAATGAATATGGCCGAAACCAATGCCAGTAATAAAATTAACAGTATTGATGCTACGACTTCTGATCGTTCTGAATTTGCATTCGGAACTCAAACTACTAGTGGGCTAACTAGCGCAATGCAATTAGTAGACCATACACCAGGGGAAATGTTTATTATTAACCAAAGTACAGCAGGCGCTACAATTACTGTTAATTTTAATGAAGAATACTTAAAAGAAGAAACAATGAGAATGATAGAACGGATTGTTGGAAGAATAAAAAATGAAGATACCGTTTTTAACGGGATAAATGCTGAAAAGCTAATACGATCACTGGAAAAAAGTTTAAACAACATTCCGATCCAACAAGTACCATTTAATGAATTTGAATTAGAAACACGAATTAAAAAAATAATGGTTTTAGAATTAATGTCTGGTCTGCTGGATGAATTAACTCCTGAACAATTAGAAGCTTTTGAAGAATCTATGAGTAGGGGTTAACATCTTCTATGAATTATATCATTGATACTAATATAATCACTGCGTTAATGAAAGATCGAGAAGAAGTGAAAACTAAAGCGCAGGAAGTGATTTTATTAGGAAACAACGTTTTTATTAATGGTATAAGCTACTATGAGATTAAAAGAGGACTATTATTGAATGATGCTCATAGACAAATGAATTTTTTTGAAAGAATTTGCATCCAATTTGATTTACTTTTTTTGGATCGTGTAAAAATATTTGACACCGCTGCAGAAATATGGGCTGATTTAAAAGAGAATGGATTGACTATAGAAGATGCAGATATACTTATCGCATCAGTTGCTCACTCTATGAATTCAGTTTTAGTAACAGATAATATCAAACATTTTGAAAATATCGAAGATCTTACTGTTGAAAATTGGATAGATAGATAATAAAATAATCTTATGATGCCAGAGAACAATGCTGTTTGTTTAATGCCCATCATAATTATTAAATTTATGGCAGCTGATTATGAAAAAGATAAATGTAATTTGTAAGGTTTATCTCTTGTCTAATTCCTTCCTTACACCTTTATCAGCTAAAAAATTCTCCACTAACTCCATACGCTTTTCTAACCTATCATAATCATCTTCTTTATTCTTTAATTTCTCCAATAGGTCATCATATTGTTTGGTGGTAGCGTCCTTAATAATAACTTTTTCAAGAGTTAAATTTTCATATGCATCTATATATTTAGCCTTTAAAGTCTGTGGATCATTTTTAAAGTAGGCTTCAGTTACAGGATTTATTTTATGACCAAGCATCCAGTCAACAGCGAGCTGATCAACACC
>JAAZNU010000332.1 GCA_012798135.1 Veillonellaceae bacterium | reverse complement strand
TGCTGGCGCAATTCACGCAGCGGCTGGAGCCTTTCGAGAAGATGCTGTGGAACCGCCCGTTCCTCGTCAGGAGTTCCGGGGTTTTTGGGGGGGAAACCCGAGACAGCTAAGGGGCAAACACTCACCCAGTGGCAGGGCAAAGGGGAAGTTAGTGTGTGTGCCTCTCAGTCTCTCCCTCCCCTGTTACCCTAGAGGGAGAGACCCGGCACACACAGAGGGTACAATGGGTTTAGGGTAGTAGGGGCGCGTCCGAAAAAAAGCGCCTTTTTTGCAAGATTTCGCTAGACAACTGTTTTCAATAGTTTATTCTGCATTCAGACCATGTTTATTTCCTTGGGCGCTCGACGCCCGAACAGCAGGCGATGGCTACTCGGTGCGATGTCCACTTGTAGCCCCCGAGCACGTAGACGAGAATAGTCTAACCCCGAGTCCTAGCTTGCTTTAGGTTTCTGGTTCGTTTCGCTTCGCTTTCGCGAGCATCACGCACTCTCTCTGCCCACATTCCGCCTCCCCTTCCGTTACGGCCCCGCAAGCCACCGTCAGCCCCTCTTTCTTTGCCCAAAAGCCCCCAGCAAAAAAAGTTGTGCTTTTGCCAAAAAATGTGTTGCGCTTTTTTCCCCCTATCCTATGCTCGCACACGTTACAGATGCTCATGTCAGACAAAAAAATCTACATGTGGTTTAGGCCGGCAACCGTGAGGCCAAGTGTGCACTCAAGAGCACCTGTAACATGGTCTCTGGTTGTCCGGCCTTCTATCACGTAGCCCCATCTCGCATCATGGCACCTCGCAGCACTCCCTACTGTCCCCTTCCGGTCACCCACACCGACGACCCCGCCGAGCACCAAGTTTTGCACCCCTACGGCGTAGGCATAGACACCCACTCCAAGTTTATTCAGGTTTGCATCCTCTTCCGCACCCCCGGCTCGGACACCGGGGGCATTAAGCGCCTTGAGCGCACTTTCCTAACCACTTTTTCAGACCTCCAGCGTGCCCACCAGTGGACACTTAACGTCCTCGCTGGCCTTGCGGAGCCTGAGACCCTCCGCTACTGCATCGAGAGTACCGGCACCTATCACTGCCCCGTTCTAATCGCGTGGGGCGGCATCCCCTCCGTTGTTAATCCCCTCCTCGCTGGCCCTACTCGCCGCAAAACCGACGTTCTCGACGCTCGGCTCCTCGCTCATCACAGCATCACTGGTCTTTGGCGCTCCTCATTTATCGCTCCTCCCGACCTACAGCAGCTTCGCGTCCTGTGGGCGCAGCGTCGCGAGTTTGCCCGTGAGGCTACCCGCTGCACCAACCGCATCCAGAACATTATCTTGCGCTTCGGCCACACCTACGCCGCACGTGACCCTATCCGTTCTACCGTTGGCCGCAGCATTACCGAATCTCTCCTTCTTGGCACCGCTCCCAACTGCCCCGGCGTCTGTCCCGGCGGCCTCCCCCCCGAAGTTGCGCAGGTGATTGCAGGTCTCTTGTCCAAATACGATACCGCCAAAGAAGCCGCGCATCGTGCCCTTGTTGCCGCTCGCAACTTCATCCGCTCCCGAAACTGGCCCACCGGCACAACCCCCATGCCCGGAACAAATCTTCTTCATCTCCTCCTCTCGGTTCCCGCAGTCGGAGAGGTTACCGCCATTACTTGGCTTGCGGAAGTCGGTGACCCCAAACGCTTTGACCACGCAAAGCAAGTTTCCGCTTTCTGTGGTTGCGACCCCTCCTTAAAGACCAGTGCAGGCAAAGTTACCAGTTTCACCCGTCGCGCTGGCAACATCCGCTTGCATAGCGCCCTGGCAGCCGCCGCTCAGGTTCTTATGGCTTCGCCCTCCAATCCCTTTGGCCAGTACGGACGCTCAATCGCTGGCCGTCATAAGAAAGGCGGTTACAAAAAAGCCGTCGGCGCTCTTGCTCGCCGCCTCGCTATTGCTCTATGGCATGTTCATTTCAAAGCCGAACCCTTTTCCTTCGCTGGTTACAAGTTCCACGAACAGCCCCCAGTTCCCTCAGTATCTATCACGGCAGCGCTCGGCTCCGCCGTCGCTCGCCGTCTTGCTCCTCATGGCTTCCAAAAAATGCCTGACCTCGTAGACGCATACCGCGCTGGTAAACTGGCTCAGATTTCGGGCATAGGCGGCACCACTCTTGACCTAATACGAGAATGGCTTACCGCAAATGCTCGCCAACAACCGAAACAGAAAGATAAACAACATGGCAAAAAACACACCACAAAACACCCGCGAAGTTCCGACCGTCGGTAGCCTACCTGATCCGGGCTTGTGCCCGCCCGGTCTCTGGTGCTTCGGAACCGTCGTTGCGCGCCGTAGAAAGTCTATAGTCAATGACAAGACAGGCAAAACCCGTTGGGTCACCACCCTTGACGTGCAGTGTGGCCCCGACCGTTTGTCCGCTGACCGATGGACGGCCCGGCCCGTGCCCGACGTTCCCGAAGTTGGAGCTGAAATTGCCCTTGCCCTCCGCACCCGTACCTTTTTTGCAAAAGGCGGTCTCCGCACCGTCCTTGAGTGGGGGCCTATTGAGTCTGACGATGGCTCTTTCTAGGCTTCTATGCTTCGTGCAACACTAACGCAAGTTGCCGACCGTACCTCCCGTGCGAAGAAGGCACTTGCCGTTATTGATATTTCCACCGCCCCCGACTTTGGCAGCGTGGGCGGTGCCCCTTCCATTCTGTATAGCATCAGAATCTACGGAGAAATTGACAAAGGCGAGTTCAAGACCACCTGTGCCAAAGTCTCGCGGCCCCTTCCGGCCCTCTCCCCCATGGCCGCACTTGCCTTAGCTCTCCGCTCTACACTCTCCAGACACCCCTTCCCCACGGGGTAGCCTCATTTGGTATATGGACAGACGCTTCCCAGCGTCTTATTCTTTCCGTGCATGAGAATACGCCTCATAGCAGCTGCGGCCTGTAGCTATGTTACAGGCTCGACGACCTATCCTTCGGGCTTAGGTGGCCGGACGCTTAACCCACGTCCGGCCATCCTCTGGCCGTTAGGTGGCCGTTACGTGGCCGTCACGTGGCCGCTTAGTGGCGCTTCAACCTAGAACCCAAACCTAACATATGGCAAGAAAACTGTTCCCTACAGACATAACCTGCGCAGTTGGTGATATTGTCTACCAGCGCAGCCGCCAGGGCACCTCGCTTCGTCAGCGCGTGCAGCCCCTCAACCCTCAGACGAACCGCCAGATGGGCGCACGGCAGTTGCTCGCTTCGCTCGCAGCCGGTTGGCGCGGCCTCACCGCCGCCAAACGCGCCGCTTGGGACAGCTTCGCCGCTGGCCTCACCGGCAACGTCTCCGGCTTCAACGCCTTCGTGAGCCTCAACGCGACCCGCGCCAACTGCTCTCTCTCGCAGTACGACGTGCCGCCTGCCAAGGCCACGTTCGGCGTCATGGACACCCCGACGATCACCGCCCAGGTCAAGAACGGTGTCCTCACCCTCGGCATCGCCGACATGGGCAACACCGTTGACCCCGACGGCTACGAATTGTGGGCAACTGCCCCCAACTCGCAGGGCATCGCTCGCGACGAGTCCGGTCTCCGGCTCCTCCTGTATGCCGACAACACTACTTGGGGAAGTGACATTGACGCCAGCGCGCACTACACCGAGCGTTTCGGTGTCCCCGCTGTCGGTGATGGCATTGACCTCAAGATCGTGCCGGTCAAGAACGGTCAGAAGGGCGTCGGTCTCCAGTTCCGGCCCATTGTGATCGCTGGCACCTGATTCTAAACCCGCACGGGCCTGCCGTCCTCTTTCCTCTCTTGGGCGGCAGGCCCCGCTAACCCGTGCCCGATGTCATCTCGAAACACCCGCACATGGCACCTTGTTCCCAACCTCTGGCCCGACCATCTACAAAGCGTGTTCGTCAGGCTGGCCCTCGGCACGGTTACCCCCATCCCCTGTACTTTCGACCTTGAAACCCTAACTTTCATTCCCCTATGCTCCAACGACGTTCCAAATCCCTGTCCAGTCCCCTGGTATTTCATCGCGGAGTGGTCTGCCGTCCTCAAGGACGACGCAGCAGCGGCGCTGCCCCCCGCCACCCCGCAGCCGTCCTCCTTCTCGGCGCTCTCCTCATATCGCTTCTCGCCTTTGCATTCGTCTCCTGTTCTACCACTCGCGAAGGAATAGAGAGAGAGCAGCGAATTTCAAACACCGCTTCAAACATCGTCCATACCGTGGCCCCTGTCGCTCAAACTCTCCCTGCCCCTTTCAACTACCTTTTCGAGGCCATCTTTGCGACCATTAGCGCCGGTCTGGGCGCTTGGAACCTCAGTCAGGCAAAACGGCTCAAAGACCTAGAAGCCATTACTTCTTGCGCCAACTACAGGCCGAAAGAGCCCGGCTGCTCTGGCACCGCTCCCCAAAACGAGTCAATTCCCTAGTCTCGGAATCTGCCCTACCTTAGCTGGTTGTCGGTTGCCTCACTTTCCCCCCCACCCAAGTTAGTTGTGGCGGCTAGGTCAGCGGTCAGCCCCCCTTTTACCCTAGGGCTGCCCTCCTCTGCCCGTCGCCGCCACAAGAGGTATACGAGCCCTGCCACTGGGTGAGTGTTTGCCCCTTAGCTACCTCGGGTTTCCCCCCCAAAAACCCCGGAACTGAATAGGAATGCAGGCCTTGTATCCGCTCGTCCTATGCCATCCGGTGCAATTAGAGTCGTTCCCCGGCAGCCCCCCTTTCCCCGCTGCCGAGGAACTCCGCAGAGTGGAGCGTGTCTGCACCGGATGGCAGGCGGACTCGCGGGGCCTGCTGGGGCTTTTCTACCTCGTCGTGGACCTCTGGCAGGCGCGCGCCTGGTGCCAGCCCTTTGTCTGGATGGGGATGAACTCGATCACGATTTACATCGCCGCCAAT
>JAAZNU010000142.1 GCA_012798135.1 Veillonellaceae bacterium | reverse complement strand
TCGTTCCGCCACCAATGATAATTGGTGTCTTTGCCACCAGGCCTTCACCCTTTGCATGCAGCAGGTCGATCGTCTCTTTCATCGACTCGAATGAGCTGGTCAGCAGCCCAGATAGCGCAACGATATCCGGCTTGATCTCGTTGGCTTTTTCCACAAATACTTCCGGCGGAACATCCACGCCAAGGTCATGCACGGTAAACCCGTAGCTTGAAAGCAGCATGCTCAGGATATTTTTCCCGATATTGTGAATGTCACCCGCCACCGTGCCAAGCAGGACCGTCCCGATCACCGTACCCTGCGTTTGCTGCGAGATGATCGGTGATAGGACCTGCATCACCTCTTTGAAGATCTCACCAGCCATGATCAGCCCTGAGAGGAAGTATTCGCGCTGCTCATAGCGCTGGCCAACCATTCGCATCCCTTCCCGGCAGTCTTCGACGACATTGAAGGGATCTTCACCCTGTTCAATTCTCTCCTTGAGCAGGCTCAGTGCAGCTTCCTCATCCAGATTTGCCACATGGGCAATGAATGTCGATCGGATGTCTTGATGTTGTGGACTCTCACTCATAACACTTCTCCGTGCCCGGCGGTTAGATCTGGATGCCTACCTCAGTGGTGAAGTGCAGACGGTCATTGCGAAAAATAAACCAGCCCCAGCTTACCGGCCGGTTGTTGAAATCATAAAACAGGTGCTCGAGGTAAAAAGCAGCAGCAGGCAGGCAGGTCTTGAGTAGTTCAGCCTCTTCCGAGTTCATCAGCGCCGATTCAATCGTCAAATGACCGCGCTTCAGCAGCGTGCTGTCGCTGTGGGTAAACAACCCTTTGAGCGATGTAACATCCATCTCCGCCTCGACGATAGGCCGCGAAGGATCGTATACCAGGTAAGCGCGGTGATAGAAAATCGGTTCTCTGTTCTGAAAGAACAGGCGCCGGATGTATATTGTGGGAACGCCCTGAGCGACCTGCAGCTTACGCGCCGTTTTCTCATCCGCCGAGACTACACGAACATCTAAAAGCTTGATATCCCCTGCGGTGCCGTTTGCGATCAAATCCTGCAGCTCGCGCAGGTCAAAGCTCGCCGCGCTCAGTTCCAACGGCCTGACAAACGTGCCCTTTCCCTGCTCGGTGCTGACCACCCCTTCATCGAGCAGAAGATTGATCGATCGGCGCACCGTCATCGGGCTGATACCGAACCGCCGGACCAGCTGCGCCTCAGACGGTATGAGATCGCCAGGTCGAAATTCGCCCTCAGAAATCTGGCGACGAAGGATGTTGGCAAGCTGAAGATACGCGGGCTCGAACGACTCTTTATCGATCGCGTATGGGTCTTTGACGGTATGACGAATATCTTTATTCATCATCTTATCCGTTCCTCTTGTGAGATGAATTCCATTGTACAGTTAACAATAAGTTTTTCCAATAAAGCATTTCTCTCACCTTTGCTGCATTTGTGTAGTGCATACTGCCGGTAAGCGACCGTGTTTACGGAAACCCATACCCGGATTATTATACGCTAGAATGAACCGACTTCCCGGTCGCATGCAGACCCCGATGCGGTGTCAAGGTGATGATCTGATAGTTATAATATACCATAAATCAGGCTTGACATCCCTAGGGAACTATATATATAATGATTATGCACACCCTAATACCCTGGAGAAACCATGGCAAAGAGTTTTACCCCAACAAAGTTGAAGCTTGTTCGTCCCGTCCCATCGGACATCGATATCGCGCAAGCCTCAGATATCAAACCGATTCTTGAGGTTGCCGAGGAAGCCGGCATTCTGCGTTCCGAATTGGAACTCTA
>JAAZNU010000236.1 GCA_012798135.1 Veillonellaceae bacterium | reverse complement strand
TACCGAGTGCGAGCGTACCGCCCAATCCAGGCATGCCTCCGGCGTCACTTCGAACAGCTTGCACGCCGCCAGCAGTTCAGGCGGATAGGCCCCCGGTTTGATCAGCGGCACCGGCCCCTCATGGATCAACTCAGCCATGAGGAACCCCGGAACTTCCTGTTCCGCCGGAACTTCCTGTTCCGCCGGCCCTCAGCCCATCCTCGAGCGCCACGCCCAGGATATAAGCCACAATCACGTACACAAAACTGGTCAGTTGATCCTCGCTCAGCGGAAAGTCAGGCACAAACGCCTTAACGATCATCAACGCCAGGCCGACCAGCGCCGCCCAAAACTTGCGCGACTTGAGAAGACCCTTCAACTTTTCCATGCTCGACTCCTTCGATGATAGCTGTCAGCTTTCAGCTTTCAGCTTTCTTCTTGCTGACCGCTGACAGCTTCTTGCTGACAGCTTTTAACTGACGGCTGATAGCTCCTAGGCTACATTCGCCTTATACAGCGGGCGGAAGTCTGCCACGAAGATCGACAGCCAGTGGCGCGCCTTCATGCGGATCTCATCGTTCGTGAACAGCGCACCGTTGGCCGCGCCATCCGCGATGATGATCTCCGGCAGCAGCCCATACCGTTCACCGATGATGATCGCCGGAGCCAGTTTCGGATCCGCCACAGCCGCCCAATCATTGGCATCCGAGAACTCGGGGCAGGTGATCACGTCGCCCTGTTCGCCGCGCTGCATGTTCTCGCTGTGAATGTTGGCCTCGCGTTCATACGAGGGGTACAGGATCTGGCGACCGGTCAGCCGCAGCGCGCGCGGCACGATCAAATATTTGGCATCCAGCGCCAGCTTGGGAGCAGCGCCGCCCGCGCCGACCAGCATTTCCTGGTTGTAGATCGCGGAAGAGGCGCTCTCCCATGCGGTCGGTGAGAGTGCGGTCGTTCCCAGGTTTCTTCGAGCGGCGGTAAAGATCGGGTTGCCGTCTGCCATGTTTGGCCCCACGCCGCCGCCGCTGGTGAAGATCGAACCCACCAGCATCGAGACGCGCCGCAGGCCTGCGCTTGCCAGCTTTTTCGGGAACATGCGCAGCTTGTGCGTTTCATCCCGCTCGAACATTTCCAGTGTCAGGCCAATGTAGCCGCCGTACTTGGAGAACGCCCCCACTTCAGGCGAGTCCGCCACGTTCAGGGAAGGGTAGGGGGCAGCTTCCGCCACGGACGGCAGGACCGTAACCTCACCCAGCAAGACGCCGGTGATGTCGTGCAGGTTGGTGAAGTGCTCGACCGAAACCACCGGCTCCCACCAGCGGTACCCACTCCGCCCTAACTCTTGCCACTGCTGGATGATCAGTTTGTTCAGCGCGTTTTTCAGCACGCCGGGCAGGTCAGCCGTGGTGGCAAACTGCGCCCGGGTGGCGTCATACCCGCCGGTGAACGCCTGGTCGCCGGTCATCAGCAGGTACAGCTCGCGGATGCCGCTCAACTGTGCCGCCTTCACGCTGGCCAGTTCCGCCGGCCGCTCCGCGCCCAGCAGATCGTAAAGCGCGGCCGTATATTGATCCTCGCTCGAGACCATACCGCTGATCCGTCCCGGCCCTTGCACCACACCGGCCCCGGTCAGTTCGGAGAGCATCGCCCGCGCATCATCGATCGCGCGTGTCAGCTCAGCCGCCTCGAAGATGCGCCCGGCGAACTGCTTGCGCACCCGTTCCGTCAAAGCAGTCGGCAGCTTCGATGCAACCAGCCCACTTTCCAGCAGGAAGTTGCACATCTGCACCTGCACCTGGTGCGTGGTCTCGTTATTCCGCGCCAGGGTCTCATGCTCGCGCTGCACCGTCGCCGGTTCAGCACTCGCTTGCTCTTGCACTGGCTGTGCTTGATTACCAGCCATGGATTGCTGGGCAATCCCAATACCTTCGTTCTCCTCTGCCATTGGTAACACTCCTTGGGCCATAACACTATTCAGGGCGCGCTTGAAGGCCCCACCGCGCGCCGGGTTGAAAACCAGATCGACCGATAAAACCCGCAGGATCTTTTCAACCTTGCGACCCTGCGCGGTAAAGACCACATCCGCCGAGAAACCAATGCGCGGATGTCTAACGACGCGCCCCGCGTCGTCCCCTTCCCTAAGCATTTCCTTGCCCAACTCCGAGAGCAGCAGCGCAGACGGACCCACCGGCCGCAGCCGCGCCTTCACTCCCTTTGCTGCCTCTTCCCAGGTCGGAGCCTCCACCACGCCCGCCAGGTCGCGCACGCTGCGCGCCATCCAACCATGGTCCACAAAGCACTCCGCCCCATCCCACAGCGGCAGGCTTTCACGCAGCGCCGTCTCGGAGAACTCCCAACCGTTCCCCACGCCCGCTGTGATCGCCATAATCTCGAACCCGCCGCCCGCCAGCGGCGCGCCTTCCAACTGGATGCGCTGGAACTCCTGTTCCGCCCGGAACTCCTGTTCCGCGGTGACAGGATCCGCCGGCGCCTGGCCCTCTTCCGTCTCCAATGCGTTTCCTTGCCTTACAGGGATATCGCTCAATTTGCCTACCTCCTCCGAGGCTTCCACCTCTTCAAACCGACATTTACAATTCTTCGTGCAATACAACCGGCTAGATTTTGGGAAAATCTTCGCCGCGTTCCACGCTTCCAACGGATGCACCTGGCCCTCTGCGCCCAGGCAGCTCGGGCAGTGATCCGCTTCACCCAGCACCCACTTTTGCATTTTCATGCCGTCCCCCGATGCACGAACTTTAAAACCTGTTCGTCCCTGATCCGCTGCCGGTGATTAGCAAGCGCATCCCGCGCTTGCTCCAACCGCCGGAAGTACTTCCGCGCCTGGCGCTCTTCATCCGTCAGCGCCCGCTTCACGGTCACCCCCAGCGCGGCAGCATCCCGCGCCCGCTCGATCATCCCATCCAGGCACAACAGCGCCACCGTCAGCGCCACATCGACAGGCATTTCCTCAGAACCCATGATCCATCTCCTTCAGCGGATCGCTGCGCCGCACCACCAGGGCCGGCCCGCTGATTGTCCATTCCTGATCATCCAGCACGCCGCACAGCGCAGCCGAAAGAACCAGGTCATCATGCACCAGTTCACCCGTTGCCGGGTTGCGCGTACCATCCGGCACGCTCCACCGCATGACTTTGGCCGGGCCGGGTAAGATTTCATACTGCATGAAAGATAGTTGCTCGAAGAAAAGCGCTTGCAGATCGTACGCCTCCGAACTATCCCCATGCTTGAAATCTTTAAACCGCCCCGTATCCACCACCCCCAGGAAAGACCAGCCCAGGCTGCTCTTTGTGGATTGGTTGAAGATAAACGGCAGCACCCGCCCCGGTAATGCTTTATCGAGGAAAGAGACCAGCCCGGCCCCCACCCCCGTACCATCCACCACCACATACCGCGCGCCCCAGCTTTGCGCCAGCGCGCGCACTTCGCCATAAATCCGCGCGTGCTTCACCCCCACCCAGGCCCGCCGCTGCACTACCCGGTAAGTGGGCGCGCGCAGCAGAGGATCTTCCACCGTGGAAAGATCCACCTCAACCACCGTCAGCGCCGTGGAGTCGCGCCGGTCATTCGACAAGCCAGCAGTTCCACCGGAGGTGGAACTGCCATCAGCAAATGCGCCAGCATTTGCGCCCTCGTCTTCTCCGGCGACATCCAGCAGCAGCGCATACACCTTCCCCGCTTCCGGGCAGGCCCCCGCCCGGTGATCGCCTTTCATCAGCCCCACCCGCGCCGCTGGGAACATGCCCCCCTCGGCGTCTATTTCCTCGCTGAAAAATTGCGTACGAACAAGAGGGTGAGAGCGCCCCAGCTTCTGCACCTGCTCTTTGACGAACTCACCATAGGCCGGCACTTCCGCCGCCACGTCATCAGCGGTAAGGACGAACACCCGCCGCTGACCATCCCTTTCTTGGGCCAGCTTCGCCGCGCGCAGTTCGCGCGCCAGCAGCGTCCGGCTGGTCCAGGCCGTTCCCCAAAATACCCGCGTCGCGTTCGTGCTGGCCGCCATCGGCGCGAGATCCTTGTCATACTTGCCAATCTCAATATCTTGCGACTCGTCCACCGATAGCAGTGTGCTGGCCGTTGCGCCCACAATGTTGGCCTCGGGAGATCCAGACAGGAAGAAGATCCGCGCCCGGTTGATCCGGTAGATATACCCGCGTTCCTTCGCCCACAGCCCCCGGGTGATCACGTTCCGCGACAAAACCCGCTCCAACCGCCGCATGGCGTTCAGGCTTTGCGGCTTCCACGTGGGCGAAACCTTGATCATCTCCGCGTCCAGTTCAGAAAGTAAGGTGAGCAGGTAAGTCTCAATCTGCGCCTGCACTTCGTTCTTGCCGCTTTGCCTGGGGAAGATAACCACAATCGACAGGCCCCGGTGATAAACAACGCTCTCCACAATCGCGCGCACCACCGCCACCTGGTAAGCCCGCAGTTGGATCCCGCTGGCCTTGTCCGTGAACGTCACCGCATCCCGCAGCAGCGCCTTAATCTGATCCACCAGAGCCGACACGCCTAACCCCCAATGAATGACTTGATAAAAGCCACAATCGCCATAATCGAAGACCCACCCGAGGCCAGGCCCGACCAGGTTTTAAACGTGGTTACGCCATCCGTGGCAGACCGCAGCCGTTGTTCATGGTCATCGGTAATCTTCCGCAGGCTGGCATCGTTTTTATCGACGGTACTTTTCAGGTCCGCCAGGTCAGCGCGAATGGCCGCCGTTCGTTCCGCGTCCAGGTCCGTGTGATGCTTCAATCGTTCCTCGATGGCATCCAGCCGGGCCTTGAACATATCTTGCATCCTGCCAAGCTGCTCGGCGATTAACTTCGCCTGTGCTTCTTCCATGCTCCGCCTCCGTGAAACCCAACTCCGCCAGAGCCTGGCGCAGCGCCGACCGTCTATTGTTTGCTGAACTCATTGGTAACGTCCCTTAGTGCTTCGCTCAGCGCGTCCGCCACGTCTGACCCACCCCCAGCCAGGATCTTTTGTGTCCGCAGCAGCCCCGCCATTCTCGACGCGGCTGCGCCCAGCGCGCCCAACGCCGCCGACCATTCCCCCAGGTCTGCACACTCACCCGCCTTATCGAAGACCCGCCGCATGATGACCCGCATCATAGCGATTTCATCCGACAGATCCACCTGACCCGCCAGCGCTTCTAAGTCTTCCTGTTCGGTTGGATCGAAACCAGGGGAATAAAAACCGT
>JAAZNU010000251.1 GCA_012798135.1 Veillonellaceae bacterium | reverse complement strand
CTATGTGTACAATGAAAAACGGGATTCGCTTATGATCAGAGATTGCGGACGCCAAAAGCAGCAAGCGAGGCAAACTCAATTGGATGGCAGATAAATGACTGAAACAAATGGCAGTGATACTGGCATTCCAATCGTCATTGGCGTAACTGGTCACCGCGACCTGCGGGAACAGGATATCCAGATGTTGCGGGAGCTGGTGTCCAATAAGCTGAAACAGTTAATGATTCAGTACCCAAACTCCGAATTTGTAATGCTTAATTCCATTGCGTCTGGTGCAGATACCCTGTGCGCCAGGATAGCGCTGGAGCTGGGAATAAAACTTATCTGCCCGCTTCCTCTACCCATCCAGGAATACCGAAAAGATTTTTCAGAGCCTGACGCAGCGATATTCGATACTTTGCTAAAAAATGCTTCGGAGGTGTTTTTGGCTCCCAATACTGAGCCTCTTCCTGACTGCCAAATACGCGATTTCCATTATCGTCAGGCTGGGATATACATAGCGGCGCACAGCCATGTGCTGATAGCCCTTTGGGACGGGATGCCCGCTAAACCAGACGGCTGCGGAACAGCAGAAACGGTCGATTTTATGTATCGCGGCTATTATGGAAATGGATACGGCTGTTTCAAAGCAGCAAATGACGGTGCGGTCATCCACATTCTGACACCGAGGCAAAGCACCAAAACAGATTTGAACATCACTGATCATCTACTGGAAAACAAAACAAGCAGCCTGAGGGAAACATTGTGTATGACCGATGCCTTTAACGCGGATGCCAGTAATGGCGACGACAGAATTGCTTATGCAGGTGTGCTGCTCCCTGAAGAAACCATGAGCAATACGGACGAAAAGCTTAAAAAGCTCCATATGCTATATCAAACAGCGGATCGCTTATCTTTGCGCTTCCAACAAAAATACCTGAGCGCAATGAGATGGTTTTCTATCTTCGGCGTGCTCTTGGTACTGTTTTTTCTATTGTACGATGAGCTGGAATCTAATCTTTTTTTATTGAGTTATGGTGCTCTGATTATTGTCTATGTATTGGCATTTACTTTGGTTCGGAGAAGCAATTGCCATGAGAAATATCTGCAATACAGGATGCTGTCAGAGACACTGCGTGTGCAGTTCTATCTGAAAGCTACTGGATTGAGAGATAATATTGGCAATGCTTTTACATGGACACAGAAGCAGGAATCCACATGGATCAAGGAGGCTGTTTCCGCCTTGCTGATCGGAGAACAATCAAAACATACTGTACCTGTTGACGCTATCAAAGAGAGATGGATAGACGGTCAGCTGACATACCATCAAAATGCGTTCAAGCGTGATTCCAGCAAACATCATATGAATGAGGGTATAGCAAAATGGATGCTAGCCACTTCAGTGTTGCTCTTCTTGCTTGTTCTGGTTCTTGAATTTTTCTCTGATTCATCCATGACCGGAAGCATTTTCAGTGGGTCCTTTCCGGTGCTGCTCCTTCATCACCCGGATCAGGAGCTTACGCTGCGCAGCCTGATGAAGTTATTGCTCGGCGGGGTATCGGCAATAACCGTTTTCCTTGCGAACTATTACGGCAAGCTCTCCTTTGAGCGAAAAAGCATTGATCATGAAAAAATGACCGGATTATTCTCGTCTGCAAAGGAGCAATTTGAATCCGGGAAAATCGATAAGAAGCAGCTTTTCCGTGAGCTCGCT
>JAAZNU010000021.1 GCA_012798135.1 Veillonellaceae bacterium | reverse complement strand
CGTCCCGCTATCGTTCGGTGGGGAGCATACATGGGTTTCAATCCACGCGCCCGCGCGGGGCGCGACGATCACCCCGGCGGAATGCCAACTGATTATCAGCGTTTCAATCCACGCGCCCGCGCGGGGCGCGACCTTATGGGGCTGGTGATCCGGCAAAAATCCGGGTTTCAATCCACGCGCCCGCGCGGGGCGCGACATGATTCTGTGGATCTCCTTTGCCAAATAGCGGTTTCAATCCACGCGCCCGCGCGGGGCGCGACAGTCATTTTCGAACCAAGGAAAAATCATGCTGTTTCCGACATGATTTTGCGAACCTACTTATTTATGTATCGCAAACCTCCTTCCAACGTTTCCATTTCCGCTTGAACTTCCCATTTTTCCAGCGGTGCGAACGCGCCAGCAAAAACATGTACACTTCCGGTTCGCACCTACACCATCATCATTCCTTCCGGATCGTAACCCGTTTTTGCGCCGGCATGCTCAACTCGACTTTTCCAGTTGCTTCCCAGGAAATAGTACCGCAAACTATCCGTTTCCGGATCGATAATGCTTTCAAGTCGATGCCTCAATTCTGCGAACTCGGTTGGGTCCACCAAGCATTCAAACACCGAATTTTGAACCCGTTGCCCATAGTTGACGCACTGCTTCGCAACCTTGCGCAAGCGGGCTTTGCCGCTATCCGTCGTGACACTCACGTCATATGTGATTAACACCATCATATCGCATCACCTCATTTCCAGAAAAACGGCGGATAATCCTCCAGATCGCCCCGCATGTGCCGTGCCAACAACATGGCCTGCGCATAGGGCACCAATCCCAACGGTATTTTCTCTTCCAGATACGGATGAGTGATTTCTTCCTGCTTGCGCTTTTGCCAGGCGTTCAGCACTTCTTTTCGCGTCTCGTCATCCATGATCACCGCGCCGCTTTCCTTGACCACGAACCCTTTCCCTGTAATTTGCCGACGATTTACCAACGTCAAGGCCAATCGATCCGCAAAGTGCGGCCGCATCTCCTCCATCAAATCCAATGCCAAGCTTGCTCTCCCGGGGCGATCCCGATGCAAAAAGCCGACCTGCGGATCAAGGCCAACACTTTCTAAGGCAGCGGTTGCCTCGTGCGCCAGCAGCGTATACAGAAAGGACAACAACGCATTCATGGGGTCTGTTGGCGGTCTTCGGTTCCGGTCTTTCAACCGAAAGGCATCCTGCTGCGCCAACAGCATCTGATTAAAATTAGCGAAGTATACATTGGCTGCTTCCCCTTCGATTCCCCGGATCACATCCCCGGAAGAAGCATCACCCAAACGGGTCATCATCCCCGCCATCAAACCGATCGCCCGTTCCAGCGGCTCGATCTCCACAACATCGACATGATCGCGCAGAGCCCGGTGCAACAACGCCCGGCTGTTCACAATTTTCGCGGCGATAAACCGCTGCGCCATCCGGGTGGAAATCGTCGCATCATCCGCCCAACGATACTGGGTTCGCCGCAACAGCACATTGCCTGACACTTTGCCGGATACCCGGCCCATAAAGCCTCCGTACTCGGACAGGAACGATAACGCGACATTCCGTTCACAACACAACTTCATCAGCTTGGGCGATGCGCCGGCAAAGCCAAAACAAACGATCCCTTCCAGGTTATGCACCGGAACCCGGAATTTCACTTCATTTTGAACTTTGATCAAGACATTTTCCCCGTCACAGGCGAGATAGGATTCAGGTATCGTCACATACAGCGTGTTTAATAAGCGCCTCAATCACTCACCTCCATCCGGCACATCCGGTCAAGATAGTTTTTGACGGAATGATGCTTCAACATCCAGTTCGGCTGGCATTGCTCGATCAAGGAACATTGTGAACAGTGTTTTCCCTTGGGAGCTTTCGGGGTCAACCCTTGCCGAACCAGTTCGTGCATCCGCAGCGCCAAATTCGTCGTATGGGTCCGCAGCGTTTCGTCAAGAATGATCGGCTCGCGACGCCGGACTTGGGCATAGTAAACCGCCCCTTCGGAAATGTGAACATTCAGCATTTCTTCGAGCGCCATAGCCTGGGCGCAGACTTGCACGGCGTCCCGATCGTCGGGTTTGGGCTTGCCGCGTTTGTATTCGATCGGGACCGGCTTCCACCAACCCGAACGATCATCCAATCTACAAGTCTGGCCGTCGACAAAAGTGTCGTTTCGGTAAAATTCCACCACGTCGGCAACGCCACGCAGTCCGAGCCGTTGTGAAACGACCGGCATGCCGCGCACCACCCGAAGATTATTTCGCGTCTCATCAAAAAACGGATCATCGGCGTGTTCATGCAAATGTTTGCCTTCCACGGTTCGCACATTTTCCGCCCATACCTGTTCGATATGGATGAGCGCCCACTGCCGCTCGCAAAAAGCCATATGTTGGATTCCTGAAAGCAGCAGCAGGTCATCTTCATCGCCAGTCATCATTTTTCTAAAATCGTTACGCCGTCGGGTTTGTTTGCTTTATCAATAACAATTTCATAATCGGCAAACGCCCGAGGCGGTGCACTACAATCTTTTCGCTTTGTTAAAACAAGTTCAAACAACTTGTGTGCCGGCGCATTGCCCAGCCGAGATTCATGTTCGAAAATGATGAGCTTCCTGCTGGCCATCCGTCCCCGCGCCGCCGAATGGTCATGTTCAAACATATTTAGCAGGGCATCCCAAAATAATGCTAGATCCTCATCGCTAAAGTTGGTTTTCTCTGCCAACGGCGCAGAAACATACCCTTCGGCGCGGTATAATGCATACGGCACAATATGTTTGCGGCCCATGGTCCGTTCTTTCTCCGCGTCCTTTTCATTGGTGACCGCCATACGGGTGATTGTCACTTCCTGCGGCACGATGGGATCCAGACTCTTGGCAAAGCCAAATTGAATCGGTCCGCGAACCTGACCGCAATTTACTTCAGTCGTCATCACTGCGCCAAAAGCGCGAATGTCAAAAAATCGATTGCACATATATTTTATTGGCGCCAAAGGATCATCCTTGGGTAGTTTTTTGGGTTCAGGTTTTATGCCTAACTCTTTGTATGCTTCCAGATTAACGTTGTTGAGAACCGCATTTTCACGGACATAAATATCGTAGGGAGCATTTCCACCCTTAACGAGATCGATATAATTACGGACTTTGCGCTTCAGGCACACATCCGTCACCAGACCATGGCTGGTTTCCGGATCAATTCGCGGCATATTCCCGGCATCCGGATCACCATTTGGATTGCCATTTTCCACTTCGAAGAACAGAACGAATTCATAGCGCTTGTCCAAAATTTTGCTCATCATATTCACCCTTTCTATTTATTCTCACTGTTGTTTTCAGCACTGTCCGCCTTTTGGTAGTTTGCTTGGTTTTGGTGGTAGTAACCCAGAATGAACTGACCCTGTTCTTCCAAATTCAAATGCGCCGGAAAAGCATCCAATTGATTGACGACATCTTGAATTTTTTTGTCCATGATGCTGCCATAGTTGGATTTCGAAATATGATGCCGCGATAGTCGCATCAATAAAGGGAATACCGAACCGGGAGTCGCCGATGCCGCCCCGAAATATCGGTCTCTGATGGTAGCATTGATTTGTGTCCCCAGTGCATCGCGCTGCACCTTTTCCAGCAAGGAAAAAAGTCTCCCCAACTGATACGCCGCGCTGGGATTTTTCTCGTTCAAACTCACGGAAACCATCTCCTCCTCCTGTTTTTGTCCCTGAAGGCGATATTTTCTTTTCAAAAAACCTTTTATTATCGAAGCACGAATTGTGTTTACTCCGCCATGCTCACCACCGGTTCGACATCGGTTAAGCGCAAGGTTAAATAATGTTTGCGGATACCTCTGCCCAGACAATATGGATTTCATAAACTGCCCACCCAATAGTGGCGGAATATTTTTGGAGTCTTCTTGTACTGCCAAGGCTTTTAGTCCCCGCCACGGCGAAACTATTCCTCCCAAGTGCTCCAGCCCAGTTATCCGAGTGTCTTCGTAGTGTTGAGCAATCCGTTGCAATAAGTCGCCAAAATTACTGACTTGCCAGAATCGCACAGACAGCCGGGCTGAATTAGGCGCCAATCCTAACAAGTAGCACCGGGTGTCGGGATCAAAATTCTGGTCACCGGTTGGCAAACCGGCCCTCACCCTCTCCAAAATTGTTTTTGCCTGCCGTGCCGCAATCGGATCAATTCGACGGGTCGCATCTTCTGTCTCGTCTTCTGTCGGTTCTACCGGATCCAAGCACCAAGCCAATATTTTTTCTTCAGCCTGACCGCCTTTTTTATCCGCCCAAAAAACCATAGTAGTATCGGAAAGTCGAACTCGATTCGTTTTGCTGGCAATGAGGTAGTTTAAGGCTTTTGAATATGCAATTGACACCGTTTTCCCAACAGGTGCATTATAGCTCTGCTTTTTTCCGTAGGACTCGAACGCGTCACAATTGAATGACACCAACGCCGCATTTGCTTTTTCGCCAATACCTGATATACCAATATCATGAGTTTTGGCAATAATGCAGCGCTCGCCGCTTACTAAACATTGTCCCCATATTGCCGACGCATCTTCAATACTGTTTTCCCTGTTCCATAAATCAACAATTGCTTGACTCTGATGAACATAACCGGGGACTCCATCAATTTGATACACCACATTAAGTGTTTTGGGCTTGTTGTATATATCAGCGAATTGAGTTATACAAGAGGATTCTTTCCATTTTTCTGGATCCCACGACTGAAGAAAGTTGATTACCGCTCGCCCTTCTGTCGTGACGATTTTTTCAAGGATACCGATATTGTAGTCCCTGTATTGCGAAAAACGTTTTACCCCTTCAGCCTGGTCTTTTCCGATCCCTAGCGAATACAAAAGCTTATCGCATAAGAAATACGGCGGTGGGTTAACGCCTTGCCGCTTCTTATGTTCTGGAACGAGTGTCGCGGTTTCAACGGGGTATAAGTCTTGAAGTACTCCTTCTTTTGATAACACCAACACAAAAGATATTTCCGCAAGGCTATACCCCGGCGGTGCAACACCTGAATCCGGTTCTTCCAGCAGCCTTTGATAATGTTCATTCAACGCTTGCAGAATCATGCTTTCACCCCCGCAGGAAGGTGAGCGTCAACAACCCCATTTTTCATGACCGGACGATAAAATATCGGTTTCATTTCGCTGGAAAAATCGAGATCCCACAACATCCAGCCTAGATCCTGCTCGCCGACCAGTGGGGAGTGAGGAATGTCATCCTCGACTAATTCAAAATGAGCAGGGAACTCTCTGCAGCCCAAATACGGCCGCATGTGACATTGACCCGTTCGTGCCCGCCTTTTAAAAATATCGCAGTGCTTCCCGTGATTATCGCTCTCGCCGGCTTTTTTCGTCAGCTCAAAGTGTGCTTCAATGACATATTCTACGTCCCGCAGCAACAGGGATGCCCGTTGCTGCCGATCTTCCGCCGCATACTGGTGCAAATCGTTTTCTGCACCATTCATGGCGGACTTAATATTGCCTTTAGGAATTTTGCTTGCCACTTCGTTGCGACGGATTGATTCAAAACGAATCGGCTTCATGACATGAATGCAATCAATCCACCACACCAAAGCCGGTTTCCAGTGTATCGCTTCGAGAATTCCTCTAGCAGCGGAAGGGGTCATGACATCATAACTCACCCGCTCCGCCTTCATCTCCGGGCGCGTAAAACAGGCATACTCGCCCCAAACCTTAAGTTTTACCCCGTAACCCATAGCCTTCTCCTTTCTGTCAAAATTAAAGAATCAACACAGCGTTCGGTGCGTTCACCTCCTTGGCGTCTTTTAGTCCAATTTTGTCGTCATAAAAACTGGAATCCGACAAAATCTTGATAAAGTCGCCGACGGTTTTGACTACTCCTTCGGATTCCAATGCCAACAACTCATATTGGTATACCTGAACCACATAAGGTTGCAAAGACTTTGCCAGTGTCGCCGGGAACGGATGCCATGCCATTTGATCAACAATCTTTTGGGCGAATTCATCCCACGGAACAATCAGAGAAATAGTTGCTGAATCAATCAGCTGAAACTCGCCGGCAATCGTCGCGAAGGGAAACGCAGCGTCAGTTTTCCCTTCAGCGATCTGCGCCAATATTTTTTTCTCGTCCAAATGGTCCTTTTCCAGCGTGAACAAATTTTGGAAGTAGTCTTGGATCGCCTGCAGTGACAACAATTCACCACTATATTCATCCAGTCTGCGGGCTGTGCTTCTGGTTAGTGCGGCAACTTCACCGAATCGGCCTCGACTCGGCATGCCATGCGGTTCTGGATCAAAAATGATGACCTTGCCTATCGCCAGCTTTCCTTCACGATTGCAGCGTCCGGCGGCTTGCGCCACCGCATCAATTCCGGCAGCCGAACGATATACAGCGGGAAAATCAACGTCCACGCCGGCTTCTATCAGCTGAGTCGAGACAACTCTGCAGGGCCGACCTTCTCGCAAATTCTGCCGAATCTGCGTCAGTATCGATTTGCGGTGGACTGGGCACATCCGTGCCGACAAATGATAGATTTCGTCTTCGGTCTTTCCTTTCAGTAGCTCAAACAATAACCGGGCATGACGGCGAGTATTGACAATCGTCAGTACCTGGACATGTTCCGCCATTGCCGCAGCAATTTCTTCATCTCGCATTGCTCCGACATATTGAGGATGAACTCGTTTGAACAAGCGTTGCAGTTCTTCAGGATTCTCCATAAGTTCAACAGGTCGAATTCCTCCCGGCAATAATTGTTGGACCGCGGGTTGAGTGGCAGTACACAAAACCACGGTAACGCCATAGTTCAGCACCAATTCCGCCAAAGCCCATAAGCAAGGTTTCATATACTCAATCGGCATCATCTGCGCTTCATCCAATATCACTACACTGTTTGCGATATTGTGGAGCTTACGACAGCGTGACCCTTTGTTCGCATAAAGCGATTCAAAAAACTGAACCGCTGTAGTCACTACAATGGGCATATCCCAGTTTTCCGCGGCCAATCGGTTCACTTTCTCGGCGGGGTTCCAGTCTCCAAACGACCCTTCCGGGTAGTCAAAATTACTATGGTGTTCTAGGACAACTCTCTCACCAGACCCAGTTTCAAGCGTTTCGCGAAAAACTTGGGCATTCTGTTCAATAATGCTTGTATAAGGGATCACGTAAATTATCCTGTCCATATGGCGCTTTACTGCGTGCTTGAGCCCGAACGCCAAAGAGGAATATGTTTTCCCGCCCCCAGTGGGCACGGTCAATGTAAAGAAGCCCGGCTTTAAATCCGCCATCTCTATGCAACGGTTAAGGATTTTTTGCCGCTGAATGTTGATGACTGTCGGATTGGCTCTGCCACGTTCATCCAATTCCACAACTTTTTGTTCCAATCGCCCCCACAAAACATCCAACGAAATGTTCGTTGGTCGCAATTTGGCCCGTTCTGGATCCATAAACGCTTCCGTATCCAAAAAATCCGCATCAACCAGGCAAGAATAGAGCATTCGAATGCAAAAGGAAAAGCTGAAGGCGGTCATGGATTTTTCTTTGGCGGCAGGCATATTGGCAAGGTCTTCATTTCGCAGCACAGGTAATGCTATTTCCGCTTGAAACCTTGAATAATCGGGCAAGTTTCCGTTTGACAGCCTCTCCGGCAGATTCGCAGTGGCTCCCTTGTTGCCGTCGGGCAAGCCACCATGATGCCCTGCTACAATATACGCAAGAGCTTTTCCTACTGAATTGGGAAACTGTCTATTCAGTTCCTGCGCTCCTGCCATAGAATGATCAACCTTGCCGCCTTTTCCTTCCAATCGCAACTGAAATTCCAATGAATACTTGCCAAGATCATGCGTCAACCCAGCCAAATTTCCCAACTTCTCTGCGCCAAATTTTCTTGCCCGCTGTCCAGCAAGATCCGCAACATTTTCTAGATGTTGTTGGAGCAGTTGCCATTCACTCTTCGGCAACACTTGCTTTGTCTGCAAATTTTCTTTTGTGTGCCCATAAAACTGCATTATTTAGCCTCCCAACTGTGCCGGTCATTACCAAACGTCCCCTTCTCCCCACTCCATTATCGTCACTTTTTTCGTTTGTGAACGCTTTTTGAAAAATTTTCCTATAGCAAGAATTTTGCCCCTAATTTAATACGTTCCCTTCCATGGGTAAGTTACTTGTATAAGTTCTATAGGATAGTTCGGGGAAAAGTATTTACCCCCGGGGGTAAGAAGTTTGCCCTCGAGGGTAAAAAGTTTTCCCCCGCCGGCAAAGATTTTACCCTGGAGGTATCTCTCGTTTTTATTGGGTCGTCAAGGCGGCGCTTCGCACATCCCCATAGCCTACCAAAGAAACCATTTCTACCATTTTCTATCAGTTCCTGCTCGAGTCAGGATATTTTTTGTGCAAATTCGCACCGATGTTACTAAAGCGACTGTTTGGATGGATAGTGAGCCTGTGCAGGCAGCGCAAAATAACAAAATCGACTGACATATGCCTGTCAGTCGATTCGGTGCGGTCTTTTTTTGTGGACGGCCAACGACTTTTATCGTTTTCCATACCAGCGCATGACTCGTTTGGCGATGCCGGCCTGGCACGCTTCGGCCTGACGGATGATTTCGGCGCAAGCATTGGCATCGCTGGCGGCGTCGTGATGATCGAGCGGGATCTGTAGATGCCCAGCGACCGTACTGAGCTGATGGTTCGGCAGGTGCGGCCAGATCCGCCGGGCCACGGTAACGGAGTCGATCGTACCGCCTTGCCAGTATTCGATCCGGTAGCGCTTGATCAGGGCGAAAAACACGTTGATGTCGAAACTCACGTTGTGCGCGGCGATCACCCGCTCCGCCAGATAGGGCCTGATCTCCGGCCACAGTTGGCGAAAATCGGGAGCGTCCGCCACGTCCCGCCAGCTGATTCCGTGAATGTAGGTGAAATCGAACCGTTCGGTCGGTGGGCAGATCAGCCAGTCCCGCCGTTCGACGACAATGCCGTTTTGAACGACCGCCAGCCCGAGCTGGCAGGCGCTGTCCATCAATGGATTGGCGGTCTCAAAGTCGATGGCGGTGAAATCTGGACATAGCGAAGCCTCCCTGCCCGAACTGTCAGGGTTCGGTAGGGAGGCATTATTGTCAGGAAAGTTATTCATCGGGATCACCTATCTTTTCCGGCGAATTTGTAGTTGGCTATAGTTTTTCGCCGACTTCGCCCAGATTTCCTGCTGCGACTATAGCGCCACTTTCAGACCGAGGTCGGCGATCATTTGGTGATCCAGGTTTGTGTCACGACCGCTCGTGGTCAGATAACCGCCCACCAGCATGCCGTTGGCGCCGCTGAACAGAGCCATGGATTGCAGATCCCTCAGGTTTTTCTCGCGACCGCCGGCGGTGCGGATGACGGCTCGGGGCAAAATGAACCGGAAGATCGCCAGCGTTTTGAGGATTTCGAGTGGCGGCAGCGGGGGCTGATGTTCGAGCCGGGTTCCAGGCACGGGATTCAAGATATTGATTGGCACGCAGCCGATCCCCATGGCCCGGAGTTCAAACGCCATGTCGATCCGTTGGTGAAGGTTTTCGCCCATCCCTATGATGCCGCCGCAACACACCGCGAGGCCCGCCTCCTGCGCCACACGAATGGTGCAGGTGCGGTCCTCGTAGGTATGGGTACTGCAGATGGAGGCGTAATAATCGCGGCTGGTTTCGACGTTATGGTGATAACGTTCTACGCCAACTTCTTTTAGGCGCCGGGCCTGTTCCGCCGTCAGGGAACCCAGCGATGCGCAAAGTTTCAGGCGTGTCTGCTGCAGGATGCGACGGTAAGTGTCGATGATCCGGTCGAAGTTTTCCGCTTCTTGGGCAGCATCCATGCCCCGGCCGCTGAGGACGAGGGAGAAATGACTGACGCCGGTCGCTTCGGCCGCTTTCGCATGGCGCAGGATTTCATCGGAATCCAGCAGCGGATAAACAGCCACTCCGGTCTGGTGGTGCACCGACTGAGCACAATAAGAACAGTCTTCGCTGCAATGCCCGGAGCGTCCGTTGAGAATGGCGCACAGATGAACCTGTTCGCCCTGGAATTGTTGGCGGATGGAGTTGGCGGCTGCGAACAGGTGCGGCAGGTCGGCATTGGCCACGCCTGCGAGTTCTCGGGCTTCCGCCGGCAGGATTTCACCGCCGGCCAATATTTTTTGCGTCAGTTCATCGATCCATTTATGCATGCTCGTGCTGCCCCTCCAGCAATCCGGCGCGGTCGATCGCCGCCCGCAGGACGGGAGTCAGCCAGGCGGCCAACACGACTTTGACCAGATCAAACGCGACGAAGGGATAGACGGCAATCGTCAGAGCCTGCTGCACCGACATCGGTTTCTGCAGAAAAAAAGCGAAACTGGCCATGAAGCCCGCCAACCCGACGGCATAGGCGACAACCATGCCGGCCACCATCGCCAGGCCGATGCGTAACCGGGAACTCGTCTGCTTTTCCGTCAGCGCTCCCACGATCCAGGCGCAAATGGTGAATCCCGGCAAGTAGCCGCCGGTGGGTCCGAGCAGCACCATCGGGCCGGCTTTGCCGCCGGCGAATACCGGCAGGCCGAACGTTCCGAGCATGATCCAGATCACGACGCTGAGTGCGCCCATCTTCGGACCGAGTACAGCGCCGGTCAGTACGATGAAGAACACCTGCAAGGTTACTGGCACCGGGCCGATCGGGAAAATCAGGATGGAACTAATGCAAATCATCGCCGCGAACAGCGACACCAACATTTTTCGGCGTAATGACACGAGCAATGCCTCCTTTGTAAACCAACAGCAATATTTATCGTTCACATAGGGGATTATATCTTGCCGCGGCCGATTTGTAAAGCCATTATTCAAACTACGTTTACATTGCAAGCAAAAAGGACTCGTCGGCTTCGGCAGGAGAATCCGTGGGATGCGTCAAATTGGAAAATACAACTGAATGAAAAACAAGGAAGGGGACTTTGAAATTGCAGCCTGATCATCCATACGGCGGTCTCTTCTGGCGTTTATTGGCCTTTGTGGTCGATTCTCTCATCATCGGCCTGATCGGCGCCGTGATCGACCTGGCCCTCGGCGTTCCCAGCGGCATTTCTCCCGAGGCCATCGCCCGACAAACTAGCGGTCCGGCTTTGTTGAAGCTGGCGATCCATCTGGCATACTGGCCCTTGTTCGAAAGTTCCGCTTGGCAAGCCACACCCGGCAAACGCCTATGCCACCTGAAAGTCGTGGACATGGCGGGAAATCGTCTTTCGTTCGGCCGGGCCTTTCTCCGGAATATCGCCAAGGTGCTATCGTTCTTGCCGTTCGGCTTCGGTTTTTTGATGGCCTGTCTCACGATCCGCAGCCAGGCTCTGCATGACAAAATCGCCGGAACTGTCGTTTTGAAAAGCCGCAGCACAATCACAGATTAAAGGGTTTTACAAATTCGCAAATAAATTATTTTTAATTTCACTAATATTATTAAACAAGTATAATATTATTTTTAAAATATTCTACTTTTAAAATCCATGTAAAAACTAGAGGCCAAGCTTATCATCTCATTGAGAAGCTCGGCCTCTAGTTTTTACCGGAAATATTGATTATTTCATTCAGAATTCCACCGAGGTTCCGCAAAAGGCCGGAATAAATTTGTCGCCGAAGACTTGGGACAAGCGAGCCATCATAGCAAATCCAGTGCAGTGGTTCGAGGCAATGAAATCAGGGTTGAACCATTCCAGCGCGCCGATAGTGGCATTTTTTTGCGGGTCGGCTGTCGGACCCAGATGGGTGCCGCCCAACAGGCCATGCACTTTGATCGCGCCGGTAACCTTCAACCCATAGTTGATCATGTTGATGATCCCGGAATGGGCACAGCCGCCCAAAACGACGAGTCCTTTACTGCAACGTACAAAAATGGCCATATCGTCGACCAACGGATCGCGCGAAAAGACCGCCGGCAATTCCCCGGCGGCGCAGTCGCAACTGCCCTCGGCGACCACCAGGCCCACATCTCCCTCTTCGTACACTGTTTCCCGTGGGATAGGTCCGCTGATCCACAAGTTGGGCACCAGTTCCACCGGCTCTTCGACATTGCGAAAGTCGGCGCCCAGGTGGGTGAGATGCTCCTTGGCGAAAGGAACCCCCACATATTTGCAGTTTGTCCCGTCGACATGGTAGCGAGGTTTGAAAATATCCGGGTGCGCGAATACCGGAATCTTCTTGGCCGCCATCGTCAATACGCTGGCCAGGCCGCCAGTGTGGTCATAGTGGCCATGGCTCAGCACTATGGCGTCCAAGTCCCGGGGATGAATACCCAGCAGGCCCAGGTTATGAACAACGATATCCGAAGGCCCAGCATCGAATAAAATCTTGTTGGCGCCGGTATCGATCAATATCGCCAACCCATGCTGGCCGCGAAAAGGTTTTTTTCCTCCCGGCGAAACGCAATTGTCGACTACAACCGTTACTTTCAACGGATTCAACCCCTTTCCATTTCCAAATATATTAAATTGGCTTTGTCCGGGGAAAAATCCTGCCGAACTAGTGGCCTAATGAAAAAAAACCTGAGGCCTAATGGCTCCAGGTTATCGGCTGGTTTTCTCCGGGATAGGGGTTAACGTTGTACACGGCCGGAAGCATCGCCCGCCATCAGTGCCTTGACCTCGGCTAGTGTGACATGGTTGTGGTCGCCTTCGACGCTGTGCTTCAGGCAGGAATTCGCCACGGCGAACTCCAGGGTATCCTGCGCTCCCATATTGTTGAGCATGCCATATATCAGACCGCCGGCAAAGGAGTCGCCGCCGCCGACGCGATCCACGATGTGGACGGGATATTCGCGCGAGAAATAATGCTCCCCGCCGGTGTAGAGCATCGCCGCCCAAGTGTTGTCCGACGCCGAAATGCTACCTCGCAGCGTGATGGCCACCGACTGGAAGCCAAACCGGTCGATCAACTGTCTGGCGACATCCTTGTACCCCTCGTGGCTGAGAGACGCGCTCGTGACATCGGTATTATGGGCTTTGATGCCGAAAACTTTGTCGGCGTCTTCCTCGTTGGCGATGCAAACATCGACGTACGGCATAAACTGGGCCATGGTTTTGCCGGCTTTCTCGCTGGTCCAAAGGTTCTTGCGGAAATTCAGGTCGCAACTGACCGTCAGCCCGGCTGCCTTGGCCGCCCGGCAGGCGTCCAGTACACACTCGGCGACATTTTCGCCCAACGCGGGGGTGATGCCGGTGAAATGGAACCAAGTCGCGCCGGCAAAAATTTTTCCCCAGTCGAAATCTTCGCGTTTCGACGTGGAAATGGCGGACAACTTCCGGTCGTAAACGACTTTGGACGGACGCTGGGAAGCGCCTTTCTCTAGGAAATAGATACCGAGGCGCTCGCCGCCGCGCAGCATCCAATGGGTATCCACGCCGTAACGGCGCATTTCGTTGACCGCCGACTGGCCGATCGGATTTTCCGGTACTCTCGTCACCAGACCGGCATCGATGCCGAAATTGGCGAGCGCTACGCATACATTGGCCTCGCCGCCGCCATACACGACCTCCAGGGCCGCCGCCTGCTCAAACCGGAGATAACCGGGCGGCGCCAGCCGCAGCATGATTTCGCCGAAGCAAACCACTTTTGCCATTTTTGATTGTACCTCCTACTTTCCCCGCGCCTGGCGAACTTTTTCGACGAACTGCTTGCCGATTTCCGTGATTGAATCGTAATCGCCTTTCTTGGCGCCGGCGGTCAGATTGCCGCCCACGCCGACAGCCACGCAACCGGCCTTGATCCATTCGGTGACGTTGTCCAGACTGACCCCACCGGTTGGCATCAGCGGCGCCTGCGGCAACGGGCCTTTCACCGCCTTCACGAACGACGGTCCGAGGGTTTCGCCCGGGAACACCTTGATGATATCCGCGCCGGCTTCCATGGCCTCGACGATTTCCCGGATGGTCTGGGCGCCCGGCATGCAGGGAATCTGATAACGGTTGCACAGCTTCACTGTCTCCACATTCAGCGACGGGCAGACGATGTACTGCGCCCCGGCCAGGATCGCCAGCCGCGCCGTCTCGGCATCCAGCACCGTGCCGGCGCCCAGGATCAGTTCTGCCGGCTTGTAGGTGGCCGCCAGTTCCTTGATGACTTCAGCGGCGCCCGGCACGGTGAACGTGATCTCAATCGCGGCAATTCCGCCCTTGATGCAGGCATCGGCAATTTTTTTTGCCTGTTCGGCATTTTCCGCCCGGACCACGGCGACAACGCCAGAAACCATCAGGCGTTCCAATAATTTCAGTTTGGGAATCATGATCTCGCCTCCTCTACAGATAAATCGGTTTTGTTAACAAATATAAAGTTCTGCGTCCTATCCTAAAATCCTGCCGTCCTTGGCAATGGCGCAAAAAAGATTCCCGCGTCCGCGATTTATTCGCCGCTTTCCCCACAGGACCGCCGCACGATGAGCGTTGGCGGGTAATATTCCAGCGTCGGCGGTACATCCGTCAGCTGGTTGCGAATCCGCTGGATCAGGCGTTCAGTCGCCCGACGGCCCATTTCATAGGATGGCTGGGCCACGACCGTGATCGGGGTGGTCAAATACGGTGCCCATTCCCAGTCGTCGAATCCCAGCACCGCCATGTCCTGGGGAATGCGCATGCGCCGGTTTTTCAGCAGCCGCACCAGCGACATCGTCATCAGGTCGTTGGCGCCGAACACGGCCGTCGGATGCGGCTCCGGCCCCTGCAACAAACGGTCCAGATGCCCGGCGAGCACTTCTTCTTCATTGCTGCATTCCACCAGCCATTCCTCATGAAATGGCAGACCATATTCCCGCATATACTCGCGGAACGCCTGGGCCCGTTCGCGCCGGGGCGTCACCTGGCTATCGCTGTAAGGCAGAACGAACAACGCGATGTTGCGGTGTCCATGCGCCATCAGATGCCGGATCCCCATGCCGATCCCCGCCCGGTTGTCGACCGTGACGGCATCCACTTCGATCTCCGGTACATGGCGGGAGAACAAAACGACGGGCGTGCCAGTGCGGTTCATTTCCCTCAGCGCCTCGTTATTGCGGCCGGTAGTACTGATGATGATGCCGTCGATCTGTTTTGACTGTAAGGTTTGGATGTAGGCCAGCTCTTGTTTTGGATCATCGTCGGCGTTGCACAGAATCAAGTTGAACCCGGTTTCCTTGCAGTAATCCTCGGCGCCCCGAATCGTGTTGGTAATAAAGGGATTCAGAATGCTGGACACCACGGCGGCAATCGTGTGGGTCTTTTTTTGTTTCAGACTGCGGGCCAGCGCGTTCGGTCGATATCCCAGATCCTCGATGACCTGTTTGATCCGCTGCCGCGTTTCCAGGCTCATGAATTCGTAGCGCCCGTTCAGATATTGGGACACCGTACTTTTGGAAATTCCTGCTGCTCGGGCTACATCGTTGATTGTCACTGCCAAACCTGCCACATCCTTATCTGTTGTCTGTCCGACGCTGGACCGAATAATCCGTTTCCCGGCTGTTCGTCAATAAATAGGTCCAGAGGGTCGTCACCAGCGGCAGTTCCTGGTTTGGCCGCTGCAACGCGTAAAAGTTTCGTGTGATCGACAATCCTTCGATATTCACCGTTGCGAGTGAGCCAGCCGCCAGCTCGGCTTCCACCGCGCGGCGGGAAATGAAACCGATGCCGGCCCCGGCCTGGACGGCCCGTTTCAGGGCCTCATTCCCGCTGACTTCCAGTGTGACCCTGCATTTTTCCAGCTGAATTCCCAGTTGTCGCAATGCCTGGGCCACCGCCGTGCGGGACGAGGAACTGGCATGGCGCATTACCAGTGAATAACGGGACAGCTCTTGCGGCGCTAGTTGTCGCGGCATCGTTTCCCGGAGGCGGCCGGCCGCCACCGCCACCAGTTCGTCAGACCAGACCGTTTGGGCTCCGTCCACCGGCGGCAGGAAGCCGACCACACAGATCGGCAATATGCCGCTTTGCCATTGCTCATAGATGGATCGGCTGTCTCCCGACACCAAGTTGATGGAAACCCCCGGATGATCACGCAGAAATGCCGCCAACAGCGGGGGAAGAATGTATTCGCCCGGAATGGTTCCGGCGCCGATTGAAATCTGCCCGGCCACGCCCCGGCACAGATCCTGAATCCGGCGTTCTGTCCGGTCCAAGAGTTCTTGAACGTCACGGGTGTTGTCGTACAGAGTCCGCCCGTATACCGTCAGCTCGGCGCCCCGGCGGGTGCGGACAAACAGGGGACAGCCAAATTTCCGCTCCATCCCGTCGATATGAAACGACACCGTCGGCTGAGTCAGCGACAGTTTCTTGGCCGCCGCCGAAAAGCTCTTTTCTTCCGCCACGGCGATGAAAACCGCCAGCGCCTGCAAATAGGACATGAAGTTCCTCCTGAAGACAAGCACGATTCTGGGCTGTCCACATCAATTTAACAGTCTGTTATTTATTTTTCGCTACGCACATTTTTTTTCCTGTTCTGTGGCAGGAATTTATCACCATAGAGTTTAATAATTATTAATATCGACTTTATCGATAGCAATCATCATACTATGGGGAGTGGTTTATTTTGTCATCGATCTGGATCTGGATCGCCGGTCTGTCGTTCGGCGTGGGGGCCGTCTTGCTGGTCAAGGCGGGAAACCCCGGTAACTACGGATTCTGCGCCGCCTGTCACCTGCGGGATATTGCCGGAGCGCTGGGTCTCCACAAGGCCGCCATGCTGCAATATGCCCGGCCGGAAATTTTCGGCTGGATGATCGGCGCGTTCGCCATGTCGAAGGTGAGCGGTGAATATCGCCCCCGCGGCGGCTCCGCGCCGGCTGTCCGATTTTTGCTCGGCGTGCTGATGATGCTCGGTGCACTGGTGTTTCTGGGCTGCCCACTGCGGGCGATTCTCCGCCTCGCCGGCGGCGATCTGAACGGCATCACGGCCTTGGCCGGATTTATCGCCGGTATTCAGACCGGCATCTATTTTCTGAAACGGGGGTTCAGTTTGGGCCGGGCCAAAACGATCCAGGGAGCGGCTGCTTACGCCGGCTACTTGCCGGTAACGCTGGCCGTCGTTTTAGTCGTGGCAGTGGCCACCGGCGCCGGGTTTCTCTACTTTTCCACCAAGGGCCCCGGTTCTCAGCATGCACCGATCCTGGTCAGCCTGATTGCCGGCCTGGTCACGGGCGCTGTCGCCATGAAGACGCGTATGTGCCTGAGCGGCGGATTTCGTGATTTCTTTCTGGTCCGGGATACTTTTCTGCTGAAAACGTATGGGTTGCTGTTTTTAAGTGCCATGGTCGCCAATATGGCATTAGGCACCTTTAAGCTCGGATTTACCGGCCAACCCCTGGCCCACACGATGCATCTCTGGAACTTTCTCGGCCTGTACCTCGTCGGCGTTGCCGCCACCCTTCTGGGTGGCTGTCCGCTTCGGCAGCTGATCATGGCGGCCGACGGCAATACCGATGCTGGCGTCTGCGTGCTGGGCATGCTGGCCGGGGCCGGCTTGGCGCATACGATTAATTTGGCGGCCAGCGGCGCCGGAGTTCCGGTTAACGGGCAAATCGCCGTCGGAATCGGCATCCTGGTAGCGTTCGGGATCGGCTTTATATTCCGTGAGAAGGTTCCGGCCTAAACAAACAAGTTTCTTGGTCTCACGGGCTTTATCCTGTATAATGGAAAGGAGATCCTCTTCATGAAAAAAACTTTGGATTTGCGCGGTTACAGTTGCCCGATCCCGTTGTTGCGGACCCGGGACGCCTTGATGACTTGTGACGATCTCACGGTCCTGATCGATGAGCCGGCGGCCCGCGAAAACATCCTCAAATTTGCCGCAGCACAGCACTATCAGGCGGAATGTGTCGACGGCAACGGGGAATGGACGCTGCATATCGTAAAATCCTGACAAGGGGCATCAAATTGGCGGAAGAAACCCGGATCATCACCTTTCCCTCCGTCTGGCACGCGTTCCGGGCGGAAAAAGTGCTCAAGGGCGCCGGCGTGACCTGTGCGCTGATCCCCGTTCCAAGGGAACTGAGTAGTTCCTGTCAGGGGCTGGCGGCGAAAATCGCCGAGACCGACCTGGAACGGGCGCTATCGCTGCTCGATGCCGAAAAGGTGCAGCTTGAAAAGCGCGGCGTGAAGCTTAATAAGGAATAAACTCCAAGAGGGGGGCCGATACAGGCCCCCCCCTCGTTTATCTGCCAGGCCTGGGTTGAAACCGCTCCGACTTTATATCTTCTGCAGCGCTTGGTCCATGTCGGCCATGATGTCCGCCACATTCTCGATCCCCACCGACAGCCGGATCAGGTCCGGCGTCACTCCGGAGG
The DNA here is from genome assembly GCA_012798135.1 of Veillonellaceae bacterium. The sequence continues at coordinate 245,491 of JAAZNU010000021.1, read as the reverse complement.
CCATCTGCTCCGCCGGCGACAGCTGCTGATGCGTCGTGGAGGCGGGATGGATGACCAGGGACTTGGCGTCGCCGATGTTCGCCAACAGCGACAACAGTTGCAGCGCATTGATGAAGATCTTTCCTTCCTGTACGCCGCCGCGAATGCCGAAGCTGATCATGCCGCCGTACAAACCGCGGGTGTGGTATTTTTCCGCCGTGGCGTGGCTGGGATGCGAAGGCAGCCCCGGATAGTTCACCCAGGCGACCTTCGGATGCCGTTCCAGAAATTCGGCGACCGCCAGCGCGTTCTGGCTGTGCCGCTCCATCCTGAGGTGCAGCGTTTCCAGTCCCTGCAGCATCAAAAAAGAGTTGAACGGGCTAATGCAAGGGCCGAGATCGCGCAGGCCCTGCACCCGGACTTTCGTGATGTAGGCCTGATTGCCGAGCGCCGCCCAGAAATTCACGCCGTGGTAGCTGGGGTCCGGTTCGGACAGTTGTGGGAACTTGCCGTTGTTCCAGGGAAATTTGCCGCCGTCGACGATCACGCCGGCGATGGAAGTCCCGTGCCCACCGATGAATTTCGTGGCGGAATGGATGACGATATCCGCACCGTGCGCCAGCGGCTGGACCAGATACGGCGACGGCATCGTGTTGTCGATGACCAGCGGCAAGCCATTGTCATGGGCGATGGCCGCCACTGCCGCGATATCCAGCGTATCAAGCTTCGGATTGCCGACGGTTTCGGCATAGATCGCCCGGGTTTTCGGCGTGATCGCCCGCCGGAAATTCGCCGGATCGGTCGCGTCCACAAACCGGACCGTGATTCCCAACTGGGCGAAGGTGTAATGAAAAAGCGTATAGGTGCCGCCGTACAGACTCGACGAGGATACGATCTCGTCGCCGCTGTGCGCCAGCGTGAGCAGCGCCAGGCTGATCGCCGCCTGCCCCGAAGCCGTCGCCAGCGCGCCGACGCCGCCCTCCAGCGCCGCCACTCGCTGTTCGAACACGTCGGTGGTCGGATTCATGATCCGCGTGTAGATGTTGCCCGGTTCCTCCAGGCCAAATAAACGGGCCGCATGGTCCGTGTCGTTGAACACATAAGAGGAAGTCTGGTAGATGGGCACCGCCCGGGCATTGGTCGCGGAATCCGGTTTTTGTCCGGCATGCAGCGCCTGTGTTTCTGCCGCGTAGTGTTTTGATTCTGACATCGGAAAACCTCCCCAACATTATTAAGCAATGGACCATTCGCCGCAGCTCAGGGAAACGCGCCGGTGCGGTCCAGACTGGTGAACTCCCGGTCGGCCGGCATGACCGCGCCGTAATAAGCCATGCGGGATGCGCTGAATCTTTTTTGGTACCAAGGCCGTGACTTGATGGTCACCGTCTCGATGAACGGCCCCAGGATATCCGCCAGCTTCGGAAAATCGATCAGGAACCCGTCGTGACCGTGAGCGCTCTCGATCTCCCGGAACACCACCACCCGCGCCCCCTGGCGGGCCAACTCGACCGATAGCTGCCGCTGCTGATGAACTGGATACAGGATGTCCGAGCTCACGCCTACAATCATCATCTTGGCTTTGACCGCCGCCAGCGCCGCCTGATAGGACGGCCGTCCGTCCGCCAGGTCAAACAGGTCGATTGCCCGAATCAAGCAGAGATAGGAATTGGCGTCGAACCGTTTCACTAGGCAGTCGCCTTGATAATCCAGATAGTGCTCGATCTCGAACCGGCCGTCGCGCATGCGGCGGCTGAATTTTCGGGTCATGGACTCCTCGCTCTGGTAAGTGATCATCCCTACGGCCCGGGCCACCGTCAGCCCCTGCACCGGTCCCGGCCCGCCATAGTAGTCGCCGCCCCGATATTCGGGATCGAGCTGGATCGCCCGCCGGCCGGCATCGTTGTAGGCAATGGCCTGCGCCGTCGTGTAGCCGGGCGCCGCGATCACCGCCACCCCCGCCGCTGCCTCCGGATAGGTCACCGCCCATTCCAGGGCCTGCATCCCGCCCATCGAACCGCCGACCACCATGACCAGTTTGCTGATGCCGAGTTGGTCCAGCAAGCGTTTCTGCACATGTACCATGTCGCGAATTGTCACCAGCGGAAAGCTGGCGCCATACGGTTTGCCTGTGACCGGATTCGGCGAAGCCGGTCCGGTGGTGCCGCGACAGCCGCCCAATACATTGGGACAAATAATGAAGAACCGGTCCGTGTCCAGTAACTGCCCCGGCCCGACCAGATCCTCCCACCAGCCCTCCCGGTCGTCCTGATAATGGGCGGCCGGATGGCTGTCGCCGGTCAGGGCGTGGCAAAGCAATATGGCATTGTCTTTTTCCGGCGACAGACTGCCATATGTTTCATAGGCGACCTCCACATGATCGAGCCGGCCGCCCTTGACGAGTTCCAATGGTTCGTCCGGCGTTGCCACCTGCCGCAGCCGCAGATACGGCATGATCTGAAACCCGGGCAAATAGCGGAACCGATCCGACAAAGCTGTCTGTGTATCCATCGTCGTTCCCTCCCGTGTATAACAAAAGCCTCTGTCCCAAGGGGACAGAGGCACATGCCGCGCTTCCGCTCCCTCATCTTTCAGGATTGCTCCTGCTGGAATTGGCACCACTGCATTTCTGCCGGTTGCCGGGCGTCATCGGGCCAGTCCCTCAGCCTCTCTTGATAAGAGATGAATATGAAATTGTGTTGATATGATTTTACTTCCCGGCGGCGGCTTTTGTCAACGCGGAAATTTAGAACGCCGGCACGACCGCGCCCTTGTATTTATCTTCGATGAATTTCTTCACATCCGGCGAAGTCAGGGCCTTGGCCAGCTTCACGAGTTCCGGCCGTTTTTCATCGCCTTTGCGAATCGCCAGAATGTTGGCGTAGGGGGACTCCTTCTTCTCGATGAACAACGCATCCTTGGTCGGATTCAGCTTGGCTTCCAGCGCATAGTTGGAGTTGATGACTGCCAGCGTCACATCATCCAGCGAGCGGGGCAGTTGCGGCGCTTCCAGTTCCTTGAATACCAGTTTCTTCGGATTGTCGGTCACATCTTTGACCGTGCCTTTGACGCCGACGCCGTCCCTCATTTTGATCAGGCCGGCTTGCGCCAGGATCGACAGCGCCCGGCCGCCATTAGTCGGATCGTTCGGAATGGCAATAATGCCGCCGTTCGGCACTTCGCTCAGGTTCTTGATTTTTTTCGAATACACGCCCATCGGCTCGATATGGACCGCAATCAGCGAGACCAGGTCCAGTTTGCGGTCGGCCGCGAACTGCTGCAAATACGGCAGGTGCTGGAAGAAATTCGCGTCCAGTTCCTTTTCGGCCAACGCCACGTTGGGCCGGACATAGTCGGTGAATTCGACGATCTTCAGTTCGATGCCGTCTTTCGCCAAGATCGGCTGGATCACTTTCAGAATTTCCGCGTGCGGCACCGGCGTAGCGCCAACCTTCAGAACCACCTTTTTGTCAGCGGCCGGCGCCGGCGCCGCCGCTTTCTTGTCGCCGCAGCCGGCGGTCAGGATGGCCAGCAGCAGAATGGTCGCCAGCAGGGCAATGATTTTTTTCATCAGAAATCCCCTTCCTCTCTCTTTCATTAAAATAATATAAATTGGCAAACTGTGCAAAGAAAACAACGTCGCGTCCGCAAAATCAGTCGCCTATTCCGCCGGCTCGGTAAACAGCGGGGTCGACAGATACCGTTCGCCGGTATCCGGCAACAACACAACAATCACCTTGCCGGCGTTTTCCGGCCGTTTGGCGATCTGCGTCGCCGCCCACGCCGCCGCTCCGGACGAGATGCCGACCAGCAGGCCTTCCGTTTTCGACAGGGAACGGGAAGTGGTGAATGCATCCTCGTTTTTCACGGGAACGATCTCATCCAAAATAGCGCGATTCAACACATCCGGAACAAAGCCGGCGCCGATTCCCTGCAGTGCGTGCGGTCCCGGCTGTCCGCCGGACAATACCGGCGAGGACGCCGGCTCGACGGCGATGATCTTGATGGCGGGATTATGTTTTTTGAGAACCTCGCCCACGCCGGTAATCGTTCCGCCCGTGCCAACGCCAGCCACGAAGATATCCACTTTGCCATCGGTATCCCGCCAGATTTCTTCCGCCGTCGTTTTCCTGTGGATCTCCGGATTGGCCGGATTCTCGAATTGTTGGGGAATGAACGAGTTGGGATTGGCCTGGGCCAGTTCCTCCGCTTTGGCGATCGCGCCCCTCATACCGGCGGCGCCGGGAGTGAGCACGATTTCCGCACCCAGGGCCTTGAGCAGGTTGCGCCGCTCGATGCTCATCGTTTCCGGCATGGTCAGCACCAGTTTATAGCCTTTGGCGGCCGCAACGAAAGCCAGTCCGACGCCGGTGTTGCCGCTCGTCGGCTCGATGATCACGGTATCCTGGTTGATTTTTCCGGCCTGTTCACCTGCCGTGATCATCGCATAGGCGATCCGGTCTTTCGCGCTCCCCAGTGGATTGAAATACTCCAGCTTGGCCACAATGGCGGAAGACAATCCTGCTTCCCGACTGTACCGGTTCAGTGCCAATAGCGGGGTGTTGCCAATCAGGTCCGTTAACTGTTGGGCGATTTTGCTCATGATAATTCCTCCCCATTGTTGCAGTCTGTGAAGAAAGAAAGGCTCAAAAAACGCTTCCTTGTCGAAGTGTCCTTTGAGCCTTCAGTTTTTCTGATCAGCTGCCGTTTTTTATTTATATCTTATTATTTCACTCGGATTTCGATTTGTCAACCAGTCGGCGGAGATTTTTACCAAATAGCGACAAAGGCTCCCTTGTACTGTTTTTCGACAAATGCCTTCACTTCCGGCGACTGATAGGCTTTGATCAGCTTCTGGAATACCGGATCCGCCTTGTCTTTGGTCCGGACGGCGATCACGCAGGCATACGGCGATTTGGAATCTTCGAGCAGGAGCGAATCGGTCTTCGGTGACAGCCCGGCCACCACGGCGTAATTGGCATTCACCGCCGCGATGTCGACGTCGTCCAGCGACCGGGGAACCTGCGCCGCTTCCAGCTCTTTGATCTTGAGGTTTTTCGGGTTGGCGACGATGTCCTGGGGAGTGGCCTTGAGGCCCGCCTGGGGATTCAGCTTGATCAGCCCGGCTTTTTCCAGGAGCAGCAAGCCGCGGCCGCCATTGGTCGGATCATTCGGCACCGCCACGGTCGAGCCGGGTTTCAGTTCGTCCAGTTTCTTGATCTTTTTCGAGTAAATCCCCATCGGGATGATGATGGTCTGGGCAATCGATGTAAGTTCGTATTTGCGCTCTTTAATCTGGTTGTCAAGGAATGGCTGGTGCTGGTAGGCATTGGCATCGAGATCGCCCTGGCTCAACGCGACATTGGGCTGGATAAAATCGTTGAACTCGACGATTTGGATGGTCAGGCCGTCTTTCGCCGCCACCTTTTTGGCGACCTCCATGACTTCCGCCTGCGGGCCGGCAGTCACGCCGACTTTGATGGTGTTACGCACAGCCGGTTGCGCCGGTTTCCCGGTAGCCGTTTTTTGGGTTTCGCCGCCGCAGCCGGTCAGAGCAAAGGCGAGCAGTGTCGCCGCCGTGATGTAGGATAACCAGTTTTTCGTTTTACCCATTCTACTCTCTCCTCTTTTTCCGTTATCGCTTTCCCTGCTATATTCCGTCGCCGCCGATGCCCATCAAATCCGACCAGCGTCGTTTTTCCGTCCGGTCGATTTGAATCGCGCGGCCCGCCTGAAATTTGACCACTACCTGGCCAAACTGCAATCCCGCCAACGCCCCCGCCAGTCCCGCCAACGATTCCGTCGCCGGTTTTGAAACTTGCCGTGACGGCTGCGCTTTGGAGGATACCGCTGGAAACTGGAAAGTTTCATTTCGTTCCAGTTGAACGATGCGTCCATCCTGTACGGTTAAAGTCAGCATTCCAAATTGTATCTCCCGCATCAAGCGGGAAACGGTTTCCCTGACTTCCGGCGCCAACGGGTACTCCATTTCCACAGGTCCCCTCCCTTCAAAAATAGAAAAGCCTCTGTTCGAAGGAACAGAGGCAAATCAAGCTTTTCCTCTTCCCCTCATCTTTCAGGATTGCTCCTGCTGGAATTGGCACCACTGCATTGCTGCCGGTTGCCGGGTGTCATCGGGCCAGTCCCTCGACCACTCTCGATAAGAGAAACGATATGAAATTTATATTATCCCGATTATAGTTCTCGGATATAGAGCTTGTCAATAGTGCGATTTAAAAATTTCTTGGGACCCTGGACACCTGCCATAAGGTTTATTCACCCAGAACTTGCACCTGTACCCGCCGCTGACGCGGTCCGTCGTATTCGCAGAAATAAATTCCCTGCCACGTCCCCAACTTCAAGGCACCTTCCTCGACCGGCACCAGCACCGATGACCCGGTCAACAGACTTTTCAAATGCGCCGGCGAATTTCCCTCGCCATGCCGGTATCGCAACGCGGGCGCCATCGTGTTCAATGCCGACAGCAAGTCGTCTATCACGTCGGGGTCGGCGTTTTCATTGATCGTCACCCCGGCGGTCGTGTGCGGCACGAAGACTTGGCAAATGCCCTGCCGTACCTGGCTGCGACGGACGATTTCCGCCACCTTCCGGGTGATATCGACAAAGCCCTCTGGCGTCGTCTGGAGCGAAAATTGTTCCATATCCGGCCTCCTTAGCTAATCCACAGCATTTGCGGGTACTAATACTTCATAATATTTGATATTTAACAGGCTTTTCCTGCCAACAAAGACCATAGCCCCAGCTAAATTCTCCGGCGAAATTACTAATAGACACGATTTTTCTTAATTTCGTTGATATAATATGGCTTATGAGTAAATTGTTTTCCATGCGCACAAAGGCCGAACTATCCATCGGCTTGTTTAGTATTGGCGTGATCATCTTCATCTGGATATCAGGGTTTGCCTTGCTGGCTCACGAAAAGCAAATCACAATCGCCGCCGCCAGACAGGCCAACGCCAACCGCGCCCAAATCCTCGAATACGAGACACAATCCGTGCTAAAAGAAATCGACGATTACTTGTCGCTGGTTAAACAAAATGTTGAATCCAGCGGCAAACTCTCCCCGGCGACCATTGGCCTTACCGAACGGTTATTAAGCCGCGTCGCGGTTAAGCAAATCGGCATTGCCGACCGCCAAGGGAACCTTGCCTTGTTTGGACATCCGGGTGCGAAGGTTAATATTGGCAAGGAAGAACGTTTTTTGTCACAAAAGCAACAAAACAGCGCTCTCCTTCACATCGACAAACCCCATAACGGCCTGTTGCCGGCTCAGTATTATTTATATCTCAGTATGAGATTAAACGACCGCAATGGTGATTTTGCCGGAATCGCTTCCGTAGCCGTTTCGATGGAAAAATTCTTTGCCATTCCGTCCGGTTCCGACCAACAGCCGCGCGAAGGTATCGTCATATTGGGTTTGGACGGGATCGTCCGAGCGTCAGTCAATTTTCCGACAATATTGTCTGGGGAATCCTATGACCATGACCTAGAGCCTTTACTCTCCGCCGCGCAATATAATCAAGTCGGCGAACTGATCAACCGCGACAACCACGATCATCTTTACCATCGAGCTTTTCGGCTTATTTCGGGTTATCCGCTCATTATCTGCACAGAAATCAGTGAATCCGCCGCTCTGAAACCATTTTACGAACGGACGCGTGGTTTTGTCGTGTTGGGAGTTATTTTTTCCCTTATCATCCTCCTGTTCGACGGCTACCTGATCCGCACCATTCGCAATCGCGTCCACGCCGAAAAAACGGCCGAAGAAATAAGCGACCGGTATCGCACCTTGTTGCACGATATCCAGGATGGAGTTATTCAGACTGACTTATCTGGAAAAATTCTCATGGCCAACGAAGCCGTGGCGCAAACGTTTGGTTATCAAACCCCCAGTGACCTAATCGGCAAAGACATCGCCGCGTTTTGGCAGGATGCCGACTTAAGGGCGGAGTTGCGGCAAAAAGTTACTTTGCAGGGACATATCAATGACTTTCCCGTCTCTATTCGCGACCGGCAAGGCCAACATCAGGAGTTCTCGGTCAACGCCAGCATCCGTCGGGACTCTATGGGCAGGATGGACGGATTTGTGGCCGCCTGCCGCAACGTGACGGAGCAACGTCGGATCGAACGTGAAAAACAGGATTTGCTGGCCAAGGCCGCCGGCATCGAAAGGATTTCCTCCCTGGGGATCATGGTCGCCAGTGTGGCCCACGAGATCAGCCAACCGCTGCAGGCGGGAAAGTTGGCTGTGGAAAGCGTGATCTACTGGCAGTCACAAGGGAAGGAACTCTCCCAGAAAAACCAGTTGAGCAATGTTCGTCGCGCCGCCGACGCTTTCCAGCGCATCAGCCGCATCGTTCAGCACTTGCGTGATTTTGTCCGCCCGCCGGAACAAGGCGCCGCCAATTCCCCGACCGTCAACCAGGCGGTACTGTCGGCGCTGGACCTCATGCAGGCGCGCCTTAAGGACCACGCCATCAATGTCCGTCTCGACCTGCAGGCGGATATGCCGGTACCCGGCGGTAACCTGTCCCGTCTGGATGAGGCCGTCATCAATGTGCTCCATAACGCGTTACAGGCGTTGGAATCAACCGCCAATCCGGATCGCACCATCTGGATCTCCACCCTGACCGTGAAAAATGACCTGATCCTAAAAATTGAAAACAACGGCCCGCCGCTTGACACAGCCGTCGCGGCCAAAGCCTTCGAACCCTTTTTCACCACCAAAGCCCGTACGGAAGGAATGGGCCTAGGCCTTCACATTGTCCGCAATATTACGCAGCTCGCCGGGGGCAGCGTCGGAATCGCCAACTCCGGCCAAGGCGTAATGGTTGAATTTCGGTTTCCCGGGACGAATCCCGACACTGCCGCAAAGAACAAGGAGATCAGTCATGCAAATTCTATTAGTTGATGACGATCCATTGGTTCGGGAGTCCATTGGATCCTGTCTGCGCGAACTTGGGCACTCGGTCCAGGAATGCGTGGACGGGGCCGCCGGATTGAAAGCCTATCAGCAAAGCCCGTTTCCCATGGTACTGTCTGATCTGCGCATGCCGGAAATGAACGGGATTGCGCTAACCCGAGCCATAAAGAAGCTGCCCGAAGGAAAAAACAGCGATGTGGTACTGCTCACTGGCTACGGCGATATGAACTCGGCCGTGGAAGCGTTGCGAGCTGGAGCCTACGACTATGTCGTCAAGCCGGTCAGTATGACGGAACTTGCCTCCCTGACCGACAGAATTGCCGAGCATCAGGCCTTGCTGCACGAAAACCGCCGTTTAACGGAAAATTTTCAGACGGAGGTCGCTTCGGCAACGGAAGAAACCCGTCAGGAGCTTGCCCGCCTGCAAGCGATGGTAAGCCGTTCCGCCGATCGGAACAATGTGATTTTTCGTTCGGAAAATATGAAGCAGGCATTGCGACAAGCGCAAATCTACCACCAGGACCGTACCGTACCGGTTGTCATCTACGGAGAAACCGGCACCGGCAAGGAAATCCTCGCCAGAATGATCCATGATGGTGATAACGTTGACTCTTCGCCGTTCGTGGATATCAACTGTGCGGCGATCCCCGCCCATTTGTTTGAAGCCGAGTTGTTCGGCTACGAGGGAGGTTCCTACACCGGCGCGGCGTCGAAAGGGTCCAAGGGAAAGCTGGATCTGGCGGCCGGCGGTTCTTTATTTTTGGACGAATTTACCGAAATGCCGCTGGAAATCCAAGCCAAGTTTCTACGGGTATTGGAACGCAGAGAATTTTATCGAATCGGCGGGCTTCGAAAAATACCCATGGATACCCGCATTATCTGCGCTTCGAATTCGGATCTTCTGCAGCAGGTAGCGGAAGGCAAGTTTCGTGAAGATCTCTATTATCGGCTGCACGTCGGCCATATCCGATTGTTGCCGCTTCGGGAACGGCCGGAAGACATTCTCCCCTTGGCCGAGTATTATTTGTTGCGTTTTGCCCGGGAAAAAAAGAAACACTTTCTAAAAATTTCTCCCGCGGCTGCCGACAACTTGCTCCGTCAACCTTGGCCCAGTAATGTCCGGGAACTGAAAAATTTGATGGAATGGACGGTGCTAATGTTTGACGGGCCAGAGTTAACGGAACGCCATATTACCGCTTATGAGCAATCGGCAAGGATTGGCGTCCATCATTCCTCTCCCGCGGCTCCGGTGATTGACCCGGCCGGTTTTGACCTCCCGGATCAACCGTTTTCCCTGGAAACCTATACCGAAGCAATCGTTGCCAAAACCCTCGGGAAAATGAACGGAAATAAAACCGAAGCCGCATTGTTTCTTGGCATATCCCGCCAAACTCTATACACTCTGATTGAACGCATGAAGAAACATCGACAACCGTAGAATTTCAAGCATAATTTCCGACACACCCTCTTCATATCCAACCATTATCGATCCGTGCAAACCCCGATAAATCAAGCATGCCTGTACTTGGCATGCTTTTTGCTATTTAATCGGGACAACATCAAACTATGAGGGAAAGGACGTCTATGAAATACTCATTCATTTCCTATGGCAGTTCGAATATTACTCCCGGCGCACCCGCCGACTACGATCTCTTCACCCGGGACGGCCGAGTGGCTGTCACGAAAGGGGAACCTCTCTCCCCAGCCATCGCCGGGTTGCTGCGATCCCATTCACTATTTCGATTGTGCGCCGATTTATCCGTACAAACCGATGTCTATCGAAATAGCAAACTGTTTGAAAGCAAGGACTATTTAGCGGCGGAACTGGCAGTTGAGGAATCCCTTCATTCTCTTGAGCGTCACGAAGGGATCGATTTGCGGGCATTGCAGCGACATGATCCATATACTTTTCGACACTCGCTCAACGTAGGGCGACTCAGCTATCTAATCGGCAAACACATTAATTTGCCGGATTTGGTGCTGGAACAGATTGTTTTGGGCGCCTTGCTGCACGACATCGGCAAACTGACCGTTCCGGCGGACTTGCTAAAAAAGACCGGCCGGCTGCTCCCGGAAGAGTATGTCCTGATCAAAACGCATCCCATCAATGGTTTTCTCAAGCTCCAAGAGGTTGATCTCCCGCCAGAAGTAACACGGATTGTTCAGCAACACCATGAGCGGTGGAACGGGCAAGGTTATCCGCTGGGACTCCAAGGTGAACAGATCCACCCGTATGCCCAGATTGTCGGGATCGCTGATGTTTTCGACGCGCTCATTTCGGCTCGTTCCTATCGCCCGGCAATTCCGCCCTATCACGCTCTGGAAATCATTATAAAGTTGCGTAACAGGGACTTCTCGCCGAATATTGTCAGCTGCCTATTGGACGCGGTTACTCTATATCCGCCGAATTGCCTGATTCATCTTAATACCGGCGAGTTGGGAAAAGTCATTTCCTATGACAAAAATTTTCCGACCCGCCCGCGGGTTTTGGTTAATTCCGAAAGCTCGCCCGACAACCCTTTGGTCTTGGACTTGCAACACGATGCCGAACATTTTATTCAAGTGATTGAATACACGGGAGAGCGGAACTTAAAAATCCTGATTGTCGATGATGAGCAAGAATGCGCCAATGCATTAGCGGACGCAATTGCCCCCGCCGGTCATCACTGCCGGGTATTTTGCTCGTCCGCTCAAGCTCTGAATCAATACAACGTCATCTGGCCGGATTTGGTGATCACCGACGTACGTATGCCGGAAATGGATGGGTTAACCCTGTTAAAAAACATCCGCGACATCGACGGCACTGCCCGGGTAGTCCTCAATACCGGCTACGGCGACATGATCACAGTCATCGAAGCCATCAATGCCGGCGCCTACGGGTTTTTCCTAAAACCGGTCGAAATCCCCGAAGTGATGAAGTTGTTGCAAAAAGCCCAAGCCGACCTAGATTCGCTGCATAGCCGACAGATCATTAAGGAGGCGCTCTTGGATGAAAACATACAGCTCAAACAGCAGCTTGAGCAGCTGACAATCGCTAACTAACCGGATTGCGCCAATACATTTTGGGAGGGATCGTATATGTTAAAAAATCTTAATACCGCAACCAAAATCATGATTTTAATTTCGGTCACCACCATTTTCTTGGGAATCGTGGGCTATGCGGGATATCATTTCAGCGCAAAAATCAGTATTTTGATGGACGATATGTATAAAAACAATCTGTTGTCCGTCAAATCCCTGAACGCAGCCCGCACCCACGCCCGGTCGATCGAGGCGGACATGCTCCTGCTGCTCCACCCTTTGACCAACAAACAGCAAGAAACCGCCATCCGCAAAGAAATCGGCGAGAGTACCGAACTCATCAATGAGTTGCTTGCCAGCTATGAAAAAAACCGTCTTGACGCTTTCGAAAAAGAAAACTATGCCGTAGCCCGCGAGTCACTGAACCGGGTCCGTCAGGTGCGAAGCCGTACTCTGGAATTATTGGCGGCCGGCAATAAAGAGGCGGCTTTCCTCTATTATGACCAAAACAGCTTAAACCCCCTGAACGACTTGAACTCGTCCTTGAAAAATCTCACGGATCACATTGCGGAAGTATCGGCGAAGGAAAATAAAGAAGGGATCGAGGATGCCGTATTGGCCGGTAGAATCATCCTATGGGCAACGGTTGTCGCCATTTTGCTTGCGCTGGGCATCGGCTTTGTAATCGCCCGGATGATTGCCGCGCCGCTTGGCCTCATGCTCAAGGATGTGGAGTTGGTCGCCGCCGGCGATCTGTCGGTAAAAAAGATCGAGATGAATCGTCGGGATGAAGTGGGGAAACTGGCCAAAGCCTTCAACCAAATGGTAGATAACCTGCACACGTTGGTAAAGCATGTCTCGCAAGCCTCTGAACAGGTAGCCGCTTCGTCAGAAGAACTGACAGCCAGCGCGGACCAAATGGCCAAGGCGTCCACCCAAGTTGCCGATAGCATCAGTGGGGTTGCTCAGGGCGCCGACAGACAATTGCAATCCGTCACCGACGCCATGGCGGTTGTTGAGGAGCTGTCGGCCGGCGCGGAGCAGATCGCCGCCTCCAGCAGCAATGTCGCCGCAATGTCCGAAAAAACGGCCGACGCGGCGCGTGATGGCGAAAAAGCGGTAGATGTGGCGATCAACAAGATGGTCGATATTGAAAAAACAGTGCTCAATTCGGCGGACATGGTCACCGGACTGGGCAACCGTTCCAAAGAAATCGGCCAAATTGTCGGCGTAATTTCGGGACTAGCCAGCCAAACCAATCTTCTGGCGCTAAATGCCGCCATAGAAGCTGCCCGCGCCGGGGAACAGGGACGCGGTTTCGCCGTCGTCGCCGAAGAAGTTCGCAAGCTTGCCGAACAGTCGCAGGAAGCCGCCAAGCATATCGCTTCTTTGATTTCCGCCATTCAATCGGATACCGATAAAGCCGTCACGGCAATGAACGACGGCACCCGGGAAGTGAAGAACGGTGCTGAAGTGGTCAATGTCGCCGGACGGGCATTCAAGGAGATTGTGGCTTCCATTGGCGAAATGAGTCAACAAATCCGCGAAATATCCGATGCAGTGCAGCAAATGGCGCAAGGCAGCGAACAAATTGTCGAATCCGTACGAAACATTGATGATATTTCCAAGACAACGGCAGGCGCAACGCAAAGCGTATCCGCCGCAACGGAGGAAAATTCCGCCACTATGCAAGAAATTGCTGCCTCCAGCGAAACCCTATCTGCTTTGGCGCAACAATTACAAGCCCTGGTCTGCAAATTTCAAATCTAGCCGCCGCTCTCGCTACGCCTATCCAGACTAAAAAGTTTGTTGCCAGGCAACGCTGACTGTCCTTCCCGGCATGGGATATCCGGCTTCTTCATATTTAAAATCAAAAATATTGCTGCAAATAAGACTGATCAGCGATTTCCCGAACGTGTAGCTCAGTGACAGGTCGGTCGTTGAATAGCCCGACAACAGCTTCACCGCTGTCGGAGTGTCGCCGGTGTAGTGAGTATCCAGCGCCGCCTGAAATTGTCTGTTTTTGTAACGCAACCCAACGGCATAAGTTTTAACAGGCAGGTTGGTAAGTGTCGTTCCCGCATCCAGTGCATCGCCGCTTTTAATGCCTTTTTGATAAGAATAGGACAGGTACGTGCTGAGATGCGGGGTCAGAATATAGTCTGCAGCGACTTCCAGCCCGCCGATTTTGGCATTGCCCACGTTGTACGTTGGATAATATCCCTTAGTGGTATAACGGGAAATCAGGATGTTGATATAATTGTCGATGTCGTTGTAGAAGCCTGTAACACGCCAGTTCAATCTCTTGTTCAGTTGCTTCTGCCAACCAACTTCGAAGGAACGGCCGTGTTCCGGCTCCAGTTTCCCGAAAGTCTGCTGCCACTCCGACAGAGAGGTTAATCCCAGCTTGGCGGCTAGTAATCGGGCCGAACTGCCGGAATCCCAGTTAAAATAATTGTAGCTCCAGCGAAAGTAATCGGCCGGAGTGGGTGGCCGGAACACCGAACTGACGCTCGCAAACAGTCGATCAGTTTTACTCGCCGCATACACCAGACTGATCTTGGGGCTGAAATACGTGGACTTGCTGTCACAAGCCTGTTGCTGCTGCGGAGTACCGGCGACGTCCATATCAAACGAATACGAATCATACCGCATTCCCAACCCCAAGGTCCATTTAGGCCGAATTCGCCAATTATCCTGGATAAACACACCGTTGAATGCGCTGTTCAAAACGGACTGCGAGGAAACCAGATCGTAGTTCATGGTCTGCATCTGCAACCCGTACGTCAAGTGATGGGCACCGAATTTTTCGGACTGCTGCCAGTCCAAGCCATTATTGATCAGGTTGGATTTCCAGTTCTCCCGCAAAGCGGCTTGCGGGTCGGTCCGCACCCATTCTGTTCGATACTGCGTGTTTTGATATACATTGATCTTCGTCTTGTCATTTTTATAAGTCAAAGCAAGATTGTTCGACTGCCAAAAGCGATAGCTGCCATCGAGCCAGGCATTTCCGGTGCTTTCAAACAATTTTGGCGGGTCCGCGACAGTTGGATAACTGGGATCATAACCGTTGGCGGAAGTGGGATTGTTGCCGGTAATGATCCCTTCGCGGCGGGTATCATGCGTCAGCATGAACGTCAAGGAATCTTTGGCATTTAACTTATAGACCCAATTCATGTTGAAATTATCGTCATCTACTCGGTTGTTGCGATAAAATCCATCCGAACGCTCTTGATTAGCGGTAATCGTCCACGATAATTTTCCGGCAAGATCGGTTCCCTGGTTACTCAATGTCGTTTTACGAGTATTAAAGGCCCCATAACTAAACTTAAGATCGGTCCGGTTTTCCAAGGGAGCGTCAATCGTGACCAAGTTAACGACCCCACCCCAGGTACCTGCGTAAACGGCCGAACTGGCGCCCCGGATCACCTCTATTTTGCGGATGTTGGCAACCGGAATGGAGTCCCAGGCAAACCCCCGTCCCAGCATCAAACCGCCTTGGTTCTGCAACACACTCCCATTGATTGACACCAAAAACCTTTCTCCACCGACGCCGCGCAATGTCACTTGAGAGCCGGAATTAGGATTAAACAGCACTGTAAATCCAGCCAAATCGCGCAATAAATCCGTAACGTTTTTGAATTGCCCGGCATCGATTTTTTCTTTGACATTCACTGTTGTCTGCTGGGTACTCTGTAGGTCCACTGTCGGCCTGGAGCCGGAAACATAAATGGTTTCCAAGTTATATTCGTCCGTCGGTCGGGAAGCTTCGGCCCAAGCCGGTTTTGGGGAAAAAAGCAATCCCCCCAACAGCCAAATCGTTATCCCCAAAAATCCGTTTCGACTTGTTCGTAGGCCCATCCCCCAAAATTTCATTGTTCCACCACTTTCATTCTGCGTTCACAATTTGTCTGAAATTCGGTGTTTGACCCCAAAATCCCTGCCTGATTTTCGCAGTTTTCTGCGCGCCCAATAGAACAAGCTGCCTATTATTTTTCCACTTGTCTGGAGGAAAACGGCAAAACGTGGAGAATAAGCCAAACAGAGGCGATTCATTGTTACAATCGTTTTCTGGTATCGGAATCATGGGAGGTTGGTACGGAATGAAACGGATTTTTTTGATTGTTGGCCTACTCACAGTGCTATTGGCTGCGGGTGCAAGCAACGGTGCGAGCACCGCCAACGCCATGGCGAAACAGACTGTCAAAATCGGCGCACTCCTCACGCTAACCGGTGAATGGAATGCCGAAGGGGCCGGCGCTCACAAAGCGTTAATCGCCGGTCTGGAACAAGCGAATCACTATTTATCCCCTGCCGGGCTGCGTTTTGAACTGGATATCAGAGATACCGCCGGAAATCCTCAAATAGCATTAACCGAACTGGCTTCGCTGGCTAAAGCTGGCGTTCGTGTCGTGATCGGTCCCCAAAGCAGTGAAGAAGCTCACGAGGTCAATCATTTTGCTGCAGAGCATGATATTTTGCTCATCAGTCCCTCGGCCACCGCACCGGATCTATCGCAAAAAGACACTTTCTTCCGTGTGATTCCGACCGATTGGAATCAGGCCGACGGATTGCTAAAAATCATGGCGGCTGGAAAAATCAATCGATTTGTGATCGTTTATCGCAACGACACCTATGGGATAGGCTTCCAACGTCAATTACGCCAAGATGCCGACGCTTACGGCATTGAAATGATGGCTGGTATCGCTCTGCCGAAGTCTTCGGCTGATTACCCCGCCGCCATCGCGGCTGCGGAGGAACAATTAACGGCGGATAACCTTCAGCAAACGGCGCTGATCTTTATCGGCTCCGCAACGGAAGCCGGCGGATTCATCCAAGGTATTGCCGAATCCAGCCCTCTGTCCAATGTTAAGTGGTTGGCCGGCGCCGATATCGTAAACAGCAAGGCTTTCCTGGAAAATCCACAGGTTGCCGACTTTTCGGCCAAAGTACACATGGAGGGACTCAGTGTCGGCTATCAAGGAATTGCCTTGGACGTGCTTCCCTATATCAATTATTTTCTCAACGACGCCGCAGATATCTCACCATATGCCCTGACTACTTGGGATGCCCTTTGGCTCATCACGGAGACTTATCGTCGAAACCCCACAGCAAACCACGAGACCCTGATGACTGAACTACGGTCAACGGCCAATCAGTTTCGCAACTCATTCGGTCTGATTAATGTCATGGACGAAAACGGCGACACCCGAAGCGCCCGGTTCTTGCGCTATCAAATTGCCGCCGCCAATGGCCGATATATCTGGCAAAGCAAAGGCCATTACGTCAACCCTGTAATCAGCGCTCCGTTCATCCATACCATAATGCCGCAAATCCAGCAAAAAGTCGGCGAAGTTCCGGTAGGCGCCCTGTTGTCGTTGAGCGGCGCCAGCGCCGAAACCAGCCGGGAAGTTCAGGCGGTCCTGCAGGAAGCGGCTGATTGTTTCAATAAATATAGCAAAAAACTCGGTTCAGACTTAACCATCAAGCTTCTGATCGAAGATACGGGCGGCAATCCGCAGACAGCCGCATTAGCCGCCAAAAAGCTGATCAACCAGGGCGTTCATAGTCTGATCGGACCTTTGAATAGCGCCGAGTTGGCAGCGGTTGCCCCCCTGCTAAATTCTCCAGGTGTCTTGGCCATTTCCCCCTTATCCACCGCTCCGTCCCTCAGCAAAAAAGATCATATTTATCGTCTGGTCATGGATGACACGCATCAGTCACAGGCATTGTCCGCTCTGCTGCAACAAGACCAGATCAACAATGTCATCGTTTTGTATCGCAACGACCTTTACGGCCAGGACCTGACCGCTGCGTTCCGCTCCGCCTATCCCGGAACGGTTCAGGCCATCAGTTATGTCCCGAATGCCAAAGATTTCAAAGCGGTGCAAAAACAAGCGGAACAGCTTGCCGCCAAGGCAGACGCCGCCCATACAGCAATCTTGGCGATCTCTTATGACGAAATCGCTGCTCTGATGAATTTCCCGGCAGAAAGCCCTCTCCACAGCCTGCGTTGGTACGGCACCGATAGCACCGCCTTGACCGGTGTATTGCTGCAAAACAAGTCAACTGCCAAAACTGCTGCCGCCTTACAATTCACCGCTCCCGGCCACAGCGCCTACGGTAACTATTTCGACGCCTTATATCCCGTCGTAAATTACCGTCTAGCCCGGAAAATCAACCATCCGTTGCAAGAAAGCTCTCTGGCCGCATTCGACGCTCTATGGATCTTAGGCTGCGCTTATTTGGAAAACGGCAATGTTGCGCAAGATCGCATCGAAAAATATGTACAACGCGCTGCCTTCAGGGGCTTGAGCGGGCTGGTCGCCTTCAACGACAGTGGCGACCGAAAGCTCGGCTATTATCGCATCTATCGTTTGGAAGACAAGTCCGGCAACTACCGTTGGGTCAATACGGGTCTGTATAGTTTAGATTACGCCAAAAAGGGAGTCATTGAACTGACGCGGTAACAAGATTTGTATTAAAGAATGCCGGGGGTTCTAAAGACCCCCGGCATTCTCTTTTTACTGCGGAAGACGATCTCGTTTAGTTGCTTATTTCATCAGTTGCATTATGCAACAAATTGTTATATACTCAGTTTATAAAAAATTTGTTGTACAACAAACGCATCTATGATTAGGAGGATAAAGCATGGTTTTGGACAACTCCGTCGCACAGGCAGCCATTCTGCGCGAACTGCTGCGAACCCTGATTCGCAAGCTCGGTATTCTGGAGCGTAGTGAGGCCTTGTGCTGCGACATGACCCTGAGTCAATGCAACGCCTTAATTGAAGTCGGCCGAGCCGGCGTTCTTTCCGTCAATCAATTGGCGGACCGGCTCAACCTTGATAAGAGCACCACCAGCCGTGTCTCGGACAAGCTGGTGCTGGACGGGCAGTTGCTGCGGCAGGAAGATCCGAATGACCGGCGTTATGTCGTGTTGAAGCTAACCGAGCGCGGCAACCAGATCTATACCAATTTGGAAAGCCGGATGACCGCGTATTTTGAAGAGGTCATGGACGCCGTCGACCCGACGGAACGAGCAGCGATGCTCCGAGGGTTGCAAGCTCTGGCCTCGGCGTTGAATTCGAACTCTTGCTGTTAATTTGAATCTGCTACGGCAAATTGCGAAGGAGTGAATCACCATGGAAAAACTGACGAATGAAGAAATCCGCGAAAAAGTCCGCCAGCGCTATGCCAGCGCCATTACCGCCAAAACCGGTTGCGGCGGCGGCAGCGGCTGCTGCGCCTCCGGCGCGGGCAAAGCCACCGCAGCCATTACCGGCAACCTGTATACAGCCGACGATGTCACCGGCTTGTCGCCGGATCTGGTCGAAACCTCGTTCGGCTGTGGCAATCCCACCGCCCTGACTCCCCTCTATGCCGGAGAGGTGGTGCTGGATCTCGGCAGCGGCGCCGGGCTCGACGTGATCCTGTCGGCGCGCCGGGTCGGATCGGGCGGTAAAGCGTACGGTCTGGACATGACCGATGAAATGCTGGCGACCGCCCATGCGAACAAAACCAAACTGGGCGTAACCAATGTAGAGTTTCTGAAAGGCACCATCGAGAGCATCCCACTGCCGGACGAAAGTGTGGATGTCGTCATTTCCAACTGCGTCATCAATCTGTCCGTAGACAAGGACGCCGTATTCCGGGAAATTAACCGGGTTCTCAAGCCGGGCGGACGCATGGCTGTTTCCGACATCGTCACCCTGAAACCGTTGCCGGAATGGCTACGCCAGAATCTCGCCGTCTGGACCGGCTGCATCGCCGGCGCGCTGAGCGTCGACGAATTCAAGAGTAAATTGCGGAACGCCGGGTTCGCCGACCCATCCGTCGAGATGACCCGTGTCTACGATCCCGTGGATCTTGGCTTCGACCCGGCGGAAACGAGAGATGCGATCGGCAGCGCCTTCATCCGGGCCCAAAAAGCCAAACAAGTATTACAGTCGGGAGTGGATTTTCAGATCCGCCCGGCAACCGCCGCGGACTTTCCCGCCATTCAGGCATTGCTCACCGCCGCCAGCCTGCCGGTTGCCGGTGTCGATGCGGCCAGCGGCGAATATGTGGTAGCCGACCTGGCCGGAAAAGTCGTCGGCGCGCTCGGCGTCGAAAAGTCCGGCGGTGCCGCTTTGCTGCGTTCTTTCGCCGTTCAGGCCGATTTTCGCAAGCGCGGCATCGGCGAAGCGTTGGTGCGGCACGTGCTGGGCCAGCTGAAGTTCGAAGGAATCTCTCCTCTCTATATTTTGACGAATACGGCCGAAGCATTCGCGACCCGCTTCGGATTCGTCAAAATCAGCCGCGAAGAAATCCCAGCCGCGCTACTCGCCGCTTCCACCCTGGGGAGCGCCTGCCCGGCCAGCAGCACCTGCATGAAACTCGAATAAACAAAAATACTTGCATTGATCGCCCAAAGCAATGCCATGACTGTGTCACAGGCTCCCGGAATATCCGGGAGCTTTTGTGTTATTATTCACGTTCTTAACGCCCTCGCGTCCACGGTTTTCATTGATCCCAAAGTCACCGAATCCATTCTTGTTTAACCTTGACTTCATTCAAAACAGGTTCTATACTTAAAATATACCCTACCGGGGTATAGTAATTTAACTTTGAAAGAGGGTTCTCCATGCTGACCGACAAGGAAAAGGCCGACATGAAGCAACGGCTGAAGAAAATCTCTGGACAAATCAACGGGATCGACAAGATGCTGGATGACGGACGCTACTGCGTTGACGTCGTGCAGCAGCTGTTGGCCGCCCGCGCCGCCATCAACAAGGTCGCTCTGCTGATCATCGAAAGCCACGCCAAAAGCTGCGTGGTTTCGGCGATCCGCGAAGACCGCGCCGACGAGAGCCTCGACGAACTCATGAACGTGCTGAAGCAGTTCACGAAATAGAGTCAGAAATTACGAAACGTGACCGGCAGCGAGGATAAGAACGCTTCGACGCTGCGCTTAACCTCCGCTTATCTTATGCCCCGCTGCTGATCATTGTGAGCATAATAACAAGCGATATTTTCCCTGAACAAAGGAGGGGATCCTCTTGGCAATCGAAACAACAGATAAAGTTCTCCGTTCCAGCACATTGAAAATTATCGGCATGACCTGCGCCGCCTGCGCGGCCCGCATCGAAAAAGGCCTCGGCAAACTGCCCGGTGTAACGAAAGCGGTGGTCAACTTTGCCGCCGAAACGGCCAGTGTCACCTATGACCCGACCCTGGCCAGTCTGAAGGATCTCGCGGCCAAAGTGGTCGATCTCGGCTATCAGGTGGCCCCGGATAAGGTCGAATTCAAAATCACCGGCATGAGTTGCGCGGCCTGCTCCGCCCGGATCGAAAAAGCCCTGAACGCCCTGCCGGGAGTATTCAGCGCCACTGTGAACCTGGCCACGGAGCGGGCGACTGTGGAGTTCAGCGGAAACGAGTTGAGTTTCCAGCAGATCCAGGCCAAAGTGAAAAAGCTGGGTTATGAAGCCCACGATCCGGCCAATGCCGGTGATGTTGACCGGGAAAAGCAGCTGCGGGAGGCGGAAGTGCGCGGCCAGCGGCGACGCTTCCTCCTGTCGGCCACGTTGTCGTTCCCTCTTCTGCTCGGCATGATCCTGCATATGGCCGGCATCCTGCCCGAACTGGCGCACATCCTGATGCACCCCTATGTTCAGCTCGCCCTGGCCACCCCGGTGCAGTTCATCGCCGGCTGGCCGTTCTATCGCGGCGCCTGGGCCGCCCTGCGCAACGGCAGCGCCAACATGGACGTACTGGTCGCTCTTGGCACTTCCGCCGCCTATTTTTTCAGCATTGCCAACCTGCTCACCGGCGATCCCCATCTGTATTTTGAAACTTCGGCCATCCTGATTACCCTGATCATCTTGGGAAAAATGCTGGAGGCAGTCGCCAAAGGCCGCACCTCCGAAGCCATTAAAGCCCTGATGGGCCTCCAGCCGAAAACAGCCCGGGTGGTCCGGGACGGCGCCGAAACGGATATCCCCATCGAGGCGGTTCAGGTCGGCGACGTCATCGTTGTCCGCCCTGGCGAAAAAGTACCAGTGGACGGCGTCATTGTCGAGGGCGATTCCACGCTGGACGAATCGATGCTGACCGGCGAAAGTCTGCCGGTCGACAAAAAAGTCGGCGACAGTGTGGCCGGCGCGACGATCAACAAGTTTGGCTCGTTCAAATTCCAGGCGACCAAAGTCGGCAAAGACACAGCTTTGGCCCAGATCATCCGCATCGTTGAGGCGGCCCAAGGTTCCAAAGCGCCGATCCAGCGATTCGCCGACATCGTGTCCGGCTATTTCGTGCCGACCGTCGTCGCATTGGCGGTACTGACCTTTCTCGGCTGGTATTTTCTCCTTGATCCGGGGAACTTTACCCGGGCCTTGGTCAACTTCACCGCGGTGCTGGTCATCGCCTGCCCCTGCGCCCTGGGATTGGCCACACCCACCTCCATTATGGTGGGAACGGGCAAAGGCGCGGAGAACGGCATTCTGATCCGGGGCGCCGAACATCTGGAAAACGCTCACCGTCTGACGACCATCGTGCTCGACAAAACCGGCACGATCACCAAGGGGCAGCCGTCGGTCACCGACATCCTGCCTTTAAACGGTTTATCTGAAACCGAACTGCTGCAACGGGCGGCGCAGGTCGAGCAAAGTTCCGAACATCCTCTGGCGCAGGCGATTGTAAAACATGCGCAGGCGCAAAGCCTGCCGCTCGCTGCGCCCTCCTCCTTCGTCGCCATTCCCGGCCAGGGCGTACGCGCCACCGTTGGCGATCAGCAAATCCTGGTTGGCGCCCGCCGCCTCCTGCAGGAAAACAACATTGACTTCGCCGCTACGATTCCGGAAATCGAACGTCTCGAGCAGCAGGGAAAAACCGTTATGCTCGTTGCCGCCGGCGGAATAATCAACGGTCTCATCGCGGTCGCCGACACGGTCAAGGAAGATTCGGCGGCGGCGGTCGCCGAATTGCAGCGGCTCGGCATCGAGGTCTGGATGATCACCGGCGACAATGAACGCGCCGCCCGGACGATCGCCGCCGGCATCGGCATCGCCAACGTGATGGCGGAAGTATTGCCGGAACACAAGGCGGAAAAAGTCGCAGCCTTGAAGAAGGAAGGCAAGGTTGTCGCCATGGTGGGCGACGGCATCAATGACGCTCCGGCCCTCGCCACCGCCGATGTCGGCTTCGCCATCGGCACCGGCACGGACGTGGCCATCGAAGCGGCCGACATCACCCTCATGCGCGGCGACCTCGGCGGCATCGTCGCCGCCATCCGGCTCAGCCGGGCGACCATGCGCAACATCCGGCAAAATCTCTTCTGGGCACTGTTCTACAATTCCCTGGGCATCCCGTTGGCCGCCGCTGGTTATCTCACGCCAGTGGTCGCCGGAGCCGCCATGGCCTTCAGCTCGGTCTCAGTCGTGCTGAACGCCCTACGCCTGAAAAGGTTCCAGCCCTATGCAAAATAATCAACAAAACGCCACCGCGCAAACGGTGCTGCAAGTCGACGGCATCACCTGCCTGGACTGCGCAGGTAAATTTGAAACCGCGGTCCGGCAATTGCCCGACGTCATCAGCGCTTCCCTGAATCCCATGACTGGCCGCCTCACCCTGACCGGCGTCGTCGACTTGCCGGCGATCCGTGCCTTGGCCCGGGAAGAAGGCTATACGATTTTTCCGCTGGATCAGCGAACCGTCATTGCGCTGCCGTCAGCCGGCCGGCAGCTGCCTCGGGCCCTATTGTCCGGACTGTTTCTGACATTTGCCTATGGGCTTGAGAAATTCCAGGGCCCCGCGCCCGTCTATCTGGCTTTGTATATCGCCGCCATGGTTCTGGGCGGCTGGGGCAACTTCCGCAAAGCCTCCTATTCACTACGACGCCTGAATTTTAACATGAGTGTCCTCATGAGCGTGGCCGTGACCGGTGCGGTCGGCATCGGCCAATATGAGGAAGGCGCCACCGTCGCGTTTCTCTATGCCGTTTCGGAATTGCTGGAAGGCTGGACGATGGAAAAATCCCGCCGTTCCATCCGGCAGCTCATGGATCTGGCCCCGAAACTAGCCCGGGTGCGGCGAAATGGTATTGAATTCGATCTGCCGGTTGAAGAAATCGCTGTTGGCGAAATCATGATCATCCGTCCCGGTGTAAAAATCGCCCTGGACGGGAACGTCCTGCACGGCGAAAGCGCCATCAACCAGGCCGCCATCACCGGCGAATCGCTGCCGGTGGAGAAATCGCCCGGCGCGCCGGTTTTCGCCGGTACGCTGAATACCTACGGCGCCCTGGAAGTCGAAGTCACCCGCCTCGTCCGGGATACGACCATTGCCCGGATCATCCATATGGTCGAAGCTGCACAGACCAAACGGGCCCCGTCGCAAGCGTTCGTCGAGAAGTTCGCCGCCGTGTACACGCCCGTAGTGATGATGCTGGCGGCAGGCATCGTGTTCCTGCCGCCGCTGTTGTCGGGTCTGGAGTGGCAGCCCTGGATCTACCGCGGTCTGGCTTTGCTGGTCGTCGCCTGCCCCTGCGCCCTGGTAGTGTCAACGCCGGCGGCGATCGTCAGTGCGATCGGTACTGCCGCACGCAACGGAGTTCTTATTAAAGGCGGAATATATCTCGAAGAAATGGGATCCATCCAGGCCATCGCTTTGGATAAAACCGGCACGCTGACCGAGGGACGACCGGTGGTCACGGACATCCTGCCCCTGCATTCCCTGCCGGCAAAAGATTTGCTGGCCTTGGCCGCCGATGTCGAAGCCCGCTCCGAGCATCCCCTGACCAACGCGATCGTAGATGCCGCTCGGGAACAGGGCCATATGGTCGTTCCGGCAACTGATTTTCAGTCCTTGCCGGGCCGCGGCGCCCAAGCCAGCCGGAACGGCGAAAAGATCCTGATCGGCAATCCCCGCCTGTTCGAAGAACGGGGAATTCCGCTTGTACCAGCCGTCCGTTCCATCGCGGAGCTGCAAAACCAGGGAAAAACCGTCATGATCATCGGCACATCGACTTACCTGCTGGGCCTCATCGCCGTCGCCGACGCCCTGCGAAAAAACAGCCCGGCCAGCGTTGCCGAGCTAAAACGATCCGGAATCCGCCACACTATCCTGTTGACCGGCGACAACGCAGTCACCGCTGCGGCGGTGGCCGCCGAGGTCGGCGTGGATGAATACCGAGCCGAGCTGCTGCCCCAGGACAAGCTCGCCGCCATTCACGAACTGCGGGGCAAATACGGCAAAGTCGCCATGGTCGGTGACGGGATCAACGACGCCCCGGCGCTGGCGCTGTCCACCGTCGGCATTGCCATGGGCGGAGCCGGCGCCGACACCGCTCTCGAAACGGCGGATGTCGCCCTGATGGCCGATGACCTCGACAAGCTGACGTTTCTGATCCGCCTGAGCCGTCAGACCCTGACGGTCATCCGCCAGAACATTGCTTTTTCGCTGGCGGTCAAGGCGCTGGCCATTCTGGCCGTTTTCCCCGGCTGGCTGACTCTTTGGCTGGCGATTCTCGCCGATATGGGCGCCACCCTCCTCGTCACGCTGAACAGCCTTCGCCTCCTGACGATCAAGGACAAGCCCTAATCCCACAAATACCCTCTATTACCGTATCGATCTTTGTCAGCATGAAAAAAGGAAGCAGCCACTTTGTCACCTATAAAAGTTTCGCCTTCATTTTTTCGAATTCCTCATCATTGATTTCACCGCGCGCATAACGCTGCTTTAATATTTCCAGAGCAGTATTTTCTGTCACCCGAGTTGCGGTTTGTGATTGTCGCATCAAATAACGGACCAGAAAAAAACCACCGATGATAATCACTCCCCAGAACAACAACATGAAAATCCCTCCCCCAAACCAGTTGTCCATCATTCCATACCCTCGTCCATAGCCCATGCTTGTCACCTCCTTGTCGCAGGTCTTTTTTTACAGTGGGGCGTAGACTTCAACGATTGATAAACTCGTTCCGGTTCACTATAAAACCAAACGTCGCAGACTAGTGACGGATTCATCACTGCCTGCCGTAGCTGATCCGATACACAACATTGGCCCGGTCATCCGAAACCAACAGTGCGCCATCCGGCATGACCAAGACGTCCACAGGCCTTCCCCAGGCTCTCAAGGACTGAAGCCAACCTTGAGCAAAAACTTCGTAGCTCACGGGATTTCCCCCCTGCAATCGTACCATGGTAACCCGGTAGCCCGTCGGCGACGTCCGATTCCAGGACCCGTGCTCGGCAATAAAGATCTGGTTGCGATACTCGGCCGGAAACATAGCGCCGGTATAAAACCGCATCCCCAGCGCCGCCACATGAGCGCCAAGTTTCATTGCCGGAACTGTGCGCCCAGAACTGGGCGGTGCTTCTTTGAATTCCGGATCGGCGACATTATCCCCATAATAATGGGGGTAGCCAAAATGCATTCCCGGCCGTGGGGCATGATTGAGTTCGTCCGGTGGCAAATTATCGCCAAGCCAATCCCGCCCATTATCGGTAAACCAAAGCTCGCGGCGGTCAGGATCCCAATCGAATCCCACGGTATTGCGCACGCCATGCGCAAATACTTCCAACCCGGACCCATCCAGGTTCATCCGCAGAATGCTGGCGAATCGTTCATCACTGCTGCTGCAGATATTGCAGGGCGCGCCCACCGGAACATATAATTTTTCATCCGGGCCAATTGCAATGAATTTCCAGCCATGATGCCGTTCGCGCGGCAAACGGTCATTCACAACCACTGGCTCCGGCGCTTGCCGCAAATTGTCCATGATATGATCGTAACGCAAAACCCGACTGATTTCGGCGACATACAATGAACCTTTGTGGAAGGCAACGCCGTTCGGTGTGTCTAGGCCAGTGGCTATTTTGATGACTGTAACGCCAGAACCGGTCTTTTTTTCGTCAACCAACGCATACACACATCCCGCATCCCGCGAACCGACGAAAACAACGCCGTTTTCTCCCAACGTCAACGAACGGGCGCCTTCAACATCCGATGCGTAGATGCTGATCTGAAATCCCGGCGGGAGAGTGATCGCGGAAATTCCGGATTGGGCACTGCCGCAGCCAGTAGTTCCGACGAGCAACGCCAAAATAGTGATTACCGGAACTAGCCAACACTTTTTCCCCATACTGCCACTCCTTTGCATCCCGCCCCATTAACTGAAATCTCTCAGGAAACCGCTAATCTTCTCTATTTCCGACATCCTGTCGACTAGTGCTTCCCCATTCCGCAGAAATTCGATTTTATCATGAAAATCCGCTTTTTCTTCACGATATAATATGCCGATGGGAATCTTCCCACCCCACTCCATTGCTTTTTCCATTGCCAATAATTTATTCTCCGGATTATAATCCGTTCCTAACTTATAAACCCTATCCTTGTACCATTGGTAGGTATTCACCTTATTGAAACTGACGCACGGTTGCAAAATATCTATCAGCGCATATCCTTTATGTCGTATCCCCTCAACCATCATTGTTTTCAGATGTTCCGGATCGCCGCTGAAGGCTCTGGCGACAAAACCACAACCTAATGCTATGGCCAGAAGCATAGGATTCAAAGGAGTATTATTGCTCCCGTTTGGCTGTACATCCGTAATATAGCCTAAATCCGAAGTTGGCGATGCCTGACCTTTCGTAAGCCCATAAACCTGATTATTGTGAACACAGTGGGTGATGTCTACATTCCTTCGGATATTATGAATGAGATGATTACCGCCTTCGCCGTAAGAATCTCCGTCACCGCTATGAACGATAACTGTCAGGTTTTTGTTGGCAATTTTCGCAGCGGCGGCGGCCGGCAACGCCCGGCCATGCAGCCCACAAAATCCATTCGTTGAAATATACTGCGGCAATTTCGCGGCCTGCCCGATCCCGCTCACGACAAGCACTTCATGGGGTTGCTTGTCAAGTTCAACCAGCGCAGCTTTCAAGGTGCTCAAAATACTATGATTCCCACAGCCTGGGCACCAGGCTGTTTCCATCTTCGGAAAAACTTCCCGGGTCATTTTTTCTCGCCTCCCTCAATCCTGGCAATGATTTCTTGCGAGGAAATCGGCCTGCCGTCATATTTTAGAATACTGCTGTTGCATTCAATTCCTGTGCATTCTCGGAGTAGCGACGAAAACAGCCCCGTAGCATTTTGTTCAACATTAATCAGCCTGGTTGCCATTTTGCTCTTTTCTTTAACCAGCTTATCCGGCAGCGGCCAAATGTCGCCAAACAACAATGCGCCATATTTACTGTTCCCCTGGATATTCAGAAGCCTCACGGCCTCTTTAACCGGGCTGGACACGGACCCCCATGTCAAAAGTAAAACATCAGCATTCTCTTCCCCTACAAAAATTGGCTCCTGGAGTTCTTCTTTCAAATAGGTTATTTTCCTCAACCGTTTTTCATGCATTCTGTTTCTCGTTTCAGCCGATTCCGTAATATGCCCGTATTCATCGTGTTCGTCACTATCCACCAGGACACTGGTTCCAGGAATCTTTCCCGGAATAATTCGCGGCGAAATACCAGAACTGGTGATTTCATATCTTCGGTATTCTTTTGTTTCGGAGTATTCTTCAGTACTAAAATGTCGATCATTTTTCAGCGTGCTAAAATCAAAAGATTTCATGGTCCGGGTACTGTCCGCCAAAAACTGGTCTCCCATTAAAACGACCGGTATCTGATATTTGTCTGCCAGATCGAAAGCTCTATTGGTTTGATAAAAAGCATCCTCAGGATCGCGCAAGGCAATGACCATTTTAGGAATTTCTGCCGGTGATGAAAAAACCACGAATTTAAGATCCCCCTGCTCCGTCCGTGTCGGAAGCCCGGTTGCCGGACCGGGACGCTGCATCACGGCGACAACCAGCGGAACTTCAAGCATGGCTGCCAACCCGACGGCTTCAACCATCAGCGCAAATCCACCACCAGCGGTTCCGGTCATAGCCCGGGCCCCTGCATAAGACGCGCCAATAGCCATATTAATTGCGGCGATTTCATCTTCAGCTTGTTCAACAATCATTTGGGCATCATTCATCTTAGCGGCCAAATAATTCATAATCCCTGTTGAAGGAGTCATTGGATACGCGGAATAAAACTTCACTCCCGACGCCAACGCTCCGAGGGCAATCGCTTCGCTGGCGTTGATAAGAATTTTTTCGCCTTTAGGGTTGGCGCTAATCTCATATTTTCCCTGTACCAGCTTATCGCCTGCAATAAAGGCTTGTATGTTCTGGGTTGCTGTTTCGCCCTGGAATTTTTCACAAATTACTTCTTCCACGCTTTCTAAATCAAAATTAAAAAAACGAAGCAATGCGCCTAATGCAACATTGCCGAAAACTTTCGGATTACCAATTGTTTTTGCAGTGGATTTTAACGCCAACTGATAGAATCGGGCATCCTGAAAATCTATTTCCGCATCAGCAAGGATAAAGCCATCCGGTTTTAATCGAACAATGTGGTTTTGAATCGTTTCTTTATCCAAGGCAAGAATTCCATCCAGTTCGTCACCGTGCGAATCTATTTCCTCATTGGCAAACCGGATCTGAAAAAAATTGTGGCCGCCCCTGACCCTGGACATATAATCCTGAATGACAAATACTTCAAAGCCTTGGCGTTTCAATATTTTACCCAGGATCAGCGCCAGTGTTTCCATACCGAGCCCGGCCGCCCCGCCGATTAACACGTTATAGATCATGCGAATTTGCTCCTTTCCGTGTACCCAAAGTTCTTACTGACCACAGCTCGGTCAGTAAGGTTTTTGGTGATTAAACTCAGCTGATTCCACCCATTCATTGACATTGTTGAGCATTTGAATGATGTTGCCGATTACTTCCGCATGGCTTTCCTCTTCATGTACAAGCTTTTCAAGAATGTCTTTTTCTGCTTGCAATTCCGCGGTCTCTTCCAATTTTTTATATAGCCGAACGCTCTCTTCTTCTTTACGCAACGCCGCTTGATAAACATCTCTTTGTTCGTCTTTCAGCTTTGCAATCGAATCTTGGTCCTTAGGAATAAACGGCTTGTTCCTGACAAGCTCAAAAACATTTCGTGTCGCACTGATGGCCGGGTCGGGTTCAATATATTCTCTATTTTGATTTTGGAGTCGCTGAACGATCGTGTAATGCCGGTGTTCATCCTCCGCAAGGCCGTTCAATACAACTTTCAATTCCGCATAGTTAACTTTCGCCGCCTGCTGTAAATAAAACTGTTCACCATCCATTTCCATTTTCATGGCAAAATCAAAAATATTCATTGTGTGCCTCCTCTTTTATATATTTTTGCGAAAAATCTCCGTCATCTGCTTTTATGCAGAAGACGGAGATTTGCTTTTCAAAGATCCGGCTCTTCACTTATTCTTTCGCTAGTTCTTACAATGATTATTGTCAATATTGGCTTCCGCATAAGCTCTGCCGGCGGCGATGCTAAAGTGTTATTTAGGTCCTGTAATCGCCGTTGTGTTTACTCCGTCACACTAGCGTTATTTCTTCGAAGCATCCTCTTCTTCCATAGAATTACCGGTTGCTCAAGTGTGCAATCTTTTTTTGTAATATTTGTCGGCCGATGAGCTTTTACTATACCGCACGATAATTATAGCACAAATCAGAATTTTAAAAATATCTTCTGTTTGCGTTCGAACCCTACTCCAATTACCCCAACCGACAATAAACGATCGACTTGCAAGCAGCAAGCATATTTTTTTATAGCCAACAGCAACATTTCTGATAAAATAAATGATAATCAGGCTATCAATTTCTTATGATCTGATTGATGGGCTATGAAATTAAGATTAGTTGCAACAACGGCAGCAGCGATGATGACGTTGCAAGGTCGTCCCGCAGTCGTTGCATGGTGATGCGAAAGCAATGAGACGGTTGAAGTGCGCCAAATGCACCACAACCGTCTCATTTTTTTGTTTTATATCCCGCCCGCAGCTCGTCCCATCCGCTGCCCCATATTTCTGTTCAGATCATTCCCGCTGCCATCATGATCCCGAGACCCAGCACCGCCACCAGAATGATCCGCCGGAAAAACTCGTAGGAAACTTTGGGCAGGATGCGTCCACCGATCACGGTCCCGGCTATGGCGGCAAAAACCACCAGTAGCATCAGCGTCAGGTTTTCCCGCAGGTAGCCGTAATTCGAAACCGCATACACCGGAATCCGGGTGGCGTCGATGGCCACGGCGATCATGGCGGCCGACGCGATCAGTTCCTGCTTGTCCAGACGATAGTTGAGCAGATACAGCGACCGGATCGCGCCTTGGTTGCCGATCAGACCGCCGATCAGGCCGGACAGGAAGCCGCCGGCCAAGTCGACGACGGGCGGAAACTTCCAGCGGATAGGAAACGGCAGCAGGGAAGCAAGGGCGAAAAGAGTGAGAAAGACGCCCACGCCAGATTTCAACCAGGCGCTCTGGATGTATAGCTGGGCAAGCGAACCGATAAACGCGCCGGCGACACTGACAATGCCGAACCGACGCAGGATATCCCGTCGCAGATTCCGCCGGTATAACAGGATCCGGGAGATGTTGTTGAAGAAATGGACAATGGCCGCCAAAAAAATGGCGACCTTGACATCGAAAAACAGAGCCATGACCGGCATCATGATGCTTCCCACGCCAAAACCGGTGAACAGGGTGATGACCGAGGTCAACAGCGTGATCGAGATCAGGGAAACATATTGCAGAATCAGCGGATCCATGATCACTGTTCATCCCCCCCTGACGTCCACGGGTTGCTTGGCATTGTCAGTCCTGAGCCGGGAACTGAAGGTGCGACAGAAACAAATCGTTGAATTGCGGATGTTGGGAGAGATCAATCACCCGGGCCGATCGCTTCAGAACGCCAACCGCCTCCCGTCGCTGCCGCGACAGCAGATAACGCACCGTCCCGCCCAGGGCGGCGTTCCCCACCGGTTGAATCCGATCTTGCAGCTCGGCCGGAAATAGTCCCACGGCGACGGCATTCGCCACGTCGATTCGTGCACCGAAGCCGCCGGCCAGATACACTCGCCCGATGTCCGCCCAGCCGCAGCCCGCTTCCTGTACCAGCAGCTCCAGGCCGGAACGGATCGCCGCTTTCGCCAGCTGGAACTCCCGCACGTCTTTTTGGGTAAACCGGATCCACTCGTCGTCCGGCTTCTGCGCGATCTTTAATCCATTGTTTTGCAGATCTGCCGATGTGAACAGCCCGGTATGATCCAGCAGGCCTTCGCGCAGACAGACCGCCGCGATATCCACCACAGCCGAACCGCAGATCCCGACGGGCGACGCATCGCCGATCGTTTGGAACCCGAGTTTGCCATTGCGGATGTCCACGCAGGAAATCGCCCCGGCAACGCTGCCGGTTCCCCAGGTGATGTTCGCCCCTTCAAAAGCAGGTCCCGCCGCGGTCGAAGTGCAGATGATGCCGTCTTTGCCGCCGACCGCCAGTTCACCGTTGGTTCCCACATCGACGAACAAGGCCTTCTCCGGTGAAATTTCCATTTCACAGTACATCATCCCGGCCACAATGTCCGCACCCAGGAACGCCCCGACCGCCGGCAGGACAATCACGTCGCAATCCAGCCCGGAAATCCCGAACAGTTCGGCGGACGACAACTCGACCGACGCGGCGGAGACCGGCCGGAACGGAAACTGCCCCAACGAGTCGGCGCGCAACCCCAGCAGCAAGTGTATCATCGTCGTATTGCCGGCGATGACGACGCGAATGACCGCCTCCGTCGCCGTGGCGCACAATTCCTGGATTCCCCGGGAAATATCGGTGCGGGCACAGGTCTGTAACTCGCTCGTGAAGCCGGCTGCGCCCTTCTGAATACGGGTAATGACATCCGCGCCGTACTGGCGTTGGGAGTTGAGCACGGTCACGGTTTTTCGCACCTGCCCCGTCACCAGGTCCACCAGTGACAGGGCAATCGTGGTCGTGCCGAGATCAATGCCGATGCCATAGAGTGTTTCCGCTTCCTCCGTCCGCGCATGGGCAACCCGGTTTCCGCATACCGTCAAAAACAATGGCTGATCCGCAGTCGGTGTGGCCTGGCCGGTCTGTAACGCTTCGCCGAGCCAACAGGACACCTGACGCAGGGCTTTCGGCGAAAACGTCAGATTCCGCGCCAATCCCCGGCAGATTTCCTCGACCACGCTTCGTCCCGCAGCCCAATCATCGGCTGCCGGCGCAAACCGCACCATTGCAAACCCGGTATCGATTTCGCCCGGCGCCGTAGCGACGAACTCGCCGTTGGCGGCAAATCCCCGTTCCTGGGCGGCGCTGACATCGACCGCGCAATCTTCCGTCAGCCAGCTTCGGCAAGCCAGCACTTTGTCACCAGTTTCCGCCATCGCGGTCGTTTCCTCAGCGGCCCCGGCAACCAGAACTCTTCCCTGTCGCAGCTCAACGCGGCACTTGCCACAGGTCCCGCGCCCGCCGCAGGGCGAACTGATATAGAGGCCCTGGCGGCGCAAGATATCCAGCAGCCGCTGGCCTTTGGGGGCGCTGAACATCTTCTGTCCAGTCCCGTCAAAAATGGTCAGAATGATTTGTTCTTCTCCGGCCGTCGTTTGTCGCATGGAACCGTCCCTCCTGAGCCCAGGGAATCACCCTGTTATTTCTCTTCAATCATTCCCGGTCAGGGCGATGATTCCTGCCTGAAAAGTTTCCTTGGCATATTGGCATAAAAGAAGCCACGACGGGCACACCCCGGTTTATGGGGAATGCGCCTTCGCGGCCTCAGATCCATGATATATTTTGCGCAGGGGCGCCTAATCCTCGTACACACGGGCCGGAGCGCCGCTCCAGAGTTGCTCCATGTTATAAAACTGGCGTTCTTCGTTGACGAAGATATGCGCCACGAAAAATCCGTAATCCAACAACACCCAGCGTGCTTCACGATAGCCTTCCTTATGCAGGAACTGCCAGCCGGCCTCGGCCAGTTTCTCCTCTATGGCGTCGGCAATCGCCTGGACCTGGGGAACTGATGTTCCGCTCGCAATCAGAAAATAATCTGTGACCGGTAACACCTTCTGCATATCCATGATAACGATGTTCTGGGCCTTTTTGGAGCTGGCGGCGGCTGCCGCGATTTCGACGAGCTCGGCCGACGTTTTTTCAGTTTCGGTCATCCTCTGCCTCCTCACGTTCGGGGGATTAGCCCCTTGTTCTTAATATCAATATTATATCGTTATTCCAGGTCCGCTGTCAGCTCCCCGGCTACTTTTTTTCGGCTGGAGGTTGAGGTGGTGCGATGAACAGTCGCTCGACCACTTTGCGGGTTTCCTCCGGATCCGACGCCCAATAGCTGACGCCGCCGATGTTGGCGAAATTTCCCGGCACCATGTCCGACTGGATTTTGTTTCCTTTCAAAGAAGGCAAGGCCATGAACACTTGCCGGAATGACCACGGCGTCATATTGGTCTGCACACTTTGCCCAATAATCCCCATGATCTGTGGCAAGCGAATCAGGTTTGATGGCCGAATCGCTTGAGTCGCCAGCGCCTTCAGAAATTTCTGCTGTCGGATCACTCGACCGATATCGCCCATCTCGTCGTAACGGAACCGGACATATTGGCCGGCCTGTTGACCGTTCAAATGCTGAAAGCCTTTTTTGAGATGAATTTTGAGATTGGCGTAAGGGTCTTCATAATCCATTTTGTTTTCCACGTATAGGTCCACGCCGCCCAACGCATCCACCACCCGGATGAATCCCTGCCAGTCCGCCACCACGTAGTAATGGACCGGCACCTTCAGAAACTCCTGCAAGGTGGCAATGGTCAGATCCACGCCGCCGTAGGCGAAGGAATGACCGAACTTGTCATTGTTGCTGTGACCCGGAATCGGCACGCGGGTATCGCGGGGGATTGACAGCAGACTAACGGCGCCGGAACCTTTGTGCACGCCAAGCAGCAGCATCGAGTCGGAGCGGTGGGGACTGTTCTTGGGATCAGCAAGGTCGCCGTCGTCGATGCCTACCAACAAAATGTTAATCCGGTTGCCGGATTCGCCGGGGCCCCAGACATGGCCGTACAACGCCAGATTACGTCCCAGCATGGCCGCGCCGGCCAACGACGCCACAACAAACAAAAACAGCAGGACCTTCGGCCATATCCGCGATTTGCGGATCGGCTGACGACCCTCTGTTTGCCGCAATCGGCTTTTCAGCTCACTTGCCATTATGTTTCGCTTTCATCTCCAACAGCAGGGAATTGCGCCCATCGACCGTATTCGGATGCAACAGTCCGCCGCCGGCCAGGACAAATGAAATGCTGTGGTCATAGGCCAGTAGCACTGCGGCGTCCAGATCCTGTTCCGCCAATGCGCGCAACTCATCGACGCCGGGGTAGTGACGACCCGGTTCGATGCAGTCGGCCAGGTAGATGATCTTGTCCAATGGCGACATTTGGGCGGCGCCGGTGGTATGGCGGGCAATGGCCCGCAGAATTTCGGGATCGGCGACGCCGAACCGGCGCTCTGCCAGCAACGACCCCAACGGAGCGTGAATCAGCGCCGGCTGCAAAATCTCGATCTCGCTAACGGGTAAGCCGTTAGCAGCGGCACATTTCAGCAGCTCCTTTCCTTTGAGGTTGCGGGCGCAATCGTGAAGGATTCCCGCCAGCCGGGCCTTTTCGATATCCACGCCCCAACGTTCAGCGAGCCGAACGGCAGTCCGGCTCACTTCGCGGCTGTGGCGGAATCGCGCCGGCCGCAATTCTTTGGCGAGAATGACCAAAATTTCTTGATAATCCATCATTGGCTTATTTCAGGTACAGTCCTTCCTTGTGAATATAATGCTCGACATTTTCCGGCACAAAATATCGGATGGATTTCCCCAGCCGCACCCGTTCCCTGATATCGGTCGATGAAATTTCCAGTTCCGGCGTGGTCAGGCGATGAATCCGTTCTTTGGCTTTAGGCCCCAGTCGTTTGATGGCTTCGGCGATGCTACTGGTTTTTCCCGGCCGGGAGGCTGCCACAAAATGGCACAGCTCCAACAGTTCGTCGATGTTGTTCCATGTATGCAACTCCAGTACCGTGTCCGTCCCAGTCAGAAAATAAAACTCAGTTCCCGCGCCGTATTGGGCAATCAGGGCCCGCACCGTATCAATGGTAAAAGAGGGGCCGGGACGGTCCCTCTCAATCGGCGATACAAAAAAATAAGGATTGGAATAGGTGGCCATCATAGTCATGATATAACGGTCCAGAGCCGGCGTAACCGTCAGCCCCCGCTTATGCGGCGAGGTACCGGTGGGAATGAAGATGACCTTCGCCAGATCATAGTCCATCCGGACCGCTTCCGCCATTACCAGATGTCCCATGTGGATGGGATCGAAAGTCCCGCCCATAATTCCTATCTTCTGCGGCTGATCGGCCATCGTAGCATCTCCCCTGCCCCCGTGATTTGTCACGCGGTCTTATTATACCAGAAATCCGGGGAGTTTCAATTCACCGGCTCACTCATACCGCAAGGCATCGATCGGGTCCAGCAAGGCGGCCTTTCGGGCCGGGTACAGGCCGAAAAACAGGCCGATGGCGACCGAAAATCCGAAAGCCAGCAGGATGGTTCCCACGGACACCACCGTTGCCCAGCCGAACACCGAGGAAATGACGTAAGAAGAACCCAGCCCCAAAGCGATACCGATCATGCCGCCCGTTACACCGATCACAATGGCTTCAATCAAAAACTGCAACAGAATATTGGCGAAGGTGGCGCCCAGCGCCTTGCGCACGCCGATCTCGCGGGTGCGCTCCGTCACCGACACCAGCATGATGTTCATGATGCCGATGCCGCCAACCAAAAGCGAAATGGCCGCCGTATTTCCCAGCAACAGCGTAATGGTGCCGGTAGTCTCCTCGGCGGTGGCCATGACGGCCGCCAGATTCCGGACAGAAAAATCATCAGCCACGCCGGGCTGCAACCGGTGACGTACCCGCAACAACGTGGAGATATCCTGTTGCACCTGGTCGAGTACTTCCTGGCTCTCCGCCTGCACACTGATCGACTGGATGTAGGTAATGCCAAGCATCCGCTCCTGCGCCGTCGTCAACGGCACGATGATCAGATCGTCCTGGTCCTGGCCGCCAGCGGACTGGCCTTTTGGTGCCAATACGCCGATCACGCGGAACGTGGATTTATTGATCCGGATGGTCTGGCCGATGGGATTCATTTCCCCAAACAGATTTTCCACGACCGTGCTGCCGAGCACCGCCACGCGGTCCCGGGTATCGAGGTCCCGCTGGGAAATGAAATTCCCGTCCGCCATTTCAAAATTTCGCACATCCAAAAATTCCGGCGTGGTTCCCTGCATGGTAGTGATCCAGTTTTTGCCGCCGTAAACGGCCTGGTATTGTCGTTGCACCATCGGCGCGACCATTGAGACACCCGCTATTTCCCGGGCAATGGCCTGGGCGTCCTTGTAGGTCATGGTCGTGGTGGAGCCGGCCGCCACCCGGACGCCGGACGGCGCCGTGGCGCCAGGCATGACAATCAACAGATTACTGCCCAGGCTGGCAATCGATTTCTGCACTTTTTCCCGGACGCCCATACCAATGGAGACCATGGCAATGACCGCGCCCACGCCGATAATGATGCCCAGCATCGTCAAGATGGAACGCATTTTATTGGCGCGCAGGCCATCCAGGGCAATGACTACGCTTTCCCAGAACATCGGCTTTCCTCCCTCCGTTCGTCGCTGACGATCAAGCCATCGCGAAAGGTGACCGTCCGTCGGGTGTAAGCGGCGATATCCGGTTCATGGGTAACCAGAATAACGGTCCGGCCCTGCCGGTTCAGTTCGCAGAAGATTTCCATGATCTCGTCGCCGGATTTGCTGTCCAGGTTGCCGGTCGGTTCGTCCGCCAGGATGATTGTCGGTTCGTTGACCAACGCCCGGGCAATTGCCACCCGTTGCCGCTGGCCGCCGGACAGCTCGTTCGGTTTGTGATGCACCCGTCCGCCCAGACCGACCATCTCCAGGTTCTTCCGTGCCCGTTCCAGGCGCTCGTGTTGGGGGACTCCGGCATAAACCATTGGCAGGGCGACATTATTCAGCGCGGACATTCGCGAGAGCAGATTGAAATTCTGGAATACAAAGCCGATTTTCTTGTTGCGGGTCACCGCCAGTTCATCGTCGCCGAGCGTCGCCACCTCGGCGCCGTCCAACTTATAGGAACCGCTGGTGGGGCGATCGAGACAGCCCAAAATATTCATCAGGGTCGATTTTCCCGATCCGGATGGCCCCATGATCGCGGTGAATTCGCCTTCCTCGACCGTCAGGCTCACGCCGGCCAGGGCCCGGACGATGGAATCACCCATCTGATATGTTTTAACAATGTCCTGAATTACGATGCATTCCTTCATATCGCCGTTCCCCCTTAACGGGCCGGGGTTTGACGGAACATGCCGGCGCCGCCCATGCCGCCCATGCCGGGAATCCGGTTGGAGCCTGCCGCACTTTGCGGCAACACGAGAATGTCGCCTTCCTTCAGGCCGCTTACGACTTCGATCCGATCTTCGCTCGCCAGACCGGTTGTGATCTTCACCGCTTCCGGTTGCGAATCGCCGTTGCGCAGGACATTTACAAACCTTTGTCCCCGGTTATCCTTGATCGCCAAGGTCGGCACCGTCAGCACGCCCCGCCGTTCGCCCACATGTACGGAAACCCGGGCGGTCATGGTCGGTTTCAGCAATCCTTCCGGTGAATCGACATCGATCAGCACGCTATAGTAGACCACGTTTTGCTGGATGTTGGCCTTGTTGGAAATAGTGGTGACTATGCCGCTAAAGGTTTTGTCGGGATAGGCATCCACCGTGAAGGATACTTTTTGCTTCAGCTGAATTTTGCCGATATCCGATTCATCGACCAATGCCTGGATCTGCATCCTGTTCAGGTCGGCGATCGTCAACAGCACCATCGGGTTGGAAATCCCCGGCGATACCGTCTGGCCGGCCGGAATCGGTTTACCGATCACCATGCCGGCGATCGGGGCCTTGATCACCGTGTCCTCCAGATTGGACTCGGCATCATCATAGGTCGCCCTGGCCACCTCATAGTCGGTGCGGGCGGCGTCCAGTTGCTGCCGGGAATAGCCGCCGGCCTGCGTCATCTTGCGGGCCCGCTCATAGTTGGCTTCCGCATTGGCCAGCTTGGCGCCGGCCTGGGCCAGCTGGGCCCGATATTTGGAATCGTCGAGCACGATCAGCACATCCTGGGCTTTTACAAATTGGTTTTCGACCACTTTCACTTCCGTGATCAAGCCGGTGATCTTGGAACTGACGTCGACGTTGTCCACCGGTGAAATCGTGCCGGTCGCCGACACCATCGCTATGATGTCGCCCCGTTCCACCTTGACCTGACGTCCGGTCTGCTTCGGTTTGTTCTGTTCCTGATAATAGCCGTAGGCATAATAGCCGCCTACGCCGGCCACGATCAACAGGATCAACAGCCACTTGAATTTTTTCAGGACGTTCAGGACTTTCTGCATGAACGGACACCCCCAGCTTCTATATGTTTCAAGTTCAGTATACAGCCCAGGCTTGAAACTTCTGTGACGACTTTGTGAACTTTTTGTGAACTTACGCGGGATTAGCCGCGAATCTGGCCGTTTCCGTCCACTAAATACTTGTAGGAAGTCAGTTCCTTCAGGCCCATCGGGCCCCGGGCGTGCAGCTTCTGAGTGCTGATGCCGATTTCCGCGCCGAAGCCGAATTCAAAGCCGTCGGTAAATCGGGTCGAGGCATTGACATAGACCGTCGAGGCATCCACCTGCTGCTGAAAGCGCCGGGCATTGTTGTAATCGCGGGTCACAATGGCTTCCGAGTGTTTGGTGCCGTACCGTTCGATATGGTCCAGGGCTTCGTCAAGGCTGCCGACAACCTTCACCGACAGAATGAAGTCGTGGTATTCCGTGGCCCAGTCCTCCTCAGTCGCCGGTTTCACCGCCGCATGACACGCCGCTGTTTCCGCACAGCCCCGCAGTTCGACGCCGGCCCGGGCATAACGTTCGAGCAGCAGCGGCAGCAACGCGTCCGCCACCGCCCGGTGCACCAGTAACGTTTCCATGGCATTGCACACGCCGGGGCGCGACACTTTGGCGTTGAACGCGATGTCGGCCGCCATTTCCAGGTCGGCCGACTCGTCCACGAAGGTATGGCAAACGCCGATGCCGGTCTCGATGACCGGGACCGTGCTGTTCTCCACAACCGTCCGAATCAGGCCGGCGCCGCCCCGGGGAATAATGACATCGATATAACGGTTCAGCTTCAGCAAGCGGTTGACCGCCTCCCGGTCGGTAGTCTCGATCAGGGAAATCGAGCCGGCCGGCAGGCCTGATCGGCGGCCGGCCTCGATCAGAACCGCTGCCAGCATTTTGTTGGATTCGATGGCCTCCGACCCGCCGCGCAAAATCACGGCATTGCCGGTTTTCAGGCACAATCCTGCGGCGTCGACGGTCACATTGGGCCGGGCCTCGTAAATCATGGCGATTACGCCGAACGGGACCCGGACTTTCCGGATTTCCAGCCCGTTGGGCCGACGGACGCCGCTCACGCACTCGCCGATCGGATCGGGCAACGCCGCGACCTGCCGCAGTCCCTCCGCCATGGCCTCGATGCGCGCCGGCGTCAGCAGTAAACGGTCGAGCAGCGCTGGCGACAGTCCCTTCGTTTTTCCCATCGCCATATCGACGGCATTCGCCGTCAGTATTTTGTCCTGCTCCGTCAGCAACCGATCAGCCATCGCCAGCAAGGCCTGATTTTTCTGCGCGGTCGAAACAACGCCCAGCCGCCGGGCGGCGGCTTTGGCCTGTTTCCCCAACGTTTCCAGTTCCGTCTGCCAATCCATCTCGTTCACCCCATCCGGTTATTTTTTGTATTTGTCGAAGATTTCCTGGTATTCTGGAGTTGGCGGAATGGCTTTGTAGATATAAACATGAACGCCGTTCGGGTCATTGATGACGAAGCTGCGCTCGCCCCAGGCCTTGTCGCGGATCTCCTCGCAGATCCGGACGCCGGCCGCTTTCAGCCGCGCAAACTCCGCGTCGACATCCGCTGCTTCCAGCGACAAAATGATGCCCTCACCGGTAAATTTCTCGCCGCCCGACAATTCTGGGGTGACGAAGCTCACCCCCATGGTGGTGCTGCCCTGGGCCAGCATCTCGATGTAATTGTCGTTTTCGAACACCAGCTCAAAGCCCAGGTAGTCCCGGTAGAACTCCCGTGATTGCTCCAGTTTGTTGGTACTGATGGTTAGGTCCATTCTTCTCGTTAACATTTCGACTCCTCCGTTTCGTGTCGGCTCAACAGGACCAGATTGTCCCGGTGCACGACCTCGTCGTAGGGCTTATGCCCCAAAATTTCCGCGATCTCATGCGTATGTGCGCCCATAATCTTCCGCACGTCGTCGGTGCTGTAGTTGACCAGTCCCCGGGCAATCTCCCAGCCATCCGGATTGACGATGCTGACGGTACTGCCCTGCTCGAAGCTTCCCTCCACATTTTTGACCCCGGCCGCCAGCAAGCTGGAACCGTTCGACAGCAACGCCTGGGCGCAACCTCTGTCCACCGTCAGACGGCCCTTGATCCTGGCGCCGAAAGCCAGCCAGCGCTTCCGAAACTGCAGCCGGTTCTGCCGCGGCGGAAACAGTGTGCCAATCGGCGTGCCGGCCAGAATGGACTGCACAGCGCCGTCCCGGCTGCCAGAAGCAATGACCATCACAATGCCGGAGTTCATAGCCATTCGGGCCGCCGCCATCTTAGTCAGCATGCCGCCGGTGCCGCGCAACGTCCCGGCGCCGCCGCACATTGCTTCCACTTCGGGGGTTACGTCGGCGATTTCGGGCAACAGCCGCGCCTGCGGATCGGTCTGAGGATTGGCGGAGTAAACGCCCTCCACATCGGACAGGATGATCAGCACGTCGGCGTCGACAATCGCCGCCACATTCGCCGACAGAGTGTCATTATCGCCGATTTTCAGTTCGTCGATGGACACGGCGTCGTTTTCGTTGATGATAGGAATGACCCCGATGTTTAGCAGCGTCAGCAGCGTGTTGCGGGAATTGGCGTAGCGGCGGCGGTTGACGGAGTCCTCCCTGGTCAGCAGGACTTGGGCCACCACTTGTCCATACTCGGCGAACAGCTTTTCGTACGTGTGCATGAGAATACCCTGGCCGACGGCGGCAGCGGCTTGCTTTGCGGGAATGGTCTTGGGCTTTTCCTTCCAGCCCAAGCGGTCCATGCCGGCGCCCACCGCGCCGGAACTGACGAGCAGTATCTGTTTGCCGGCGTTTACCGCATCCGCCAGTTCGCGGACCAATCCCTCGATCCGGGAAAAATTCAGTTTCCCATTGGGATGGGTCAGCGTACTGGTTCCCACTTTCACGACAATGCGGCGCGCCGCCTGCAACTGGGTCCTGTCAAACATCTCCCGGGCCTCCTGTCACTCGCTGAAATCAAACTCCATATCACGAATCCGCACGGTGTCGCCTTCCTTGACGCCGCGCTCGCGCAACGCTGCCTCGATCCCGCTGCGGCGCAGGATATTCTGGAACCGGCGCAGGCTTTCCTCATCATGGAACCGGGTCATCGCCACCAGGCGCTCGATGTTCTTGCCTTCGACGATAAAAGCGCCGCTGTCGTCGCGCCGGATGGTAAACTCGTTGTCCGCTTCGGGCGTGGTCACTGCCACCGGCAAGGCCGGCTCGATTTCGCGGGGCAGAGTCGCCAGCAGTTCCGCTGCCCGCTGAATCAACGGCTTCAGTCCTTCGCCGGTCGCCGCCGAAATCGGGAATACCTCCCGCCCTTCCGCCACGAGCGCCGCGGCCACCGCCGGATAGTTTTCGCGAGCTTCGGGCAGATCCATTTTATTGGCGGCCACGAGTTGGGGCCGGCTGGCCAGACGTTCGCTATAAGCGGCCAGCTCCTCGTTGATCTTGCGATAATCCGCCAGCGGGTCGCGGCCCTCCAATCCCGACACATCCAGCACATGGATAATCAGGCGGGTCCGTTCGACGTGGCGCAGGAATTCGTAGCCCAGGCCTTTTCCCTCGTGTGCGCCTTCGATCAGGCCGGGAATGTCGGCCATCACGAAATTGGTGTCGGCGTCGATCTGGACGATGCCAAGCACCGGCGTCAGCGTGGTAAAATGATAAGCGGCAATCTCCGGCCGGGCCGCCGATACCATCGTAATGATGCTCGACTTGCCGACGCTGGGATAGCCGACCAGGCCCACGTCCGCCAACAGCTTCAATTCCAGGCGCAGCTTACGCTCCTCGCCCGGTTCGCCGTGTTCGGCAAACGTCGGCGCCCGGTTGACACTGTTGGGAAAACGCGCGTTGCCGCGTCCGCCACGACCGCCCCGGGCCGCCACGACGCTTTGCCCGTCCTCGACCAGGTCGGCGAGCAGGTCGCCGCTGTCATCGTCGAAAACCAAGGTCCCCACCGGCACCTTGACGGTCACGTTGTCGGCCTTGCGGCCGTATTTGTTGTTATCTTCCCCTTTGCCGCCGCGCTCCGCCTTGAATTTCTTCTTGTAGCGGAAATCCAGCAGGGTGTTCATGTTGCGGTCGGCCACCAGAACGATGTCGCCGCCTTTGGCGCCATCACCACCGTCCGGGCCACCCTTGGCCACGAATTTCTCGCGGTGGAAGCTCGACATGCCGTCGCCACCGTCGCCCGCTTTCACACTGATTTTTGCCCGATCAATAAACATGGTTGCTCCTTCATGCGGATAAGTCCCGTCCGCGCGGGAGTATCCTTATTGTATTTCGCCTTCCGCCGAAAAATTCCTGTGTGATGCTCCGCGGAAACGCAGATTTCCCCGTAACGGCAAGAAATCCCACGGCGGAAGACCGTGGGATTCACTGCAATATATAATCTGATTATATATTTCGTTCAAAAACCCAATAACGGGACTATTGCGCCTGTTCCACTTCCACCGGATAAATGCTGATTTGGCGCAGATCCCGGCCTCGCCGCTCAAAAGCCACCTTGCCGGCGACTTTGGCGTACAGAGTGTGGTCACTGCCGATCCCGACATTGCGACCCGGATGGAAGCGCGTACCCCGCTGGCGGACCAGAATGCTGCCCGCCGGCACCAGTTTGCCGTCCGGCTCTTTGGTTCCGAGGCGTTGCGAATGGCTGTCCCGACCGTTGCGGGAGCTGCCGACCCCTTTTTTATGGGCAAAACGCTGCAGATCAAACAAAAACATCGGTGTCACCTCCTAATTACAGAATCCGGAGTTTGTCCGGATATATTTTTTGAATTTCCATCAGGCCGAGAACCAAGGTAGCCAGGATCGCTTCCGTCTTTTCATCGGGGGCATCTTTCAGCCGAACCGAAATGTCGCCGCTGTTCGCGCTCCATTCCATAGCTCGTTTCAAATGCCTGTCCAGACCTAAAAACACCGAATCGGTGAGCACCGACACTGCCGCGCAGACGATGTCGCTGCCTTTGGGACCGGCTTCCGCATGTCCTTTGGCTTCGAACCCCAAGATCCGGCCGTTGGCGTCACGTTCGATTCTGACCCGGATCATGCGTTAGGCTTCGATTTTTTCGATCGAAACTTTCGTATACGGTTGACGATGACCCTGCTTGCGGCGGTAGTTAGCTTTGGATTTGTACTTGAAGACCAGGATCTTCTTGTCTTTACCCTGCTTAACCACCTTGCCGGTCACTTTGGCCCCTTCGATGAAGGGCGCGCCGACTTTGACTTCGCCATCCTGAACGACGGTCAACACATCAGTGAATACCAATGCATCATCCACTTCGCCCGGCAGTTTTTCGACGAAAATCACATCGCCTTC
This sequence comes from Veillonellaceae bacterium, assembly GCA_012798135.1. Next base: position 200,775 of record JAAZNU010000021.1, on the reverse strand, counting down.
GGACACCCGATACTGTTTGCCGCCTGTTGCAATTACTGCGTACATTCTTGCACCTCCTTATTCTGTGGACTCGCCGGATACGGTACCGCCGTGGCGGATTTCAGACCTCTCCGAGCGGTTCGGAAACCATGCGGACAAAGCCGCAAAAGTATATTAGCATAGCCGGCGGTCAATGTCAATCCGGCTCGCTGGGGGATTCCGGTTCGGCCGGCAACTCAGCCTCGCCCTCCGTCGGTTTCTTTTTGCCGTTGCTGCGGCGACGGCGGCGTTTTTTCTTCACGACGGCGGTCGCTTCCGCCGTCGGTTCTTCGTCCGTCGGTTCGCTGGCGCTGGTTATCGCCGGCTCCGCAGCAGGGCTGTCGGGCTCCGCCGCCGGTTCAGCGGTATCGCCGTTTTCCACATCAGCCGGCTTTTTCTTGCGTCGGCGGCGTTTGGTCTTTTTAGCGGTAAACTCTGCAATTTCGGCTACGGCCGTTGCTTCCGCCGACTTCTCGGGCTCAGCAGGCGTTGCGGCTTCGACGACAGCCGCATCGGCTACGTCCGACTCCGCAGGTTGTTCCGAGGCCGGTTTTTTCTTTTTGCGACGACGCCGTTTGGTCTTTTTCACAGCCACTTCGGCATCTTCACTTTCCGCCGCCGGCATTTCCGCGGCTGCTTCTTCAGCAGGCTCCGCCGGCTCGGCGTCGGTATCCGTCACTGAATTTTCCGCCGCGACCAGTTCGGCCGGCGACGGTTTTTTCTTGCGACGACGCTTCCGTTTCGGTTTTGCCGGCTCCGCCTCGGCGGCCGGTTCGCTGATTGCCAAACTCTCTGCAGCTAATGTCGCCATCGATTCCACTGCTGCAGGCAGGGCAGTCTCTCCGGTTTCCACTGGGGCGTCCGCCGCAGCCACCTTGGGTTTACGACGCCGGCGCGACTTCTTCGGCGCGGCTTCCGGCTCCATCCCGACTTCTTCTTTGGCCGCCTCCAACGATTCGGCCGCCTCGGCTGCAGCAGCTTCGGCCGCCAACCGATCCGTCACACTCGGCGGCAACATCTTTTTGCTCTTGCGGCGCCGCCGCGGTTTGGGGGCTGCTGCCGCCTTTTCCGGCGTGGCTTCGGTCAAAACCGGCCCCAGCAGATCCGCCAGTTCGTCGTCGTCCGGTTCCAACAACGGTTCCCACAGCGAGTCGGCCATCGCCGCCAGGCGGCTTTCCAGCGTGCTTTCCGGTTCGACGACCGCCATCATGGCGAACTGTTCCGACAACAGCGGCGCCAGTTCGTCTTCGGACAGCGGTTCCATATCTCCCGTCGGAGCCTCACCGCCTTCCACATCCGGCCGCAAATAGGGTTTGCGTACTTTCTTCGGCGCATTGGAACGCACCAGCATTTTCTCGCCTTCCAGAATCACGAACACTTCCGCCTGCAGTACGGCGACCGGTTCGATACTTAGTTCCATCCCCAGCTCCGCAGCGAACGCCTGCACGGTTTTGGCGTCGCCGAACTCTTCGGCCACCCGGGGATGCAACTGCACGCATAGGCTGGCGCCGGGATGCTTCTGGGCAATCCGCCGCAACTGCCGCCGCACCGAGATCGCCAGCGTGGCCGGGGTCTGGATCGAACCGCGGCCGCCGCAGCAGGGACAACTTTCATACAGAGTGCTTTCATAGGTCTGTCGGGATTTTTTGCGGGTCATCTCGACCAGCCCCAGCTCGGTCAGCCCCAACACATTCGTTTTGGTGTTGTCCGACTTCAGCCGTGCCTCCAGCTCGGTCAGGATGGCTTTCTTGTGTCCTTCCTTCTGCATGTCGATGAAGTCGGCCACAATGATGCCGCCGATATCCCGCAGCCGCAGCTGGCGGGCAATCTCCGCCGCGGCTTCCATATTGGTGCGGAACACCGTGTCGGCCAGGTTGGAGTGGCCGGTAAACCGGCCGGTATTGACATCGATGACCGTCAGGGCCTCGGTACGGTCGATGATCAAATAGCCGCCGCACTTCAGGTCGACCCGGCGGTCCGCCAGACGGTTCCATTCATCATCGATGGCATAATGGGTGAACAGATCGGTCTTGGCTTTGTACAGGTGAATCTTTTTGACCAAGTCGGGCGAAATGAATTTCGCCAGTTCCACCATGCGCGCGTGCGCATCGGCGTTGTCGATGATGACTTCATCAATATCGTCCTTCACGTGGTCGCGGATGATCCGAATCACCAGATCGGCGTCGCGATACAGCAGAAAAGGCGCTTTGGCCCGCTTGGCCTTGACCGTCAGGGCGCTCCACAGATTGGCCAGGTACTGAAAGTCGCGGGCCAGTTCCTCTTCGCTGCGGCCTTCGGCGACGGTCCTCACAATGACGCCCATGCCCTTGGGCCTGATCTTTTCGGCCAAACTGCGCAGCCGGGAACGTTCCTCGGCGGACTCGATCCGCCGCGACACTCCAACGTAATCGACGCTCGGCATCACCACCACGTAACGGCCCGGAATCGAGAAATGGGTCGTGGCCCGCGGGCCTTTCGTACCCATCGCATCCTTGACGATCTCGATCATGATTTCAGCGCCCACGGTCAGGTTGTCCTCCGCCACCAGGCGTTGGAACGACTTGCGCGGAAAAATGTCGCCCGCGTATAAAAACGCGTTCTTGCCGTTGCCGATGTTGATGAAGGCGGCCTGCATTCCGGGCAGAACATTCTCCACCCGACCTTTGTAAATATTCCCCACCAAAGAGTCGCTCTGCGTCCGCTCGATCGCCACTTCCAGCAGCCGACCATCCTCGCAGAGCGCCATGCGGATTTCTTCGGGAATCACATTGACGATAATTCGTTTCGCCATGAAATGTCCCCCAATTTTTTAAATCTCAAACGGGTCGCGGCATCCTGCCGGCGTTTCAGACCACAGGGCGATCCGGCGGCAGGCGACGGCACCGACGGGAAATGCAAAGCGGTCCTGCAACAGCCGAAGCACTTCTTGCGGTTTCACGGCTCCCTGCGCGGTCATCCGGAGTCGGAACGTCACGGCCAGCCCGGCCGGTTTGGCGGCCAGCCCAATCGGTCCGGCCAAATATTGCTTCACTTCCAGGGTCTTTTCCCCTTTAGGGGTGCGACGGACGTAGGTTACTGCTTCCGCGGCGTGAAAGCCGGCGAGCGCGCTCTCGGCCGCCGCCAAATTCGCCGGTGTCGTCGGCGTCGAACCCGTGATTTCATATTCCGCCAGATTCAGCGCCGCCGCCAGCGCCGCGTTCGAAGAAACCAGCCGCGCCGCCACGAACACCAGCCCCGGTGGCAGCTGCGCCTGCAGGCGACGGCCAAACTCAGTCTCATTCACCGGCTCGGTCAGCTCCACATCGACATATTCAGCGGCGCTCGCCACCCCGACGCTCAGCGCCGGTCCGAAAGACAGACGCATGTGGGGGTTGAAGCCCACGCTGTACATCACCGGCAGCTTGGCCCGGCGCAGGGCCCGCTCGACGGCCCGGCAGAAATCCAGATGCCCGACATATTTGGTTGTCTCGGTTTTTCCCACCGCGATCCGCATCTTCTCCATCACGTCATTCCCTCCAGTCGACCACGGCGGCATCCAAGGTTTGGCATACGCCGCAACCGCTGCACTGACCATGCCGGCAGTCGGCGGTGAACTCGCCGGCCAGCGCCCGCCGCCATTCCGCCGCCAGCCACTCGACCGACGCGCCGCACTGGATATGGCTCCACGGCAGCGCTTCGTCCAGGGTTCGTTCCCGAACCGTGTAAAAATCCGGATCGACGCCGGTCGCGGCAAAGGCGGCGGTCCAAATTTCGGGGCGGAAATATTCGCTCCAGCCGTCAAAGCGGGCTCCCTGCCGCCAGGCTGCAAGCAGGACCTGGCCGAGACGCCGGTCGCCCCGGGCGAAGACGCCTTCCAGGCGACTGGTCGCGGGATCATGCCAGTTGAAGCTGATGCTGCGGTCACGCAGCGCCATCCGCAGCAAATTTTGCCGTCGTTCCATCTCGGCGGTCGTCAGCTGGGACGACCACTGAAAGGCCGTATGCGGTTTGGGCACAAACGTGGAGGCGCTGACCGTCACCCGGCGGTTGCGCACATTACGCGCCAGTCCCGCCACCCGACGGGCCAGGTCGGCAATCGCCAGTACATCCTCGTCCGTTTCCGTCGGCAAGCCGATCATAAAATAGAGCTTGATGCCGGACCAGCCGGAACGGAAAGCGGCGCCGGCCGCTTCGAACAAATCGGCTTCCGTCACTCCTTTGTTAATGACATCTCGCAGGCGCTGAGTTCCGGCCTCCGGTGCAAAGGTCAGGCCCGAACGGCGGACTTTCTGGATTTCATTGGCCAGCTCAATGGAAAAGCTGTCGATCCGTAGCGACGGCAGCGACAGGCTGACCCGCTGCGGCGCAAACCGGGTCAGCAGTTCGTCGGCCAGTTCCCGCAGGCAGGAGTAGTCCGCTGAACTGAGCGACACCAGGGAAATCTCGTCATAGCCGGTATGGTCGACCAGTTCCTGCGCCAACCGCAGCAAGGTTTCCGCCTTGCGCTCCCGCACCGGCCGGTAAATGACGCCCGCCTGGCAGAACCGGCAGCCGCGTGTGCAACCACGGAACAGTTCCAGCATGATCCGGTCGTGAACGGTTTCCAGGTAGGGAACGATCGTGCGGGTGGGGAACGGAGCGCCGTCCAGGTCCTTGACGATCCGTTTGAGCACTGTCGCCGGGGCTTCGGGAACGATTGGCGTCACTTGTTGGAAGGTACCGTCGGCATTGTACTCCGGCCGATAAAACGCCGGCACGTAAATACCCGCCAGCTTCGCCAGTTCCCGCAGCAATCCGCCGCGGCCGCCGTGACGTCCCGCCTGTTTCCAGCCAACGATGGTGGCGGCGAGTTCGCCGATAATTTCTTCGCCTTCGCCGATCACAAAACAGTCAAAGAAATCGGCGAGCGGCTCCGGATTGTAAGCACAGGGACCGCCGCCCACGATCAGTGGGTCGGTGTCGGCGCGCTCCGCGCTGGCCAGCGGGATGCCGCCCAAGTCCAGCATCGTCAGGATGTTGGAAAAGGTCATTTCATACTGCAGGGAAAACCCCACGGCATCAAACTCCCGGAGAGCCGTCCGGGTCTCCAGGCTGGTCAGGGGAGCGCCGGTCGTGCGCATGGCGGACTCCATATCCGGCCAGGGGCAATAGGCCCGTTCAGCATAGGTGTCGGAGCGGTCATTCAGGATTCCGTACAAAATCTTCAAGCCAAGATTGGACATGCCCACTTCATAGACATCGGGCAGGGCCAGTGCAAAACGGACAGCCACAGCGGCCGGATCCTTACGGACCTCGTTCCACTCGCCGCCAGTATAACGGGCCGGCTTGGCCACAGCCGACAACAGGTTATCGATGGAATGCTCCATTGTCTCCTCCATTTTCAGAACATCAACTTTTGCCGGCGCGACTGGATATTAAGCAAGATGCCGATGCTCACCAGATTCGTGGTCAGGGCACTGACGCCGTAGCTCATGAACGGCAGGGGAATCCCGGTCACCGGCATGATGCCGATGGTCATGCCCACGTTGACCAGCACATGGAAAGCCATCATCGAAGTAATCCCGGCCGCCAGCAGCGTGCCGAATTTGTCGCGGGCATGTTTTGCCGTCTGTACTCCGCGATACAGAAGCAGCATATACAACAGCAGAATCGCCACTGCCCCCACGAAGCCCAATTCTTCGCCGATTACCGCGAAAATAAAATCGGTATGGTTCTCCGGCAAAAAATTCAGCTGGCTTTGCGTGCCGTTGAACAGGCCTTTGCCGAACAATTGCCCCGAGCCGATCGCAATCTTGGACTGGATGATGTGGTAGCCGGCGCCGAGCGGGTCTACATTCGGGTCCAGGAAGACGGTCAGACGCGATTTCTGATAATCTTTCAGAAACAGCCAAAACACCGGCAGACAGGCCGCCCCGGCGCCCATGATCTTGAGCAGTAGTTTGCCGTCGATCCCGGCCACGAATACCATCCCCAACAAAATTGCCAAAAATACCAGGGACGTTCCCAGATCCGGCTGTTTCAAAACCAGCAGGAACGGCACGACCACGAACGCCGCCACCGGCAACAGGTCCCAGACGCTTTTCATCCGGTCTTCCCGGGCATCCAGCAGATGCGCCAGTGAAATGATCATGATGAGTTTGGCGAACTCGGACGGCTGTAGAGTAATCGGGCCCAACTGAATCCAGCGCTGCGCCCCCAGCGCCGACTGGCCGACAAACATGACGGCCACCAGCATCAACAGGTTGATGCCGTACAGTACATTGCCCAATGAATCCAGAATCCGGTAATCGAATTTCAGCATCACCAGAATCAGGATAAAATTCATCAGCGCGAACAGGCCCTGACGCTGCACGTACCAGTAGCGGTCATCGCTCGGAGAATTGATGTGAGTGGCGCTGCCGATCATCAAAATGCCGATGCCCACCAGGGCAACAGTGGCAAGAATCATCCAAAAATCAATATTGCGAAACATTCGCCGGTCTATCATCGGTTACAACAAATCCTTCCCCGGCAGGCGGCCGGCCAACGCGGTAAAAATTCGGGCGGCCGGCGAATCCGGCTGTCGCAGCACCACCGGCACGCCACTCAGTGTCGCCGCCGTGACCGCTTCGTCCTCCGGCACCGTTCCCAGCAGCGGCAGCCCCAGGGAAACGGCGATCTCCGCCGGCGGTTGCGCCAATCCTTTGATTTCGTAATCCGGCCGGAACCGGTTCACCACCAGATAGCTCTCCGCCACCCCAGCCGCGGCGAATTCGGCCGCGACGCGGTCGGCATCCCGGATTGCCGTCGGTTCCGGCGTCGCCACAATCAGGCCCCGGAACGCCGATTTCGCCGCGCAGGCCGGAATCGGCTCCAGGCCGGGCGGGCAATCCAGCAAAATCACGTCATACTCCTCCACCAAACGGGAGCACACAGCTTCCAGACGCTGCGCGTCAAAGTCCTTCGGCCGCCGGTTCTGCGCCGTCGGCAGCAAAAACAGGGACGGCAGGATCGGATGAGCCAGGATGGCCTCCCGCGGGCGACAATTTCCCTCCAGGACGTCCATCCCGTCGAACAGCACCCGGTCATCCAGCCCCAGGCAGATGTCCAGGCAACGCAGACCCACATCCAGATCGATCAGCAGGGTTTTATGACCCGCCGTCGCCAGAGCCGCGCCCAGGTTCGCCGTCAGCGTGCTTTTGCCGGTACCTCCCTTGCCGGACGCGACAACCCAAACTTTTTTCATGTCCACCTCACATCGCCGCGCCAGGCAGCGGTTTGCGCACCGCCTCGACCGCCGCTGGTTTCAGGTTGAACGCCGTTTCGAGAATTTTCCGGGCGATCGGGCCGGCAGCTGTCGAACCATAGCCGCCCTGTTCGATGATAACGGCGACCGTCAGCCGGGGATCGTCAAACGGTCCATAGGCCACGAACCAGCCGTGATCGTCGCCGTGAGGATTTTCCGCCGTGCCGGTCTTGCCAGCTACCGGAACCGGAAAGTTGGCGAACACGCCGGCGCCGGTGCCGCCGGCCTCCGACACGCCGCGCAGGCCGTCACGGACGAGTTTCAAAGTTTCCGGGCTGATATCGATACGGCCGGTTTCTTCTACTGGGATCGTCTGCACCAGTTCCCCTTTCGCCGACAAAATTTTGCCGACGACATGCGGCCGCCAACGATGTCCACCGTTGGCCACTTCGCTCATCAACATGGCTATCTGCAACGGCGTGGTCAGGTTGAAACCCTGACCAATCGCGGCGTCGAAGGTTTCCGCCAGATACCAGTCCTCTTTATAGTTAAGTTCCTTATACTTGCGATTGGCCACCAACCCGTCGGACTCGCCCGGCAGGTCAATCCCGGTAATGGCGCCCAATCCAAACAGACGCGCATACCGTTCCAGGGCATCGATACCCAGCCGGTTCCCCATTTCATAAAAATACACATTGTCCGACATCGACAACGCTTGGTGAAAATTGATCCAACCCAGGGCTTCGCCTGCCGCGTTGCCCTTGGGAACCAGCCAGTGCTGTCCCGAGTCGAAAATTCGCTCTTCCGGCGTCACCTTTTTTAATTCGAGCGCCGCCGTACCCGTCACGATTTTAAAGGTCGAACCCGGCGGATACTCACCGGCGATGGCCCGGTTGTCCATCGGATGAAACGGGTTTTCGTTGATCGCCCGCCAGTTTTTCGTCGAAATTCCACCAATGAACTGGTTCGGATCAAACGCCGGCCGACTGGCCATCGCCAACACTTCGCCATTTTTCGGGTTCAGCACGACCACCGCGCCGGCCTTGGCATTGCGCCGACCCGTCCGCTGCAGATACTGCAACTGCTCGTCGAGCGCTTCTTCCGCCACTTTCTGCAGGCGATAATCAATCGTCAACACCAGATTGTTGCCGGGAACCGGGTCTTTTTTGGACAGCACCTGCACCATCCGGCCGGCGACATCCACCTCGATCTGACTGCCGCCGTCCGCGCCTTTGATAAAACGGTCATACTTGCTTTCCAGGCCGGACTGGCCGATCAGGTCGCCGGCGCGGTAACCGTTGGCCGCCATCGTGGCCAGTTCGGTTTCGGAAATTTCACTCACGTAGCCGAACATGTGCACGCCCAGCTGATTATGGATATAGCTGCGGACCGGCAAAATTTCCACCACCACGCCGGGAAGTTCGGTGCGCCGTTCCTCAATGGCCGCCACGATATTCGGCCCTGCGTCGATCTTGAGCCGTACCGGTTCGAAGCCGGTCTTACTCTTGGCCAGCTTATCGGCGATTTCCCGGGGATCCAGACCCAAGATGGCGGCGGTCTTGTCGATGACCGCCGCCGGAGTCGGCTTGTTGCCCGGCACAATGGATACGACGAAACCCGGCCGGCTGGTTACCAGCGTCACGCCGTTCCGGTCGAAGAAATCGCCGCGCGGCGCCACCACATTGACCTGACGGGTGCGGTTTCCTTCCGCGAGCCGTTGATATTCCGATCCCTTCATCACCTGCAGATAGGCCAGGCGGCTGCTCAGAAGCAAAAAAATGGTCACCAGGACCACGGTCAAGATGTCCAGGCGTTGGCCGGCAGTTTTCAAACGCATGAACATCAGCCTCCCATCTTCGATGCCCGGAAACGCTTCAGCCAAATCAGGGCGGCATAAACCGGCGCCGCCAACAGCAAATGATAGGCCGTCACTGGCGCCATCCGCAAAAACAGTGCCGGAATCGCGCCGGCCAGGCCATACGCCAGCAAAAACAAGGCCGACAGTAAGCCAGATCCCACTGTTCCGGCAACAATCGCCAACATCGGCAGCAACAGGTTGCCCTGATTCACCTTGCGTTCATAAAAGCCCAACAGCAAACCCAGCGTCATTTTGGTCAGGGTATGGACGCCAAACGGGCCCACCGACAACAGGTCCTGCAGAAGTCCACCGACCACGCCGCAGAGCACGCCGGTCTCCCGCCCGCCCATGAGCGCCGCCAGGACCACGACCACCATGACAAAGTCCGGGTGCACGCCGCCGGCGGAAATCGCGGGTATTACGGTCGACTGCAGCGACACCGTCAGAACCATCACCAACAGCCACATCAATATCTTCATGGTCGCACCGGCGACCTTTCTCCGATAATCACGAACACTTCCTCCAGGCGCGAAAAGTCGACCGCCGGATGAATCATGGCGTTTTTCAGCAAACCGCCGTCGTCGTCCACGACATCGACCACTTCACCGATCAGAAGGCCTTTGGGGTATATGCCGCCGAGGCCGGACGTCATAATCTTGTCGCCTTTGATGACATCGCTGTCCCGCAGCAAATTTTTCATTCGCAGCAGAACTGTCTGCGCCGGGTTCCCTTCCACGATTCCCACGGCCCGGGACTGGGGACGCTGAACCATCGCGGCCGCCGACGAATTCACGTCAAGCAGCAACCGGACCTTGGCCGTCCCGCCGAACACTTCGGTAACGTGCCCCACCAGGCCCTGATGCGTCACGACCGGCATATTGACCCGAATACCGTCACTGGCCCCCTGGTTGATCAGCAAGCTGTAATTCAGAGTTCCCGGATCGCGGCCGATCACCGCCGCCGCCTTCATCTGAAACGCCACCGTTTTGGTACGGAACTCCAGCATCGCCTGCAAGCGTTCGTTTTCCGCCGCTTTTTCGGTCAGTTGGAAAACGACATGCCGCAGTTCCTGATTTTCCACCCGCAAGGTTTGATTCTCCCGGTAAACGGTCGCCAAGTCGCGGGTAAACAAGGTTCCCGCCTGGATTGCGCCGGCCAGCCCTGAAAACACATAATCAAACGGCGTCAAAACTGTCGCCGCAATCCGGGACATCAACGGATACCGGTTTTGCAGCCGGGCAGCCGACACCACCAGCAAAAAGACGGTCAGAAAGGCAACGCAGAGCACCACCGTCTTCTTGTCAAACCATTTCACAATCGTGGTTCCCCTTTACCCACTTTTCTTGACGGACATGGTCACCCGCTTCATCGTTTCCAAATCTTCCGCCACCACGCCGGTCCCCTTCGCCACGCAGTCGAGCGAATCTTCGGCCACGATCACCGGCATGCCGGTTTCCTTGGTCAGCAGCTTGTCCAGGCGGCGCAACTGGGCGCCGCCGCCAGTCAGAACAATTCCGCGGTCCATGATATCCGCTGAAAGTTCGGGTGGTGTCTTTTCCAGCGTCACTTTGACCGCGTCCACGATGGCGCTCACCGGCTCCGACAACGCCAGTTCGATTTCCCTGACCGACACCAGGATGGTCTTGGGCAAACCGGTCACCAAGTCCCGGCCGCGGATATCCATGGACTCCTCATCCGCTGAGGGCATGGCCGAACCGATGGTTATTTTAACGATTTCTGCCGTCCGCTCACCGATCAGAAGATTGTAGGTCCGCTTCATGTACTGGATGATCGCTTCATCCAGCTCGTCGCCGCCGATCCGGATCGATCGGCTGGAAACGATCCCGCCGAGCGAAATCACGGCCACTTCGGTGGTACCGCCGCCGATGTCGACCACCATGTTGCCGGTCGGATCATGCACCGGCAAGCCGGCGCCGATGGCCGCCGCCATGGGTTCCTCAATCAGATACGCTTCCCGGGCGCCCGCCTGGATCGTCGCGTCGATAACCGCGCGCCGCTCGACCTCGGTCACGCCGGACGGAACGCCGACCACCACCCGTGGCCGGAAGAAGGAAAAACCGCCGGTCGCCTTCTGGATAAAATACTTCAGCATGGCCTGAGTGGTGTCGAAATCAGCAATCACGCCATCCTTCAGCGGCCGGATCGCCACAATATTGCCTGGGGTACGGCCAAGCATCATTTTGGCCTCTTCGCCGACAGCCAGAATCGCGCCGGTGTCTTTTTGAATCGCCACGACCGATGGTTCACGGAGCACAATACCGCGACCCCGCATAAAAACAAGCGTGTTGGCCGTCCCCAGATCGATCCCCATATCCTTTGAAAATGAGTCAAAGAACTTCATCGTTGTTCATTCCTCCTACAGAATTCCCTTCTCCTTGAAACTGACATATTTCCCGTCCCCCAAAACGACATGATCCAATACAGGGATATCCAGAATATTTCCGGCTTCGACCAATTTGCGGGTAAGGGTGATGTCTTCCGGGCTGGGCGTCGGGTCGCCGCTGGGATGGTTGTGGGCAACAATTACCGCGGCCGCGCTGGCATTGATCGCTTCCCTGAACAATTCCCGCGGGTGCACGATGGATGCATTCAGACTGCCCACCGAAATGACCGACGTCTTCAATACATGGTTCTTCGTAGACAGCAATACAGCCACGAAGGATTCCCGGAATTCATACCGAAACCGCGGCAAAAGCAATGCCGCAATGTCGTCCGGCGACCGGACCGCGGTCCGGTCCAACGGCGCCAACGAGGCCAGGCGACGGCCCAGTTCCAGCGCCGCCAATAAAGTAACCGCCTTCGCTTCGCCGATGCCCCGGACCTGTTCCACCTCTTCGATAGTCGCATGGCCGAGCCCGGCGAGACCGCCTTCGCGGTCGAGCAAATTCTCCGCCAGCCGCAGCGCCGATTCGGCGGCAGTGCCGGTGCGCAGCAAAATGGCCAAAAGTTCGGAATTGCCCAAAGCCTGGGCGCCCCGCTCCTTCATCTTTTCGCGCGGCCGCTCATCCGCCGGCAACTCCTTAATAGTCAGAGGCGACCGCCGATCCGCATTCGGACGGTTCCTCACAACAGCTCCACGCCGGCCTGGGCCAACAGCTGCGACAAGGTCTGCAACGGCAGACCCACCACATTGAAATAGCAGCCCTCCAAACGTTCCACGAACAAGGCGCCCCGCCCCTGCACCGCATAGGCGCCCGCCTTGTCCAACGGCTCGCCGGTCGCCACGTAACGGCGAATTTGATCCGGAGTCAACCGGGCCAGCGTCACCTGCGTCTCTACCGCCGCAGTGAAGCTGCGGTCAGCGACGACCACCGCCACGCCGGACCATACGCTGTGGGTCTGACCGGACAACTCCTGCAACATCTCGATTGCCGCCGGCGCGTCCGTCGGCTTTCCATATACTTTGCCCGTCAGTGTCACAATTGTATCGGCGCCGATCACAATCTCGCCGGCCGGTGCCTTGGCGGCGACCGCCTGCGCTTTTGCCAGCGCATGGCGACGCACCAGTTCCGCTGGCGGCAGCGCTGCCGCATTATTTTCCTCCGCCTGGCTGGCCTCCACCCGGAAGTCGCAGCCGACTTGACGCAACAGCTGTTCCCGGCGCGGCGACGCCGATGCCAAAATGATTCCCGTAATCAAGACCTCCTAATAGCGCCGGAACAGAAACATCGCGATGACCACGCCCAGCACGCTGATCAGGTTGGGTTGCAGCGTCAGGCCGAATTTTAACTGCACAATAAACAGGTTGATGCTGGCCGGCGCCATATCAAAAATGATGTATTTCTTGGTCAGATACGGCGCCAGTCCCGCCAGAGCCGGACTAGCGGTGATTACCTCGCCCAACAGTCCGCCGATGATCGCCCCGGCAAGAAAAAACAGCACCCATACCAGAAATCCCTTTGTCCTGCCTCCCCGCAACCTGCTTCCCTCCCAAAGAAATCGCTCCGGTCCGTTACCCGCATAATTATCGATTGATTAACAATATAAAATTCGTCGCATAACAGAAAAAGTCCTTGCCGCCCAAGGACCTGCTTTTATATATTTTACACTATCCAGAGATACTACGGCAACAAGAAAAGAGACGGAGAATAATCTTCCTCCGCCTCTTGCACAGCCAACCGACCAGGCGTTATTTTACCGTTTCCACCAATTTTGCCGTCCGTTCCTTAACTTTGTCCAGCAGGCCCTGCAACTTGACCATTTGCCGTTCATGGGTTCCCCGACCGATCACGCCCATTTCATCGAAAGCTTCGATGTCGAAGAAGAATCGATTTCCATCGATCTTTGTCAGCGTCGCCTTCACACTCACCGTCATCCCCAAAGCGCTCGGCGCCTCATGCACAAACGACATCGCCGTTCCCACCGTTATAAATCCGCTCTGATAAGGAAAGTTGGGTTTCAGGACTTCGATGGCGGCGCGAATCATCAGATCGACGTACGTTGGCGTCGCCAGCAACGTTTCCAGCGAATCTCGCCCCATTCCCCTCGCGGTATCCGATTCCTCGATCCGTTTTTGGATCACTGCGCTTGCCCCGACTTTGAAATCCGGCATCGGTTCCATCCATTCCAACCCCTTTCACTGAAATTTCCGACTATTTCCTGACTTAATTTTACATCATTAGGAAAAAATCAGCAAGGGGAAAAAACAAATTGTCACACAAAAATAGCCAGATAAGCCGTGCTCAAAACCACCGTCATGAGTCCGGCGAATACCGTCCAGCCCTCGCGGGTACAGGGATAGCCAAAATGGATATATTCGCCCAAAAAACCCCGTCGATTCAGAAAACTCTTCCGCTGATCCCGCTGCCGGAACCATTTGCGCTTCCGTTCCGGTCCCAACACCCAAGCCACCGCCGCAATCATCACAAACCACCCGAGACAGGTAAGCGCCATTCGTTCCGCAATTTGCACCCAGTCATTCCTCCATTAATCCAATAATCCAAAATCCAAAATCAATATTATGTTTGACGACGTCGTCAAATAGTGTTTTGCTTCGTTCGGATGATAATATCCCGATTCTGCCGTTTCAACTCTTGGGCCATTTTTTCGTAAAACTCGTCGCTCGCCTTGAACAGCAATGCATGCGGATGTTTTTTGCCCTTGCGCTGGATCAGCAGGACACGCAACGGATTAGCGTCCAGCGATGAATACTGATGACTGAACCGGCTAACTCCCAGTTCCCTCAGCAACATGCGTTTACGGATCGGCAGCAGCATACAGGTTTCTTCCACCGGGGACTCCCACACACCGCGATAGCTGAACCCAGCCATAACCACCGATACTTTGCCGTCCTCGACGGAAACCTCATACTGAAAAGCGCACCGCCAAATAATCAGCCCCAAAAAAAATGGAATATAGGCCAAGCCCACAATGCTGCCTCGGGAATACCACGAGGATAGCTCCCAGCCGCTCAAGGCCAGCCAGCCAACCAATGTGACCATCAACCACACTTGCCGCCGGGAATCGACTGCCGAAAGTTCGCTTATCTTCATTCACGTCTCTCCATCCGAAATAGTTTCGTATGTTATTATAGTCCATCTTGAAAAATTCCGCCATATCCTGTCCCTGGGCAAGCCAAGACAGGCATATGGCGGAATTCAAGCGGTTACTGTAAACTTTCCGACAGAAACGCCCGCGGCTTACTTAGCCGGGAAGAACGGCCAAACCATCGGAATCACGATGACGGATACGATCAGGCAGACAATGACCAGACCGGTACCGGCCTTGACATAGTCCATGAATTTGTAGCCGCCAGGTCCCAGCACCAACGTGTTGGGCGGGGTGCCGACCGGGGTCGCGAACGCGCAGGACGCGGCGATGGCGATAGCCATCAGTACGGCGTGCGGGCTGGCGCCCAGGCCCTTGGCGATGCCGATGCCGATCGGCGCGAGCAGCGCCGTGGCGGCGGTGTTGGACATGAACTGGGTCAGGCCGGCCGACAGCGCGAACAGCACGATCGTCACCATCAGCGGACTCGGGCTGCCGCCCATTGCTCCTACGACCCAGTTGGCGATCAACTTGCCGGCGCCGGATTTGTCCATCGCGGTCGCGACGGGCATCATGCCGGCGAACAGGAAGATCGTCACCCAGTCGATGCCTTTGTAAGCATCTTTTTCACTGAGGCACTTGGTCAGAACCAGGAAGATAGCGCCCAACGTGGCCGCGACTTCCAGCGGGAACTTCTTGATGTCCAAGGCCATGACGACAACGACGACCAACAGGGTCAATCCTGTGATCCACTGTTTGGTCACGCTGGCATCGCCGGCTTCCGCTTCTTTGGCCGCTTCCGCGTCCAACTCGGATACTGCGCCGGCTTTCGGCAACATGTATTTGCCCAGGAACATCATGTACAGGATGCCGGCAATGGTCAGCGGAATGCCGATCCAGGCAAATTCAAAAAAGCCGAACGGCCGCAATCCGGCAGCTTTCAGCGCACCGGCGGCGATGATGTTCGGCGGTGTGCCGACGAGAGTGATCGTACCGCCGAGGCCGGCGCCAAACGCGAGCGGCATCATCTGGCGGGTGGGAGAAATCTTGGCAGCAGCGCAGATACCGGCAACAACCGGAATCAGGCAGGCCGTGGTGCCGGTGTTCGAGGTGACCGACGACAAGGCGGCCGCGACGAACATGGTGCCGAACATCAGCGAATTTTCGCCGGTGCCGGTGAATTTAACAACCGTGATGCCGATTTTTTGAGCAAGTCCGGTGTGGAACATGGCTGCGCCAAGTACAAACATGGCGCCGAACAACGTAACCGTGGAGTTCGACAAGCCGGACAAAACCTGATTGATCGGAATGATACCGAGAACGCCGACGGCGATGGCGCCCAACATGGCGGTCATGGCCAGGGGAATCAGTTCGGTTACGAAAAAGAACGCGACAAAGGCCAACACAATGAGTGTCAATGTTGCATTATCCACCTGAACGGTCCTCCTTTGATTTTTCAGATTTACGATAGATTACAGCACAATAAGTCAAAACTGCTTGGAAACGCATCGGTCCTCCCTTCTCCATTAATCTCTGCGGAAAATTAGCCGGTCACTAGCAAAGCAGTAATCATTGTACAAATACTGTCCGGCTTGCATTAGATTTTCGTGAATATGTTGAAAATTCCTGCCTCGAAAAAATTCCAGAGCAAAATTTAGCGCTGGTTTGTTTAACTATGCCTGTTTGCTCTGGAAATACGCAAAAAATATATTATTTGAGCATGGCCAGCATAGTGCCGGCAGCAACGGCGGTGCCGATAACGCCGGACACGTTCGGGCCCATGGCATGCATCAGCAGGAAGTTGGCAGGGTTGGCTTTCTGTCCGACAATCTGGCTCACCCGGGCAGCCATCGGCACGGCGGACACGCCGGCGGAACCGATCAGCGGATTGACTTTGCCGCCCGAAGTATAGTACATGATCTTGCCAACGACTACGCCGGCCCAGGTTCCGCCCGCAAAGGCGACCAAACCGAGGCAGATGATCAAGATGGTCTGCAGATTCAGGAACTTGTCGGCAGCCATCGTGAGGCCGGTGCCGGTCGCCAGGAAGATCGTGACCATATTGATCATGGCATTCTGAGCAGTATCCGACAGACGGTCGGTCACGCCAGATTCACGGAACAGGTTGCCCAGCATCAGCATGCCCATCAACGGGGTGATCGGGGGCAGCAAGAAGCAGATGAACAGCGTGGAAACAACCGGGAATGCGATCCGTTCGAATTTAGATACGGGACGCAGCTGTTCCATGACGCATTCACGCTCTTTTTGAGTCGTGAACATTTTCATGATCGGCGGCTGGATCAGCGGCACCAACGACATGTAGGAATACGCCGCCACGGCGATCGCGCCCAACAGATGCGGCGCCAGTTTGGTGGTCAGATAAATGGCGGTCGGACCGTCGGCACCGCCGATGATGCCGATGGACGCTGCTTCTTTTACGTTGAAGCCGAGCAGCATCGCGCCGTACAAAGCGATGAACACGCCGAACTGCGCGGCAGCGCCCAGACGCAGGGTTGCCGGATTGGCGATCAGCGGACCGAAGTCGGTCATCGCGCCTACGCCCAAGAAAATCAGGGGCGGAAATACTTCGAATTCGATACCGGCCAAAATCAGTTTCATAACTCCGGGGTCGGTAATCATGGCTTCGTTGGCCGGGATGTTGGCCAAAACGCAACCAAAGGCGATCGGGGCAAGCAACAACGGTTCAAATCCTTGACCAAACGCCAAGTACAGCAGCACCAAGCCAACAATGATCATGATGCCCTGGCCCATTTGAAAACCCACAAAACCGCTGTCCATCCAGACAGAGGTCAATGCGACCTGAAATGCTTCAAGCACGGAAAAATCCCTCCTATTGTTTTTGTTTTGCCGTTATGTATTAGCAGTTGGCGAATTATCCCAATACAACCATCGGGTCGCCCGTATTGACGCTCTGACCGGCCGACACGCGCACGTCAACGACTTTGGCGTCGCTGGGGGCCATGATTTCGTTCTGCATTTTCATCGCTTCCAGAATCAGCAGTATCTGGCCGCGTTTTACCGCATCGCCAGGTTTTACGGCTACGCTCATGATCTTGCCCGGCATCGGCGCGCTCACGGTGGCGGCTCCGGCCGGTACGGGGGCTGCGGCGGCTTTCGGCGCCGGCGCGGCTACGGGGGCTGCTTTCGGTGCGGGCGCTGCGGCCACGGGGGCTGCCTTCGGTGCTGCGGCTACCGGAGCTGCGCTGCCGCCCAGTTCTTCCACTTCGACTTCATATGCCTGACCGTTAACGGTAATGTTGAACTTTTTCATAGTTATTCACATGCCTCCTGCTCTTTTCATATAGATTCTCTGGTTTCTCTCTCTGGGAATCAGTACATCTGGGTTCTGGCATTCACGGCGTCCAGTCGTCCCACTTGGGTCCAGGCCGTCCCGTCCAGTCGCCGGATCACGCTGATGCGCCCGCCCGACTCACCCATGGCGGCTATCGCCGCCGCGATGACTGCGATGATTTCCAGATCATCGCCTCTTTCTTCCGGCGCCGCTGCTGTGGCCGCTACGACAGGTGCCTCTGTCGCCGCCGCAGCCGGCGCTGTTTTCTTTCGTGTCGGATCGATGTAATAGATCGCCCGCGTCAGCAGTTCCAATACGAACAACACGAAGAAAACGACAGCCATGTTGATAA
The DNA here is from genome assembly GCA_012798135.1 of Veillonellaceae bacterium. The sequence continues at coordinate 182,522 of JAAZNU010000021.1, read as the reverse complement.
CGAGGATTAACAAGGGATTAGTAGTCAAACTCTTTCACCTCTTTTCACCGGTCCCGCCAGTTTTTTTCTGGCGGGACCCATCTATTAACGACTACTTGGCAGCCTTCTTGCGTGTCGGGTCGATGTAATAGATACCCCTCGTCAATAACTCCAATACGAACAGAACGAAGAAAACGACAGCCATGTTGATGACGAGGATCAGCAACGGATTAGTGGTCAACAAAGTCACCTCTTTTCTATTCGCAGATTCGTTTTAGAGAGGAATATTGCCGTGGCGTTTCGCCGGACGGGCTTCGCGCTTGCTGGCCAGCATCCGCAGGGCGTTGATGACTTCCAGGCGGGAGTCTTTCGGCTCGATGACCCGGTCGACGAAGCCGCGGGCTGCTGCCTGGTAAGGATTGGCGAAGTTCTCGACGTATTCGTCGGTCTTCTTGGCGATATCCGGATCGCCCTTGAAGATGATGTTGGCAGCACCCGCCGGTCCCATAACGGCAATCTCGGCCTGCGGCCAGGCGAGAACCTGGTCAGCGCCAAGGTCTTGCGAGCACATGGCCAGATAGGAACCACCGTAGGCTTTACGGGTAACCAACGTCACTTTGGGCACGCTGGCTTCCGAATATGCATAGAGCAATTTAGCGCCGTGGCGGATGATACCACCGTATTCCTGGTTCGTTCCCGGCAGGAAGCCCGGTACGTCGACCAAGTTCAACAGCGGAATGTTGAAGGCATCGCAGAACCGAATGAAGCGAGCACCCTTATCCGAGGCGTTGCAATCCAGGCAACCGGCCATGACTTTCGGCTGGTTCGCGATGATCCCCACCGTTTGTCCATCCATCCGGGCAAAGCAGGTAATAATATTTTGGGCATAATGTTGGTGAACTTCGTAGAAATCCGCATTGTCGACGATCTTCGCGATGACTTCCTTCATGTCATACGGCATGTTGGAGTTGTCCGGGCAGACCGCGTTCAGAGACTCATCAACGCGTTCCGGATCGTCGCCGGTTTCCACGATCGGCGCCGGTTCCATGTTGTTGCTTGGCAGGAAACTGATCAGGCGACGGATCTGCGCAACGCAGTCTTCGTCGTTTTCCGCTGCAAAGTGCGAAACGCCCGATACGCTGTTATGCGTCATGGCGCCGCCCAGTTGCTCGGCGGTGACTTCTTCGTTCGTGACCGCTTTGATGACTTGCGGTCCGGTGATGAACATCTGGCTGGTGTTTTTCACCATGTAGATGAAGTCCATCAGAGCCGGGGAATACACCGCGCCGCCGGCGCAGGGCCCCATGATGGCCGCGATTTGCGGAATCACACCGGAGCTCAGGGTATTTTTGTAGAAGATCTTGCCGTAACCGGCCAGAGCATCAACCGCTTCCTGGATCCGGGCTCCGCCGGAATCGTTGATGCCGATGATGGGCGCGCCCATTTTCATGGCCAGGTCGGCCACTTTGCAGATTTTCGCGGCATGCATCTCACCGAGCGAGCCGCCTTCCACTGTGAAGTCCTGGGCGAACACGTACACCAGACGTCCGTCGATGGTGCCGTAACCGGTGACTACACCTTCACCCGGCAGTTCTTTTTTCTCCATGCCGAAGTTGGTGCAGCGATGGGTGACGAACTGGTCCAGTTCCACAAACGTGCCTGGATCCAGCAGAAGATCGACGCGTTCCCGTGCGGTCTTCTTGCCAGTGGAGTGCTGTTTCTGGATGCGTTTTTCGCCGCCTCCGGCCAGCACCTTGGCCTGTTTCTTTCTCATGAGTTCAATTTTTTCCTGAATAGAAGCCATTGTACACCTCCATCATTGTCAATAGACTATTTCATGGGTTTCCCCATAGTCTCAGTGGGCTTTGCGATCCGGGTGCTCGCAAATTTCGATCAGGATGCCGCCAGTGGATTTCGGATGCACGAAGGCGATTTTCGCGCCGCCAGCACCATACCGGGGGGCCTTGTCGAGCATTGCTACGCCTTTGGCCTGCAGATCGGCAATCGCCGCCTCTACGTTGTCAACGCGCAGGGCAATGTGCTGGACCAGATTGCGGCCGCCATTCTTTTCGATGGCCTTGGCGATGGGGCCGTCCGGAGAAGTGGACTCGAGGAATTCGAGTTCCGCGTCGCCGCAGGGGAAGAAGCTGACTTTCACTTTTTGTTCCTCAACGACTTCGTCTTCCGGTTGATGGAACATTCCCAGCTTTTCGCCGAAAACGTCTTTAATCGCCGCCAGGTCGTTGACTCCGATCCCGATGTGATCGATGTGAAGAATTTTGAACATGGTTTTTCCTCCTTTTATCTATGCTAAATTAATAATAGGGCCTAATTTATTTCAGGACTTCCGCCAGGATGACCTTCACGGCAGAATAAGGATCGTTCTGGCGCTGGCAGACTTCCTCGGTCAATGCTTCGAATTTGGTCCCGGCCACCTTTTTCTTCAGGTAGGCTTTGATCGCTTCGTCCAGCATTGTCAGAATTTCGTTGCGAGTCCGTTCGTACCGCCGCTTTTCGATCAATCCCGACTTCACCATATACGCGGCGTGTTCTTCGATACTGTCCACCAGTTCAACCACGCCCTGACTCTGACTGGCAATAGTCCGTGTGATTTTTGGCCGCCATTCGGTCTCGTTCTGGTCCAAGTCCAGCATCATTTCCATTTCAATGTGCAACCGCTCCACTCCGTCGCGGTCCGCCTTGTTGATGGCAAAAACATCGCCAATTTCCAAAATTCCGGCCTTGATGGCCTGGATGTCGTCGCCAAGACCCGGGACCAACACAACCAGGGTTGTATCAGCGGTCTTCACAATATCTACTTCCGACTGCCCCACACCGACTGTTTCAATAATAACGATATCTTTTCCGGCCGCATCCAAGACTTTTACGACTTCGGCGGTCTTGCGGGACATCCCGCCCAAACTGCCGCGGGTCGCCATACTTCGAATAAAGACGTTTTCATCCATGGTGAGTTCGTTCATGCGGATTCGATCGCCTAAAATCGCTCCGCCGGAAAACGGGCTGCTCGGGTCAACGGCAATAATGCCGACGGTTTTCCCCCGGCTGCGGTATTCCTTGGTTAATTTGTCTGTCAGAGTACTTTTCCCGGCGCCAGGCGGCCCGGTAATGCCGATAACATAGGCGTGTCCAGTATGCGGATAAATCTTTTGCATGATTTCCACCGCATCGTCATACTCGTTTTCCACCGCCGTGATGGCTCGTGATATGGCCAACTTGGAGCCGTTGAGCAACTCTGTGACGATGTCCATAAAAGCACCACCTAAGGATAATTCTCAGCGGGAACGGACAGATGCTCTGTCCGCCCCGCTGTTTTGACGTACTGGACTTATTTTACGTTGGCTTTGATGAATTCGATGATCTTTTCGGTCGGGGTGCCAGGTGTGAACACTTCGGCAATCCCGGCGGCTTTCAAGCCAGGAATGTCGGCATCGGGAATAACGCCGCCACCAATGGTCAGAACATCTTTAATGCCTTTTTGCTTCATGATTTCCACAATACGGGGAAACAGTGTATTGTGGGCGCCGGACAGCAGGCTGAGTGCCACTACGTTGACGTCTTCCTGCAATGCCGCTTCGGCGATTTGTTCCGGGGTCAGGCGAATGCCTGTGTAGATAACCTCGAAACCGGCGTCGCGAAGAGCGCGGGCTACGACTTTGGCTCCGCGGTCATGTCCGTCGAGGCCTGGTTTGGCTACCAATACTCTAATACGTTTTTCCATCGTTGTCCCTCCTACTCTCGCTTATAAGCTGACGTGCGGCTGATATTCGCCGAACACTTTGCGCATTACGCCACAAATTTCGCCCAGGGTTGCATACGCTTTGACCGCATCCAAAATGAACGGCATCAGATTGACGCTTTCATCTTTGCAGGCGCCTTCCAGGGCGGCGAGTTTCGCGGCGACGGCGGCGGCATCACGGCCAGCTTTCATTTTCGCTAACTTGCTCTTCTGGAATTCGCCGACGGACGCGTCAACCCGCAGCAATCCTTCGGGCGGTTTTTCTTTGATCTGATATTTGTTGACGCCGACGATGATGCGTTCTTTCTTCTCGACTTCCATCTGCCACTTGTAGGCGCTATCCTGGATTTCCCGTTGGATGTAGCCTTTTTCGATGGCAACGACGGCGCCGCCGAGGTCGTCGATTTTCTTGATGTAATCCCAGCATTCGGCTTCAATCTTGTTGGTCAGATATTCCACGTAGTAGGAGCCGCCCAGCGGGTCGACGGTATCGGCCAGACCGCTTTCTTCGGCAACGATCTGTTGGGTCCGCAGCGCTACGCGCACGGAATCTTCCGTCGGCAGAGCCAGCGCTTCGTCCTTGGAGTTGGTGTGCAGGGACTGGGTTCCGCCCATGACGGCAGCCGCAGTCTGCAAGGCCACGCGGACGACGTTGTTGTCCGGCTGTTGGGCGGTCAGCATGGAACCGGCAGTCTGGGTGTGCACGCGCAGCATCCAGGATTTCGGGTTGGTCGCGCCAAAGCGCTCTTTCATAACTTTCGCCCAGACGCGGCGGGAAGCGCGGAATTTCGCGACTTCTTCGAGTACGTTGTTATGGGCGTTCCAGAAGAAGGACAGACGGCCTGCGAAATCGTCAACGTTCAGGCCGGCTTTGATAGCCGCTTCGCAATATGCGATGCCGTCGGCGATCGTGAAGGCGATTTCCTGGGAAGCGGTCGAACCGGCTTCACGGATGTGGTAACCGGAGATCGAAATCGTGTTCCAGTGGGGAACGTTCTTCGAGCAATATTCGAAGATGTTGGTGATCAGCCGCATTGAGGGTTTCGGCGGGAAAATGTAGGTGCCGCGGGCGGCATACTCTTTCAGGATATCGTTCTGAATGGTGCCGTTCAGCTTATCGGCGCTTACGCCCTGTTTTTCGGCAACGGCGATGTACATGGCCAGCAGTACGGAAGCCGGCGCGTTGATCGTCATCGAAGTAGAAACCTTGCCAAGGTCGATCTTGTCGAACAGGATTTCCATGTCCGCCAGAGAGTCGATGGCCACGCCGACCTTGCCAATTTCGCCTTCGGCTTTGGGGTCATCGGAGTCCAAGCCGATCTGGGTGGGCAGGTCAAACGCGCAGGATAGTCCCGTTCCGCCGGACTCAAGCAGGTAGCGATACCGCTTGTTGGACTCTTCCGCAGTGGAGAAGCCCGCATACATCCGCATGGTCCAGAACCGGCCGCGATACATGGTCGGCTGTACGCCACGGGTAAACGGATATTCGCCCGGGAATCCGAGATCTTTCTCGTAGTCGAAGCCCTCAATATCCAGCGGGGTTGCCAGTCTCATCTTGGGCAGATTAATCCGCTCAGGGTTCTTGGCAATAGCTTTCTCAACTTTGGCGGCATAGGCTTCTTGTTTGGCTTTCAGTGATTCATTAGCCATTTGTGTTCCTCCTTTTCTTTTTGTCTATTTCTTCATGGTGCCGGTTTGCAGGAACCGAGCGTGCCACGAAAGAGCCTCTTCCATGATGTGCGGAGTGTGAGCGTTTTTGGTCGCGGCCTTGGCGCGGTCAAAGTAGTCTTGCAGCATCGGTTTGAAATCGGGATGCGAACATTTGTCGATGATGACCTGGGCGCGCTCTTTCGGCGACAGACCGCGGATATCGGCAACGCCGCGTTCGGTGATGAATACGTCCACGTCATGCTCGGTGTGGTCGATATGCGAGCACATCGGCACGATCGAGGAGATATCGCCTTTCTTCGCCGTGGAGGTCGAGAAGAAGAACGTCAGTTTGCCGTTGCGGGCGAAGTCGCCGGAACCGCCGATGCCGTTCATCATCTTGCTGCCCATGATATGGGTCGAGTTGACATGGCCGTAGATGTCGAATTCAATCGCGGTATTCATGGCAATGATGCCGAGACGCCGGGCCGTTTCCGGGCTGTTGGCGATTTCTTGCGGCCGCAGGATGATTTTCTTGCGATACTCGGCGATATTATCGTAAAAGCGTTTGAGACCTTCCGGCGACGGGGTCAGCGACGTGCCTGATGCGAAGTCCAGTTTGCCGGCGTCGATCAGGTCGAACATGCCGTCCTGGATGACTTCCGTAAACACGGTCAGATTGGAGAACGGCGAGTCCACGAGGCCGCAGACCACCGCGTTGGCCACGGAACCCACGCCGGATTGCAACGGCAACAGGTTCTTGGGCAAACGGCCGTTTTTGATTTCATATTGGAAGAAATCGATCAAATGCGCGCTCATGGCTTTGGCGTCATCATCGATGGCCGCCAGCGGACGCACAAAGTCGGGAATGTCGCAGGGAACGATCGCCACGATCTTCGCCGGGTCGCAGGAAATATACGGAGTACCGATCCGGTCATCAACCTTGACGATTGGCACCGGCAGCCGGTTCGGTGGATCCAGCGGCACATATACGTCATGCATTCCTTCGAGTTCGAGCGGCTGGGTCACGTTGACTTCGACGATGACCTGTTTTGCGCTCTGAACAAAGGACGCAGAGTTGCCCATTGATGTGGTTGGAATGAGGTTGCCGTCTTCGGTGATTGCACAAACTTCAACGATCGCGATGTCGACATCGCCGCCCAGATAACCATAACGGGACATTTGCGCCGTATGGCTCAGATGCAGGTCGGTATAAGCAATCTCACCACTATTGATCTGTTTGCGAATCGCATCATTAGTCTGGTAGGGAAGGCGGCGGGCAATCCCCTTGACTTCGGCCCAAGCGCCATCCAATTCTTTGCCGACGGAAGCGCCGGTCCAAAGATTGACTTTAAAAGGCGACGCTTTCATCCGCTCCGCCAGTGCCAGCGGCACTGCTTTCGGATAGCCGGCGGGAGTAAAACCACTAGTGCCGATGTTCATGCCCGGTTTGATCAGGGCTGCTGCTGCTTCGGCCGTGGTAATCTTCGCCTGCAACGCACTGTTGCGGACACGGTCCTTGATTTCAATCATGCATTCTCTCCTCCTCGTATTTATGGCTTAAGTATTCTGAAGGGCCGAAGCCCCGGAGAAACCTCTGTAACCAGATTGTGAAAAATCGTGAAAAACTTCCCGTAATTGTACAAAAAAAAAGCTTGGCATGTATATACGAATCTTCGTACTACAAACCAAGCGTGCTTAGTTCCGTTTTAGCGTTCAGAATTTTCTTCCCCGTAAAACCGTAAGCGTCATTTGTTTGTCCGTGTATTTTCAGTCCCGCTGCATCGCCTGACCGTCTATACATACACAATATTACGTTCCGTTCGAGCCGTCCGATTCCCGATGGCTAATCCGATCGCTCTCCCCTTTTCAGACAAAGGATACTTTTCCGGAATTTCTCATTGCCAACAAATTGATCGCTATTGTTCCGAACATTATTGTATACTGCTTCGCAAAAAAATTCAACAAAAAATTTTGAACAAATTGGGCCACCGCCACTTTTTTATTTTACTAAAGGCGCTGCCTCAAATGAAAGGAAAGTGTAGTCAGCCCTACCGACAGGTCTTCGCTCACCAGTTGGACCGTTTCTGGGACCCGGATCCGCACCGGGGCAAAATTCCAAATTCCGTGGACGCCGGCGGCGACCATGCGGTCCGCCACGTTCTGTGCTTCCGACGCCGGCACGGTAATGACGCCGATCTGAATGTTCCGGTCGGCGATGGTGATTTCCATGTCCGCGACGGTCATCACCTCCACGCCGTTGATAACTTGGCCGACCAACGCCGGATTTTGATCGAACAAAGCCGACAAGTGAAAGCCCATCGATGCGAAGTTGCGGTAATTGGCCAAAGCCCAGCCCAGATGGCCGATGCCGACGATACAGATATTCCAACGGCGGTCGATCCCCAAAATGACGCCGATATTGCTCAGCAGTTCCGCCACATGATAGCCGACGCCTTTTTTGCCGAAAGCGCCGAACCCCGCCAGATCTTTACGGATCTGTTCCGGTGTCACGCCGATTCGCCGGCCGAGTTCTTCGGACGACACAATATCCGAGCCCTCCGACTTGATCAGCCGGAGGGTTCGGAAATATAGCGGCAGGCGATCCACCGTCGCCCGTGAGATATTGCCATACTTGGGATTTAGCACCGGACCTGCGCCTTGTAATGAGTATGAAGCAGGTGATGCGATTTTTCCCCCAGTGGCTGGCCCAGCCAAGTCTCATAGAGTTCCTTGATGGCCGGGTTTTCGTGGGACTTACGAAGCTGCGAATCCTGGTCGCATTCATAAATCGCCGCAATCCGGTTCAGGCGGGTTTCTTCGCATACCGGCACCGGTTGTCCGCCGCCGCCGATGCAGCCGCCGGGACAGGCCATGATTTCGATGAACTGGTAATCGGCTTCGCCGGCGCGAATCTTGTCCATCATGATCCTGGCGTTCGACAACGTGTTCGCCACCGCAATCTTGACCGTCAGGTCGCCGATCTGTACCGCGGCTTCCTTGATTCCTGCCAGACCCCGCACCTCCTTGAAATCGATGGATTCCAGCGGTTTGCCGGTAACGACTTCCGCCACGGTCCGCAGGGCGGCTTCCATGACGCCGCCGGAAGAACCGAAAATCACACCGGCGCCGGTGGAAATTCCAAACGGCGCATCGTACTGCTCGGCCGGCAATGCGGCAAAATCAATGCCGGCTTCCTTGATCATACGCCCCAGTTCGCGGGTCGTCAAGACGTAATCGACATCCTGCACACCGTTTGTCGTAAATTCCGGCCGGACCGCCTCGGCTTTTTTCGCCGTACAGGGCATGATCGACACCGACACGATGTTCTTCACGTCGATGCCGGTCTTTTCTGCGTAATAGGTCTTCGCCAGTGCGCCGAACATCTGCTGCGGCGACTTCGCCGTCGACAGGTGCGGCAGCAGGTCAGGATACATCAGTTCAATAAAGTTGACCCAGCCAGGGCTGCAAGAGGTGACCATCGGCAACACGCCCTTGTTCTGCAAACGGTGCAGAAGCTCGTGCCCCTCTTCCATGATGGTCAGGTCGGCCGTGAAATCGGTATCAAATACCTTGTTGAAACCGATTCGCCGCAAAGAGGCGACCATTTTGCCGGTTACGATCGAACCGCTGTTCATACCGAGAGCTTCGCCGAGCGCCACCCGCGTAGCCGGCGCGGTCTGCACGATAACATGCCTCGTGGTATCGCTGATGGCGGCCCAGACCGCCTGGGTATCGTCCTTCTCCACAATGGCCGCCGTCGGGCAGACGCTGGCGCACTGCCCGCAATAGGTGCAGGGGGCCTGCTCCAAACCAACTTCGAATGCCGGCGCCACCACGGTGTCAAAACCGCGTTTGGCGAAGCTATAGACGTTGACTCCCTGCCGGTCGCTGCAGGCCTTGATGCAACGGCCGCACAAAATGCACTTGTTCGGGTCGCGAACCAAAGACGGATTGTTGGCGTCCAGCGGCAGATTTTTCTTCACGCCGTCGAAGCGGACTTTACGAATCCCCAGATCCGCCGCGATGGTCTGCAATTCACAATTTGTGTTGCGTTGGCAGGACAGGCAGTCTTGCGGATGGTTCGCCAGCAGCAGTTCCACAACTGTCTTGCGGGCCTCGCGCACCGCCGCGCTATTGGTATGGACGACCATACCCTCATTGACCGGATAAACGCAGGATGCAACCAACGTTCTGGCACCCTCCACCTCCACCACGCAGACGCGGCAGGCTCCTTCCGGCCGGAGTTCGGGGTGATAGCAAAGACTGGGCACGCTGATTCCGGCCGCCTGGGCGGCAGTCAGCACTGTGGCGCTCTTCGGCACCTGCAGTTTGCGCCCGTCGATTGTTACATTAACCATATCCACGGTATCATGCTCTCCTTTCGATGCCTTAGCCCTTAATAATCGCTTTGAACGGACATTTTGCCATACAGGCGCCGCACTTGATGCATTTTTCCTGATCAATGACGTGTTGGCCCTTGATATCGCCACTGATGGCCTCCACCGGGCAGGACTTCTTGCACAAACCGCAGCCCTTGCAAAGTTCGGTGATCCGATAGCCGGCCAGCTTGCTGCAGGCGCCGGCCGGACACTTTTTGTCGCGAATGTGGGCCTCGTATTCATGCCGGAAATAGCGGAGCGTGCTGAGCACCGGATTTGGCGCGGTCTGGCCCAGGCCGCACAGCGCAGTAGCCTTAATGTTTTTTGCCAGGGCTTCCAGCAGCTCGATGTCGCCTTCGCGGCCTTTGCCGTCGGTAATCCGGGTCAAAATTTCCAACATGCGCATGGTGCCTTCGCGGCAGGGCGTACACTTGCCACAGGACTCCTTCTGCGTGAAGTTCAGGAAAAACTTAGCCACGTCGACCATACAGGTGGTTTCATCCATGACCACCAGACCGCCGGAACCCATCATGGCGCCGGCCGCGGTCAGCGATTCATAGTCGATTTGCAGATCAAGCATATCTTCCGGCAGACAGCCGCCGGACGGACCACCGATCTGAACCGCCTTGAACTTCTTGCCGTTAGGGATGCCGCCGCCGATCTCGTAGATGATCTCGCGCATCGTGATGCCCATCGGCACTTCCGCCAGACCGGTGTTGTTGATCTTGCCGGTCAGGGCAAAAACCTTCGTCCCTTTGCTCTTCGCCGTACCGACCGAAGCGTAGGCTTCGGCGCCGTCGTTGATGATGTTGGGAACATTGGCGAAGGTTTCGACGTTATTGATATTGGTCGGCTTGCCCCACAGACCGGATATCGCCGGGAACGGCGGCCGGGGACGCGGCGTGCCACGACGGCCCTCGATAGAGGCCAGCAGGGCGGTTTCCTCACCACACACGAAAGCGCCGGCGCCTTCCTTCACCTTGATGTGGAAACCGAAACCGGAACCGAAAATATCGTCGCCCAACAGGCCCAGGTCCATCGCCTGTTTGATGGCGATGTGCAGTCGTTTGATTGCCAGCGGATACTCGGCGCGGCAGTAGATGTAGCCTTCACTGGCGCCCATGGCGTATCCGCAGATGGCCATGCCTTCCAGCACCCGGTGGGGATCGCCTTCCAGCACGCTGCGGTCCATGAATGCGCCGGGGTCGCCTTCGTCGGCGTTGCAGACGACATATTTCTGGGTACCGGGAGCGTTCCGGGCAAATTCCCATTTCATACCGGTCGGGAAGCCGGCGCCGCCGCGTCCTCGCAGACCGGATTTTTTCATCTCGGCGATGACTTCTTCCGGTTTCATTTCGGTAAGCGCCTTGCCAAGGGCGGCATAACCGCCGACGGCGATGTACTCTTCGATGATTTCCGGATTGATATGGCCGCAGTTGGTCAAAATCCGGCGTTTCTGCTTCTTATAAAATTGCATGTGCTCAAAATTTGGAATCATTTCATGGGAGATCGGTTCGCGATACAACAGGCGGTTGACGATCCGACCTTTGTAAAGGTGAACATCGACGATTTCCGGCACATCTTCCGGCTGCACCCGGCAATAGAAGGTGCCTTCCGGATAGATGATCATGATCGGTCCCATTTCACAGAAGCCGTGACAACCGGTCTCCACAACCTTGACCTCAGATGTGAGGCCTTTCTGCTCCAGTTCCTGTTTCAGCAATTCCATCACTTTTTTGGAACCGGACGAAGCGCACCCCGTGCCGCCGCAGACGAGCACATGTGATCTGATATGTTTCATGTTCCTCAATTCCCTCCCGCAGTCTGTATTCGACTACTTCGTAATCTTGCCGATGACACGGTCTTCCACAATCCGGCCATTGACGACATGCTCAGCGATCAAAGTCGGAATAAAATCAGGCGTCACCTTGCCGTAGCTGATGCGCGGCTGACCGGTCTTTACGACATCGACCAGCACTTCCTGTTCGCACATGCCGATACAGCCGGTCTGAGTCACATTGACATCCTGAATGTTCCGTTTGGCGATCTCGTCCAGAATCGCCGCCAGCACTTCGCGGGCGCCGGCCGCAATTCCGCAGGTCCCCATACCGACAATGATCTGCGTTCCCGCCGAGTGGCGAATCCGGTTGTCGGTCTGTAACTGTTCGCGCAACCGTTTGAGGTCTTCCACCGTTTTCATGCTTGCTTCCCTCCGTATAACATACTCAAGTTTTCCTCCAAATATCCATCAAGCCACTCCAGAACCTCCGGCTGCGTCAGCGGCAGGTCCCCCAACGCCAGGCGGATTTCTTCGGAATCCAACAAAAAAGATCGTTCGCCGACCGTATGGCGATATTGGAAATGCAATTGGGGATTCATGACCAGGATGGTCTTCAAGGTGGCTGCCATGTTGCCAAGCGGCGGCCGGTCGAGATGGTCCAGGCGCCAGGCGGCGTCCACCGTGGTCCCGACGCCGACGGTCGAGGCGATCCGCAGGTGGCCGTCGCACAACCGGGTCGTCATGTCCATGAGCGGAAGGCCGAGCCCCACCTTGCGGGTGGTACGGGTCGTCACGAACGGATCCGTAACCTTGGCGACCATTTCGTCATCCATGCCTCGCCCGTTGTCTTCGATACGGATGCGCAATTCGTCGTGGCCGGCGTCTTCCTCCACCGTGACCGTCACTTGGTCGGCGCCGGCGCCGGTGGAATTCTCGACGAGATCCAGAACGTGCAACGAGAGTTCGTGCATGTTATCGCAAAATCACTGGTACCGGTCCAAAATCTTGCAGACCGTTTCGGGGGTCAACCGGCCGTGGGTGTCGTCGTTGACCATCATGACCGGCGCCAGACCGCAGGCGCCCAGACAGGCCACTGTTTCCAGGGTGAAGCGTTCGTCGGCGGTCGTCTGTCCCGGCGTGATGTGCAGTTCATCTTCCAGCGCTTTGAGGACGTTTTTGGCGCCCCGGACGTGACAGGCCGTTCCCTGGCATACCCGGATGATATTCCGGCCCCGGGGATTCAGGTGAAACTGCGCATAAAACGTCACCACCCCGTAAACTTGGCTGACCGGAATTTTGAGGGTTTCCGCGATCCGCCCGATGATGTCCTTGGGCAGGAAGCCATACGCATGTTGCGCTTCCTGGAGAACCGGGATCAATGCGCCTTTCACGCCCGCAAAGCGTTCCAGTATCGCATCGACCTTGGCGAACCGGTCTTTGCCGCCTCCACAGCAGCAGCCTTGGGTTTCTTTGGTTTCCATTCTTCATCCTCCTTGGTTCTATGTTCCAATTATGCTGGATTGCTGAAACGCCTGCCCGCCTTGCCGGCCAGAGCTTGCCGCAGTTCGGCGAGAGTCGGCGCTTCCGCAAGGAACATCGTTTTGGGGCCGGAAATAAAATCGTCGATGGTGTGGGCATCCGAAGCAGTGATGATCGGCAGGCCGCCGATGCCGGGATATTTTTCCCGGGCCGAAGCGAGTCGCGTGTTGCGCGACACCTCCACGGCTGCCAGTCCGAGTTCCGGTGGAATGAAGCCGAGCTGCGTCAGGCAGCTGAACATCGGCCGGTCCACATGGGCCGCGACCGCCAGGCCACCCAATTCGTTGACCTGCACCACCGCCTCTTCCAGGCTCAAATCCGTCGAGGCCAGCAGCATAGCCTCTTCAATCCTGATCAACTCATCCGTCTCGTCCACGACAAACTGCGCGCCGAAACGGGCTTCATCATTGCGTAACGGGCTGCGGTGCGGCGCCACAAATCCGCACCACTTCACAAAATCCCGCATCTTGCCGAACAGCGCCAGTAGATGCACTTCCTCACGGGTCTGCAGTTCCATGCCCGGCAGCACGGCGACCGCCGTGCCGTCGGCCGCCCGCAAGGCAGCGGCAACATTGTCGCCGGCGTTATGGTCGGTGATCGCCACAATGTCGATCCCGGCCTCTTGAGCATGCCGGATGATGTTCCGGGGAGTCATTTCCACCGCCGCACACGGTGACAACACCGTGTGTACATGCAGGTCCGCCCGGAACCACCGCATCATTTTCCCGCCGTATCCAACTGATACAGGCGACCAGCCACTTCATAGGTCGGTAGTTTCGTCATGCACAGGGCCACTTCCTGTTCGATGGCCTTATTGACGGTCTGCTCTTCCGGCTCGACGCCGCTGGTCACGATCACTGCGCCGAGTCCCACCAGGGAAGCCACCGCCACAATGTTCTGGTGCCCCTGCATCGTGACCCAGACCTGGCCGGCCTTGGCCTGGCCCATGACATGACTGAGCAGGTCCGAGACATAACCGCCGGCGAGCGGCTGATCCAAAGCCGCCGTATCCGACACAATCGTGAGTTCCAGGGCCGCCGCCATTTCCCGTAAGGTCATGAAATTTCTCACCCTCGCTTATCCGTTACTTTGTCTACTTTGTCATCCGACAACACTCGTTCGGCGCGAGCCGTTCCCGTATTCTCCCGGCTCACCGACTCCCGGTTCAGGGACGGCGGCAACATCGTCGACAGATTCACCATTTCTTCCGCCAAATCCCGGACCATCTCGCGCAGCCGAAACACACAGTCGGTCTCGCTGGCGGTTCCCTGCACGATATCTTCCGCCAGAGCCCGGCAGGTGGGCGATCCGCAGGAGCCGCAATCCAAGCCCGGCAACCGTTTGAGTGTTTCGTCGATTTGTTCGATCTTCTGCATGGCCACCCTGATGTCGTCATCCAGCTTCAGCGCCGGCCGTGGCTCGATCGTCCGCCCCTCGTGCAAAGCCAGGGCAATCTCCGCCGCCGCAACCGGTTCGGCAGGAGTTTGCGCGCCGCGGTCGCACATCGCCTTCAACCGTTGTTTCAGCGAATTTTCCGCCACAAATCGGTTAATGGGCGTCAACGGGCCGCCGATGCAGCCGCCGGCGCAGGACAGGCATTCGATGAAATCCACATCGTTAAGCTTGCCAAGCGCCACCTGCTCAAAAATGTTGGACACATTGCGAATCCCATGCGCCACCAGCACTTTGGCGTCGCCCAGTCCGGTTGCTTCACCGCCGGCCAGGGCCCAACCCACTCCTTCCGCCGAAGCGAGCCGAGGTTCCGTCGACGCCGCGTCGCGGGGAATCTCTTTGAGTAACTCACCGTAAATCGAAATCATTGAAATCGTGCCGGTCAATTCCGACTGCACAACGCCAATCGGCTCCAAAACCGCCGTCATCTTCGCCGGACAAGGGGTGATGAACCAGACGCCGATCGATTCCGGCCGAATTCCCAGAGTTTCGACCGCTTCTCGTCGGGCGATGCGGGCGGCGATCTCCACCGGCGCATCAATCGGTGACAGATGATCGATCAGTTCGGGAAATTTCACCAGCATTAGCCGGACAGCCGCCGGACAAGCTGAGGAGATTACCGGCCGCTTGATTCCGGGAGTCCGCAGATGCTCCCGCAGCGCCGCCGTGGCGATTTCCGCCCCGCGCGCCACTTCCGCCACCTTGTTGAAGCCCAGGCGTTGCAAGCCAGCCAAAATCGATGTCACCGAAATGTTTTTGTCAAACTGGGCATACAGCGACGGCGCCGCCAACGCAATATTGTACCGATAAATTTTCAGGTCGTCCAAAGAATCAGTAACAGCCGTCTTGGCATGGTTGGGACAGTAGCGGATACATTCGCCGCAGTCGATGCAGCGCGATTCCGTAATACGGGCCTTGCCGCCGCGAATCCGGATCGCCTCCGTCGGACAATGGCGAGCGCAGCTCACGCAACCGATACACCGATCCCCTAGCAACCGAACCGAATGGTAGTACTTTTCCACCTACGCACCTGCCTTCAATGACGAACCAACATACGAATCCACGTTCCGCTTGCCGCTGACGACTTGATTTCAAATTCGTCGGCAGATCTGGCCATATTGGGCAAGCCCATGCCGGCGCCGAAGCCCATTTCGCGGATATTGTCGGGAGCCGTAGAGAACCCCTCGCGCATCGCCGCCGCAATATCCGGGATGCCCGGCCCCGCATCGGTCACTTCCAGCTCGGTCCGGTCCGGCAGCACCGTGACCCGCATAAAACCGCCGTAGGCATGGATGATCGCGTTCAATTCCGCTTCATAGGCGCAAACAGAAATACGCCGGGCGGTCTCTGCCTTGACGCCCAGTTGCCGAACCACCTGTTTGATTTTGCTGGAAGCCTCGCCAGCGGTTTCAAAACGATAATGCTCCAGCGGAAACTCCAAAACCAACCCCTGACCTTCAGTCCTCAACGGAACTACCTTCCCGAGGCGGACAGGGTTTCAATCCCTGCGAAAACAAAATCCCGCAGGCTTCAAACAGGGTATGTGGCGTGCTAAACAAAGGAATATCCAACATCTTCGCCATCTCTGCCGCTTCCGGCGCCGGTGTTTTGCCGCGGACAAACACAATGGCCGACAGACCGCCCACATCCGCTGTACGGATCACCTGCGGATTGGTCAGGCCAGTGAGCAGCAACGCTCCGTCTTTCGTGAAAGCCAGGACATCGCTCATCAAATCGGCGCCGCAGGCAGTCGCCACCTCCCGGTCCAGGCAATGATGACCCCAAATCTGTGTTGCCCCGAGCAGTTGCTGAACCTCAAACAGTTTCAAGCGCGCCCCTCCTAAGGTTTACACTTTCAGTATTTCCGCACAGACATTGTGTACTATTTCACATGTTTGGGCAAAAAGAGGGGGCTTTTCAGCCCATCTCGTCCGAAATCGACAACTCATTCGCCAATTGTTCCAGAGATCATATCATATTATTATTAAACGCAAAAAAATAGTTGTCCATCTTCACCAATTATTTCACATGTATGATATTCTCTCGCGAACGAAAAACTCCTGCCACGCCGGTAAATTTTTTATGAAAATATGCCAGTTGCCGTTCCGAGGCGGTTCGCTCCACCGGCGCCACCGACGCCAACGCCAGCAGCACCCAGAAAACAGCCGTCACCTGGATGTTGAACAGCACGTGGTCGGTCAGGGAAAACGCCGCCATACCGAGCAAGGCCAGCGCCAGCCCCAGATACGGACCCTTCTTTGGCCGGTCGGTCCGATGCATCGCCAGCAGGGTCCGGCAAGCGGCTGTCGCCCAAGCCATAGCAAAGCAGATCATCCCGGGAATGCCGATCTCCGCGGCCAAGCTGAGCAGCGTGTTGTGCCCATGGTAAATGATCACGTCGGGATTTTGTACGAAAAAATCATATTCCGGATACACAAACCGGTACGAACCCCACCCCAGTCCCAGCCAGGGATGCTCTTCGATCATTGCCAGCGTGCTTTCCCAGAGCGCCCAGCGGAGCGCCACCGAGGAATCCGCCGGATTAAACATTCCCCGGATCGAGAGCAGCCTGGCCATAAAGGCATCCTGCGCCGCCACGCCGACCACAGCCACCGCCACAGCGGCCAGCGCCACCATCCGCCAAGTCCAATGTTTCCAGGCGGCAGCCGTCACCAGCGCCATCACGCCCAACGTCAGCCAGGCGCCGCGCGAATAAGTCAGCAACACGCACAAAACCGATACGCCCAACAAACCCAACAGCGCCAACCGCGGCCAACGCCCGCGCACATCCAGAATCCAGCCGGCGGTCAGGCCGACAATCATGATCAGAAACGCCGCCAGCACATTCGGATTGCCGAGTGTCGAAAACACCCGTGTTTTCAGACCGGGGAACTGCTCACCGTCAACCCAGTGCTCCGCCGTCACATCGATCCCAGCCTGGTATTGCCACAGTCCCCACAGACAGACCACCGCGGCCGAAACGAGCAATACAGCGACCAACCGAACTGCGTCCTGCCGGGTACGCACCATCTGGACAACAAGGAAGTAAGCGAGAAGATAAAGGCCCACCAGACACATATAGTTATACCAGCCCGCCGCCGCATGAGCCGACTGCGGGATCGACAGCGCCGCCAGCGCCGCAAAAGGCGCAAGCCACAGATCCAGCGGCGACCGGTGCAGACAGACTTCGCCCGTCCAAATCAATCGCCCCAGCCACAGCACCCCTGCAGCCGTCAGACAAACAATCGCCACCGGCAAAAACAGCGGCAAAAAAAAGACCCCCGCCAGCAGGCAAGCCATGCCCGGGTCCTGATTCCGCAAAAAACGAAACAACGGCGCCATCGCCGTATAAGTTTGTTTATTTTCCAAGACAGCCTCTCTTCTTCGTGTAAAAAAATCAAACCAGTGAAGAAACGAAACAATGTGATTTATATTATATCAAATATTTAAACCCAGTTCGAAACAAAGCCAATTCACTGCACCGGGAATCAGTCCAAGGACGCTTCCGCCGGCAGTCCATGTCTCCCAGGCAGCGGCGCGGTCATCGGGAAAAACCTGCAAAACGACTGTGGTGCGAAATAAGCAGAGGTTAAACGAAGCGTCGCAGCGTTCTCGTCCGCAGTCGTTGTAGCATCAATGACCGATCATCCCCGCGCGGTATTGGCGGACATTTCGCCGACCACAATGCGCCGGACCTCGCCGATCATATACAGGGACCCGGCCGCGCAGACGATCCCGTCCGGACCGGCCCACTCCTTCGCCAGCGCCAGCCCTTCCCCGATCGTATCGCCGGTCTTGACCGCCGCCACAAAGCCGGCTATTTCCCGGGCAATATCCGCGGCAGCGGCAGCCCGGTCGGAATGCGGCCGGACCACCACGGCCCGGTCACAGCTGCGGAACAGGGTCCGGGCCATCTCGGCATGATTCTTGTCGGCCAGTACCCCGAACAAAAACATGATCGCCCGACCGGGGAACACATCATCGAGCGTTTGTCGCAAAGTACGGATTCCGTCCGGATTGTGCGCTCCGTCCAGAATCAGCAGCGGCGTCCCGGGAAAAATCTCGAACCGCCCCGGCCAGACGGCTTTCGCCAAACCGTCCCGAATCACCGCCGGCGTCAGACGTTCGTCGCCTTGCGCCAACAACTGACAGGCCCGGACCGCCAGCGCCGCATTTTCGGTCTGGTGGCGGCCCAACAGACCGATGGAATAAAACTCCGGCGGCGTCTGGCCGACCCGCAGTTCAAAAACTTGCCGTGCCTGCTCAATTTGGCTGCCGGTCACCGTGAACTCCCGGCCCAGCACTTCGCAAACCGATCCGTGCTGCCTGGCTGCCGTTTCGATCACCGCCAGCGCCGCACCGGCAGCCCCGGTCACCACAGGAACGCCGGGTTTGATGATCCCTGCCTTATGGTGGGCAATTTCTTCCACAGTGTCGCCGCAGCGGTCAGTATGCTCCAGCGTCACATTGGTGATCACCGCCAGCTCCGGCAAAATGACGTTCGTGGAGTCGAGCAGGCCGCCGAGGCCCACTTCCACCACCACGATCTCCGCCCGTTCCCGGGCGAACCACAGAAACGCCGCCGCTGTCAGCACCTCGAACTCGGTGGGGCTTTCCAGCCCATCGGCGATCATCGCGTCGGCCATTGCCTTGGTCTGTTCGATCACCTCGGCGAAAGCCGGCCGGGAAATATTCGCGCCGCAAAGTTGCAACCGTTCCGGGTAGTCGATCAGGTGCGGCGAGGTATACATGCCGGTACGGATGCCGGCTTCGTTCAGAACGGCGGCGATCATGGCCGTCGTGCTGCCCTTGCCGTTAGTGCCGGTCACGTGCACCGAGCGGAAGCGGCGTTCCGGATGGCCGAGCCGTTCCAGCAGCGCCTCAATTCGGGCCAGTCCAAGCTGGATGCCAAATTTACCGAGTGACTCGAAATAGGCCAACGCTTGTTCATACGTCATCTGCAGTCTCTCCTTCGGTGCGAATTATATCTTACTCCATGATTTTTTGGGAAAAGCCCGGTTGCTGCGATTTTCACCGGAATTCGCAATCGACTTGCGACGCCGGACCACGGCCGGACGTAATGGCTTCATCCTGCGCCATACGTCCTAAAATCAACATCCATGTTGATTTTGCCGTTATTCCGCCGCCGCTTCGTCGGCGAATTACACGGTTCAAATCGAACGCAACCTTAGCCTTTTCCCATAAAATCATGGCATCGCAGGTAGGTCTTTAGCAACGACCGAACGATTTGGACGTAATGGCGGCCATCTGTCCTGAATCCATTGAGATTGCGTTGGATGGGAGCCGTTGAATTCGTCGTCGCAGCGGTGCAGGCTTTGTCGGAAAAATCAACAGGATGTTGATTTTAGCACCCAGGCGACGGAAGAAGCCTTTGGGTGCGTTCGCCAAACCAAACCGCGAGACGTTACGAATTCCGGCGAGAATCACGACAATCGAAAGGATTCAGGACAGACGGTTGCATTGCAGATGAGCCTTTATGGACAGCCTGAAAATTAGAGGTTTGCGAAGTACTCAATCTGCCCGCGAATCGCCGCCATCTTCTCCGTCACTTCCGCCCGCCGCGCCTTCTGCTGCTCCAATACCGCCGCCGGCGCCTTGGCCAGAAACCCTTCGTTGGACAGTTTGCCATCAATGCGGGTCAGTTCGCTCTCCAACCCCTGCAGTTCCTTGTTCATCCGGGCGGTCTCTTTTTCGACATCGATCAGACCCTTCAGCGGCAGATACACTTCGATCCCGCTGATTACGCGCGACACCGCGTTCTCCGGTTTGGCGTCGCCCGCCGCGATGATCTGAACCGGCTCCGCCGTCGCCATGGTTTTGATGAACGGCAGATTTTCCGTCAGCACCGCTGCCAGTTCCGCTGTGGCCGGCTGCAGGATCACTTCGCCCTTTCGTCCGAGCGGCACGTTCATCTCCGCCCGCATGTTGCGCACCGCCTTGATCGTTTCCATCACGGCGGTCATCTGGGCTTCCGCCGCCTCGTCGATCCGGGCCGGCTCCGCTTTCGGCCAGGCCGCGCGTACGATGCTGCCCGCTTCATGCGGCAGATGTTCGCGGATCTCTTCGCTGATGAACGGCATGAACGGGTGCAGCAGCCGCATCATCCGCTCCAGCACAAAGGCCAGCACATACTGCGCCGTCCGCCGGCCGGTCGCGCCTTCCTTGTTGTACAAACGGGGCTTGACCAGCTCGATGTACCAGTCGCAGAACTCGCCCCAGATGAAATCGTACAACATCCGGGCGGCTTCGCCGAGCTCGAATTTCTCCATGTTCGCCGTCACGCCGGCCACCGTCTGGGCGTAGCGCGACAGTATCCAGCGGTCGGTCAGGGCCAGTTCGCCGCAAGCCGTTGCCGGCTCGTAATCTTCCAGATTCATCAGCACGAACCGGGATGCGTTCCAGATCTTGTTGGCAAAATTGCGGCTCGACTCCACCCGTTCCCAGTAGAACCGCATGTCGTTGCCGGGGGTGTTGCCGGTCACCAAGGTAAAACGCAACGTATCCGCGCCGTACTTCTCGATGACTTCCAACGGATCGATGCCGTTGCCGAGCGACTTGGACATCTTGCGGCCCTGGGAGTCCCGGACCAGTCCGTGGATAAACACATGACGGAACGGCACTTCGTGCTGGAACTCCATGCCCATGAACATCATACGGGCCACCCAGAAGAAAATGATGTCGTAACCGGTCACCAGCACACTGGTCGGATAGTAGCGGGCCAGTTCCTTGGTCTGTTCCGGCCAGCCCATCGTCGAAAAGGGCCACAACGCCGAACTGAACCAAGTATCCAGCACATCGGGGTCCTGCTCCACGGCTCCGCCGCAGTGCGGGCAGGCCGTAACGTCCTGCCGCGACACGATCGTCTGGCCGCAGCCGGTGCAATACCAGGCGGGAATGCGGTGACCCCACCAGATCTGACGGGAAATGCACCAATCCCGGATGTTTTCCAGCCAGTTCATGTAAATCTTCGTAAACCGCTCCGGCACGAACTCGGTCCGGCCGGCCCGCACAACTTCCATCGCCGGCTCGGCCAGCGGCTGCATCCGCACGAACCACTGCTTGGACACCAGCGGCTCCACCACGGTGTTGCAGCGTTGGCAATGGCCGACCGCATGGGAATGGTCGTCGATCTTCACCAGATAACCGGCGGCATCCAGATCCGCCACCAGTTTTTTGCGGCACTCGTAGCGGTCGAGCCCGGCATAAGCTTCGCCGGCATCCGCCGTCATCGCCCCGTCGTTGCCGATTACCCGGAGCGTCGGCAGATTGTGCCGCTGCCCCATCTCGAAGTCGTTCGGGTCATGGGCCGGCGTCACTTTCACCGCGCCGGTGCCGAATGCCGGATCCACATACTCGTCGGCGATAATCGGCAACACCCGTCCCACCAGCGGCAGCACCAGATTTTTGCCCACCACGTTGGTATAACGTTCGTCGGCCGGATTCACCGCCACCCCGGTATCGCCGAGGATCGTTTCCGGGCGGGTCGTCGCCACCGTCACGTATTCGTTCGGATTGTCCTGCATCGGATAACGCACATGGTACAGCTTGCCCGCCGTATCCTCGTGTTCGACCTCGATGTCCGACAGCGCGGTGTTGCAGCGGGGGCACCAGTTGGTGATCCGGTCGCCCTGATAGATCAGGCCCTTTTCATATAAAGTGACGAACACTTCGCGAACCGCTTTCGAACAGCCCTCATCCATCGTGAACCGTTCCCGCTCCCAGTCGCAGGAGGCGCCCAGGCGCTTCAGCTGGTTGGTGATCCGGTTACCATACTGCTGTTTCCATTCCCAGACCCGTTCGATGAATTTCTCGCGACCAAGGTCGTAGCGCGAAATTCCTTCCTTGGCCAGCACTTCCTCCACCTTGATCTGGGTGGCGATGCCGGCATGGTCGCAGCCGGGCATCCATAACGTATCGTAGCCCTGCATCCGCCGCCAGCGGATCAGGATATCCTGCAAAGTATTGTCCAGGGCATGGCCCATATGCAGCTGGCCGGTGACGTTCGGCGGGGGAATGACGATGCTGTAATGTTCGCCGTCGCTCCTGGGCTCCGCATGGAACACCCCGTCCGCTTCCCACTGCTGATACCACTTGGTTTCCACCGCCGCCGGATCATACACTGTTGAAATATTTTCTTTTGCCACTGTCATTTCCTCCCCGACTTCCGACTCTTGTAAATAAATGAAAAAGCCCCTCCATCCCCGTATCTATGGGACGAAAGGACATGCTTCCGCGGTACCACCCGAAATTCCTGCCGCCGGCAGGCACTTGACTGTCGTAACGGGACAAACCGGCCCGGCTTACTGGCAGTTCAGCCGGACAGCTCCGGGATGACCTTCGCGCGAAGATGAGCCACGGAACCTTCCAGCCTGCGGGTTCCTTCTCTGTCTGGCCGCCTTGCGTTACTCTTCCCTTCTTCGCCTGTACACATGAAGTTGTATTCCCAATATATCCATCTGCGGCTGTTTTGTCAAGCGGACGGATCGGAGATGTGCATGGATTGGAGATGTGACCGTATCAGAAAAGCGAACTCAATATTAAGACAGGCGCGAAACCCAGGCTGCATGGAAAGCCGCTGAGATTGCTTTAGATTGGAGGCGATGAATTCGTCGTCGCAGCGGCGCAGGCTTTGTCGGAAAAATCAACAGGAAGTTGATTTTAGCACCCAGGCGACGGAAGAAGCCTTTGGGTGCGTTCGACAAACCAAGCCGCGAGACGTTACGAATTCCGGCGAGAATCTCTGCAATCGAACGGCTTCCCATGCAGCCGCTCAAAAGCAATCTCGTTGGATTCAAGGCCATACTTCCCATACAGTCCGTCAAATCCAATCCACATCTACGTTTTCAGGCTGTTCAGAAAGGTCCAGATGCAAGAAACAACGTGGCTTGCGCTGCGCCGCGTACTCTTTGTACGCAAGCAAGCAAACGTAGTCGTGAGAGCGCAGTTCTTGCGCTTTAGCGCTTAGAAATGCAGCCCGCTCTAAAATGCAGCAGATGGGCCTTTATCAACAGCCTGCATCATCGGCGCTCATTTGCGCAACAATATTTTCACAGCCCAGATGCTGGCCTCGTACAGCAGAATGATCGGAATCGCCATCATCGTCTGGGTAAAGATATCCGGGGTTGGCGTGATGATCCCGCCGATGATGAACGCCAACAGAATCATGATTCGACGCTGCTTCGCCAAAAAGCCGGAACTGATGATACCTATTTTCGCCAATACGAGCAGAAGCAACGGCAAATTAAAAATAACGCCGAACGGCAAAATAAAGGACAATAAAAACGACAAATACTGGCCGAGCGACAGCATCGGCTGCAGCGACTCGCTGCCGAAACCAAGGAAAAACTTGACGGCAGCCGGCCAAACCAGCAAGTAGGCAAACGCCTCACCGATAAAAAACAGCAGCGCCGCGCCAGGAACCATAATGACCGCCCATTGCTTCTCATGCGTAGTCAATGCCGGCGCGACAAACGCCCAGATTTCCCACAGCACCACCGGCAACGCCAGCATGAAGCCGGCGAATACCGCCAACTTCAGGTAGGCGAAAAATCCTTCGGCCGGACTCATGAAGTACAGCTTGCCAGCCGGCGCTGTTACAAACCGCATCAGTTCATCGACATAAAAATATGCAACCAAGGTACCGATCACAATGGCCACGACCGCCACAATGATCCGCCGGCGCAATTCGCTGAGATGGCCGATCAGCGTCATCTCCCGCGCATCCCGAGTTTCTTTTTCCGGTGTCTGCTCCATGCTACCGCCTCATTTCCGAACTTCCCGGTCCTTATCCTTCTCCGCCGGCGGCAGTTCCTTCTTTGCCGGTTCGGTTTTGTCGGCTTCCCCGTTGGAAGCGTTGCGAAATTCCCGAATCGTCTTGCCGAGCGCTTTGCCGATATCTGGTAGATTTTTCGGGCCAAAAATCACCAGAGCGATCACCAGAATCAAGATCAGTTCCGGCATCCCCAATCCGAACATGCTGGCCACATCCTTTCCGAAAAATCATGGAAACCTCCCCCGGTCCTGTCTGGAGGGACTGAGGGAGGCTCCTGACGGGTCAACGTTGGTTAATCTCTATTTCCGTTTCACGAGCAGCGCGCAGTCCGGGCAAACCAACTGGCACAACCCGCAGGCAATGCATTTGTCGCCGTCGGCCTGAACGCGGGGCGTCCCGTAGACGCCCAAGTCCTCCGACCAAGTAATGCATTTGACCGGACATTTTTCGATGCACAGACCGCACCCTTTGCAGAGGCCGGGAAAAACCGCCCAAGTCGCTTTGACGCCGTCGACGACGGCCACTTCCATTTCTTTCGACATCTCGTTCCCTCCTCTACATTGCGCTCTTGACGAGCTCGTAGCCACGGTCCAGCGCCTTGAAATTCATGGTCCGTAGCGCCTCGTTGTTGGCGAACTTGTCGGCCAGTTTCACGTCGAGCGCCTTCTTGATGGCCTCCAACGGCAACACTTCCGTCGCGGCGATGACCGCGCCGAGGATGATGATGTTGAACACGCGAGGATGTAGCTCGTTCTTGGCAATGTCGTTGGCGGGAATCGCCACCAGTTTTTTGACTTTTGGCAGTTTCGCCGGGTCGATGCCCGGGCTCGGTTTAGTGAACGAGCAAGTCCGGGTCTCGCCGGGCAACAGCTCCTGCTGGGTGCTGGAATCCGTCGGGCACATCGGCGTCACGTCGAAATACTGCATACCGACGATGTTGTCGCCGACTTCGGCCTCGGTGATGAGGGAGTTGTCATAAATGTAAATCGTGTCGGAACCGGCGTGCATCTGGGTCCGGTCGACCGCCCGCGGGCTGAGCGGAATCAGGATATCCGCCTTCTGAAATTTTGGCGCGCCAATTTCACCGTCGGAAATCTGCACGAACGCGATCGACACACCGCCGCGCTGCTCCACGCCGAAGTTCGGAATGTACAGGGCGTTCTTGCCGCCCTCGTTGGCGGCTTCCGCCAAAATTTCCGCAATGGACTGCACACCCTGGCCGCCTTCACCAGCCAGCGCGATTTTAATCACTTTGCTATCCTTCGCCATGGTTCAGCCCTCCTTTGTCTGCGGAACCCGCAGTTCGCCGACTTTGAAGTATTGCGCCATGTCTTTTTCGATATACTCCCAGGTCTGTTTGGCATTGGTCCGCCAGTTGGTCGGACAGCCGGACAGACATTCGACGAAGGAGATGCCGTTGCCGGCGATCTGATTTTCCAGCGCCTTTTTGATGAAGCCTTTCAGCTGGCGCGGGTTGGCCACAGTACCGCGGGCGACATATGCGCCTTCCGGCGCCACCGCCGCCACCATTTCCGGTCCCTTGGTCGGGTAACCGGTCTTGTCGCAATCGCGGCCGTAGGGCGAGGTTTCGGTTTTCACGCCCGGCAGGGTGGTCGGTGCCATCTGACCGCCGGTCATGCCATAGTTGCCGTTGTTACAAAGGATGATGGTGATCCGCTCATTGCGGACCGCCGCGTTGAACAGGTGCTGGGAGCCGATGGCATAGCCGCCGCCGTCGCCCATGTAGGCAATGCCGATGATATCGGGATTGGCGCGCTTCATGCCGGTGATGACCGGGGTCGTGCGGCCGTGGTGAGTCTGCACCGAGTCCACCGCGAACAGGTCCCAGGCCAGCAGTGAACAGCCAATATCGCAACCGAACACGGTGGTTCCCTGAATGCCCAGTTCGTCAATCGCTTCGCCAACCATTTTCAGAATGATGCCATGGCCGCAGCCAGGGCAGAACTTATGCGGTTTCGTCTCCGGATTCCAGCTTTTGGGCATGGCCGGAGTCAAAGCGGTGTTTCCTTTTGTATCCTGCATCGTAATCCCTCCCCGCCCTTAGCAGTTTTTGCCGCATTCGGCGATAATTTCTTCGGTGGTGATGCCCAGACCGGGACGATACATCGGAATGATCTCAATCTGGCTGCCGTAAATCGCGCCGTGGATCACTTTGACCAGTTGCCCGTAGGAAGATTCCGGCACAAAGATCCGCTTCGCATTGCCGATGGCTTTGCGGAGCTGCTCCGCCGGGAACGGGCGCACGGTGATCGGCCGGAAATAACCGACCTTCTTGCCGGCGGCGCGCAGGGCGTCGTAGGCGCCAATCGCCGCCCGGGCGACCACGCCATGGCTGACGATGATCGTTTCCGCATCGGCGCAGCCGCGTTCATCCCACTCGACCACTTGCGGCGCCATGGCGTCCCAGTCTTTCTGGTGCTCCATGACGACGTTGTATAATTCTTCTTCCGTATTATAAGTGTTGCGCATATTGCGGAACGGCCGGTTCGGTTTCGTGGTATCACCGAGCATCGGCTCCGGTGGCACCAGTTTAATACCCCGTTCTTCCGGATCGTACAAGGTCAGAGATTCACGCATTTTCGCCTGATAGCCGTCACCGAGGATAAATGTCGGGAAGCGGTAGGTCCAGGCAGCGTTAAAGGCTTTGATGGTGTAATCGAACAGTTCCTGGTGGTTCGAGGTCGAATATACGATGCGGTGACCTTCGCCATTGCCGCCGAACGTCGTCAAAGTCAGTTCCTGCTGCGAATAAATAACGGTTGCCGTGGAGGGGCCGCCGCGCTGCTGGATGATATACACGACCGGCAAACGCATCATTTCGGCCATGGTCGCCGATTCCTGCATCAGAACGTTGCCGGGGCCAGCCGTCGCCGTGAACGCCTTGCGGCCGGACATGACGCCACCGAGGGTGGTGAAACCGGCAGAAATCTCATCTTCGGTTTGCAGGAACTTTTTGCCGCGTTTCGGAGCCAACCGTGTCCAATAGTGCATTACTTCGTTCTGCGGGGTGATGGGGTAGCCGTACATGATATCCGCTTTGGCAGCGACACATGCCCAGGCGCAGACTTCGTTCCCCGTCATGAACACTCTTTGCTCTCCCTTCAGAGCAAACTCGGCCATAAGAACACCTCCAGTAATAATTATGCAGCCTCTGGTCTACAGAACTCACAAGACCTATTGTACTACTTCGCTTTGCGAAAACGCTACCCATCCGACACGTTAAAGCCGAAATTTGGAAATCGGCCTTTATCAACAGCCCGTCCCGTCTCATTACCAAGGCTGTTCAGAAAGGTCCAGATGCAAGAAACGGCGAGGCTTGCGCCGTGCCGCGTACTGCCTGTACGCAAGCAAGCAAACGCAGTCGTGAGAGCGCAGTTCTTGCGCTTTAGCGCTTAGAAATGCGGCCTACTCCTTGCGAGTGCGCCGCAGATGGGCCTTTATCAACAGCCTGTTCCGTTATTTTTTACCGCACAGGGACGCCAGCGCAATCGATATCACCTTGCTCTCCGGGGTATCGGCCCGGGACGTGACCACGACCGGTCGCCGGGCGCCGAGAATCAGGCCGGCGATCTTGCCGCCGCCCATATAGACCAGCGATTTGCCCAGAATATTGCCGACTTCGAGATTCGGCACCAGCAGGATATCCGCCTTGCCGGCGACCGGACTGACGATACCCTTGTGGTGAGCCGCCGCTTCGCTGACGGCATTGTCCAGGGCCAGCGGTCCGTCGACGACGACGCCCCTGAGTTGTCCCCGGTCCGCCATCTTGGCCAGCGCCGCCGCGTCTATCGTTCCCGGCATGTCGGCGTTCACGGTTTCCACCGCCGCCAACACCGCCACCTTCACCGGGTCGACGCCCAGCCGCTGAAACACGACCGCCGCGTTCTGGATGATGTCCGCCTTCTGCGGCAACGTCGGCACGATGTTCATCCCGCCGTCGGTCACGCCGATCAGCCGGTCGAAGCCGTTCAGTTCAAACACCGCCAGATGACTGAGCACCCGCCCGGTCCGCAGACCGATGGTCTTGTCCAGCACCGCCCGCAGCAGGTCGCCGGTGTTGATCAGTCCCTTCATCACGATGTCGGCGTTGCCGGTTGCTACAAATTCCACCGCCTGCATCGCGGCCCGCATGTCATCGGCCACATGCACGATCTGCATGCCCGCCAAATTCACGCCGGCCTTCTGCGCCGCCGCCTCGATCCGCGCCTGATCACCGAACAGCGAAAACGTGGCCAATTTTTGTTCGTACGCGCTTTGGCAGGCCTGCAGCACCGCGTCGTCCTGGGCGGCGGCCACCGCCACCCGGGCCGGTTCCGACTTCAGGACTTCCTCGATCAGTTCGGCATATCGCGTAATCATGCTCATCACTCCTCCGACGATTCCCGCAGCAAGACCAGCTGGGAACGTTTCCAGTTCTTTCGGCTGAATAGCACCCGATAATCGGTCAGATTCAGTTCCTGCGCCGTCCGCTCAATTTGCGCCAGACATTCTTCCCGCGTGTGGGCGTGAAAGACGGTGTATAAATTGTAGGGCCACTGTTCCTGCGGCTGCCGCAGATACACATGGGAAATGGCGGGACGCCCCACCAGTTGCGCAACCACGCCTGCCACCGCCGCCGCCGGAACCTGCCAGCAGCACAGAGCGTTGCCGTGAAAACCGGCCACTCGGTGTTGCAGCACCGCGCCCATTTTTCGCAAAATCCCCGCAGTTTTCATCCGCTGCAGACGCGCCAGGAGTTCCGCCTCGGCGATGCCGATCTCGTCGGCCAGAACCCGGTAAGGCGCCGATACGAGCGGAAACTCCCCCTGCAGCCGCCGGATGATTTGTTGGTCCACCGTATCCGTCACATCGCACCTACTCCATCCGAAATTCGACATTGACCTTGTACCGGTCCGTCGTCGGCAGGACGATCACCGCCGACACCCCGGCCATCGCGCCGATCCGGCATAGCAATTCCTGTTGCCGGGCTTCGCTGCGGGTCTGGATCGTAAACCACAGGTTGTATTCATGATCCCGTTCGTCGTTGTGAGTGACCTCCGGCCAGGCGTTCACCGCCCGCGCCACCTCCGCCAGCAGCACCGGTTCCACTTTGACCGCCACCAGCCAGCCCCGGTATCCCAGCGCTTCCGCATCAAAAAAAGCTCCCAGCCGCCGGATGATCCCCTCGTCCCGCAGCCGGGCCAACTGTTCGAGCACCTGCTGCTCCGGGCAGCCGAGCCGATCCGCAAGGTCGGCGAACGGCGCCGGCGTCAATGGCAATCCTGTCTGAACCAGGTTCAGCAACTGCTTGTCAAACTGCGTCAATTCCATCAAAGTCCACCGCTTCCACCAATCGTTGCAACAATTCCGGCCGGCCGGCCGGCGTCAGCGCCGAATAGCCCAGCATGCCCCGGCCCGCCGGCAAACCAAGCTTGGCGCCCAAGGCCCGCAGTGCCGCACTGGCGGCGCCCCGGCCCAGTTTGTCCAGTTTGGTTGCGACCGGCTGCACCGGTAGCCCTTCCGCCTGCAGCCAGCCATGCACCTGTTGGTCCAGCGGCTGCAGCTCCCGCCGGATGTCCAGCAGCTGCAGCACCAGCCTCAAGCGTTTCGACTCCCGAAAATAATGCTGCGTCCAGTCGAGCAGATCCTGCCGTTCCGATTTGCTGCGCTGCGCATAGCCGTAGCCGGGCAGGTCGACCAGCCACAGGTCCCGCCGCAGGCCGTCCTCCCGTTTCAGCGTCACCCGGTAAAAGTTCACCGTCCGGGTCTTGCCTGGAGCGCTGCTGGTCCGGGCCAGACCGCTGTGATGGCACAACGAATTAATCAGACTGGATTTGCCGACGTTGGAACGGCCGATAAACGCCACTTCCGGCTCCTCGCCCGGGGGGAACTGCGAGGCCTTCACCGCCGAAGCCACATACTCCGACTTGATTATTTCCCAGCGCATTCGCCGCTCCGTTCGTCGCGGATCAGCGCCTGGTTCAGCACCTCATCCAAATGCTCCACCCAGACAAAGTCCAGATTCTGACGGACATTCTCCGGGATCTCAGTGTAATCCCGCTTGTTCTCCTTCGGTAGCAACAGCGTGCGGATGCCGGCGCGATGTGCCGCCAGCACCTTCTCCTTGATGCCGCCGACCGGCAGTACCCGGCCGCGTAGCGTGATCTCACCGGTCATGGCCAAATCGTTGCGGACCTTGATATTGGTCAGGGCGGAAATCATGGCCGTCGCCATCGTGATTCCGGCCGACGGACCGTCCTTGGGGATGGCCCCTTCTGGCAAGTGCACGTGAATGTCCACTTTCTCGTAAAAATCCTCGGCAATGCCCAGTTCTTGGGCCCGGGAGCGAATATAGCTGAACCCGGCCTGCGCCGACTCCTTCATGACCTCGCCCAGTTGGCCGGTCAGCGTCAGCGCCCCTTTGCCCTTCATGGTGGTGACTTCCACCGGCAGCACATCGCCACCGGTCTCCGTCCAGGCCAGCCCGGTGGCCACGCCGACCTGGCTGCTGCGCTCCGCCTCGTTCCAGTGATACTTCGGCGGGCCGAGGAACACTTCCACGTTCTCCGGCGTCATCCGCACTGTTTTTTTCTTCTTCTGGACAATCTGGCGCGCCACTTTGCGGCACAACATCGCCAGACTGCGTTCCAGATTGCGGACCCCGGCCTCCCGGGTATAATTCCGGATCACTTTCTCGATGCCGGCATCCGGGAAGGATATGTTGCGGCCGTTCAGGCCATTCTCCTTTTGCTGCTTGGGAATGAGAAATTTTTT
The DNA here is from genome assembly GCA_012798135.1 of Veillonellaceae bacterium. The sequence continues at coordinate 151,419 of JAAZNU010000021.1, read as the reverse complement.
CGCGATCTGGACCTTCTCCTCCTGGGTGTAGCCGGAGATCGTGATCATCTCCATCCGGTCGAGCAGTGGCCGCGGAATATTATGCAGCGCATTGGCGGTAACCACCCAGAGTACGTGCGACAGGTCGAACGGCAATTCAATGTAATGGTCGCTGAATGAATTATTCTGCTCGGGGTCGAGCACTTCCAGCAGCGCCGCACCGGGATCGCCCCGGAAATCCGAACTCATCTTGTCGATCTCGTCCAACAGGAACACCGGATTCTTGGATCCCACCGTCTTCATGCCCTGAATGATCCGGCCCGGCAGCGCGCCCACATAGGTGCGCCGGTGGCCGCGAATCTCAGCCTCGTCCCGGACGCCTCCCAGCGACACCCGGACGAATTTGCGTTCCATGGACCGGGCGATCGACCGGGCCAACGAAGTCTTGCCGACGCCGGGCGGGCCAACCAGGCACAGAATCGGTCCCTTCATGGTTTCTGCCAGTTTTCGCACCGACAAGTATTCCAGAATCCGTTCCTTCACCTTTTCCAGCCCGTAATGGTCTTCTTCCAGGTTTTTTTCCGCCAGATCGATGTCCAGCCGATCTGCCGTCTCAATCGACCAGGGTAGGCCCAGCAGCCAGTCCAGATACGTCCGGATCACGCCGCTCTCCGCCGACATCGGCGACATTTTCTCCAGCCGGTCGATTTCCTTGGCGACTCGCTCCGCCACTTCCTTGGGCAGGTCCAGATCCTTCATCTTCTGGCGGTACTCCTCCGCCTCGGATGTTCGCTCATCCTTTTCGCCGAGTTCCTGCTGGATCGCTTTCATCTGCTCGCGCAGAAAATACTCTTTCTGGGTCTTCTCCATCTGCTTGCGGACCCGGCCGCTGATTTTCTTCTCGATCTCTAGGATCTCCATCTCACGGTTGATAATGTCCGTCAGCAAGCCCAAACGTTTTTCAATGTCGACCGCCGCCAGCAGTTCCTGCTTATCCTCCAGCTTTAGCGGCAAATGCCCCAGGATCAGATCGCTGAGCCGGTCCGGATCTTCGACGGCGAGCACCGTGACCAGCGTTTCCGGCGGGATCTTTTTGCTCAGCTTCGCCCACTGTTCGAACTGACGCGCCAACAACCTGGCCTGCGCCTCCAGGTCCGGCGTCTTGCGGGCGGCAACATCCCGGAATTCCTCCACTTCGACTTCGAAATACGGTTCTTCCTTCAGGTAGCTGTGGATGCGGGCCCGATACAGGCCTTCCACCAGCACGCGCATCGTCCCGCCGGGAAGTTTCAGCAGTTGTTTGATCTCGGCGACCGTGCCCGCCTCGTAGATATCGTCCGGACCCGGCTTGTCGTTCTGTGCGTCGCGCTGCGTCGCCAGCATGATCAAGCGGTCCTGCATCATAACCTGTTCCAGGGCATTGATCGATTTTTCGCGACCCACGTCCAAATGAATAATCATATACGGAAAGACCAGTACCCCGCGCAACGGCAACATGATCATTGTCCTGAGCTTCGTTTTGTTTTCCGGCATGGTAAAGCCCCTCCTTCATTTAGCTGATCAAAGGTCCTGTTCATATTTGTCTGTATGTATGTTCTCACTCGACCGGCAAAATTCCTGTCAGAAAAAAATTCCGGGAAAATAAGTTCCCGGAATTTGCAGATGCAATTACAATGTTCCTGGGAAGACTCCGGTCGAATCAGGCCGACTCTTCCTTCTTTTTCGGTTTGGTGCGCTCGCCGCTGGTCACCAGGATCGGCTCATCCTTGTTCAGGATGCATTCCTTGGTGACGATGCACTTATTGACATCGCTACGGGAAGGAACGTCATACATGACATTGCACATGACTTCCTCGATGATCGAACGCAGACCTCGCGCGCCGGTCTTACGCTGCAGGGCCGCCTGAGCCACCGCCCGCAGGGCTTCCTCCTTGAACTCCAGCTGCACGCCGTCCAGCTCCAGCAATTTCTGATACTGCTTTACCAGCGCGTTTTTCGGCTCGGTCAGGATCTTCACCAACGCATTTTCGTCGAGAGATTCCAGGGTGACGGTCACCGGCAGGCGACCGACGAACTCCGGAATCAGGCCGAACTTCAGCAAATCCTCCGGCATCAAAAAGCGCAACAGCTGGCCGACGCTACGGTCATCCTTGCTCTTGACCTCGGCCCCGAAACCCATGGTTTTCGTGCCGACCCGGTTGGCGATGATCTTGTCGATGCCATCGAACGCCCCGCCGCAAATGAACAGTACATTGGTAGTGTCGATCTGGATGAATTCCTGATGCGGATGCTTGCGGCCTCCCTGCGGCGGCACGCTGGCCACCGTTCCCTCCAGAATCTTCAGCAGGGCCTGCTGCACGCCTTCGCCCGAAACATCGCGCGTGATCGACGGATTCTCCGACTTGCGGGCGATCTTGTCGATCTCGTCGATGTAGACGATGCCGCGTTCGGCCTTCTCCACGTCGTAATCCGCCGCCTGGATCAGTTTCAGCAGGATATTCTCGACATCCTCGCCGACATAGCCGGCTTCGGTCAGCGAAGTGGCGTCCGCCATGGCGAACGGCACATTCAGGATCCGGGCCAGCGTCTGCGCCAGCAGCGTTTTCCCGCTGCCGGTGGGCCCCAGCATCACGATGTTGGACTTCTGCAGTTCCACATCGGCGGCCTTGTTGCCCATCTCGATGCGTTTGTAATGGTTGTATACCGCGACCGCCAGAATTCGCTTCGCCTGCTCCTGGCCGATCACGTAATCGTCCAGGATTTGCTTGATTTCCTTCGGCTTCGGCAGCTCCTTGCCACCGCCTACCGACGTTTCCTCACCGAGTTCTTCTTCGATGATCTCGTTGCACAGCTCGATGCACTCGTCACAGATATAGACGCCTGGACCGGCCACCAGTTTTTTGACCTGCTCCTGCAGCTTACCGCAGAATGAACATTTCAGTTGAACCTTTTCATCATTAAATTTCAAAGCCATACCCCCTATCGGGCTGTTTCGCCGCCGGAACCTCTGCGGGCCATGATTGCGTCCACAAGACCGTACTCCTTGGCCTGCTCGCTCGACATGAAATAATCCCGTTCGGTGTCCTGCTGAATTTTTGTCAGTGGCTGACCGGTATTGGCCGCCAGTATCTCATTGAGCAACTCGCGCTGCCGTAAAATTTCGCGGGCGTGGATTTCCACGTCGGTCGCCTGTCCCTGGGCGCCGCCCCACGGCTGATGGATCATGATCCGGGAATACGGCAGGGCGTAGCGCTTGCCCTTGGCCCCGGCACCCAGCAGGAACGCTCCCATCGAAGCCGCCTGGCCCAAACAGATCGTCGCCACATCCGGTTTGATGTAATTCATGGTGTCGTAGATCGCCATGCCGGCCGTTACCACGCCGCCAGGCGAGTTGATGTACATCTGCACGTCCTTGTCGGGATCTTCCGCCTCCAAAAACAGCAGTTGGGCAATGATCAAATTGGCAACCGTATCATCGATCGGCCCGCCCAAAAAGATAATCCGGTCCTTGAGCAAACGCGACCAGATATCATACGCGCGCTCGCCCCGGTTGGATTGTTCCACAACAATCGGTACGAAATTCAAGGCATTCACCTCATTAATATTCAGGATTTGACCGCCGAATCCACAATGAGCTGGGCGGCCTTGCGGCGCAGGAGCGTATCCTTCACAGCCTCGGTATGGCGCTTGTCCACGAGCAGCTTGTTCAGTTCGGTTTCCGGCATCTTATAAGTCTTCGCCATCTTTTGGGTTTCTTCCGCATATTCTTCGTCCGAAACCGTCAGGCTTTCCGCCTTCACGATCGCTTCCAGCGTCAGTTCGCTACGGACCTCCTCCAGGGCCGCCGGGCGATAGCGTTCCCGCAGGCCGGCCATGTCGGTGTTCATATAGCCCAGATATTTTTCCAGCTCCAGGCCGCGCTGCCGCAAGTTGAAATCCAGGTCCTGAATCATGTGGTCGACCTGATCGTCCACCATGATGTCGGGAATTTCGATCGTGGCATTGGCCACGGCCTGTTTCAGGGCCGCTTCCCGGAATGCCGCTTCATCTTTCTCTTTCGCCGTCGCGACGAGTTTCTCCTTCGTTTTCGTCTTCATTTCCTCAAAGGTGTCGGCGTCGCCGGCTTCCTTGGCGAAATCGTCATTCAGTTCCGGCAGTTCCTTGCGTTTAACATCGTTGATCTTCGTGACAAACACGGCTTCCTTGCCCGCCAGTTCCGGCACAAAGTAATCCGCCGGGAACGTCACTTTCACTTCCCGCTCATCGCCAGCCTTGGCGCCGATCAATTGATCCTCAAAACCGGGGATGAAGCTGCCGGAACCGACTTCCAGCGGATAACCCTTCGACTGGCCGCCGCTGAACGGTTTGCCGTCAACCGTACCGTCAAAGTCAATCAGCGCAAAGTCGCCCTGGGCCAGTTCGGCGCCTTCGGCCACCACCATTTTGGCATGCCGTTCGCGCAGCGTGTTGATCTCTTTGTCCACGTCCTCATCCGCGACTTCCGTCACCGGCGCCGTGATCGGCAAGCCCTGGTAGTCGCCGAGCGTTACTTCGGGCTTGGTGATGACGCTGACCGTAAACACGCAGGGTTCGCCCTCGTTCAACGTGACATCCGTCACTTCCGGACGCCCCACAGGCTCGATATTATTGTCCAGCACCGCCTGCCGATAAGCGTCAGGGATGATGAAATCGAAGGCTTCGGAACGCATCCCGTCTTCACCGACACGCCGTTCCACCATTTTGCGCGGGGCCTTCCCTTTGCGGAATCCCGGAATATTTACCTGTTGCACCAGCTTGTTAAATGCCTTGTCGTAGGCCTTGGCAACCTCTTCCACCGGTAATTCAATGACCATCTCCGTGGTATTGTGTTCTTTTTTTGTTACTGAAACTTTCACGTAATATCCTCCTTTGAATCCTGCGGGAACTTCTTCGGCAAGGAGCCGAAAACAGCCCTTTGCATTGAATTTAATTGTAACATTCTTGCCAATAAAAAACAATCGACAAAGAAAAACCGGCAGAAAACTGCCGGATCATTCCCTGGAGCGGAAAACGAGATTCGAACTCGCGACCCTCGCCTTGGCAAGGCGATGCTCTACCACTGAGCTACTTCCGCACTATGACAAAAAATATTTTAACTCCTGTCCGTTTTATTTGTCAATAGCCGATCCGACATCACCGATCCGGCAACGGTTCAACGGACCAGCAGCCATTGCACCAACAGAACGAGTCCTGCCAGGACCCAGATCAACATTCAGGGGCTGCAAAAATTCTTCATGAATTGTCCAATACGCGAGAAAATCGCAATCACCTCCCCGATTTCCGGCTAACGGCTGTGTGTACAAACGCACGCAGCCGTCGCAACGGATAACCATTTTTATTATAACACGTTTCCCAAGCCAGTGATTCCGCAAGGTTAGCGCAGAATGTTCCGTCTTTTTAACAAGTCGCCAACTATCCAGGCAGGAAAACGCTCCGTTTAAACGAATAGATTAAACACAACCGCGCAGTCTGATGGTCTGTCGATAGATTTCAGCCTAAGGCACTCATCGATTTATTGCCTGCACCTCCGTACAGCCGGTTCGCAGGCAGAAAGGAATTGAGCGTGTTTCAGCGAGCGCGTAATATCGGGTTAATCGTATTAATATTGTTGATAGTTCTTGTTCAAATCACTTTCGCTGTCAGCGAACTCGACAGCGAAGGTTCGCCGCACCCCGTATCCATCGATGGGAGAACCCTCTTTGAAATATATTCCGGCACCGGTTCATTATCAGCGCGCGAACGCGCCGCACTCATTAGGTCGCGCATCATTCAAGCCGCTAACAATCCGGCAATCAGCCCGGAATCGATCCGTCTGAAACCGGTGGATACCAGCATTGCGATAATGGCCGGCAAACAAATTTTGCTCTTGATTACCGAAAACGATGCCGAGGAAGAACAGTCGTTGTTAAGCTATTTGGCCATTGAACGCCTTACCGTCGTTCAGAATGCAATTTCTGCCTATAGAAAAGAACGCACCACAGAACAAATTTACCAAAGCAGTGCGTATGCCGTGTTCTTCTCCCTGTTCCTACTTTTTTCGCTTTTATTGCTTAAACGTTCTTACAATGCCATACGCGCTCAAATCACCAAACACGTAGCAGACGAGAGCGGTGTTTTGCCACAAGTGCAAAAACTCATCCCCTTTCCGTTACCCCCATACACAAAGGTCGCTCTCTGGTTGAATAAAGTTTTTTCCCTCCTGTTGCTGTTTTTTATGCTTTACATCTATTTATACGGCATTACCGGGTTATTCCCCCAAACGCGCAAATATTCCAAGCATTTGTTAAAGTACGCACTCGAACCGATGATTTCACTGTTTGACGCTTTTGTTGGCTTTCTTCCCAACCTGATCACCATAGCAATTATTCTAGCGATCAGTCGCTACCTAATTTTTCTGAGCAATTTCTTTTTCAGTCGAGTGAAAGCAAAAGTCATCGTCTTGCCAGGATTCTATGAAGAATGGGCGGACACAACACATGAAATCACCCGAATTTTTATCGTTGCCTTGATGCTTGTCACGATCTATCCATACATTCCCGGATCGCAATCGGCGGCATTCCAGGGAGTTTCCGTCTTTCTCGGCGTTTTGCTCTCCCTGGGCTCAAATTCTTTAATTTCCAACATAGTATCCGGTATTGTGTTGACCTACACGCGGGCTTTTCAGATCGGCGACAGAGTTCGGGTCAGTGATGATGATATTATCGGCGATATCGTAGAGAAAACCTTGATTGGCATCCGTATCCGCACCATAAAGAATGTCGAAGTATTTGTTCCAAATTCCAAAATATTAGGAACCGCCATCATCAACTACAGTGCAAACGACTTTAAACTGGGACTGATTTTACATACCACAGTATCCATCGGCTACGATACGCCCTGGCGACTGGTGCATCAGTTGCTCATCGATGCGGCCCAAAAAACGCCGGATATTCTTTCCGAGCCGGAACCCTTCGTATTTCAAAAAAGCCTTGACGATTCTTTTATAACCTATGAAATCAACGCTTATACCAGAAATTCAAACAACATGGCTCAAATCTATTCGAATTTGCATAACCATATTCAGGACAGCTTTAACGATGCTAACGTCGAGATTCTGTCACCGCACTATTCGGCGCTGCGTGACGGAAACCGCACAACCGTCCCAGCTGAATACCTGCCCCCGGATTATGTTTCTCCCGTCTTTCGGCTATCCCACGCTAAACGTTCCATGAAGAATCCGCAGTCACCCGAATAGACGGCGCCTCAACAATGTGAACCGTAGCGGAAGCTATCGCCATTTTTCCTTCGCTATCGCGCACCCTGTCAAGAATTGCCGTAAACAAAACATCCTTCGCAGTTCGACGATAGCGGTAATCCACAACATACCGCAAGGTGAACTCAATCCAGTTATCCGTAGCCACCAGAGTGACTTGCGACGCTAAGCTGGTTTCTCGAACCACATACTGTTTGGCCACAACATTCCATGCTTTTTGCGCTTCACTTGCATATTCGCTTGTTACTTGGTTGACAATTTGGTTTAGCGTCTGCCTAACCCAATGATGATCACATCCATACTTGATCGGCACCTTTATTTCATCCCACAAAAATGGAAAAGAACCCGAATAATTAAATACAGGCTCCTTAAAAACAAAACTGTTGGCAATGCGGACCACACGGCCGTTGTACAAGTCCGCTTCCACCCATTGCCCTGTTTCCATCAAGGTTGTACGCAATATGCCGATGTCGATCACGTCGCCGGTAATCCCGCCAAGCTGAATGCGATCCGTAGGAGAATAAAAATTGCCGAACGAAATCGCCACCCAGCCAGCAATACTCATAATGACTTCTTGCAGCGCGAAAGCGATTCCTGCGCCGGCGACGCCAAGCACAACACTTACGCCGCCCAATTGTTCATTGAATAAAATGACCGTAAAGATAATAATAACTACATATCCAGCGTAAATGAATACCTTCCTGGCACGATAACGCAATCCCGGATCTGAAACATACTTATTGACGGATTTCGTTAAAAAAAGAATAAGCGTGCCGATAATCATGTACCCCATTATTCCGGCTATTAGTTTGTCAAACCCGGTCGGCAGCACCGGCACTTCAAACACCGTCTCCATTATGCGCCCTCCCTTGTGAACGGCACATTTTCCGTTCGCTTATTTGACGACAAGAACCGGAACGGTTGACAAGTGAAGCAAACCGCGCGCCACGCTGCCGAGCAACAATGCTGCAACGGCGCTACGGCCTTTAGACCCGACCACCAGCAAATCCGCGTCGGCCTGCTGCCCATATTTGATAATGGCGTCTACGGTATTGCCTTGTAACGCCTCTACCGCCACATTTACCCCGGATTTTTTCCCGAAATCATCAATCTCTGATAACAGCTTCTTTTCTTCCTCCACCCAGGCAGCGATTTTCCTTGAAAAGCTCTCGGCCGACTCGGCTCCGGACATTACATAGATCATCGCCAGACTGCTCGGGTCCGATACCGTTACGGCTTTCAATTCCGCCCCGGTCGCTTTGCAGAAATCCATTGCCCAATTTAGCGCTTTTTTGCTGGAGTCCGAGCCATCATAGCCCAGCAGTAGCTTCTTTAATTTGCCGACCCGGTTTTTTTCCTTTACAACCAATACGGGAACCGGCGACAACTCAACCAAGCTGCTGGTTGTGCTGCCGGTCATTGCTTCTCGAAAAATTCCCTGGCCTTTATTTCCCGCAACAATCAAGTCGATTTTATATTCTTGCACATGCCTCAGCAATGAGGCCGCTACAGGACCGGCAAGCAACGTGGATTGCGCCTCTATCCCTAAGCTTCGGCATCGTTCGCAAGCCAATTCGACTAATTTCCGGCCATTTTCTTTTTCGGCTTCGAAAATTTCCAGTATACGGGTTATGTTCGGACCATCGGCCCACAAAGAAGCTCCCACATCTGTTTCGAAAACCTTAACAATATTCAACGAGGCCCCTGTCCTGTTTGCCAGATGAATGGCAATATCAAGAGATGCTCGACTATCTGGAGATCCATCATACGCGACAAGGATTGTGCGAAGGTTTTTCACGAAATCACCTCCCTAGCGATTACAACAATAAGCTACGTCTCTTGTAATTACGCTTTGCTGGCAAAGGTAATTTTCTGTTTTCTCATTTCGTCCATCTATTTGCTTAATCGTAGCATGTTTTACTTTCAAAGTGGACTACTTTTTTGGGGGTAGCTCCATTTTATATTCGAACCAGCATCCCGCTTCCTGCGTTTTGAGAGGAAACGGCCCAGGTCAGATTGCGCTCACAAAAATACGGTGAAAAAAAAGCCGGGGCTAAAAACCCCGACTTTTTCATTAGGCAAAACCATGTTGTTGACGATTTCGTCGCAGCGGCACAAGTCCGTTGTTGCCAAAAGATCTTACCGCATAATGGCGATGGCCATTAATGGATGGTGCGGGCGAGAGGACTTGAACCTCCACGGGTTGCCCCGCCAGATCCTAAGTCTGGTGCGTCTGCCATTCCGCCACGCCCGCACATTTCCTGTTGCATTATAGCAGAAAAATCTTATCAAAAGCAATATAATCGATTCTAATTGAGTTGCCGCGTTTTAAAGAATAGTTAACCAGTGCAAATTTACAAACATAGTTGTCCGTTTTTTCACATTCATCGTTGAAACAGCAGGATTTTCCGCCTGCCAGGGCGAATTTTTTAAAAGTTACAAAACCGGTTTTGTAAATTTATGCAGAAAAAGGAGTTTGTTTATGACAGAAGACAACCATACCCCGCGTCCGTTGCCGACACCGGAAGCTCTGCAAGCATCCGGACGCAAAAACCTCGCTGAACTTATCCAAATCCGCCGTCATTTTCATGAGAATCCAGAACTGGGGTTTGAAGAAATCAAAACCAGCGCCCGGATTGCCGAGATTATGGAGGGTTTGGGGTTGGAAGTGCAGCGCGATGTCGCCAAAACCGGCGTCATCGCCTTGCTAAAAGGCGACAAACCCGGCAAAACCGTTGCCGTACGCGCCGACATCGACGCCCTGCCAGTCCAGGAGATGAACGAAGTTCCCTACAAATCCCAGACTCCCGGCAAAATGCACGCCTGCGGCCATGACGTTCACATCACCGCCGCCATCGGCACGGCGATGCTGCTGGCCCAGCATCGGGAATCCCTCGCCGGTAACGTCAAGTTCATCTTTCAGCCGGCGGAAGAAACGCCCGGCGGCGCCGAACCGATGATCCAGGCCGGTGCGCTGGAAAATCCCAAAGTCGACGCCATCATCGGCGGCCATGTCTGGGGTAGCCTGGACAGCGGCGTCATCGAAGTCCTGCCCGGACCGATCATGGCGTCCTCGGACATCATCCGTCTGACGATCCACGGCAAAGGCGGGCACGCCGCGCAGCCCCACACCACGATTGATCCGGTCATCATCGGCAGCGAGATCGTCAGCGCCCTCCAGAAAATCGTCAGCCGTCAGACGGATCCGACCGAAGCCGTCGTTATTTCCATTTGTCTGTTCCGGGCCGGCGACACCTTCAACGTGATTCCCCATTCCGCCTATCTGGAAGGCACCGTCCGCACTCTGAACAACACGTTGCGGCAGGAAATTCCCAAGAAAATCGAAGGCATCATTCGCGGCATCACCGAACCCTACGGCGCCACCTATGAACTGGATTACTATTTCGGCTATCCGGTGACCGTCAACGACGCCGGCGTCACCGAATCCGTACGCCAGTCGGCCGCCAAAATCATCGGAACCGAAAATGTCCGAACGGGCCAACGGGCCTCCATGGGCGCCGAGGACTTCTCCTACTATCTGTTGCAAGTTCCCGGCACCTTCATTCGGGTCGGTATCCGCAACGCAGCCAAAGGCATCACCCACGACATGCATCATCCACAGTTCGACGTTGACGAGGATGTCCTGGCCACCCTGCCCGTGATTTACGCCCAGGCGGCTCTGGACCTGTTAAACGCATCGCGCTAAGCAAACTAACAACGACCATAATAAAAGGAGCTGAAGTGAATGAGTCAAAATCCTCCCCTTCACACCGATCAGCCGGCGTCGAAAAACAACAGCTTTTTCAACAAGCTGCTGAATTTCGTAGAAGCCGCCGGCAACAAACTGCCGGATCCCGTGACCCTGTTTTTGATCTTCTGCGTCCTGGTCATTCTGATCTCCGATGTTGTCGCTAACGCCGGCGTGTCGGTGGTCCATCCCTCCACGAAAAAAGTGGTCACCGCCGTCAGCCTGTTGACCAAGGCAAACCTGCAAAAAATTCTTGGCCAGATTGTCGGCAACTTCCAGAGTTTCCCGCCGCTCGGTTTGGTGCTCGTCGTCATGCTCGGCGTGGGCGTCGCCGAAAAAACCGGTCTGATGGAAACCACCATGAAACACTTCGTGACCAAAGTTCCGGCCGGTTTCGTGACCTTCATGGTCATGCTGGCCGGCATTTGTGCCAATGCCGCCGGTGATGCCGGCTTCATCGTTCTGCCGCCGCTGGCCGCTGTCGTGTTCCTGGCGATCGGCCGGCATCCCCTGGCCGGCATCTTCGTGGCCTACGGCGGCGTGGCCGCCGGCTTCGCCGCTAACCTGATGGTGAACATGTCCGACGTCCTGGCTGCCGGATTCACCATTCCCGCCGCCCAGGTCATTGATCCGAAATATGTTTCGTCCCCGGCCATGAACTACTACTTTATCTTTGCCTCCACCCTGCTTCTGGCGGGTACCGGCGTCCTGGTCAATGCCAAAATCGTCGAACCACGCCTCGGCGTCTACACCGGCACAGCCGCTACTGGCAGCAATGGGCTGGAAAAGCTAACCGATGTCCAGTCCAAAGGCCTGAAATGGGCGGGAATATCCTGCCTGCTGTATGTGGCCGTCATCGCCGCGCTGTCGGTCGGCGACAAAGCCTTCATGGCCGACCCCGCCACCAAATCGATCCTGGCCTGGAAGGCGCCGCTCATGCAGGGTATCGTTCCCCTCATCACCGGTATGTTCCTGATTCCCGGCCTAGTGTACGGCTATATCACCAAAAGTATCAAAAGCGACAAGGACGTCGTGGGCATGATGGGTCAATCGATGAGCAGCATGGGCGGCTATATCGTACTGGCCTTCATGGCCTCACAATTTTTGGCCTATTTCAACTGGTCCAACATGGGCATTATCCTGTCCGTCAAAGGCGCCGAATTTCTCAAAGACGCCGGCTTCACCGGCATCGGGCTGATTATCGGCTTCATCTTCATCGCCTCGCTCATCAACATCTTCGTCGGCAGCGCTTCGGCCAAGTGGGCCATCATGGCGCCGGTGTTCGTGCCGATGTTCCTGTTGGTCGGCTATGACCCCGCCCTTACCCAGATGGCCTACCGGATCGGCGACTCCATCACCAACCCCGTGTCGCCGCTGTTCCCCTACTTCCCAATCATCGTGGCTTTTGCCAAACAATACGAACCTAAAACCGGCATGGGCACCATCATCGCCAACATGATGCCATTCTCCATCTCGTTCGCCATCGTCTGGACCCTGCTGTTGATCCTGTTCATCGTGTTCAACATTCCTCTCGGTCCCGACGGCGGTATCTTCTATCAACTGAAATAATCGTACCATTACACCGAAAACCCGGCCCTCGTCATGGAAGGCCGGGTTTTTGTCTGTTGGACAGGAACTTGCGATGGACGCGCAATGCCGCGCCTTGAATTTACGCTCTTTTCCAAATATAATGAAAGAAATAGATAAACAGTCCGACACGCAGCAGTTGCCAAAGCACGGCCAACAAAGAGGAGGAATGGAAGATGCTGAAGAAAATATTGGGACTTTGCCTGATGGCGACAGTTCTGCTGGGCATGACCATCGTCCTGGCGGAAGATCCTTCGTCGACTGCCCCCTCGGCCACGCCTTCCGTATGTAGCACGAGTGTCTCCGGCAACGTGACGCCCCTCGGCACAACCAATTGCGGCAGCTACACCTGTGCGAACGACGGACAATGTTGCGGCTCCAACACCTGTTGTCCCAGCAACGCACAATTCCTCTGCCGGAACCTAAATCGCTGCTACTCCAGTGAGTCCGCCGCACGCCAGGCTTGCGGCAACAGTTATTATATCTGCAATAAACCGGCCAGATAGGCCACGGCGACTGGCCCACAACTGCCAAAATCCATGACCAGGAAGTTCAAGGCGATACCCATATTGCACAACACAAAGGCTCTCAGCAAATTTTGCTGGGAGCCTTTGTTCTACCGGCCATCACAACATCCGCTACCAGCCTGCCAAGTTTCATGGAGCAGATCACCGACAACCACATCGTTTTGTTGACAAACTGTTCACTAAGGGGGGGCGATTCCCTTTGACAATCGAAACGCAAACATCGGGCAAAGTAGACCCGCCGTTGGCCGAAACATGTTTGATTCCGTTTCGCAAAGAAGCCTCGTTCATAAAGTGGGAAAACCGCTTATTTTCGCGTACCAACTCAAAGATGCGCTCTCCGACATCTCAAGCCTGCCCGGTCTTCCTGCCGTCACAAAACAGCATTGTAGACGATCCAATCAGAAAAATGACCGGCCAGTCCAACTGGATGGCACGCGCAGACTGGGTCGAGGCCCAGAAAGAAGAAAACTCAGGATTGCGTTCTAAATCTGTTCAGCTCATCATTGGCTCCAAGCTAAACTTCCTGCTAGGTGCGGACAGGCACTTCTATATAGGACGCATAGGGCCCGCCGAAATATATCGTCTGTTTGGCAATTTTGACAGCGCACTGCTCCGCCCATGGGCCGCTTGTGTTGGAATGATTGTGGTACTCCGGAAAATTCGATGACGAAATATCCAGCCGCAACTTTGCCCCTACCGGCAATTGCCAAACAATTGGTCGCAGTGTGAAACCGATAGAAACAACGCTGCCGGGTTCGTATACCTGTGGGATCGGCATACCGTTGCGGTAAGCCAAACTCGTTATCGTATTACGAATATTATACGCTGTTCCGTCTGCACGAACCTCACTAATTTTCACCGTAAATGCGGTATCTTCCGCATCGGACGCGACTTGCAGCAGCACCTTAATGCTGCCGGCAAGAAGCATTCCCGCCGGAAACGATTGCGACATGAAAGTCAGCACATCGGGACGGGCACCAGGCGGATCTTGCCGGACAGGCCCCGCCATCGGCGAATAATCGGCGTAAGCTGGTTGTAAATAGGCAAACACCGTATCTGCGCCCTGGGCCGAGCTGGGATTATTGGGGTCATAACAATAGGAAATTGTCTCTGGCGAAGCATCCGCCACTTCGCACAGCTTACCTCCCGTATCTCCAGCGACATTGTCTGCCGCCAGATAGAGGCGCTGAGTCTCCGTTCGGGGTGGCCAGTTTCTCAGGGGTTCCCATTTATTTGCGCCTATTGCATAGGCCTCAATCACGCCCACCGGCCGCCGATACGGCAGCCCTTTGAGCTGATAGTCGAACCATTCCAAGGCATACGTGACCGCTTCCAGTTCTTCGGGAACCATTCCGCTCATACCGCTACCCGTAAACGGCGCTAGATCACCGGGCATCGAAAAATTATGAGCAACCGGGAAGATTTGAAACCGACTGGCCGCTCTCACCGGAGCCGGCAATTGTTCGTAGTTTTCCAACATCATCGGCAAATAGTAGTCAAACCAACCACCCAAAAAAAGAAACGGAACTTTCACCTTTGGCGGCACGCTGAGCAGTTCCGGCCAAATCCCTGAATTCCAAAACTCCGCAATGGGGCTGACATTTGTAATTAATTCACGATACCAGGGCAGCTCTACTCCGTAAAGCTCCTTGTCCATATCGATATGGGGACGTATCCCCAACGCTTTTTTATACAGCTCTCCCATTGCTTCCGGGTTGATGCCGCAGTTTCGCACAGCCCAAGAAGTTATGAGATCCAGTCGAAACATACCATCTTGGTACATTTGTTTATGCCGGTCCAATCCGAAGTTGCCGACAACCATTGTTTTTACTTCAACCGGAAGTTGGTCGGCTATCGCCAACTGAACGTAACCCCGATAGGATACGCCATAAGTACCGATATTGCCGTTCATCCAAGGCTGCCCAATGAGCCATTGCAACGCATCTACGCCATCTTGTCGCTCATTCTTATGCGGTACCCATTCCCCTTCGGACCCGGCCGTACCGCGTACATGCTGTAGGACTGTTGCATAGCCATGATCGGCAAACCGTCGAGCGGCCATAGCCATGACCGGGTTAGCCTTCCCATAAGGGTCACGGATTAACACCGTAGGCCATGGTCCCACGCCTTCCGGAAAAAACACTCTGGTGTATAGTCCAGCGCCGTCGCGCATAGGCACCATATATTCTTTGATTTCGCCCATAAGAAAGCTCACCCCTGCGATTTTTACTCAGCTGTCACCACAAATTTACGACTTCCTCCGTGCTTAGGATCTTATATCGGGTCTTCAAAAAGGCCAGTGCCGTTTCCTGCATGTTGGCCACGGAAGAGGCAACTCCATCACTTACCACGCAAGTATAATAATCATGGAAAGAAGCATCCAGAACAGTCGACATGACGCAGCCTTCGGTTGTCGTCCCGGTAATCAGGACGCTCCTGATCCCATTAGCCCGCAAAATTTGATCCAAGAAAGTCCCGTGAAAACCGCTGGGACGGAACTTTTGTACAACAACTTCCTCTGGCAGCGGAGCAAGCTCGGCAACCATCTCGCATCCTTGGCTGCCCAGGCGTGCATATTCCGCAGATTTTCCGTCCCTCGTCTTGAAACCCAGCCAAGCGTCATTATCACTTTTCCCGCCAGGCAAGGTCACCTGCTGTAAAAATACAACCATCGCCCCACTTGTTCGGGCGATTTCCACCAGCCGTTTAATGTTCGGAATGATCTTGCGCACGCTGGAAATATCTCTGCCTGCTCTGGCAAACAGGCCGTCTTCGGCGCAAAAATCTATTTGCATATCAACGACAATTAAAGCCGTATGCTCTGGTGCCAAAATATCCTTTATATCTCTAAGAATACTTTGTTTACTCATTTTTGACCACTCCTTTATGATAACTTAGAATACTTTTTCTCCAAAGCAACCCATTGGTCATGATCAAATAACCCGAACAAGTCCCGATGACTTAGCATCTGTCCCCAAAGACTTTCCGTCGTACCGGTTTCCTTCAGTTCATGTAAAAGTCCTTGAGCGCTTTTAACCATAATTCGAGTTAATGCGTTGGGATAGATCACAATCCGGATCCCTAGCTCCTGCAAAGTTGAACGCGACAGAAAGGGCGATCTTCCCCCCTCGACATTATTGAATAGCACCGGCCCTTTTACCTGTTGCGCTACCATCCGAATCTCTTCCATCGTTTCAGGGCTTTCAACAAAAATCGCATCGGCTCCCGCCGCCAAATACTGATTACCGCGCTGAATGGCGGCCTCAATCCCCTCAGTAGTACGGGCATCGGTGCGGGCGATTATCAGAATCCCCTGTTCGCGGCAGCGATTGTCCGTGATCGTCCGAATACGCCGACACATTTCTTCCGTCGCAACAACTTTTCGGCCTAATTCGTGACCGCAGCGTTTCGGCATCACTTGATCCTCAATTTGCACCGCCGCCACATTCAGTTGTTCGAGTTCTTTAATGAGACGGATCAGGTTCAACGGCCCGCCAAATCCTGTATCGATATCAACAATCAAGGGAATATCCAGCACCGAACTTATATTTTCGACTCGCAGTTTCAGTTCCAGATAGCTCACGGTATTTAGATCCGGTTGGCCTAACAAACTCAACGATACGCCCGATCCCGTGACATAAGCGGCGGGAAAGCCGGCCTTTCCAATCAGGGTGGCGGTAATCGCATCATATGCCCCCGGTGCCATTACCAGTTGTTTGGATTCGATCAATTGCTTTAATTTCGCAGCGTGTTTCATCATGCTTGTTTTACTCCCCCTTCCATGGCCAAACAATGGCTTCGCCGTTATTTTTCACCGTATGTTCTTTCCAATTCAATATACTTTTCGACCCCGATAAACTGCTGATATTCGTCGAAGCTGAGCATTTCGTCCATCAAAGCGGTGTCTGAGCCTTTCGCCTTGACTTCGGCCAAATACGAAAGCATGGCTTTGGTGCACATAAATAGCATGGATAAGGGAAAAGTGACTATTTTATAGCCAAGGTTGCCTATATCCCAACACGTCATCCCGTCATTAATTGCTTTCCCCGTCATGTAGCCGACGTGCAAAGGCGCAGCGATCTTTCGGGGCCAAAGTTCAAGTTCGCGTCGGCTTTTGGGAATGGGCTTAACCATATCGGCTCCGGCTTCCATATAGGCGTGAGCCCGCTCGATCGCCTCGTCAAACGGCGCGTCAGTACGGGCAACGATGACGAAATTCGGATCACTGCGTGCGGCCACCGCGGCTTTAATTTTGCCAACCATCTCGTTCATACTGATCACTTCGGCCGGTTTAATAAACGGACAATTGGGCGGAGATTTTTGATCCTCAATGAAAATACCCGCCAAACCGGCCTTTTCAAACTCCCTGACGGTCCGCATCGTATTGATGGCGTTGCCATAGCCTCCCTCCGCATCGGCGAGAATGGGAATATCAACGGCATCGGCCATTTTGCCGCACGCGGCTACCATCTCATTAAAGGCTAGCAGTCCGTTATCCGGCACGCCCAGCATCGTTCCGTGGATTCCAAACCCGGTTGTTCCCGCAACCTTGAATCCCGTATGCGCAATTGCCTTGGCCGACAACGCATCGAACGCGCATGGTGCAATCAAGGTCTCCTTGCTGGCTAGGAGCAGGCGAAGTTGTTCCGTTTTTTTCATTTTTTCATCCCCTCGTTTAAAATTTGGAAACCGCAATTTGCTTGTCGGAGAACTCACGGAAACAGTTATCGGGCGGGTCACGCAATACGGACTATTATCGTCCCTGTTGTTTGCTGATTTCCAGTTCGCTCGCCGAACCGTATTTCGCATTAACGGCGGCGGTCGGTAAAAATTTTGCTTCCAGGTCACGAATCCCCGGTAACCCGATCAGCTTGTTAAATTCGGCGAACGGAATCAGTTGCTCCTGAATATTTTTATTCGTTCCCTCCTGATATATCTGCCGCATCACATCCAACATGCCTTTGGCGGCTGCATACAGCGGCGCCACCGGTACACTGCAACGCGAGTAGCCCATGGCCTCCAGTTCTTTAAAAGAAATTAGCGGGGTACGGCCGCCATCCGCCATATTGGCACTAATTCGAATTCCTTTGGGAACGAGTCGGTTAGCCAGTTCTTTTAACTCTTCTACGGTAGGCGGCGCTTCCAGAAAAATAAGATCCGCTCCGGCCTCCCAATAAGCCTCCGCCCTTCTGACGACTTCATCGATGCCATAGACAGCCCTCGCATCGGTTCTGGCATTGATGACAAAATCTTTATCCTGTCTGGCCCAAGCGGCGGCTTCGATTTTTTTCACCATTTCTTCCAAAGCAATGACTTCCTTGCCCGCCATATGGCCGCAACGCTTCGGCCACGCCTGGTCTTCCAAATTTACTCCGGCAGCGCCGACACTTTCAAACTCCCGCACGGTTCGAATGACATTGACCGCATTGCCGTAGCCAGTGTCACCGTCTGCCATAACCGGAACGTTCACGGCATTAACGATGTTTTTAGTATGGATGAGAACTTCCTGAAACCCCATCAGGCCAACATCCGGCTGGCCCAGCAAGCAGGCGGAAAATCCGTACCCCGAACACTGTATGGCTTTGAAACCGGCCAGTTCAATAATTTTGGCGGACAAACAATCATAGGCGCCTGGCATAACCAAGATTTCCGCATCAGCAATCAGTTGTTTCAATCGTGTAGTCTTGTTCATTGTGCTCCTCCCTCATTAATCTAAGATTGCGCCAACAGTTTTAAACACATCAGGATGTAACCAATAGGTTTACGACGTTTTGTTCCGACAGTTGGACCGCGAGTCCGTTTTTTCGGCACTTTTCTTTCTATTTTATCCCCCCCACAGTAGGTTTAATTGAAAAATCTGTCCACCATCCTCAGCGGCAACCGATTTCTTGGGAAATGCTCCATACGGTTTCCCGCATCAATTGAATATATTGCTCCTTTCGTTCGCCCGTATACCGGTGAGCCGGCCCCGAGATCGATAGAGCGGCGCACACCTCGCCTCGATAATCTCGGATCGGCATGGCAATACCTGCCAAGCCGCCGGCCTCTCGTTCCCCATGGCTGAGTGCATAACCATCCCGAAGAATTTGTTGATACTCCGGGTGCTCACATTTTCGTCCTGAATACGCCAGTAATAATTTCCCTGCCGCGCCTTTATCCAGCGGCAACAAATCACCTACTGACACATTGGTCCGTAGCGGTTGCTTGCTATCGACGCGTTCGATGCACAAACGCTTGCTGTCCGTCATGATATACAAACTTACTGATTCATCGATCAAATCGCGAAGTTTTTTCATGTAGGAAAAGGCTACCGCCCGATAATTCAATTGATCGAGGAAGCCTTTGCCAACAATCAACGTTTGCGGTCCCAACGAATAGTATTGTGTGTCTTGCGCTTGTTTGACATAACCGCGTTGCGCTAATGTTTTCAGGATACGTAAGGTAGTCGTTTTGGGAATACCAATCGATTTGGCCAGTTCAGTGAGACCTACTCCTCTTTGCTGACCGACTAGCGCTTCTAAAATATCCAGGGAACGCTCAACGGCACGAACATTGTCGGTATCCATCATTTCTGTTCCACCTTACGGACTATTATTCCATATTTTCTTCACAAAATACTATTTATCTATTATACCGGATATTCCTGCCTGCCGAAAAAGATTAATATAAAACCACTAGCCATTACACTTACACAAAATCATGTTCGACCTTATTACGTGCCAACAAGCCAGAGGAAAGCAGCGCACAAGCTGATGACCCAACCGCACAGACATTGGCCCGATTTTAAGTCGGAAAAAACTGATTGCGGGCTGCAGTTGTACAGCACCTTAGCATCCTGAGCTCTACCGGATTTTACCGATCCGAATCTTATAAGCATAACCGATCTGTTCTATAAGTCGTATCTCGATGTTATTCTTTTCATCCCGAAAATGTTCTTTGCCCGGCAAGTCATAAGCAGCCCCCTCCAGATGCGGAATTGAAGAATTGGCGTCCATCAGCTTTACCGGCGTCTTGCCAAACCTGCATTCCATCACCCGGTCATCGACATACATAATTAATACGCCTTTGCCTGGCAAGCATGGATCAAAATTACCGATAGGCTGCCGTTTTTCGATGAGATAATACGTCGAGTCGGGCAGCGGTACTTTTATCACCAACGTCTCAGAGGTTTCGCTTTCGAGTGGGCTGAGCACCACTTCACTTGGTTGATCCATCCATACCGTCTGTACCTTTTCCGGAGTGATCCAGCCCAGTCTCAGTTTCGTCCACGCGGATATTCCCGGCGATGACACGTTCCTTTTGTAAAAGTGGCACGACATCGGGTCCCAGTAACCCATGTTGATAAGTGCTGCTGCAAAATTGACATCCACCGGGGGAATGGCGTCCGGAAACTGGACCAGAAGCACCAGACATCTTTTTCTGCCTATGCCATTGTGGTCCTGCGGGTGTGCATTTGCCGCAAGTGAGATTATGAGCATCAGTAAAGCTGTAATTATACAGCCTAACCAGAAACTCCGCCTCATCATGTAAGCCCCCCCAAAAAAGATACTCGCGTTACATCGTGTTGACTCCAAAATGATTCTGGCCGTTGATTGTTGTCGTGGCGGCAAGCCACTTGCAGCCATTCACCGGTTTTGCCACTTTCACCACATCGGAAAACAGCACACTTGGGTGAATAACTCCCGTTTCTTTGCTGCCGCCGGAGACCAAATTCGCCTTGAGCAGAGTGGAGCTTGGAAGGTGTACTTATGTTAAGCATCATCCGTGAAGTGGTAATGATTCTTGGCCAGTGCGGCGAAAATCGAACCGAAGTCGGCGCCGGAAGATCAAAAAAAATCCGACGGCAAAACCGTCGAAATCGACTACCAA
The DNA here is from genome assembly GCA_012798135.1 of Veillonellaceae bacterium. The sequence continues at coordinate 130,418 of JAAZNU010000021.1, read as the reverse complement.
ATATAGCCGTTGGGTGTCAATTTGGGTGTCAAATAAAAATCGGGTTCCCAGTCGATGCTGAGAACCCGTTCTATTTGAGTGGTGACCCACCGCAGACTCGAACTGCGGACTCCCTGATTAAAAGTCAGGTGCTCTACCGACTGAGCTAGTGGGTCATATGGCTGGGGCGGCTGGACTCGAACCAACGCATGCGGGAGTCAAAGTCCCGTGCCTTACCGACTTGGCTACGCCCCAAAGGCAGCTTCTTGGGGTACGAAAAAAAATATGGCTGGGGCGGATGGATTCGAACCACCGATGCTGGAGTCAGAGTCCAGAGCCTTACCGCTTGGCGACGCCCCAATAAGAGCTAGCTTGGGGTGACTGGTGGGGATCGAACCCACGCGTAACGGAACCACAATCCGCCGTGTTAACCACTTCACCACAGTCACCATGCAACCGTTGCTGCCGGCGTGGATTCGCCCTGCGCGACAGAAGTTATTGTACCATCCATGCCGTTGGCCTGTCAATATCTACAGGCAAAATTCGCATCACTTTTTGTCCGGTTTGATCTCTGCCAAAAAATCCAGAAACAGCCGGGTCAGGTGCGGATCAAACTGCGTGCCGGCCGAACGTCTCAATTCCGCCACCGCCGCGTCATGCCCCATGGCCCGCCGATACGGCCGGTCGCTGGTCATGGCGTCATAGGCATCCACCAACGCCAGAATCCGGCACTCCAGCGGGATTTTCTCCCCGGCCAGGCCGAACGGATACCCCATGCCATCCCAGCGTTCCTGATGCTTCAGCACCCAATCGGCGATCGGCGCCAACTCCGGCGACGACTGGGCGATCCGATGACCGATTTCGCAGTGGCGTTTCATATCTTCCATTTCGTCGGCGGTCAGCGGACCCGCTTTTTTCAGAATGGAATCGGCAATGCCTACTTTGCCGATATCGTGAAACTGCGCGAACAGACGCAGATCAAAATACTTTTCCTCGCTCACCCCGACCCGTTGGGCTAGCTCCACCACCCAGTCCTGCAGCCGCTCGGCGTGCTCCTCAGTGATGAAATCCCGCTCCGACATCATCTGCATCACTGTGTGTACCATGGCGCTACGCGCGCTGCGACTGCGATGCAGTTTTTCGCGATACATGTTGTTGTCCGCCTGCTTCAGCGTTTCCGCGAGGGAATCCGCCCGCCCGTCGCCGATGGCATAGCCGACGGACAGACTGATAAACAGCGTCGGATCCTGTTGATTGTTATGCGCAATTCGCTCGTGTATGCAACGATAAATTGATTCCAGTTCTTCGCGCCGGATGTCAGGAACCAGTATGGCGAACTCGTCGCCGCCGGTACGGTAGACATTTCCTTGCGCAGGCATACATTCTTGCAAAATTCGGGCCACCGCCGCCAACAACCGGTCGCCTTGCGCATGCCCGAACGTGTCGTTCAGCAGCTTCAGGCCGTCGACATCGCTGACCAGAACGGCGATATTCCCCTCCGTTCGCCGGCTCAGCTGCTCCAGGTCCTCATCCAGGCACCGCCGATTCAGAAGGCCTGTCATGGCATCATGCGAACTGAGAAAACGCAGCTTCTTCTCATATAATTTTCGTTCCTGCAGCTCCGCCTGCACCTGTCGATACAAGCCGGCATTGTCCAGGGCGATCATGGCCTGTTCGGCAAACCGGCTGACCAGCGCCACCTCCCGTTCGGAGAACTGCTGGCCCGGCTCCGTGTACACCACGCCGATCACCCCGACGACCTCGCCGCCGCGCAGCAAAGGCACATTGAGTGTCGCCCGCACTGTCGAGAAACGAGGGTCGGTAACACGCCACGGCGACTGCATAAAATGATTGTCATACATCGCCTTGCCGGTCAACCAGATCTGGCCGCTTATGCTTTCGCCACGCTTCAGGCACAAGCCGACCGCGTCCCGGTAAAAGCCCGCTCCCACGCGCAACTCCAGGACGTCCTTCTCCGCATTGTGCAGAAACAGGAACCCGTGCCGGGTGTCCACCAGCTCGGCGGCCCGTTGCACAATCGTCTCCAGCACGTCTTCCAGATCCAACCGGTTCAGCAAGCCCAGCGACATTTCGTGGAGCGAGTTCAGATAGGAATTCTCCTGGTTCAGCCGCCGGCTCATCTGTCGCCAGCGTCGGGCCAACAGAAAAGCACCGGCAGCGACGAGAATCCCGAACAGGGTCAACGCCAGCCCGGCCAACGCCCACGTCTTCTCGATCATATAAGTCGTCGGGGGCCGGTTGATCAGCACGGACCCCGGCGGCAGGGAGTCCTCTCGAAGGTGGAAACGTTCTAATTGTCGGTAATCGAACATGTATTGATTGGGGCTTTGCATCACCACCGGAATTCGTGCCGGGTCCTCCCCCCGCAGGATTCTGGCCGCGATCGCCCCCGCCGCCTCGCCGTGGGTCCTGCCATCGGCCAGTTTGCCGCCGATCAGGCCGTGCCCGAGCAAAAACGACCACACCCCATAGACCGGAGTCTGGCCGGCGCTGGCCAGGGCGGTCGTCGTCGCTTCGAACGAAACGAATTCATTGCGGCGGTTCCGCAGGGCCGACACCATCAGCACCATATCCGCCGCTCCCAGCTGCCGGACGATTTCCACCGCATCTTCCAGCCGTTCGCTGTGATAAAAACGAAAAGCGATCCAGTCGGAGAACTTCGGCGCCACCGCCAACAGATCTCGCTGGATTGCAAAATAGGACAGGGAATTGTCGCCGAACACATACACATTTTTGATTTGGGGGTGCAGCTTCAATGCCACTGACAAGGTATCCGCGAAATCCAGAGTTTCCACCACCCCGGTAATGTCGGCAGCCCCTTTCAGCATGGAAGCGTGGAAATCATTGATGCCGCAAAATACCACCGGCACGCCGGGAAACAGCCGATCCCGATATTGCAGCATGAAGTCCAGCGCATTGTTGTCTGTCACCATCAGCACGTCGAAGCGGCGGCGCTGGAATTTCGCCGCGTACAAGTCGGCCAGCATCGCATTGTATTGCGAGGACTCGAACCGTCGCGCATCCATGAACTCCGTCTGAAAATTCGCCATCAGACCGGCCTGGGCGATCGCGGTTTCGATCCCCCGCTGTAACTCACGGGACCAAGCCAGCTCATAATGGTAAGAGTGCAGAATCAGGATCTCCGCCGGTCGAACCGACGCCACCGCTGCCGTTGCCGGCCACAGCAGCAGGAAAGTCAGCGCCAGAAAGACAAGCCCGCCGGCGATCCGTTTCATTATTTCTGTTCCCCGACGTCAGCCAAAGCCGCCGCGCGCCCCGCGACAAAGCCGGTGGAAAAAGCCGCCTGCAAATTAAAACCGCCCGTGTAGCCGTCCACGTCCAGGATCTCGCCGGCGAAATACAAACCGCCCACCAGCCGGGATTCCATGGTTTTCGGCTGAACTTCCTTTACCGCCACCCCACCGGCGGTCACCACCGCTTCGGCGACCGGCCGGGTGCCCCGGATGGTAAAGCACAGGTTCTGCAGCAGCTCGACCAATTGTCGGCGCTCGTCGCGGCTGATCTGATGAACCGGTTTTTCCGGAGCAATACCGCTGAGCCGGATCATCACCGGAATCAGCTTCGCCGGCAGCAAATCGCCCAGCGAATTTTTGAACTGTTTGCGGGCAAACGCCGTAAAATCGCGCTGCAACCGTTTATCGAGCGTCTCCGGCGTCAAGGCCGGTTTCAGATTCACGGCCACCACGATCTCCGGCCGTGGCGCTTGCTTCAGCGCCCGGGATGCCGCCTGGCTCAGGCTGAGAATGATCGGACCCGACAAGCCAAAATGCGTGAACATCAGTTCGCCAAAATCGCTGTCCGCCTTACGGCCGTTGATCCGCACCAACGCCGAAACATTTTTCAGCGACAAGCCCTGCAGTTCGCCGATCCAGTCTTCCGTCACTTCCAGCGGCACCAGGGCCGGGGTCAACGGCGTCACCGAGTGTCCCAGCTCCTTGGCCATCCGGTAACCGTCGCCGGTCGAACCCGTGCCCGGATAGGACAGGCCGCCAGTCGCCAGGATCACGGCATCTGCCGGCGTCGTTTCCGCACCCGCGATCACCCCGCTGACCCGTCCATCGGCCAGCCGGACCGACTGGACCGGACGTCCGGTCAAGATACGTACTCCCGCCTGCCGCGCCGTCTTCACCAATGCGTCCACGATGTCGGCCGCCTTGTCGGATACCGGGAACAACCGGCCACCCCGTTCCAGCTTCGACGGCACGCCATGCGCCGCAAAAAAATCGATCAGCTCCTGATTATCGAATGCCCGCAGCGCACTATACAAAAACGCGCCGTTGTTGGGAAAAAACTTGGGGAAATCGTCAATCTCACACCGATTGGTAAAATTGCAACGGCCTTTGCCAGTAATCAAAATTTTCCGTCCCGGCGCCGGCATTTTTTCCAGCACCAACACGGCAGCGCCGTTTTCAGCAGCGCTGATTGCCGCCATCAGGCCCGCGGCTCCGCCACCCACGACCACAACTCGTTTCATCAATCGCCGAACCTCGCTTCAACCCGCATTTTCCATCCATTGCCGAGGATCCATCCCGTTGAACAACTCGATCAAGGCCGGATCGAACTGTGAACCGGCGCAACGCCGCAGTTCCTCCATCGCTTCTTCGTGGCTCATCGCCGGCCGATACGGCCGGTCGCTCGTCATCGAGTCGTAGGCGTCGGCAATCGCCAGAATCCGGCATTCCAAAGGTATATCTTGGCCGGCGATCCCCAGGGGGTAGCCGTGGCCATCCCACCACTCCTGATGCTTCAGAATCCATTCGGCAACCGGCCGAATTTCCGCTACCGACAAGGCGATCCGGTGGCCGATCTCGCTGTGGCGCTGAATCTCCCGTTTTTCCACGCTGGTCAGCGGACCTTTTTTGAACAGAATTCGGTCCGGAATCCCGACTTTGCCAAGGTCATGATACTCCGCCAACAGCCGAATGCTGTCGATCCGTTCCGGTGAAAAGCCGGCGGTCTCAGCCAGCCGTACGCAAATCTCCTCCACCCGGCGGGCATGCCCTTCCGCGATATGGTCCCGTTTTTCGAGCAGCCGGACGATGGTCTGAATGATCGCCGAACGAATCTCGGCGCCGCGGCGGCTCTTCTCGCGGTACATATTGCTGTCAGCCTCCCGGAACAGACGAGTCAGATTGACCTTCCCATCCGGGCTGATCGCCGTGCCGATCGACATGCTCAACAAAAACTCGTCGGACTGCACATTGGCTTCCGCCATCGAAGCCTTCAGCCGCCGAATCGTTTTCTCCACGATTTCCGCCGAGGCCTGTGGCAACAGCACGACGAATTCGTCGCCGCCGATCCGGGCCACCACATCGCCGCTGCGGAACGTCTTCGCCAGCAGATCCGCCGCCTTCTTGAGCAGCCGGTCGCCAAGCAGATGGCCGAAGCTGTCGTTATATAACTTCAAGCCGTCGACATCGCAGACGATCACCGCAATCGGCGCGTACCGGCCGTCGTTCAGACGACGCAGTTCTTCCTGGAAATACGCCCGGTTGTACAGGCCAGTCAATGAATCGCGCATGCTGTAATAAATCAGCTTTTCTTCCATCTGTTTACGGTCGGTGATATCCGTGGACGAGCCCACCATCCGGACCGGCTGCCCCTGCGCGTCCCAGTGCGCCCGGCCCCGGTCCTGAATCCATTTGTACTGTCCGTCCTTGTCCCTGCAGCGATACTCCACTTCGAAATACGGCGACAATCCCTGCAGATGATCGGCCAGTTTCTGCCGCACCATCGCCTGATCCTCAGGATGAATGCAGGATAACCACTCGTCATGGGTCGCCGGTTCCTCGCCTGCCACGAATCCGAACAGTTCACGGTAGCGGTCCGAATGAAACATGGAGTCGGTCGCGACATCCCAGTCCCAGATTCCGTCTTTATTTCCCTGCAGCGCTAGCTGCCAGCGTTCTTCCTTTTGCGCCAGGATCTCGTTGGCCTTTTCCAGGGACCGGATCTGCATGTTGATCTTTTCGGCCATCCGGGCAAACGTATACAACAGCTCGCGGACTTCCAGCGGGCCCGATGAGGGAAAGCGGGCCTCTGTCTGATCGTCGAACCGGCCTTCGCGAATCGCCCGAGCCGCCTCCGTCAACAGTCGCAGCGGCACGACAATGCTTCGATACACCCACAGCAACAGCAGCAGCGCCAGCAATACGATGCCCGCCGCTCCCGCCACCGCCGGTTCCAGATCGATCGTCAATGGAATGGTCCCGGTTCGCGAAACTTCCCGAAAATAATAACCGGCCAACAACAGCGCCGGCAGCAAAATCAACAGCAACCCGCCGATGAACAAATGGGCCCGCAGGGTCTTCACTCGATCGCCATCCCTGTATCATACTCGGATCCACGCATCCGTACATAAATCCTGTTAGTAACTATTATCCAATCCGCCCCAGAAATCCTTCATTTTAAAAAAATAGCCCGAACCAAAGTCCAGGCAAAAATAATAAGCCATCGATTCAGCGATTCGCAAATTCACAAATCATCAAATCGGTTCCAAGTTATTGTTTAAAAAGCGTGCAAGCGACGAAATGACCCTCGGCGATTTCGCGCAAAGAAACATCCTGTTGTGTGCAGGCGGCGGTGGCTTTCGGGCAACGAGCCGCGAAGCGGCAACCTGGTTTGGGATTGATCGGGCTGGTTATCTCGCCTTTAATGATTCCGGTCAGCTGCTGTTTATGCCGCAGACTTGGAACGGGAACGGCATCCAACAGGGCCTGCGTATAGGGATGCAGCGGATTTCTGAACAATTCCGTCGAGGATGTCCTTTCCACACATTGCCCCAGATACATCACCGCAATATCCTGGCTAATATGTTTAACGACACTGAGGTCATGGGTTATAAACATATAAGTCAGCCCGCGTTCTTCTTGCAGGTCCATCATCAGATTCAGGATCTGGGCCTGAATCGAAACGTCCAAGGCAGATACCGGCTCGTCGCAGACGATGAATTGGGGGTCAAGCGCCAAGGCTCTGGCGACGCCGATGCGTTGGCGCCGGCCGCCATCCAGCTCGTGCGGATAGGCGTTGACCAGTCTTTCCGCCAAACCGACCGTTTCCATCAGTTCATACACCTTGTCATCCAGTTCCGACTTGTTGGTGATCGTTCGGCATACCTTGATCGGTTCGGCAATAATCTCGCTTTTTTTTATTTTTTTACTCACATGCGTCATTTATTAGTTTAGTTTCGCCAAGGGAACGAAAACTCCTGCAAGATTGCTCAGGTATTATAAAAAATTTTCAGACTATCCACCTGCTCTTCGATTCCGGTCAATCTCTTTCGCGCGTTCTGTTGTCCGGTTCGCGTCATTAAAGTCAGAATGGCGTCCACCACAGCAATCGCCGCCACAAAAGAATGGTTTATATGCCTGGATGTCGTCGACACGATGAAAGATTCATCGGCAATGGCAATCAGCGGGGATGTCATATTATCGGTAATGGCCACAACTTTGCATTGTTTTTTTTTGGCGGTCCGAGCCACCTCGATAGCAGCCATCGTATACCGCGAGAAACTGGACACGACCAAAGCATCCGCCGGGCTCATGGAGGCAATATATTCCAGTAGCATATAGTCGCTGTTGAAAACTTGCACATTGCCGCGAATAAAGCTGAGATTAAAGCCGAGACAATGGGCCACCGCAGACGAAGAGCGCATGCCGACAACGGCTACCCTGTCCGCTTCCAGCAGAATCGACGCCACCCGTTTGATCTTCTCAGCGTCAAGCTGTCGGAACGTCTTTTGTAGGTTGGCCTCGTGAAGATTGAGCACTTTCGCTATTTCATCAGTCGCTGAACCTTGCTTTTTCTCTTCCGTTGCGGCCAAATCGAGCTGGGAAAGGATCGATACTCTTTCGTTGATCACGCCCTGCAAGGCTTCCTGTAACGCGGGAAAACCGACAAATCCCAACTGATCGGCTGTACGCAGGATCGTCGATTGGCTGACCGAAAGCTCCTCCGCCAAAGTCCGCGCTGATTTGTACGCCACCGTCTGCCAGTTCTCAAGAATATAGTACGCCACTACCTTTTGGCTTTTCGACAGTTCCGGAATGGCCTGGTTAATGCTTTTCAGTACATCCATCCTTTAAATCTCCCCACACGACTCTATTAGGGATGACTCCCCCTTGAACAAAGTTATTTCCACATTTCTCCTCTTTCTCCTGCACACGACAAAAAAACCTGCAACCGGTCGGCTGCAGGTCAGAATCCATCGATATATGCAATATCCGTCATCTCAGTGGTGCGTCGTTCGCTGCAAAATCATGCAGGGCGATTGTGATTCCAGCTGCGTATCCAGTATGGCGTACTGGTCCGTGACGACCATCAAAGAGGCGACCCGCCAGAGCGGGACCCCGACATTGTGTTCGGAGTCCAGGGGCACGGACGTGTCCCGGCCGGGTTGCGACAGATACGCCTCGCGCACATTGCTCGCCAAGCCTCCCGTCACCAGGATTTCTCCGGCGCCGGCACGGACAGCCTCTTCCAACTGGTTCAAGGTATGCACTACAAACATGGCAGGCACTCCTTCCCCCCGTCGGGCGATATTCCCAGGCCGCTATTCAGGTTAGTAAAAACATTATAGCTCACCAATGGACAAATGTCCAGTTTAGTAAACCGATATATCAAAAAAGTCCGGACAAAACTGTCCGGACACAATACGTTCAATCAGTGTTGGTACGACCTGATTCCCCGGCTTAGCCGCGGCTGGCGGTGAAGCAGTCCCGGCACAGGATCGGCCGGTCGTTGCGCGGTTTGAAGGGGACTTGCGTCGCCGCTCCGCACTGTGCGCATACAGCATCGTACATTTCGCGGGGACCCGATGCCGCTCCGCCGTCCCGGCTGCGTTTTCGTACGTCCCGGCAATCCTTGCAGCGGACCGGCTCATTCTCGAAGCCTTTTTCCGCATAGAATTGTTGTTCGCCGGCAGTGAATACGAAATCCTTGCCACAGTCCTTGCACTTGAGTGTTTTGTCCTCGAACGCCATTTACCCCAATCCCCTCACCTTGCTTGAAATTAAAGGACCCTGCTTAGCCGACCTGGTCTTTGACCCCACACTCGCCTGCTGGAAGGTTCGCTACCCCGGATCTGCTCCTCTCACTACTACTTCTCTCGGATGAATCCGGCAGGACTTATCCCTAAGCCGCACCATGCTCAGGGCCGCCTTGGACCCCTTACGTGGATCGTTTCGCCTGCGACTGGCATCGATTTTCAACCACGGACCTAAGCAGAAGGTTCTTTATGACACAATTATAATCAGCTTTTCCAGAAAAAGCAAGGAGAATGGTAAAAAAGTGTGAAAATTTTATCCTTTACACCGCCAGGTCAATTTGCTGGATCACACCGGCTCCGCCGTTTTCGCGCAGGAACATACCGCTGCTGCGCACTTGGCCCTGCTGGACGTTGGCCGCGTCCTTCACGGCGAACTCCGTGGACACGTTGCCGAGATAAATCGCTCCGACGCCGGCCTGGCCCAGCGCCACCAGCTGATCGCGCCCGGTTTCATCCTTCATCCAGATCCGCAGCTTGTCGAACACGGCGTCGTTTTCGTCGATCCATTGGTTGCCGTCGGTGTCGAACTCCGCCAAATCTTTGAAGCCGTTGCCGCTCGCCGTGCCGAACAGCTCGCCGCCGTCATTGATTGCTCCGTCGCCGTTGCGGTCCAGCGCCAAAAAGCCGCTGCCCGGTCCCGCGAAGGAAATCTGGTCAGCCTTGCCGTCGGCGTCGATATCGAAGCTGAATTTTCGCTCCGTCAGATCGCCCAGCGCACCCGACAGGTTGATCACCAGCGGGTCCTTCATCGCGGCGCCAGCCCGGATGCTCAAACCCTGCTTCGCCAGGAACTGGCGGCTCATCGACACATCCAGGGAAAAGTTGATTTCGCGGCCGTCGGCCGTACGGACCACGCCGCCCGCCTGCATTGTCGTCTTCTCCTGCTCGGCGTGCGTCGTCTGTAAATCGTACGACATTCCCGAGCCACGGCCGGAAATCGCCGTCAGCTGGCCGCCTGTCGTCCGGACGTTCGCGCCGATATTCAGGGTCGGCGCTTGTCGCTGCGCCCATCGGGATGGGTCGAACACGCGCAGTTTGACTTTCTTGCCGGTCAACATCTCCAGCATCCGTTCGATCAGGGTGATCCGTTGCTTGTCGATCTCGCTCAACCCCGAAGCATCTGCCTGCGCCACCTGGCTGACACCGTTATCGCTTGCCGTCTGATTCGACCAAAGATTCTGCGCCTGCTCGGAAATGCTGACCTGGTCCTGCCGAATCTGAATCACAACGCCGGTCGTTTGGCCAGCCACACCGGCGTTTTGAATGCGTAGCGTCTCCTGCCGCGCCTCCTGCTCGATCAGACTGTGCTGACTGGACAGATTCACCTGCGAATCCGCAATCTTCATGCATTTTCCCTCCCTGGTTTTTAGTCCGGAGTAATCCGTCACCCCGGAATCATTCGTCTCAGGTTCCCCGATTCAAAATCATACCCGGCGAAACCGCCGAATACGCGTCGTACGCCAGGGCGACCTGCTGCCGTTGCTGGCTCTGGTTACGCGCCAAACGAATCTGCCGGGCAATCGCCTGCTCTTCCCGTAACAACTCGCCCAAGAGTTTCCGGCCGGCCGGCGAAACCACGAAGTCCCGGTCTGCCAGTTCATCGAGCCGTTGTTGCAAACTGGCCCGCTGGTCCAGCAGATTCATCACCATGTTCCAGCTCTGCCGGCCGGCGAATTTCGCCAGTTCACGCGTCAAAAACGCATAATCCTGCCACAACGCCTCCGCCGACGACAGTGGCGCCGCCATCCTATTTGCCCACCGCTTCCGGCATCCGCACAGCCTTCATGGCCTGGTGCCAAGCGTCCCGCAGCTCCGTCAGCAGTTCCCGCGCCTCGACCAGCATCGCCCGATCCTTCTTCAGATTGGCCTGAACTAGGCGGTAATGGATGTATTCGTACAGCGCCGCCCAATTCTGGGAGATCTCGTACTGCATGTCCAGCGTGGCCATGAATTCGTGCACGATGTTCTGCGCCTTGACATTGCTGTTGTTGCACTTGGTCATATCGCCACTTTCCAACGCCATAATGCTTTCATTGATGAAGCGGATCGCGCCGTTGTACAGCATGAGCGTGAGTTCCGCCGGCGAAGCCGTCATGACCTGCTGCCGCTTATAAGCCATAGCCGATTCTGCGGTGTTCATGAAATATCCCCCTTACTTTCCCCTGTAAACCGTTTCTCCAGATTCAGCCCAATCAGTTGCTGCTCGTCCCCAGCATCGACGACAGCCAGGAGCTCTGGTTCGCCATTTTGCTCAAGGCCGTTTCCATCGCGCTGAACTGATTGTAATACTTGTCCTGCAATTCATCCAGCCGGTCGGACAAGTCCGCCATGTCATCCGTATACTGGTTGATCTGCTTGGCCAGAACGCTCTTGGTATCATCTGACACGCCGGCTGAAACTCCCGCCTCGGATTTGATCTTGTCCAGCGTCGTCTTCAAGGTGTCGTACAGCCGGACCGTGATCCCGTCCTGGCTATTCGAATCACCGTCGGCGCCGAAGATCTTGTAGACAGCGTTTGGGTCGGCCGTCAGCGCCGTCCGCAACTTGGTCTCGTCGATATACAGCTTGCCGCCCTCGGTATACGATCCGGTCGTGATGCCAATCGCCGCCGCGCTGGTATATTTGCCAGTCAAGCCGGAAACCGGCGTGGATACGTCGCTGCGAATATTGTCCACCGCTTGCCGCAGAATAGAATCATTGTAGAGCATACCGCTCTGGGCTTTCGCATCCCATTGTTTCGCTTCCGTTTCGGTCATGTCGGCCCGTTGCGCGCTCGTCAGCGGCGCGTAGTCTTTGTAGCGGGTCTCCTTCAACGCCGCATTGACCTTCGACAGCATCGTGTTGTAGGAATCAACGAAGGCCTTCACATTCTCGATCGTCTTGTCGATGTCGGCCGAAACGCCGACCGCAATCGGCGAACCTTCATTGGTGGCTTTGAGTTTGTAGCTCACGCCGGAGATGGTGAAACTGTTGGACTGCTGCTCCAGCGCCACGCCATCCAGGCTGAACTTGGCGTTCTTACCACTCGCCGCAGTCGTATCGATTTTGAGGTTATCCTTCAGAAAATTCAGGCCCGCAGTACTGCTACCGGTAAAATCGATTCCCGAATTCGCTCCGGTATTGGTGGTAGACAGGAAAAACCGGTCCAGCGTCGCGTCATAGTTCGCCGCCACCCCGGCGCCGGCATTGTTGAGCTTCTGGACGAAATCGTAGATGCTGTCGGTACTTTTTACCGTAACCGTCGTACTGTTCTCAGTGTTGGCGACCTTGATGTCGAACGAACCGCTGATCCCGAACTGGTCGGCCAGGGTCGTCTTGCTAGATCCGGTGGTGATGGCCGCGCTGCTGGTTTTCCTCACTCCTTCGGCCAGCTGCGTGACTTCCAGCTCGTGGCTGATATTCGCCGCGTCGGCATTGGCAGACACCGTGGCGACGGAGTCATCGGCCGAGGAAGCCGTTTTCGGCGCCAGCGTCGCCTGCAATTTGTTATTGAACACCGTCGTCCGAAAATCGCTGATCGTATTGTACATCGTATTGTAACTGGCCTTTTTCCACTCCGCCAGCGTCTTGCTTTGGAACATCTTATCATACGGCGCCCGTTTGGCCGCCATCAAATCCTTGACCGTCTGATCGATATCCAGGCCGGACACGCCCAAGCTAGTCACCCGACTCGTTGAAGACATGACATTCCCTCCTTTGCGGCCGGTCAGGCCTTTTTATCCAGCAACACGCCGACATACTCACGAATCGCGCCGATCGTATCGAGCAGTTTCTCCGGCGGGAACTCTTTCAGTACGTCTTGGGTCTTGGTATCCACGACCTTGACCATCATCCGGCCGGACTTTTCGTGGATAGAAAACTCGATGTGCGTGTTCAGCGACTGCATGAAATCGCTCAGGTCCGCGGCGACTGTCGCCAGTTCCTCCTTGGTGAACGGGTTCGGTGATGCCGCCTTCTGTTCCGCAGTTTCCGTTTCCGTTCCACCTGCTGTCGCGGCACTGGACAGGCTGAGAACCGCCGGGTCCGACATTTTCTGGGGCTCCGGCGAACTTTTGACGGAAAAGCCTCCTTGCTTCACAGGGTTGACATAGCCGTTCGCGCCGACATCCTGCGGCAGTTTGAGATTCACGTCCATGTAAATCACCTCGATAAAAATTTTGGATTCCCCGAAAACATAATAGCTCTTATGTATTGTATCGGCAAAACGCCGCAAAATCTTTAGGAATTTATGGAGATTCGCGAAAAAAAATTAAGGAGCGCGTTTCCGCACTCCCAATACTACAACTTATATATCTCCCGCCGATGCCCGATCGCCAGCACCAGCACCACGACCCGTTCCTCCTCGATCCGGCAGATAATCCGGTAATCCCCCACGCGATAGCGCCATAGTCCTGACAGGTTGGCCACCAAAGCTTCGCCAAAATGTCGGGGATTCTTGCAATCCTGGATCCGGTCATCCAAATAGTCGAAAATTCGTTGCCGTATCGGTTTGTCAAGACGATTCAGCTGATGTATGGCGTCCGGCGAAAACTCAATCCGCCAGGCCAAGGGCGCGCCTCGCTTCCTCATGCGATAGCGTTTTGCCGTCTCCCAGATTGTGCAAGGCGGCTTCCGCCAGCATGATATCTTCCTGATCTTCCATATAGCGGATCAATGCCTCCCGGACCAAGGCGCTTTTATTACGCCCCTGCCGTCGCGCCAACGCCACGATCCGCCGCTCCAATTCCGCTTCCAGCCGTAACGCCAACATCTATCTCGCCTCCTAGCATCTTGTATAACGAAGTATAACACAAATCGGGAAGAAAAGGAACCATAAGGACTATAAACAAGGGCTCTCCGGCCGGAGAGCCCTTGTCGTTGCATTATGGGAAACTGCGTTGCGTGAGACGAATCCCAGATTCCGATTACCGGAGCAACTGGAGAACGCCCTGCGGCAACTGGTTGGCCTGGGCCAACATCGCGGTCGCGGCTTGGTTCAGGATGTTGCCTTTCTGGTAGTTCATCATTTCCTTCGCCATGTCTACGTCGCGGATGCGGGATTCGGCGGAGGAGATGTTTTCGCTGGAAGAATCGAGGTTATTGATGGTGTGTTCTAGCCGGTTCTGGTAGGCACCCATTTTGGAGCGTTCCGCCGAAACGGTTTCGATCGCTTTTTGGATCACCGTGATGGAATCATTCGCCGCGTCCTGTGTAGAGACATCGAGACCGGCATAGGCGACGGCGGCTGTCGTGACACCGGCCGAGAAGCTGGCTGCGCTCGAAACGTTGACAGTTTGAGCCACAGTAACCGTATCATTGACACTGTCCAAATCAGCCAACGATTTTGTAGCATCCATCGTAATGCTTACGCCTTTGTAGCGTCCGGCTTCCACCGAGAAGCTGGTCGCCGTTGCATCGTCGATATTGACGTCCTGAGTAATCGCACCGTCAGAAACGGTGACCTTCGCTGAAACGGCGGCCACAGCAGCGTCACCAGTATCCGTTGCGGCATTTGTCAAACCGGTAGCTGTTTGAATTGCAGTAACATCAGCACCGACGCTGCTCGCGATCCCAATAGTGACATTCGAAGTCGTTCCAGTAGTGGCGGAAGTAATGACCAAAGCGCCTGCATTTACCGACACTGAGCCGTTTGCGCCAATCGCGGTTTGAATTGCAGATGCAAAATCCGTCATTGTCCCGGCCCCAGCGTTAGAAGCCGTTTTCAGGGCAGCACTGTCAACAGTGTAAGCAACACTGTCAATAGTTACCGTCAATGCTGCGTCAGCAGCAATACCAGCCAAACTTGTCGCAGGGGTTCCCGCTGCGCCAGTAACCTGACCAGCTGTTGCGGCTGTCGCGGCGGATCCCGCTGTATACTGGAACGTCAATACCGCACCATTTGCGATCCCCGAACCGACGGGGTCACTGAAGGTCGCCGTATTGATGTCACCTGCAGTGGTTCCCGTATTGGTCGAAGTATCACGGGATACACCCAACGATTTTGCATCCATAGCCGCCACCGACAGAGTGATGTTTTGGTCGGCATTGGCGCCAATGTGAAACTTCATGGAACCCAGCCCGCTATCCGAGATAGCGCCATTCACTAACTTTTGCGTGTTGAATTCGGTATCATTGGCAATCCGGGTGACTTCCTTGGCCAGTTCGTCGACCTCTTTTTGAATTTCCGTACGGTCGGCATTCGTATTGGTGTCATTAGCCGACTGGACCGCCAATTCGCGCATCCGTTGGAGAATGCTATGGGTTTCGGTCAGCGCGCCTTCAGCGGTCTGAATGAGTGAGATGCCATCCTGGGCATTGTTGGAGGCTTGGTCAAGGCCGCGGATCTGAGCCCGCATTTTTTCGGAAATCGCCAGTCCGGCGGCGTCGTCGCCAGCGCGGTTGATGCGGAGACCCGAGGACAGTTTTTCCAGGGATTTCGAGGTCGCGGCGTTGTTCGCGCTCAATTTGTTGTAGGTGTTCATCGCGGCGATATTGTGGTTAATAATCATGGTTTCTTCCTCCTTGATTTTTACATCGGGCTTCCTTGCCCGATTTTTTCGGATCAATCCGGTAACGAATTTTCCGTCGGCCGCCGGTAAGTTTATTACCGAATTTTGATCTCACTATTATTATCGAAGGGGGAAAGCAAATCTTAATAGTGTTTTTGAAAAAAATATAGGGATTTTTAAGTTGTGTATGAAATAAAGGCATCACGCAGGGAAGGGGACGCATAGGAACGCTTCGACGCTTCGCTTAACCTCCGCTTATCCTATGGCGTCCCCTTCCTTTAAATCAACATTTTCATACCACAAAAAAATCCCGGGAGCAGAACGAAGGCTGCACACCGGGATGATCAGCGTTATATAAAACTCTCAAAAATTCTACAAGGATTTCTTTTCCGGCGAGGCTTTCAGTTGGTCGAGGCCGGTCAGGTCGCCGATCGGCGAGGCCGCCTGGCGGTTTTCGGCGACGATGGCGTCATAGATTTCACCGCGGTAAACTTTCACTTCGCGGGGAGCATCGATGCCGATCCGGATGTTATCCCCCTTCACGTCCACGACCGTCACCACGATGTTGTCACCGATGACGAGACGTTCGCCAGGTTTGCGGGTCAATACCAACATGGCTATTTCCCTCCCGCAGTGGCCGGGAACAGTGCGTACTTGGTCGGGAAAACGGTTTTCTCGATGACCCATTGGGCCGCCTTGCGGTCACGCAGGTTGACCAAGACCGGCCCGGCCAGGTTAACCGTCATGTTCTCGATCTTATCTTTGACGGTGGCAATGTTGAATACCGACGGCGGATTGTCCGCCGTCACGCCGATCTCGGCCATCAGGGCATCATCCATGGCAAATTCGTAGTCATTGAAAAAGGCGAATGGATTGATCATCAAAAAGGTCAGGTCCGCATCCGCCAATGACTGCAAAAGATAGAACGGGCTGTCAGTTTTATATTCCATGAGCGCGAACCGTTTTTCCGCCGGAAAGCCCAGTACACCCTGCGGGAAATCCAGAATTTGTCCATCCGGAACATCCAGTTCGCCGAATCGCGTCGATTGTACGATCATGCTTTGGTTCCTCCCTCATCGCTGCTACTTAAAATATATTCTTGGTCCTTCCCCAAAATCCTGTCAGACGAAATCCGCAGGATCAGACCAGCAAATGCACCGCACTCTGCGCCTCGGCAACCTGAATGTCGATGTTGGCGTATTGGGCCAGCCGGATATCGACTTCGCCCGGCGTATAGCTCCCCGACAAGTCGGCCGGCTGCACCTGATAGCGAAGCTGCGGTTCCGACCATTCAAGGGCCAGCGGCGTTACATCAAACCGAACTTCCGGCGGCGGCTTATATGTCCACGTAATGGAAGTCGCTTGCAGTCGGCTTGCCGTTTGATCCGTGGACAGCTGGGCGACGGAACTGGCCGAACTGCTGATCTGCGCCAGCCGGTTGCCGTTCTGCACATATTGCGCGACCGCCTGTTGGGCGGCCTCGGCGCCCTGCTGCGCAACCTGCGCGGAAAAACCGGCGGCATCGTACAACCCCAGCGCTTGCCGGCCGGCGGAGTTATCCACTGTCAGCCGCACTTCGGATGGCTGAACATTCAGCCGGGCCGGTTCCGATGCAATCTGCACCTCCGACCGCCGGCTCTGCAGTTCCAGAGTCGCCGGTCGGCTTTGCATCGATAACACCATAGGCTGGGTGGAAATACGAACCTGTAGCATAGCTTTATCCTCGCAGCATCATCAGCTCAAGAAATCAACGAGTGACTGCGGCATAATCTTCGAACCGACGGCCAGTGCCGCATTATAGACATTCTCGCTGTTTTTGAAGTCGATAATGGCCTTGGGAATATCAAGATCTTCATTCGCCGACAGGTTGTCCGTGATGGTGGTATTATTGGCGAGCAGCATATTGGAAATCATTTCATAGGACGCACTGCGGGCGCCGATCCCCGTCTGGGCCTGCAAAATATAGTCATGGCTCTTCGAGATCAAAGACAGGGCGGTCGAACCGATCCAGGTCGTATCCGGTGAAACTCCGGAATACGGTACGCGGAAGGAATAGGTATCATTATTCGCATTCGCGGCATTGGTCGCAAACTGCGTGGTCACACCCAGCCCAGTCAACGTGAAGGTCGTTGGATCGGTGCTGGCGTCCGCCGCCGCGGCGGCCCAGGTCGTCCCGCCGTCTGTCGTAAACTCCGCAGCCGTCACCTTTCCCGTTCCATCCGCCGTGATCCGAACGGCAACATTTTGCTCGGCGGTCCCCGTATACGTCCCGCCTACTGTCGCCGCCCCGCCGCTGGCGTTGCTTTGTTTGACCGCCGAAGTTTTCAGCAGCTCATTCTTCACTTTGATCAGATCGTTCAGCGTCTTTAGTGTCGTGACCGTTTTGCCCGTCACGGCGTCCGTCATGGTTTCTGCCGGTCCGAACGCCTCCACGCCGGTCAGGTTCACGCTGTCCTGATCCGGATTGATCAAGCCGGCCTGGGAAGCCATGGAAATCTTGTTGTTATCGCCGTTGTACACGACGACCTCGACGGATTCGCCGGCTGCGTTCGTGATCGTCTGGCGCGTCAGCGGCAGCGTCTTGTCCATCTGGCCGGCAAACAGGTAGCGATCGCCGATCTGGGTGTTGCCGATCGTGACGGCCGCGTCAACCAGACCGTCCAGTTCCTTGCCCAATGCCTGCAACGCGTCGACAGGCTTGCTGCCGTCGGCGCTGACGACCAACTCGCGGGCCCGGGTCATGATCGAATTCATCTCGGACATGGCCGAGTCCGTCGTCTCCATCCAAGAAGCAGCGTCTTTGACATTCTGGGTGAACTGCTCATTTTCCGCCAAGTTGGTGTTGTATTTCAGACTGCGCACCGCCCGGACCGGGTCGTCCGAGGCCCGGTGGATCAGTTTGCCGTCCGACAGTTGCTCCTGCAGCTTGTTCTGACGCTCCAGCGCGCTATTGAAGCTGGTCAGATAGGAATTCACGATCATATTGTTGGTGATCCGCATGGTTCAACCCTCCTAGCGACCGACGACGCCGGTGCTGTTGATCAGTTTGTCGTACAACTCGTCCATGGTGGTGATCATCCGCGCTGCCGCGTTGTAGCCTTTCTGGAACCGGATCATGTCGGACATTTCCTCGTCCATGTTCACGCCGCAAGTCGACTGCCGCCAATTCTCAATCTGGGCGACCAAGGTTTTCTGGTTGGTCACCACCCGGGTCGTGCTGGCGCTCTGGATGCCGAGCGTGCCGATCGTCGCGGAATAGTAGCTGTTCAGGGAGGCGGTCGCGCCCAATGTCGGCGTGTACCCCGTCGGCAGCAGGTCGGTCGTGTTCATGCGCAGGGCCTGGGACAGCTTGACCGCATTGTCGCCGCTGGCATTGCCCTGCGTGTCGGCGGTCTTGGCAGCGATCATCTGCAGTCCGGACGGATCCGTGGTCTGGTTGAGCAACGCCGAGTTGACCTGCAACGCTTCCAGCCAAGCCTCCGGGTTCGTAAAACTCGTCTCGTTATAGGCGGTCGACATGTCGCCAAAAAAGTTGCGCCCGCCGACATTGTCCTCGCCATAACCGGCCCGGTGGATGGCGTTGAAGTCCCGCAGCAAAAATTCGCTGATCGTGGACAGATTGTTCAGGTAGCCCTTGACGCCAAATTCCCCGTCATCCCGCATGTCGACCAGTCCTTGCAGCGAACCGCCGTCAAACTCCACATCGATGCCGTTGGCCTGAATCGCCAGCGTTGGGTAGCCATAATCGGCATCCGTCCGCGCAGCGGTGGTCAGTTCGGTGGTGCGGCTGCCATCGACCAAGGTGGCGGAACCGCTCTGAATAATATAGTTGCCGGAACGGTCTTCCGTGACCTGCACCGGGACATACTCCGACAGCTGGTCGACCAACAGGTCGCGCCGGTCGCGCAGATCATTCGCCGAGCCGGGAGAAGTGACCTCGGCCATGGCTATCTTCTGGTTCAGGGACAGGATGTCGGACGAAATCCGGTTCACCGTCTGGACATTCAGCTGCAAATCGGTATTGATGCTGTCCACCTGGTCCTTCA
This sequence comes from Veillonellaceae bacterium, assembly GCA_012798135.1. The sequence goes on along the minus strand of JAAZNU010000021.1, from coordinate 110,817 downwards.
GTTGGTCTGCCGCCTGTTGGATCGTGTTGACCAGTTCGGTGCCGCGCTGCAATACCAGGTTGCGGGTACTGTCGTCGGAAGCGTTGCTGCCGAGCGTCTGCCAGGCCGACCAGAAATTATCCAGCACTTTTTGCATGCCGGTATCGGACGAAATGCTGAACACACCCTCGACCTGCGACATCAGGTCTCCCTGCGTCTGCGCGTAGCCGAGCGTGGTGTTTTCCTTCCAGTACTGCTGGTCCATGAATTCATCACGGGCCCGGGTGATCGACTGCGTGTCGACGCCGGTGCCGATTTGCAGTTTGCCATATGAGCCGGTGAACGTGTCCGGCGTCGACGTGACGATGCCGACACTCTGGCGCGAATACCCGTCCGTATTGGCATTCGAGATATTGTGCCCCACCGTGTTCAGGGCCATTTGCTGGGCCATCAGGCCCCGCACCACGGTATTGAGTCCGCTGAAAGCCGAAACCATCGTTACACCTTCCTATCGAGCAGCGCCGACAGCGTGGATTCTCTGAACGCCGCTCCGACCGGCGCATAGGTAGGCTCCGCTTGCCGCCGGGTGAGCAGATTCAGATTATAGTTGACGAACGCCAGCGCCTGCTCGGTTAATTTCGCATTGACGGAGTTGAGTCGTGTCAGTTCTTTCAGAACCGCGGCGAACTCCGTTTTCAACGTCAACAGCTGTTCGGCGGTGTCCGGTTCCGCCACCGCCGCCAGTTCAGTCAGCGCGGGATTGGCGTTGGCCAGGCCGCAGGCCGTAACAAGACCGGCGGTCGCTTTCGCCCGCCGGTGTTCGAGTTCCTTGCCCTGCAGCAACAGCGACTCCTCTTCGCGGTTGATCGCTTCCAATTCGACCGGCTTGCCCCGGACCAGGACGTTTTTTTTGTTCTCGCTCAGTTCGAGCATATGCCGATACAGCGCCAGAGTCTCCGCCAGCGCCGCAATCAGTTCCTGCCACAGTTCTTGCATCGGGCTTCCCCCTACCGCACTAAACTAATTTATCCGCCAGTGCCCGGCCGATCATCTGATCGGCAAGCTTCGCGGCGTCCACCTGATACTGCCCGGCTTCCACCCGGCGTGACAGCTCCTCGACCTTGTCCATCCGCACATCCGGCAACGCCTTGATGGCCGCGATCTGCTGCTGCAAGCCTTGCGCTTCCGAAGACAAAACCACTTCGTCGCTGCGCTGGGTCGTGGACTTGCCGGTTGCGCGGGCACCTTTGCCCGACTTCACCGAATCCACGCCATAAGCCTTGTTGATGCCGCCGATGCCGCTGTTGCCTGAAATAATCATTTTTCACACCTCATCTGCCATGCTACGACCCATTCCCCGGTCGGTAACATTCCACTTAATTTATATATCGCAAAAAAGGAGCCGAATATTAACCGGCTCCCGCAACTTTTTCAAAATTATTTTATATTATCGTCGCTCCAGCCGCATATGCACGCCTTCTCCAGGACGGCGGGGCGGTTCCGACGCCTTGGCGGCCGGCTTGGTTTCCGGTTTGAGCTGTTCGAGCACCCGACGGCCGCATTCCGCACACACCCGACCTTCCAGAATCGGCCGGCCGCAGCTTTCGCAGGGATATTCCACCTGAATGTCGCCGGTGATCCGACCTTTTTTGATCATTTTCAAGATAATTTTTTCTGCCACGCCGGTGGCCTCATGTATGTCCGGAATCGAGGCGCCACGGTTCGACCGCAGGTATTTGGCCACTTTCTCCTCGTTTTCCTCTTCTTGTCGATAGCAATCCGGGCACAGCTTCGCCGGGTTCTCCACGTACAGTTTGCCGCACTCCGGGCAATTCGCCAGTCCCATGCCGAACCATCCTTCCGTTGCATTACTTGCGATATTATTATAAACTATATCGGCGCAATGCAAAACGGGAAAAAAGTGAAAACCGGCAGGATTTTGACCGGCAACGGCAAACAATATACTAAAAACGTGACAAAACGAAAAAGCCAGCAGCCCCGGTCGATAAAAAAATATAATCAAACCGGGAACGGAAATATCGCTGTCAAACTGCCAAATCTCTGGTATACTATATGTACTTCCCGTAAATCATTTTACGACAGGAAAGGTGTCCCTCTGCACATGAGCAAACTGACGACTCCCGCCGCCCCGGCAAAAGTGGCGGTTCCGTCCATCGACAATGAAATCGTGGAAACCTTGATCCAGATGCTTCGGCTAAAGAACCACCGGATCTGTCAGCACAGTTTCCAGGTGGCGAATTATGCGGTCAGTATCGCGGCCCAGATGCGTCTGCCCAAGGAAGAAATCGAACGGATCCGTATGGCGGCGGTGTTGCATGACATCGGGCAGCTGTCGGTGCCGAACTCTATCATTTCGAAGGTTCCCTATCTGTCCGCCCGCGAAATGAGCCTGTACCGGGGTCATTGCAACGCCGGCGCGGCCATGCTGGAAAATATGGAAGCGTTCACGGAATTCATCCCCTACATCCGGTTCCACCACGAGCAGTGGGACGGCAAGGGCTATCCGAAGCGGCTCAAGGGCGTGAACATCCCGCTCGGCGCCCGGATCATCGCCGTTGCCAACTATTACGACCGCTTCATCAACCCTTGCGAGCAAAACTGGTCCAAGACCAAAAAAGAAGCGGTAAAGGAACTTAACAACATCGCCGGCACATTACTCGACCCCGAGGCCGTGCGAGCTTTCATCAACGCCTTGGGCTAAACCGGCGTCAGCGGCGTCAGTTGGCCAGCGCCAGACAGGACACGGCGGTCGCGCCAGCCTCTTGCAAGGCAGCGGCGCATTCTTCGCAGGTGCGGCCGGTAGTGACGATATCATCGAGCAATAGCACGGAATGTCCCCGGACGATTTCAGACGCGTTGACAACAAACGCGTCTTTTATATTTGCCGCCCGCTGGCGGCGGTCCAGCTCCCACTGCGGCAGCGTTGCCCGGCGGCGGGACAGGCAGTCCTCCCGCCAGGGAATCCCCTGCCGCCGGCACCAGGTTTCAAAAATCAGCGTCACCTGGTTGTAGCCGCGTTCGGCCAGCCGGCCGGCGGAAACCGGCACCGGCACGGCCAGCGTATCATTGTCCCACAGATCGGCCAGTTCCGTCTCATCCGCGAGGGATACCAGCCAAGCCAAAGGCGCCGCATTCGCGCGGCGCCTTTGAAATTTCAGTCCGTGCAGCAGAGTCCGGACCGCACCGTTATAGTCAGTCAGCACCTGACAGCGCCGCACGTGCGCCATATTTCGTTCCACGAGGTTCAGCCGCCGGGGCCGCCACAGTTCGCGCAGGCAGTCGGCGCACCAGGCGTCCGCAATGTCCACCGCCGTGCCGCAGGCCGGGCAATGGGACGGAAAAACGAGTTGCAGCGCCGCAGCCAGCCATTCCGCCGCCTGTTGCCGCCAGGCGGTCACAGAAACACCTCGCGCCGCAGCCGCTCGGCCAATAGCGAATGTCGCCGCCGCGTCCGGTCGTTGGACACCGCCGTGCCGAGTGCCTCGCTCGAACCGACCAGGATGACCCGCTGCTTCGCCCGAGTGATCGCCGTATACAGCAAATTTCGCTGCAACATGATGTAATGGCTGTTCACCAGGGCCAAGATCACCACTGGATATTCGCTGCCCTGGCTTTTGTGCACGCTCATCGCGAACGCTGGGGCCAGCGCGTCCAGCTCCGTCCGGTCATACGGCACGTCCCCCTCCGGATACCGGACCAGCACCATCTCATCGTCCATGTCGGCGATGCGGCCGATATCGCCGTTGAACACTCCCTTGTCATAGTCGTTGCGCGTCTGCATCACCTTGTCGCCGACCCGGAAAATCTTGCCGGAGACCGCCAGTTCCCGTTTGCCGCGCGCCGGCGGGTTCAGCGCCTCCTGCAAGAGTTTGTTCAGGTTTTCCACGCCGCAGGCCAGCCGGTGCATCGGCGACAGCACCTGCACGTCGCGTCCGACGTTGACGCCTTCGCCGGGTAGTTCGTCCCGGCACAGTTTGACTACCAGGGCCGCCGCCGCTTCGTCGTCGGCGACCTCCCGCAGCTGGAACTCCCGCGCGCTGCGCACATCCGGGAACCGGCCGCGATTGATGCGGTGGGCGTTGAGGACGATCGGGCTTTGCCCCGCCTGGCGGAAAATTTCGGTCAGCCGCACCACCGGCGTCGTTTCCGACCGGATGATGTCCTTCAGCACCGAACCCGGTCCCACCGCCGGCAGCTGATCCACGTCGCCGACCAGCACCACCCGGCACCCGTCCGGCGTCGCCCGCAGCAAATAATACATCAGCAAAATGTCCATCATCGACACTTCGTCGACGATGATCACATCGGCGTCGATCGGGTACTCCTCGCTCCGGCCGAACATCGCCCGGCCGCCGCCCTTCGAACCGGTGGCCTCCAGCAGCCGGTGGACAGTCAAGGCTTCCCGGCCCGTCGCCTCCGACAGGCGCTTGGCCGCCCGGCCGGTCGGCGCCGCCAGGGCGATCTTGCAGCCCTGCATCGACAGCACGTTCAGTACCGCCTGTATAGTAGTCGTTTTGCCGGTGCCCGGGCCCCCGGTCATCACCAGCACCCCGTGGCCGCAGGCCGCCCGCACCGCTTCCCGCTGCGCTTCAGCCAGCTGGATTCCCCGCTCCCGCTCGAATTTAGCCGTCAATGCCGCCACATCCGCCTCGCCCAGGCGTTTCGCCGAGTCGCGCAGCCGCAGCAGGCGCTCCGCCACCTGGCGTTCAGCATGGTACAAATGGTCCGGATAGATCAGCGCGCCGCCCGGCGCATCCTCCATCGCCAGTGACCCCTGCCGCAGCAGTTGCGACAGTACCTCCGCCACCGCGTAGCGGTCACAGCCCAGTTCCTTCGCCGCCGCCTGTACCAACACGTCTTCCGGCACACAGGTATGGCCGGCGTCCGCAGTCCCGAGCAAAGCATACCGGATGCCCGCCGCAATCCTCTCGTGGCTTTCCTTCTCGGCTCCGCAGGCCAGAGCGATCCGGTCGGCGATCCGGAAACCGATGCCGTCGACTTCTTCGGCCAGCCGGTACGGGTCCTGCTCGATCACCTGGACCGACGAATCGCCGTACACGGCATGGATGCGCCGCGCATACGCTCCGGGGATGGCGTGCGATTCCAGGAAAAACATCAGCTCCCGCAGTTCGGCTTTGGCGGAATACGATTCGACGATCATGGCCAGTTTCTTCGGGCCGATCCCTTCGACCTCCAGCAAATGCCTAGGCTCCCGTTCCAGAATGTCCAGAGTTTTCAGGCCGAACCGCGCCACCATCCGCTGCGCCATCGCCGGGCCAATGCCTTTGACGGCGCCGGAGCCGAGAAACCGCTCGATGGCTGGCAAGGTGGCCGGCGTAACCCGCCGCAGCGCTTCGCCGCGGAATTGGCGGCCATAGCGGGGATGAACCGTCCAGGCGCCGGACACCTCGACATCCTCGCCCGGCAGCGGCGCGCCAATGTTGCCGGCCACCACCACGAAGCCCTGTTCGGTTTTCAGGCGGAACACGACATAGTCGTTCTGGCCCTGGAAGGTAATGTTTTCGACCACGCCGGTCAATGTATCCATCGTTGTGTCCTTTCTGAATCTCTCTAAAAAGTTTATTTTTTAAACCAGCAGGAATTTTGTACAACATATCGTATAATTATTGGCGAGAAATACTACTGCTTGTAAGGAGCCAACCCCGACCATGAAAGAGTGCATGTATTCCTATCACTACCACCGGAAGCGCGCCATTATCCAACGCGACCAAAGCCCCCGCCTGATCTGTCTCGGCATCCTCGGCATCGCCCTCCTGTACGGAGTCTATTGCCTGAGCGCAATGCTGGGCGCCTGAACACTCTCACCACAGTCGAAACCGGAGGTTGAACGCCTCCGGTTTTTTCGTCCGCTATTCAACATTCACGATCTTGTGTTTGATGGCGTACAGCACCGCCTGCGTCCGGTCCGTGACATCGATCTTGCGGAAAATATTCGTCAGATGGTTCTTGACCGTCTTTTCACTGAGATACAACGTCCGAGCGATCTCGGCGTTGCTCATGCCTTTGCCGATCAGCTGCAGAACTTCGATCTCCCGCGCCGACAGTCGGTCCCCCTCCGTGATTCCTGGCGCCGGCGGCGTCTTTTTTTTATCTTCATGGTTGGTGATGCCCTGAAACAGTTTTTTCGTCAGCGACGGCTCGACATACGACTCGCCGGCTGACACACCCGGCGCACCGCCTGGACCATCATCGACGGCTCCACATCTTTCAGCAGATAACCTGCCGCACCGCTTTGGATCATATTCATCATGTAATTTTGATCATCATGGATCGTCAGCGCCAGAATCCGGACCCCCGGACAGCTCTCTTTCAAGCGGGTCGCCACCTCGATGCCATTGGCCTTGGGCATGTTAATGTCCAGCAGCAGTACGTCCGGCCGCAACTCGATTGTTCGGGTTATGGCTTCCTCGCCGTTAGCCGCCTCGCCGACGATTTCAAAGTCGGGCTCCAGGGACAGAAAATTCCGGATTCCCTCCCGCAATAGCTGATGATCATCGGCGATGAGAATGCGAATCGGCATGGCGTCACCCCCTCACCCGTCTATTTCAATACTTTAGCCTTCAGGAAAATCACGACTTCGCTCTCGGTTTTTGATTTTGATAAGTTACGGAAAAACTGTCCGAGGATCGGCAAATCACCCAATAGAGGCACTTTGTTCAAGCTCTTAGCCTCAATACTGGAAATCAGCCCGCCGATGACCAAGGTATCGCCGTCTTTCATCCGGACGTTGGTCTGGGCCGAGCGGGTCGTGATCTGGTAGGCGTCCGTCTTCTGCCCGCCAACGTTCAATGTTACCGTTGATGGCGTAGAAACTTCCACGAATACATTGGCTGCGATTTGGTCGTTGTCATTGATACGGGGCACATAGGACAAGGTAATACCCGCATTTTTGTAGTCAGTCGTATAAGTTATCTTTCCACTACTAGCATCCGAGTTTGGGGTAATCACCGGCAATTGGTCGCCCACAAAAATGGTTGCCTTGTTGCCGTTGAACGTCAGCACGTTCGGTCGGGCCAATAGTTTTCCTTCTCCGTTGGTAATTAAGGCATTGATCTTCGCATTTACACCCATATCGTACAACAATCCAGTTTTGCCTGTTACGGTAAAGATCGGGAATGAAGTGGTTTGTGCGGCTGTATAAATACTAGAGCCATCAGAATACCTTGTTGTCGTTCCTTGGGGGCGGGATGCGCCGAATTCCGACCAGCTCCAGTCAATTCCCAACTCTTTGGAGGCGTTTTTCGACAATGCCACAACTTGGGCTTCCAGCAATATCTGTTGATAGGGTACGTCCAGTTCCTTGAGCAACTGTGCGACCGTATGGATCTGGTCTGGAGTGCCGAAGGCGATGATGGAATTAGTGGAGGCGTCCGTGTTGAGCACCAACCCTTTGATGCCTTCCTTGTTGGCGCTCGACGTCGTTCCGCCGCTACTGCCGCTAGCGGCTCCAGATCCGCCGGAACCGGACCCACTTGTGCTGAGCGTCCCGGCTTCCGTGGCTTTCGAGGCTCCCGGATTTTCCACCGCGAATTCGCTGTCGCTCTTGCCGCCGCCGACAATGATATTTTTGATGTGATCGGCGCGGGCGAATTTCAGTGGAAACACCTTAACCTCCTGAAATCCTTTGGCCATTTCCTCCGGCGAGGTCACAATGTAGGTGTTGCCGTTTTTCTTGTCGATGCTCAGCCCCTTGGTGCGGGCGATATAATACAGCGCGGTTTCGAACGGTACGCGGTCGAACGTGACCGTCACCGTATCCGCCGGTTTCACGTTGATCACGATATTGGCGTTGCCCATCCGCGCCACTTCCGCCAACACCACGCCCAGGTTGGCGTCTGTCACGGACATAGTTACTACCGGGGCATAGGCCGAAGCCGGCGTCCCGGTGAATAATAAAGCGACCGCACATAGCAGGCACAACCAAATTTTCCATTGATCGCGACAAAAAATCATCTCATCACTGTCCCATCGTCAATACTCGCGTCCCGCCGGGTCCCGCCAGCGTCACGGACCTTGGCCCAATGGCGGTGATCCGATAAGCGCCCGCCGATTCGCCGACCCGATACGAGCGGCTAATGTTGCCCTGTCGCAATATCGCCACCCGTCGCCCGCCCGATCCTTCGATCACGCCGGTCAATACTGGCGCCGGGCCCAGCGGCGCAACCGGTCCGGTTACGCCATGAACCGCGCCATTGCCGGCTGGCGGCAACATGGCAGCGAATTCGACCGGCGGCGAAAAGATATCCCGCGTCGGCAACGCCACTTTGGCCGCGCCAGCCGGCAACAACGGCGCCGCCTTCGCCGCCGGTGCCGTTGCTTGCGGCGCCGGCCCGACCGGCGGCAGCGCTGCGGGCATAGGCGGCCCAAAGGTGAATAGCAACAATGTGGCCAGACTCAAGGCCACCGCCAACAACCCTATGAGGATATAGCGTTTTGTTTTATCATCCATGCCTATGGCAATACCCTTCCCGAATCAATCAACAGCCTGCGACGAGCAATTTAGAGGACTATAGCGGAAATACATTTTCTCCACTATATGTTATCGGTTTCCTGCCCAAAAGTCCAGCCGGCGTTTGAGAAACTTTATTATTATCATTGGCCGGCAGTTTTCAGGCGAGCAATCTTCGGCCCCATGATCCGTTTGTAGGCTTCCACTCCTGGCTGGTCAAAGGCGTCCACGTCGGCCAGTTCCCCTTCATAGGCGACCGACAGGGCCAGCAGATACAGCAGCTCGCCCAGATGGAACGCATTCAGCTGCGGCAGGCTGAACACCGCACTGAACCGGCCATCGGCGGCCAACGCTTCGGCATTGGATTCGCGGGCTACTTCCAGAGCCGCTGACAGAGGGATGCCGGCGAACTTGGCGACGCCCGCCTCATCGGCAAACACGTTCGGCACGGTAATATCCCGTTCCCATTCCTGGATGCGCAGGAACTGGACCACCTTGTCCTGCGCGCCGTCCTGATGCTGCTGGGTCTGGGCATGCATGTCCGTCGTGCCCACCGCCACGATCGGCGTCCGGCCATAATACACCGTCCGGCCTTCCCGATCGGTCCGCTTGCCGAGCGATTCCGCCAGCAGCTGAATGTACCATTCCGCCACCGATTTCAGATAGTCAGCGTACGGCATGAACACTTCCAGTTTTCGTCCGTGCTTCGCCGCCGCCAGATATTTCAGACTGGCGTTGAGCAGCGCCGGGTTCCGGGAAACGTCAGCCGTGCGGCAAGCTTCGTCCATGGCCCGGGCGCCGGCCAAAAAAGCGTCGATGTCAAAGCCGATGCAGGCGGCGGTCACCAGGCCAACTTCGGCAAAAATACTGAACCGGCCGCCCACGCCGTCCGGCACGGAAAACGTCGGCCAGCCATGAGTGCGGGCCAGACGATGCAGCACCGTCTCCTGCGGTCCTGTCGCCGGATCGGTCACCGCCACCACCTTCACCTCGATGGGCGGCGTCAGTCGCCGCAAGGCATCGTACAGCGCCATGAACGTCGCGGTCGTTTCGATGGTCGAGCCGGATTTGGAGATCACGACCAGGCAGACCCGGTAGAGCTGGCTGGGATGGTGATGTGCCTTCATTTTGGCCTCGCGCGCCAGTTGGTCGAGCAGTTCGCCAGTGCGCCGCGGGTCCAGATTATTTCCCGAGAAATAAAGTTTGGGCCAGCCGTCGCGCTCCGCCGCCGTTTGCAGGTTCCAGAACTCGCCGCAGTGCACGTCGAACAGCACCTTATTGCCGAGGTAGGAACCGCCGATGCCAAAGGAAACAACCGCATCCACTTTATCCTTCAGGGACGCGCCGAACGCCTTCAGGCGGGCGATGGATTCCGGTGAGTTAAGGTGGCCCGGCTCGACGTGCGGCAGTTGGGTGAACAAGACTTTTTCCGGCGTGCCGTCCTTGGACAGGTGCGCGTTCACTTCACCGGTCGCGCGCATATGCTCGACAGCCCGGTGGGCGGCGGCGATCCGGTCGGCGAGGGCTTCGAGCTCGGCAGCCGTGACTTTGCCGTCGCCGAACAGGTTTTCATAATCAAAAGAGAAACCGCTGGGCAGCTGCAACTTCATGTCCGACATACGAACGCACCTCCAGTGTTGTCATTAGTTCGTCTGGTGAGCGGCGGGACTGGATCGAGGATGAGAACGCTTCGACGCTTCGCTTAACCTCCGCTTATCTCATGCCCCGATCCAGTCCGCCCAAAACCGATTCTCAGTTCCCGTACCCTTCTGGATGGCTGCGGTGCCAGTCCCAGGCCGTGCGCAGGATCGTCTCCAGATCGCTGTAGCGCGGTTGCCAGGGGAAATCCGCCTGGAACTTCGCCGACGACGCCACCAGCACCGCCGGATCACCGGCCCGGCGCGGCGTCTCTTTCACCGGAAAGTCAACCCCCGTCACCGCCTTCGCCTTGTCAATCACTTCCCGCACCGAGAAGCCGGTCTGCGAACCGAGATTGTACGTCCGCGGCCCGCCGCCGGCGAGCAAATGCTCCAGCGCCAGCACATGGGCCGTCGCCAGGTCCGTCACATGGATGTAATCCCGGATGCAGGTCCCGTCCGGCGTCGCATAGTCCGTGCCGTACACCGAGATCGCTTCCCGCTGGCCAAGCGCCGTCTTCAAAATCAACGGGATCAGATGGCTTTCCGGCGCATGGTCCTCGCCCACGCCGCCGGCCGGCAGCGCCCCCGCCGCGTTGAAATAGCGCAGCGCCACATACGAAAAGCCGTAGGCCATCGCGAAGTCCGCCAGCATCCCTTCGATAATCAGCTTGGTCCGCCCGTACACATTGGTCGGCGCCAGCACCGCATCCTCGCGGATCGGGCAGGATTCCGGCTCGCCGTACACCGCCGCCGTCGACGAAAACACGATCTTTCTGATCTTGGCCTTGTTCAGCGACTCCAGCAGCGACAGCGTCGCCGCCACATTGTCCTGATAATACTTCGCCGGGTTCACCATCGACTCGCCGACCTCGCTGGCCGCCGCGAAATGCATCACCGCGTCGACCGGGAACACCTCGAACGTCTCCGCCAGCACCGCTGCATTGCGGATATCCGCCTTCACGAACGGCACACCGTCCGGCACAGCCCCGCGATGCCCCTTCACCAGGCTGTCGTACACCACGACCTTGTGCCCCGCCGCGAGCAGCTCACGCACCGCGTGCGAACCTATATAGCCGGCACCGCCGGTCACCAACACATTCATGTTCTTCCTCCGCATGGGGCGCCCCCCATCTTCTTATTCGCCGGTTTCCCGGCCGACCGTCTTCATCAGATAACGCAGAAACTGATCGCGCAACTCGGGACGCTTGAGGGCGAAGTCCACCGTCGCTTCCAGAAAGCCCTGCTTGTCGCCAGAATCGTAGCGTCGGCCTTCGAACTCGTAGGCATACACCGGCTCCCGCTCGGACAGCTTCTTCAGCGCGTCCGTCAGCTGGATCTCGCCGCCCCGCCCCGGCGCGGTTTTCTCCAGGATCTCGAAGATCTCCGGCGTAATGATGTATCGTCCCAGCACCGCCAACCGCGACGGTGCTTCCTCCACCGGCGGCTTTTCCACCAGGTCTTCGGCCCGCCACAGGCGGTCCTTCACCGGTACCGGCTTCACCACGCCGTAGCTCGACACCTTCTCGCGCGGCACTTCCTGCACGCCCAGCACCGAGCCGCCGCAATCCTCGTATACGTCCATCAGTTGCTTCAGCACCGGCACCTCGGCGTCCATGATATCGTCGCCGAGCAGCACCGCGAACGGTTCGTCGCCGACGAAATGCTTCGCGCACAGCACGGCGTGACCCAGTCCTTTCGGCTCCTTTTGCCGCACATAGTGGATCGTCACCCGCGACAGCTCCTGCACCAGCCCCAGCAGGTCGTATTTCCCCTGGGCCTTCAGCATCAGTTCCAGCTCCACCGCCCGGTCGAAATGGTCCTCGATCGCCCGCTTGTTGCGGCCGGTGATGATCAGGATATCCTCGATCCCGGAATCGATCGCTTCCTCGATGATGTACTGGATACAAGGTTTGTCCACGATCGGCAGCATTTCCTTCGGCTGCGCCTTGGTCGCCGGCAAAAACCGGGTACCCAGCCCCGCCGCCGGAATAACCGCAATTCGTACTTTACGCGTGTTCGGCATAATCCACAGCTCCCTTCAGAATCTCGTCCACGGCTTCCCGGCTCTGCGCCTCGCAATACACCCGCACGATCGGTTCGGTGCCGGATCCCCGGAAAATCACCCAACCATCGGCGAACGCCAGCTTCGTCCCGTCGCCCACCGTCACCGCCGTCACCGGCTTGCCGCCGACCGCAGTCGGCGCATTCTGTTCCAGCGCCGCCATCAGCCGCTCCTTGCGGGCCATATCAAGATGCAGGTCGCGCCGGTCATAGAAAAACGTTCCCAGCTCCACCGCCATCTCATCGAGCAACTGTCCCAACGTCTTGCCGTAGGCCGCCGCCGTCTCAATGAGCAAAAATCCGAGCAAGATGCCATCCCGTTCCGGGATGTACCCCTTCACCGACAGGCCGCCGGACTCCTCGCCGCCGATCAGGACATCCTCCTTCACCATCAGCTCGGCCACATACTTGAAGCCGACCGGCGTCTGCCGCATCGGCAGGCCGTATTTTTCCGCCAGCCGCTTCACCTGCTCCGAGAAGGTCAGCGTCTGCACCACCGTGCCGCGCAGACCGCGCTTCTCGACCAGATATTTCATCAGCAGGCAAAAAATCTGGTAGGGTGTGATGTAGCGGCCGTCGGCGTCGATCGCGCCGATCCGGTCGCCGTCCCCGTCGGTGGCCAGGCCGATCCAGGCGTTTTGTTCCCGCACCGCCTGCCGCAGCGCATCCAGGTTCTTATCGATCGGTTCGGGGTTCACACCGCCGAACACCGGATTGTAACTGTTGCGCACCTCGCTGAGATTCAGCCCGTAGGTCGCCGCCAGCTCCGTCGGGTAGCCCTGCGCCGAACCGTGCATCACGTCGAACACGATCTTCTCTTTGAAACTTTCGAGCAAATCCGGGTTCAGCAACCGACGCACATGGTCCAGATACGAGGCTTTGGCGGTGAACTTCTCCACCGACGGCGGCAGCGCCACCTTGGTCACCACCGCTTTCTCCGCTTCCAGGCGGCTGACGCAAGACTCGATCTCAGCCACCAGCTCCGGCGGCGCCGAGCCGCCGAATGACGCCTTGAACTTCAGGCCATTATATTCCGGCGGATTGTGGCTGGCCGTAATCATCACGCCGCCGGCCGCCTGCCGGTCTTTCACCTGCCAGGTCAGCGCCGGGCTGGACAGCATTTCATCGGCCAGCCAGACCTTGATCCCCTCGTCGGCCAGCACCGCTGCGCAGTCCTGCGCATACCGCGCCGACAAAAACCGGGCGTCGTAACCGACCACGATCCCTTTGCCCTGTTCCTCGCGCCGCCTTACCCACTCGGCGATTCCCGCCGCCACCAGCCGCACGTTGGCGAACGTATAGTCCTCGCTGATAACTCCCCGCCAACCGTCGGTGCCGAATTTAATCCGTCCCATGCGTCAAACCTCCCTGAAATCCAAGTTCACTGGCCGCTGCGTCCGTAGACATCCTCGAACCGTACGATGTCGTCTTCGCCCAGATAACGGCCGCTCTGCACCTCGATCAACACCAGCGGCACCTTGCCGGGATTAGAAAGGCGATGTTTCACTGTCTGGGGCACAAATACGCTTTCGTTGTCACACACCATCTGTTCACGGTCTCCGATCGTCACCAGCGCCGTTCCGCTCACCACCACCCAGTGCTCGCTGCGGTGGTGATGCATTTGCAGACTCAGCACCTGTCCCGGCTCCACGACGATCCGCTTGATCTTGTAGTCGGGCCCTTCGCCGAGAATCGTGTAGCGGCCCCACGGCCGGTAATCCGTCAGATGCTCGCTCGCTTCGCGGCGGCCCCGCCCCTTCAGGTTGGCCACCACATCCTTGACCTTCTGCGATTCACCTTTTTTTGCCACCAGAATGGCATCGGCCGTTTCCACGACCAGCAGGTCGTCCAGGCCGATTCCGGCCACCAGATGCCGGTTCGACAACATCAGCGTATTCTTGCAGTCGATGCTGAGACAGTCTCCCTGCAGCGCGTTGCCGTCTCCGTCCTTGCCAAGCACGTCGTAGATCGCGTCCCAGGAACCGATGTCGTTCCAGTAGGCGGGCAGCGGAATCACCCGCACATTCGCCGCCTGTTCCATGATCCCGTAATCGATCGAGATGTCCGGCATTTCTTCGAACCGTTCCAGCACCTGTTCCAACGGCTGCGCCGCCAGGGCGGCGATCGCCGCCTGCTGCGCCGCCAGTTCCTGCAAGAACCGGCCCAGAGTGAAGGCAAACATGCCGGAATTCCAGTAATAGTTGCCGGCCGCGACATAGCGCTCGGCTGTCTCCCGGTCCGGTTTTTCGCGGAAGGAATCCACGGCGAACGCGCCATCCAGGTCGCGCCCCGCCTGAATATAGCCATAACCGGTCTCCGGGCCGGTCGGCCGAATCCCGAAGGTCACGATCGCACCGGTCTCCGCCAGCTGGACCGCATCTTTCACTCCGACGGCGAACGCTTCCACCGGCTCGATCACGTGGTCGCACGGCGTCACGAACAGCACTTCCGACTCCACCGCTCCCAGCTTGTCGCGGCAGAACGCCGCCGCCAGGGCGATGGCCGGCGCCGTGTTGCGACCCGCCGGCTCCAGGGCCACGCTGGCCTCTTTGGCGCCGCAGGCCGCCAGTTCCGCTTTCACCAGGTGCTCGTAGGCCCGGTTGGTGATGACCACGAGATCCTGCGGCCGCGTCACCGCCAGGAACCGTTTCACCGTCTGGGCAAACAAGGAATCATCGCCCGTCACCTTCAGAAACTGTTTGGGGAACCGGGTGCGCGACAGGGGAAATAAGCGGGTGCCGCCGCCGCCGGCCAACAAAATGATTTTCATCGGGATTCAAGTCCTCTCTGCGTAAATCTATCGTCCGCTACGGACAGGAACGACTCTTCAAACATGTTTATTTTCGGTGAATCCGCGCTGTATTCCTGCAAGAAAATGCAAAAACGCATCATCTTGCGCCGTCACACCGGAGGTTTCTGCAAAATTTCCGTCAAAACCGGAATGGCGTAAAGCGGCACATTCGTCAGCCACTCTTCCCGCCGGTAATCCGACAAAGAACTTCTCAACGCAACCCGTGGGCGGTATTTCAGACAGTAATTTTTCAGGCTCTTCGACTGCAAATTCTCCGCGGCCTTCACTTCTAACGGCACTACGTCGCCGCCTCGCTGAAACACAAAATCGATTTCCCCGGTCGATTTCTCCGCCGACCAGTAATACGGCCGGATGCCGGTCGCCACCAGTTGCTGCAACACATACTGTTCTGTCAGGGTTCCCTTGAACTCCTCGAAAATATTGCTCCCTTCGAGCAAGGACCGGGCATCCAGCCCGCTCAGCGCCGACAACAGCCCCACGTCCAGAACGAACAGCTTGAAAGCGTCGAAGTCCTGGTACGCCGTCAGGGGCATGTCCGGTTTGGCCACACGTCCAACCTTGATCACCAGGCCGCAATCCACCAGCCACTGCATGGCCAGTTCATACTCCCGCGCCCGCGCCCCCTGTCGGATCAGCCCATAAACAAACTTGCGGTTCTCCTTGGCCAATTGGACCGGAATAGAAGCCCAAAGCATCCGGAGTCGGGACACCGTCGCCGCTGGCGCATGCTTTGAAAAATCCTGCTCATAGGCGGTCAGGATTCTTTGCTGAATATCCCGCACGGAGGAATATTCCCGGGTCTCGGCAAACCGGGCCACCGCCTCGGGCATCCCGCCCACATAGCAGTATTGCTTCAAAAGGTCGATATATCTACCCTTAAACGTCTTCATCAGCGAAAAATCCAAAGATGTCAAAAGCTTCTCCAGAGACTCATTGCCGGTCGCCAACAAAAATTCCCGGAAATCGAGCGGGGACAAATCCAGAAACTCCACCTTGCCAACAGGGAACGACGTTCCCGGATGCAATGCCACTCCGAGCAGGCTGCCAGCGGCCACGATATGATATTGCGGCGCATTTTCGCAAAAATATTTCAGTGCGGACAACGCTCGCGGCACTTCCTGCACCTCGTCAAATACCAGCAACGTGTCGCGGACGTCAATCGCCACGCCGGATTCGATGCGGAGCGCAGCCACAACCCTTTCGATATCCAGGTCACCGTTGAACAACTCCTGCATGCGGGCATTGTTGTCAAAATTGATATAGGCGCACCGGTGATATTCCGTTCGGCCGAACTCCCGCATCAACCAGGTTTTTCCCACTTGACGGGCTCCGCGGATGATGAGCGGCTTACGATCCGATCGGTTTTTCCAGCGAATCAAGTCATGAATGGCGTGTCGGAACATCGTTTCTCCCTCCGGTCTGTTGCTCGGTTCCATTATAGCACAGCACATCACAAAAGTCGTTCGACTTTTTGGATTAACATTACATAAAGTCGTTCGACTTTTTGTCACGCATGTTTTCTAATAGGCCGCAAGGGGTGAATTCCATTGTTCTAGTAACTCATGAGTAAGTAATTCACGAGATAATTAAAGTCGCTCGCACGGGAATGCAAACCCGCCCGCCGTATGATATAATTTTTCCGGAATTTGCCGTTCCGCAATGTCCAGCAAAGCAAACGCTCGAAGTGAGGAGTATCGGAACATGCGACCACCTTCCCGCCCCCCGCACAATATCCTCATCATCCATACCCACGGCGGCATGGGCGACCTGCTGCTGTCCTCCGTGCTGGCCGAAGCCCTGCACCGCTGCAACCCGGACTGCCGCGTCACCTTCTGGGCGCAGCAAAAATTTGCCGCGCTGCTCGACCACCACCCGTTCGTCGATGCCCGGCTCGATCTCGACCCTGCCGCGCCGCTCCGGGACAACGCCCGGATTCTGCGGGCGGAGCATTTCGATGCCGTGCTCATCCCCTGGTCGGTCAGCCGCCACGCCTGGCTCACCTGGCTGGCCGGCATCCCGGTCCGGGTCGGCCAGGGCGGCCGTCTCACCTACAGTTTTCTGTTCACCCATCCGGTGAAAGTCCGGTCCCGGCAGGGCGATGTCACCAGCCACTGGACCGACAGCCAGCTCGACTATGCCCGCATCATCGGCTGCGCCGCTCCGTCAGATCTGCTGCCGGTCGTCATCACCACCCCGGAAGAAAGAGAATGGGCTGGCAACCGCCTGCAGGAACTCGGCTTTGCCGGCAAGCGGCCCCGCTGCGGCCTGCACATCTGCAAGGGGCTGGCCGTCGACGAAGCCCGCTGGCCGCTCGACCGCTTCGTGGACATTGCCGTCGGCTTGCTAGGGCAGGGTTTCGATGTCATCCTGACCGGCACCGCCAATGAGCAGCCCCTGACTGCACAGGTGGCCGCCCGGGCCCAGGCCATGCTGCCGACCGACGCCAGCGCGCGTCTGATCGACTTCGCCGGCGCCAGTACTCTGCGCGAGACCGCCGCCCTCATCGAGCGGCTGAATGTCTTCATCTGTCCGGACACCGGCACCGGCCATCTGGCCGCCGCCCTCGGCGTTCCCGTCGTATCCATCTTCCCGGTCCGCTCCGACATTCCCGCCCGCTGGCGGCCGGCCATCGACGCCCACCGCATCATCCGGCCGGTCCGCTATGAATGCGCCGGCGCCTGCGTGAAGGAAAAGTGTCCCCGCTTCACCTGCCTGCTGCACATCGACCCGGACGAGGTCGTCGCGGCCGCCCGCGAAATCGCCAAAAAATGCTGAAAAGTCCCGGTACGAATGCCGGGACTTTTTTCTTCCTACAGATCCTTTTTGGTCGTGGTCTTTTTCTTGTCGTTCCAGGCTTTCTGGAGCACGCCGTAGGCATACTCGACCCGGATGAAAAAGGCGCCGGCCGGGGCGTTGGAAATCCGCTGAATCTCCAGCACGATGCTGTTGGGCGGATTGTCCCCCGCCGGGAACAGCCAGACCGTCTTCTGATCGAGATACTTGCCGGTGCGGCGGTTTGCCGGTCCGTATTTTTCGGCGATATCCGCCATGATCGCCTCAAAGTTCTTCAGAGTATCATCCACCGGCGAACGGACAAACGCCGTGCCCAGGTAAAACTGGCCCTGGTAAAAACTGAAGGCCACCTCCGCCGGCCGCCCGGCAAAGGTTCCCTTGTATGCCGCCGTATAGTTTTCCTGCGGCGACCCGCCGGCGGAAGCAACGGTAAACCCGCGCGACTGGATCTGCTGTTTGGCCTGGTCGATCGGCGTCGTCCAGCCGATGCCCAGGAACCCGTCCAGCGGCTGCGCCCGTTCCGGCATCGCCATTCCCGTGCCGCCCGGCGTCGCCGTCCCGCTGCTGCCCTGCCCCACCAAGGTCTGAGCCTGGCCATCGCGCCAGATGCCGATGTTCTGCAGCGTCGGCGCCCGCTGCGCCTGTTGCATGAAAGAGGGGACGTTCAGCACCGGCTCGCCGTTAAATGTCTTGATGACATCGCCGATCTTCAAACCGGTCAAATCGCCGAGTCCACCCTTCTGAACCACCACGACCACGCAGCCGGCGGTATCCGGCAACTTCAGGCGCTCCTTGTCATCCGCGTAGATCGGCCGGATGCCGATTGCCAAACCGACCGCTTCGGCCGCCGACGCGGTGAACCAGCACAGGCAAAACACCAGCACCGCCCAACATCTGCTCCTGCTCCCCATTCACGAACCCTCCCGTGTCAAAACTGCAACAACTGCGGCAATTTCGCCTCGAAGTCCTGGTAAAACAGCGACGGAGTCACATGAAACGCATTCAGGAAAGCTTCATCGACCGCCAGTCCCTGATGGATCAGCTGATAAAAGTAAACGACTCCTTCGAAACCCTGCTGGTCGGCCAGATACCACACCATCAACGTGGCCATGTTGTAAATGACGCCGCCCTGGCCCTGCTTGAACAGCGCGTCCCAGTTCGACACCACCTGCCGGACGCTGGGCAGGATTCCCGCCTGCCGCAGCCGCTGCTTCACGCCGCGAATGTACTGGCTGTAGACACCGCGATTCGCCTGGTGCAGCGCCAGCTTTTCGAACAACTCGGCCGATCCTTCCGTGAGCCAAGTCGGCGTGTTGATCGTCGCCAGTTGCCGCTGCGCCTGATGAAACATCTCGTGCGGCAGCGTGGAAACGAACTGGTTCGCATACTGACCGTTGAGAATCACCAGCGGATAGGCATGGGTACTGACCCCGGCCGACAATTTCGCCAACTGCGCGGCTTGGTCCGGCGAGGCCTTCAGGTAGTAGGACAGAGCCCGCGCGTAGGAATCGGCGGTCGTCGTGACCCGGATCGTGACGATTTCCGGCAAAATCAGCTTATATCGTGTGAACAGATCCCCGGTCGTCCGGATGGACAGGTAGACTTCGTCCATGACCGGTTGGGGCGGATGGTTGCCCTTGTCCACCCGCAACGTGTACCACTGGGCAGCCGATGCCACCGGCTGCCACACCAGCAGCACGAAACACAGCGTCAACAGCCATCGCCAGACCCGCATCTTCATCCTGCCACCCCGCGATCATCGCAAAGAATCACTGTGTAGAAATAATTCTGCATGGTGATTTCAATATCCTGCCGGTTAGACCGGCTCACCAACTGTAGCTAAGTGCCGCGTTGACGCCGAAGTTCGAGCCGAACCGCCGCCATTCGCCCTGCAGACCGGCGCTCAGCTTCCAGCCGCCCGCCGTTTCCCAGCTGGCCGCCAGCTCGGCCTGCACCGCGTCGGCGCCAGCCTTCTGGCTGACGATGCGCAGCGGACTGCCACCCCAGGTCAAATCCGCCGTCGTGTCCGTGTTCCGCAGTTCGTGCAGCACGCCGACCCGGTAGCTGTAGTTCCGCCGGAATCCCCGGCCCGTCTTCGCGCCGCCGGCAAAACTCCGTCCGTAGGAAAGTTCCGCCGCCAGGCGGGAATCCTGTGCCGCCGCGGCCGATACCCGCAGCAGCTCGTCGCCGGTTTCGTGAAAACCGTCGCGGGCCACCCGCTCGCCCAGCAGCGCCAGCGACCATTCCTGGCGGCCTTGGGCCTGAACCTGGTCCTGTCCCACCGCCAGCCGGCCGAACCAGTGCTGGCCGCCAGCGCTGCCGCTGGCGTTCATCCCCCAGGCCGTCAGCTGCCGGTCATGCCGGCCGTTTGTCCGGCCGACGCCCAACTGGCCGTCCACAAAAAACTTACCCGGCCGGTATTGGGCATAGACATGGCCGCCGGTCTGCTCCAGCGTCGACACGCCGGGCCCGCTCAGGCTCACCGTGCTGCCTTTCAAGGTCGCGAAGCCGATGCCCGCCCGAACCTGCGGCTTGTTCATAAATTCCACATTCACGATCGTCCCGTTGCCCTGGACATCCCGGCCGGCCACCGCGTAGGTGCCTGTCCGGCCCCATTGGCGAAACTGCCGGACCTGGACGTGATCCGTCGCCGGCTCCTCATGCAGCATCGACGCCAAATTCCGGTTGGTTCCCCGCAGCAGCTCCAGCGAACCGGACTGGCTGTCGGCGATCAGCTGGCCGCTCATCTGGCCGGCCGCCGCCCGCAGCCCGGCGCCGGTCAACGTGTACAATGTCCCGTACACCAGATTCTCGTCCGCCGTCAGCGCCGCCAGCTTTGCCGGCCGATCCACCTGCCAAAGCGCCGCCACCTGGCTCTGATTGGGGTTCCAGTTCCAGCCCAGCGCCACCACCTGCCGATAATCCGCCGGCGTGGCATAGGAAACGATCGAGTTCGCGCCATACAACACATCGAGCGACATCCCCGCCGGATACGCCGCCGGCAGCGAGAGTGCGGAAAAAGTTCCGACCACGCCGCCTTCGGCCGTCGCCAGCGTCCAGGCATCGCCCAGCGCCGGCGCATAACCGTTCCACAACTGCGGCACGAGCGTCACCCCGCCGGCCGTCGCGGACAAAACATACTGATTGCCCGTTCCAGTGACCGCCAGCATGCTGTTGTAACGATGGCCGGCCAAGTCCACCTGCAGATTGCTGCCGCCGGCCTGGGTCACCGTCCCGTTCACCGTCATGGTCGTCGGCGAATGCCCCGGCGCCAGGGTCGCCCCGCTGCCGATCATCAGCCCGTCCGTCAGCGTCAGCGTGCCATGTCCGCCCAAAAAGGCGCCGCTGTTCAGGTTGATCGCCGAGCCGGTCAGCGACCCGTCCACATACAGCGTACCGGCCAGAATGTCCGTATCGCCGGTGTAATCGTTATCGCCGGTGAGGGTCAGCGAACCGGTGCCTTTTTTCACCAGACCGCCATCACCTGTCAGGTCGTTGTCGAAGCTCGGTGAGGCTCCCGCCGCCACCTCGGCCACCAGCTGCCCCTTCGTGTAGTCCGGATTCAATCCCAGCAGCAGCGCTTTGCGGAGGTAACGCGGCCCCTGCACCGCTTCGGCCAGATCCATCATGCCCCAGCCATACATCGTCGTATCGGCGTAAGCCCCGGAATGATTGGCCGTGGTGAATAGTGTCTGCGCCACCATCTGGGCCGTGTAGTCCGGATGCGCCTGCATCACCAGCGCCGCTCCGGCCGAAATGATCGGCGCGGCCGCCGACGTTCCCAGGAACTGCTTGAGCCGGGAATTCTCGTCCGCCACCGTACCGTCCGGCAGTTGGAAGTCGTCGCCCTCCAAGTTATATTCCGTCAGACTGAACGGCAACCCGTTCAACGCGTTCATGTTGCGTGACCGGAACGCGATCACGCCCGTCAGATCGTGCGGGACCGATCCGTTCGTCGCCCATTCGCCGCCCGGGGCCGACAGCGTCCAGGCCGCCGCCACGCCCGCCGGCTGGGAATAAGAGGATTTCACACCGTTGCTGCTGACCGCCACCGCGTTGATCCAAGACTTGCGCAGTTCCGGGTACAGATAGGGCAGACCGCCCTCCAGGCTCGGCTGCGAGTAGTTGAGCGGACTGCTGCCGTCGTTGCCGGCCGAGAATACGACCAGCACATTGCGTTCCACCGCCTTGCGCCAGCCGTCCAGCGTGGTTTGACTCAGATCCCTCAGCGTCACCGGATTCTTATCCGTCAGGTTATAGTCCGTGATCCGCGTCGACGTCCCCCAGCTGTTGTTGATCACCCGTACGTTCCGGGCCAGCAGCCAATCGACGGGCCCGCCCGTCGTGCCCAGCACTTCGTCATTCATGGTGAAGCCGCTGTATGGATAGCCGGAAGCGGTCGATTGCGGGTTGTCACGAATGGAACCGACTTTCAGCAGGCTCTCGTAGGCGATCCCTTTGTAGGTCCAGCTGGTGCCATCCGCCAGCGGCGTCGCCAGATAGCCGCCGATCAGTCCGGCGACCGCCGTGCCGTGACCGCCGGCCGACAGATAGTAAGAGCCGCCGGTTTGGTAAATGTTCCAGGGATCATAGGGAGTATTCCGGTCCACCGGATTGTAGTAAAATCCGGTCCGGTCCAGGAAGTCCTGCGCCGTCAGACGATTGCCGAACCCCGGATGCGTCGTATCCACGCCGGAATCCAGTACCCCCACGGCCACCCCTTTGCCGGTCCAGCCCGCCGCCCAGGCCTCGTCGGCCCGGATCATCCGGATGTACCAGTTGTAATCCGGCGGCGCGGCAAAGGCCGTTACCGATGTCCAGATCAGACACAGCCCCAACAATACTGATAACGAAATCCGATCCAGCCATCGTTTGACCCGCATGCGTATATCATCCCCCAAAATTCCAAGATTCTGCTAAGAATAGGTTCGAACCGCTCTCCCTCTTTTCCTGCCATTCTACACAAAAAAAAAGAGGGTTCCCCCCTCTTCCGGTTTCGATCTATCGCACCGCCAGCGCAGCCAAGCCCAGGTATTCCTTCAACGCAATCGATGTTCCCCGTAGCGCCGAACCCGACGGAACCACATCCAGCAACGTCCCGTGATAGCGGCGACTGGTGTAAAACCCCGCCGGATAGGGAGCCACGCCGATGCCGGCCCGCTGAAACTCCGCAACCGAACGCGGCATGTGAAATGCCGACGTGACCAGCAAAGGATGTCGCCAGCCCCGTTCCCGCAAAATCGGCGCGGTAAACCGCGCATTCTCCGTCGTATTCAGGCTGCGGTCCTCCAGAATGATCTTGGCCGGCGACATGCCGAAACTCACCAGGATATCCCGCATGATCAACGCTTCCCGGCCATACTCCGCGAACACCTCGCCGCCGGAAACCAATAGCGGCAATCCGGTCTGCCGGTGCAACGCATACGCCGCCAGCAGGCGTTGCGCCGCCGCATCGTGCAACTGGCCGCTCCACCCTGCCGGCGTCGGCACATCCTTCACCGTCCCGCCGCCCAGCACCACGATCACGTCCGACCCGGCCACCGCCGCCGGCGGAATCCGGTACTCCAACCCACGCAGCAGCCACTCCGACACCGGCGGCACCGCTGCCGCATACAGCAATAACGCCACGGCCCAGGCCACGCCGGCCAGCCGGCGTGATCGCCGCCACAGCCGCCAGCCCAGCCAGGCCAGCGCCACGACGAAGCAGGCCGGCGGCAGCAACCAGGAATAGAAAAACTTCAGCAGGTAAATCATGATTTACTGATCCAGCAAAACCAATATTTCCGTCGTCTTTTCCCGCATCAGCGCCGCATCGCCCCGCGTCTCCACATTCAGCCGCACCACCGGTTCCGTATTGGAACTACGCAGATTAAACCGCCACGTTGCGAACTCGAGGCTCACTCCGTCCGTCCGGTCCACGCCAATGGCCTGCGGCAGATATTTTTCCTCCACCCGCCGGATCGCCACCGCAGCAGCGGCCAGTTCCCGGTTGATTTCGCCGCTGCAGGGGTACAACCGCATCCGCTCATCCACCAGCTCCGACAGTTTCTTGCCGGAACGGCTCATCAGCTCCAGCACCAGCAGCCAGGGAATCATCCCGCTGTCGCAATAGAAGAAATCCCGGAAATAGTGATGCGCCGACATCTCGCCACCATACACCGCATCCTCGGCCCGCATTCGTTCCTTGATGAACGCGTGCCCGGTCTTGCTCTGGATCGCCATGCCGCCGGCCGTTTTGACAATGTCCCGCGTGTTCCAAATCAGTCGCGGATCGTGGATGATCTTCGCCCCTGGCGTCTTCTGCAGAAACGCCGCTGCCAGCAGTCCCACCACATAGTAGCCCTCGATAAACTCGCCCGTTTCGTCGAAGAAAAAGCAACGGTCGAAATCCCCGTCCCAGGCGATCCCGAGATCCGCACCGGTTTTCCGCACGGTTTCGGCCGTGAGAGATCGGTTCTCCGGCAATAACGGATTGGGGATCCCTTGCGGGAAATTTCCATCCGGCTCAAACCGCACCGGAATCAGCGTCAACGGCAATCGTTTCGCCAGCTCCCGCAGCACCAGTCCGGCGCCGCCGTTACCGGCGTCCATGACCACTTTCAGCGGTTTCATCCGTGTAACCTCAATATAGGACAGCAGATGCTCAACATACGCCGGCAGCACATCGACGGCTTGCGTTGTCCCAGGTGCGGCGGCCGGACCCCAATTGCGTCCATCGCACACTGCGTCGCGGATCGCGTGCAACCCGCTATCGCCGCTGATCGGCCGCGACTCCCGCCGTACCAGCTTCATCCCGTTGTAGTCGAGCGGATTGTGACTGGCCGTCACCATGATCCCGCCATCGGCCCGCAGATGGGAAGTCGCGAAATATACCATCTCCGTCCCGCCCAACCCGATGTCCAGCACATCGCAGCCCGCTTCCATCAGCCCCTTGCCCACAGCAACCGCCAACTCCGCGCTGGACAGCCGGACATCCCGGCCCACCACGACCTTCTTCGCCTGCAATTGTTCGGCGAAAGCCCGTCCCAGCCGGTACGCCATTTCCGGGTTTAATTCCGACGGTACCCGGCCCCGGATATCGTACGCCTTGAAAGCTTTCGCCCAACCACTTTGTTGATTATCAGTCATAATGCGCCTCTTTTCATTTCCCATTTTTCAGCCATTTGTTCAGATCAAC
Organism: Veillonellaceae bacterium; assembly: GCA_012798135.1. The sequence continues at coordinate 85,864 of JAAZNU010000021.1, read as the reverse complement.
GCGCCGACAGTGGCCTCCACCACTCGCTTATACTCCTGCCGGAACCGCTCCGGCGCAAACCGCAGCGCATTGTTCCGGCAGTCCTCCGGCTGAAACTTCGCGGCATTCGCCTCGAAATATTCCACTGCCGCGATGATGGATTCCGCCGACTGTGTTTCGAAAAAAAGGCCCGTCGGCCTCTCTACGCCATCGCAGCCCAACCCCCGTACCGTTTCCAACGCCCCGCCGGCGCCATAAGCGACGACCGGCGTCCCGCAGGCTTGCGCCTCCACCGGCAGAATGCCGAAATCCTCTTTGGCGGCGAACACCAGCGCCTGCGCCCGGCGCAAATAATCCCTCAGAACCGTTCGCGGCTGAAAGCCCAAAAACTCCACATTCGCCCCAGCACCCCGGCGCGTCGTTTCATACTGCGGCCCATCGCCGATCACCACCAGCCGGCGGGATGGCATGCGCGAAAACGCCTGCACAATCAAATTCATTCTCTTGTACGGGACCATTCGCGACGCTGCCAGAAAAAATTTTTTCCGCTTGCCCTCCGGGGTAAAATACTCCGTGTCCACCGGCGGATACGCCACTATCGCGTCCCGCCCGTAGGAATGGCGAATTCTTTCGGCAATAAAACCGGAGTTGGCGATAAAGCAATTCACTCGCCGGGAATTCGCCAGATCCCACCGACGCAGTCGCTCCAGCAAAAACCGGGCCAACCGGCCTTTGATCCCGCCGGCGATCCCGGCTTCCCGCAAATACTCCTCCCGCATGTCCCAGGCATACCGCATCGGTGAATGGCAATAGCAGACGTGTAATTGATCGGGTCGGGTCACCACGCCCTTCGCTACGGCATGCGACGATGAAAGAATCAGATCATACCCAGATAGGTCGAACCGCTCCACCGCCCACGGCATCAACGGCAGGTAGGAACGATAACGTTTCCTGGCCAACGGCAAATGCTGCACGAACGTCGTCTGGATTCTATGCCCGGCCAAAAAGTTCCGATCCCGTTCCGGCAGAAAGTCCACCACCGTAAATACATCGGCTGATGGATACAACGCCGCAATTTCCGCCAAAACCCGTTCGGCCCCGGCGGAAGTCACCAGCCAATCATGAACGATTGCAACCTTCAAGGTTCATCCCGCCTTTGCATAACATTCCGGATCACTTCGGCAGTCTGATCCGCAGCCCGCTCCCAGGAAAATTCACGCGCCCGTTGTTTTCCCTTGAATGTCAGCTCGCCGCGCAAATGCTTGTCCCCAATCAGCCGGCGCAGCGCAGCCGCCAAATCCTCTGTGTCCGCAGGGTCAAAATACAGGGCCGCATCACCGCAGACCTCCGGCAAGGATGCCGCCCGGGAAACCGCGACCGGGCAACCGGCCGCCATGGCCTCCAGCGCGGTCAGGCCGAATCCTTCGTACAGCGACGGCAATACCAGCGCGCCGGCATGCCGATAGTACTGCCGCAGCTCCGCCAACTCCACCCGCCCGGTGAAATGCACGCGGTCGCCCAAATGTTTCGTTGCCGCCGCCAATTCGGTGTCGCCGGTCAAAAAGCCCTCTCGTTCCCCCACGATCACCAGGTCCACGGCCATGCTGTCCTTGATCCGTGCGAAGGCCTCCGTCAGCCGGCGCAGATTCTTATGCGGCTTGACATTGCCGACGTACAGGAGATACTCCCGCTCCTGCGGCCGGGGTCCGGACAAGATGTCAAACCAACTCTCGTCCACGCCATTGGGCACAATATGAATGCGCTCCCGCGCCACCCATCGGCCCAGCAGCCTCGACAACTCCTCGGCGGTAAAGCGGGACACGGTCAGGATCGCTCCGGCTTTTCGCATCGCCGCGCGAAACATGACCGCTGCATACAGCTGTTTGGGCCAGCCGGGAAACAACTCCGGCATCGCCAGATGCAAGATATCATGAATCGTCACCACCACCGGGCACGGTGAAAACAACGGCAAATTGTAATGCGGCGTCCACAACAATTCAGTGCCCCCCGGAACCGCCCGCGGCACTGCCCACTGTTCCTGCACGGAATAAATCGGCGCCGTCAACGGCCGCACCGATACATTGTCCGTCCGCAAATCCGCCAGCGAAGGCGCATTCCCGAGCAACGCAAATTGTGTCGCCGGCATTCGCCGTATCACCCGCGGCGCCAAGTTTTGCAGATACGTCCCGATGCCCGACGCTTCCCACATCCGGCAATCTATGGCGATTCGGTGCACCCTTGGCTCACTCATAAAAATACCTGCTGCTAAACCGTTGGCGAAAAGCCCGCACCAAGCCATCACAACCCAGTCGTTCCAACTTTCGCCGCCAAAAAGTCTTGACTACCCGTCCCCAAAAAAGCAGTCTTGCATGTAACGGACTGAGCCCATAGCGTATCGAAATATCCCGCACTTCCGAATAGGCCCGCCAAAACCGGCGATCCGATTCGCCGCCCACTTGCATTGCCGCAAGGATTTTTGGAACATAGCACCCCGAAACCCCAGCCAGGTGAAACCGGTACAACAGTTCATAATCCATGGCTGTTTTGTATTCCAACGCAAAGGCTCCGTATTTTTGATAGACTTCACGCCGCACAAATGTGGTCGGGTGCGGAATGGACGGCATTCCCGTCCTGATTTTGCCTTGATAGCCGGGGTCGCCCTGTTGGCAAAACAAAACCCGTCCCTGTTCATCCATAAACAACTGGTCGCCGAACACAAACCCGGCTTCCGGATGTTCGCCAAAAGCGCAGACGATTTTCCGCACTGTTTCCGGCATATACACATCGTCGGAATTCAAGATTCCGATATACTCACCGGAAGCTTTGGCCAAGCCCTTGTTAAACGCATCCGAAATTCCACGATCCGGCTCACTCGACCAATCGGCCAGACGGGTTGCATACTTTTCAATGATCAAACGCGTTCCGTCGGTGGAACCGCCATCCAACAAAATATATTCGACGTTGGGGTAGGTCTGCGCCAATACGCTCTGAATCGTCCGCTCCAACGTTCGGGCGCTATTGAGCGATGCAGTAATAATCGTCACAAGCGGCATATTGTCCGTTGGCAATGGGCTGCTCATCGCTCTTTCATCTTTCCCCGCACTTTTTTTATTCTCTGCCAGACAGGGTTCAGCCACGGCCGCAAGCGGCTTTTGCCGACTCTTTGCTTGAACTTGACCAACCGCAATCGGCACTTGGCCGCCAGCGATCCCGCCAGAGGCTGCGCCGCCGCCAGTTCCGAATAATCGATATTGACCGTATATAACTGTCGATACACAATGTCCCTGGGGGTCACGATATAGTCCACCAATTCGGCTTCCCGCCGCCGCCACTCATCAAACCCGGTTTCGACGCTATACCGGGCCATTTTGCCGATCTCCGCAGCGCGGGAAAAATCGAGGGCTCGCGGCTCCGACAAATCATACAGCAACCCATTGACTCGATCGACGATATACTCGTTCATGGTTCCGCAGTCGGGAGTCACCACACACTTTCCCATCGCCATCGCTTCCAGGAACGACATGCCGATCCCTTCCGAAGGGCGCGGGGCAAAATATACCTGACAAGCCTGAACCCGCGAATAATAATCATCCCGCTCTTTGAACCAATCCGTGACCGTGATCCCGTACCGATCGATATCTGCCTGATCCGGGTACACCTGGGCATGAAAAGGGTCGACCGGCATATGCAGGTGAAATGAGCCAAAGTGTGTCGCCGCCGCAATTTTTTTGACAACATGCCAATTGATTGCCTCGGGATGACGTTGCCACAAAAAGCCCTTCAAGGGTTCTCCCGTTTCACAAGTTTCATATTGGGACGGATCAGGAAAATACTTGAAATATTTGCTCGCCAAACCGTGACTTGCTGCCGCGCAATGCAATGCCTTGGAAAAATTAAGAACTTTTACGCCGGCAAACTGTTTCCACATCATTCGATGATGGTGCAAGGAATACTCATTGCCGTAGGAATCGAGCATCGGAATAAAAGTAATATTGATCGGCAGCTTATAATACGGTTTGGAAGACCGGGCCGCCAGCTGAAAGAAGACGAACGTATCGTATGCGCCAATCAAATCGTCAATGCATACCGATTTGCCGCCTTGCCATGAATCATCCCAATAGAAATCGACTTCGTGACCGTGCTTGCGCAGAATGTCCGCGACAAACTGCGTCGATAACGTCTTCTGATGAAACGAGTGGTCAATATAACAAATCTTCATCTTGGTTTGACCACTCCCCGCTTCTCTTCAGGTCCGCAAATACTGATCATATTCTACCACTTTCGTCTAAATAATACGCCGGCATTGTTGCCCGACCGCCCGCAGAAAGACTCCGCACCACCAGCGGCCGAACGCCAGCTTTTGCTGTTGCGTCAGCGTTTTCCCCCGGCGGTGCGCTTCCCCGGCGACCGTCCGATATACAGCACGCGCATAACGAACTCCGCTTCGGATGCCACCGGGAAACAAATTCTCCTGTTCCGCCAAATAGCTGCCGAGAATAATGGCCCAGCGCATCGATAACGTTCCCGTTTTTTGATAAATCATCTCCAAAATCTCTTCCCGAACTTGGCGACGGCATCCCAACGTCTTATTCTGCTCATACAGACGGGAACCCGCCAAAAATTCCGGATAGTGGCAAAACGGCTCCTTCACGCCCACTCTCAGCCAATATTCATAATCCATGCAGTATTGAAGCGTCTCATCAAACAGCCCATAGCGTTCGATAATATTCCGGCGAAAAAAAAGCGCCGGCTGACAAATGAAACAGTCCTTCAGGAGTGCGTCATAATCCCACTCCTGTGTCGGATACGCCGCGATAATCCCATCATCCTCATCAATATGATGCGCCTTGCCATAGACAACATTCACCTCGGGATGCTCGTCAAAAAAACGCAAGATTCGGGGCAAAGCCTCCGGATAATAGATATCATCCGAATTCAGCCAACCGATGATCTCGCCGGCCGAACGCAGGATTCCTTTGTTCAGCGCATCCGTTTGCCCCTTGTCTGGTTCGGACACCCATTGGAGGCGGTCTTCAAACCTTTGAAGAACCTGCAAAGTTTCATCCGTACTGCCGCCGTCGACCACCCAGTACTCCATCCCCTTCACATCCTGCGACAAAACGCTTTGGATGGTCCGTTCGATGAACTGGCCCTGATTGAACGAAGGTGTAATAATCGAAATCCTGATCGTGTCGTTTTGATGCATTCTGATTCGTTCTCCAGCAAACAGCGCACTTGGTGCGCCGTATTATTTTACCTGTGAATACTTGGGATATTCTATGACTTTCCCATAAACCTGCAATGTTTCCCCAGCGGCCTTTCGCCAACTGAATTTTGCGGCTTGCGATGCACCGGCCTTTCGAAGCCGGTGAACGCTCTCCCGGGAATGAAGCAATTCCTGCATTGCCTGCTGCAAGGAACAGGAGGACTTCGGATCAATCAGCAAGGCCGCATCGCCGGCCACCTCCGGCAAACTGGTTGAATTGCTGCAAATGACCGCAGCGCCGCACGACATAGCTTCCAACACCGGCAGCCCAAACCCTTCGTAAAAGCTGGGATATACAAAAGCGAAACAACTGGAATACAGCATCGAGAGTTGCTCATCCGTCACATAGCCGAGAAATCTGACTTTATCCGCCAACCCATTGGCATGAACAAAGTTGCCGATGTCCGATTCCAGCCAGCCCTTGCCGCCGGCAATTAAAAGGGGCCGTTCATCCTCCCCGCGATTTACAACTGCCTTGTAGGCGTCAATCAGCAGCCGGTAATTTTTTCGCGGCTCAACAGTGCCGACACCGAGCCAAAAGCCTTCCCGGGAAACCCCCAGTTCGGCCAGATAGTCGCGGCAGTCCGCCGCCGGCCGGGGAACGATGGTGGGACGATTTCCCAGATGAATGACGGTCATCCGATCCTCGGGGTAGTGCGGAAAATGGCGAATGAACGCCTGTCGCGTCGCTTCCGAAATCATGATCAAATGATCCGCTCGCATCGCCGCATCAAATAATCCCTGAAAACAAACCAGGCGATTTTCTTCCGTTGTATATTGGGGAACTTCTAAAACTGCCAGATCATAAACGGTAAATACCGCCTTGGCCGGCACATCCCGCGGACAAGAGTAATTGTTGGCGTGAATAATATCCGGAGCGCCCAATGCTTCCATCCGGTCCTGTACCGTATCCCACCAGAGGCATTGCGCTTCGAACGGCCACTGTCCAAACATCGTCGCGAAATTGGGCTTTTCGATCCGCGTTGCCTGCTCAAAAAGAAACGACCGGTACCCATAAAAAGTCGGATAAAGCCTATATTCATTTTCCGAATCCTCTTCCGCCAATGCCCGGATCAACTGGTCGGCGAAGAAACCGCAACCCGCCTTATCTTCCCCAGTCTGACTCACGTCAAACCCGATTCTCATCCATTGCCTCCCTGTCGCCGGCAGCGGATCACATGCGCCAGCCATTGCTTCATCAATTTCCAATCCTCGCGATCCAACGAAAACCCATGACGAAGCTTTTCGGTCACGATTGTCAGCCAAACCCGCGTACAAAATCGCAATTCCTGAAAAGCCGTATCACGGCGCAGCCCCTTTTCTTCCGCAATCACATGTCCCAGGTTGGAAGCCCATCGCAAGGGAAATCCGCTGTGAAAAGCACACACCATGGTCAAAATTTCTTGGTGAACCTTGCGCCGGCTCCCCAACGTCTTCGTATCCGGATACAGGCGCGAACCGGCCAGCCGTATCGGCACATGCACCATTGGCGCTATACGTCCGGCACGCAGCCAATACTCGTAATCCATGCAATAATTCAAACTGGTATTCAATAGCCCCAGTTTCTCCACTAAACTCCGGCGAAAAAAAACTGCCGGCTGACAAACAAAGCAGGTCTCAAGCAAGCGTTCATAATTCCAGTCTTCCGTAGGGTAAGCCGACAAGACTTGTCCCTGTTCATCGATATGATCCGCATCCCCGTATATAATCTCCGCTTCGGGATGCCGGAGAAAAAAATCGGCGACCGTCGCCAAGGCGCCCGGATAATAGATATCATCGGAATTCAGCCAGCCGATAATCTCGCCGGCCGAACGGCGGATTCCCTTATTGACTGCGTCCGTCTGGCCCGCGTCGGGTTCGGATACCCAATGAATCCGCCCCTCGAACCGCCGGAGAACTTGCAGGGTTTCATCCGTACTGCCGCCGTCGATCACCCAGTATTCCAAATCATGAATCTCCTGGGACAAAACACTCTCAATCGTATCCGCAATAAACCGCCCCTGGTTATAGGACGGTGTAATAATGCTCAGTTTCATTGCCGGCATCCTTCCCTTGATTAGCCCGGAAGCCAACTATTTTTCCATCACTGAATGAAAAATCTCCGCATATTGGCGGGCCATTCCGGCAGCTCCGAACTTTTGCGCCTGCAGCGCCCCTTGGCGCTGCAACTCGCCCGACAGCCGGTCATCCGTCATGATTCGTTGCATGGCCACCGCCAATTCCCCGGCGATTCGCGGATCAAAATACAAAGCGGCCTCGCCAGCGTATTCAGGCAAACCGGCCCGGTCACTGCACAAAAGCGGCTTGCCGAATTGCAGCGCCGCCAGCGCTTCGGGAGCGGCGTCTTCGTACAAGCTGGGATATATGACAAAACTGCAATGCCGGTATAACGCCGCCCGCATCCCGTCATCGACCGGACCCGTGGCGTACACCCGATCAGCAATCCCCATGGTCGCCATCGCTTCGCGCAAATCCTGCGCTTCGGCCAGCTCACTGCCGGTCAACACCAAAGACAAATCAAGCTCCGGGTTCCGTCGGCAGAATACGGCAAACGCCATTAATAGCAGCCGATGATTCTTGTGCGGCAGAAAACCTGACGGATAAAACGCAAACTGTTTGCCGGGCAATCCCGCCGCCTCGAGAAATTGCCGCGTCCGGTCCTCCCCAACCGCATCCGGGCATGACCGAACGGGCTGATACGCGACGAAAACCTGTTCCTTCGGATATGGATACTGCGCCGCAAACACCTTTTGCGTAAACGCCGAAGTGCAAACAACGGCCGCCGAATTCCGGCAAACATCGTCAAACAGCTGATTGCGGTAAGCCAATTCCGACGAATCGAAAAACTGCGGATACACCAGATGCCGGGTATCCTGAACCGTGCAAACCGTAGGAATAGCCGAGGGCTGATAGACAATGACGCCAAAGGGGCAAAACAGCAACTCCGGTTTGCCATAGCCGATTTCCAGCCACAATCGCCGCCACCGCCTTCTGTCCTGCGGCACCTCCAATCCGCCCGCCGGATTGCGCTTATGCCAAGCGCCGTAAACATTGACGAACACGCATCGATCCGTCCCGATTCGCCGACGCAATTCGGCATCATTCCAGTCAGCCGTCAACAGCATGAGCCGCACGCGGGGAGTCGACTTCAATGCCTTTATCAATTCCAGCGTTACGAGCGCCGCCTCCTCCGGCGGCTTCTCGCAGCGAAACGGGGTCAAGTCTGCAACAATATTCATTTTATTGTATCGTATCCGCCCGGGAAAATCCACCGGGAGACGAGACTGCGATGCTCTGCCGATCATGCTCCACCATCCGGTGAATCATCTCGGTAAAGGAGATACGCGGTTGCCATCCCAGTTCGCGACGGATTTTGGAAGCATCCCCAACGAGCGGAACCGTCTCGCCCGGACGGAAGAATTCCTCATTGACCTTCACATATTGAGTATAATCCAATCCCACCGACGAAAAAGCAACTTGCAGCAAATCCCGAACCGAATGCAATTTCCCGGTCGCGATCACATAATCGCGCGGTCCGGCCGGATTCTGAAGCATCAGCCACATAGCTTCCACATATTCGGGGGCATACCCCCAATCGCGGCTTGCATCCAGATTCCCCAATTCCAGACAGTTTTCGATCCCCAACGCGATTTTCGCCACCTGCGAAGTCACCTTGCGCGTCACAAACGCACGCCCACGCCGTTCCGACTCATGATTGTAGGTAATCCCCGTGCAGGCAAACAGGCCATGATAGTCGCGATACGCCCGAACCACATGAAAACTCGCCAATTTGGAAATCCCGTATATCGAACGCGGCTGAAAGGGGGTGGTTTCATTCTGGGGCGCTGCGGCGGCATTGCCGATCATTTCACTCGAACCGGCGAAATAGAACCGGCACTGTGGAGTCAACTCCCGGATGCAGGACAGCAAATAATGGGTTGAATTGAAATTTGTCGCAATAATTGAGGCCTCATCCTCAAAAGAATAACTGACGAAGCTCGAGGCCGCCAAATGATAGCATTCATCCGGCTGCACCTGCTGGATCAGCTTGTACACCGACAAATGATTGTCCAACATCACCGGGTGCAGCGACACTTTCTTTTCAATCGCGGCAATATTCACCAATTTTTCCCGGCTTTCCAGGGAAGATCGGCGAACGGTCCCATGGACTTCATAGCCTTTCGCCAACAGCAATTCCGCCAAATACGACCCGTCCTGCCCGTTGATCCCGGTAATCAATGCTTTCGGCATATGTTCCTCCTGTTCATCCCTTTTCATAGGACATTATCCGGAATATGAGCCTCCTCCGTCAAGCGCGGCGATCGATACAGCGCAATGAAAAAATCCCGGATATCCGTCAAAAAATCAAAAAATAAACTGATGGTCGCAAACGTGACGGGCTTGCCATTCACAAAATCATAGCGTACCCCTTTATAAACAATGCTGCGCGAACCTTTATCCGAAAAATACACGCTCCGGTTATGAATACAGTTCCGCATCATCAGCAACAGCTCAAACAAAGTTCGATACTGGTCATCTAGGCCCGCCACATCGATCAGGCCATGATAAATGTCGTAAAACTTGGCCGTCTCGCGGCAAGGCTTCCCCCGGCTGTTTGTTACGGGCACCTTCCCCACGATGCAGCGCATACTGCTCTCAAAAGAGGAAAACACTACGTGGAAAAAGCTGAACGTAATATATTGCTCATACTCCCGGAGAATCGCGCCGCCGCTCTCCGCCGAAACCATCATGCCCCGCGCCGGTTCCAGAATCTTGCTCAAGTTGTCGGTCCGGCTCAGAATGCCCGTCGTATACTCCAGCGATAGTCGGTAATAAGCCAAAATCTGGGCGACTTTTTGAAAGGTCCACGGCCGGACGTCATCGGCAGGATATAGCGCCTTGAAAACCTGCTGCTGCTCCAGATAGGATCGGGACAACTGGTTCAAGCGCGCAATATGCGGGCTGTTTAGGACGGCTTCCTGACGAAACAACAACGGCAGATATCGTTCCTTTGCCACATGGCCACCCCGTTTCCGCTAGGCTCGATGGAAAATCTCCGGCTAAAGTCTGAATCCCGCAGCCTGGGCGTCCGCATAAAACATTTTTACAGTTTCCAGGGAAAGATCCTGTAAATCCATGCCCCGCAACGACAACTTTTTCAGCAGATCGGGAGTCACCGTGATGATATCGCAACCGCAAGCATCCGCCTGAAATATATTCAGCACCTCCCGGGTGCTGGCCCAAAGCAGCTCGGTCAGCGGCCGGCTCTTGGCAAGCTTAACCGCCTGTTGGATGACAGGAACCGGGTCGCGGCCCGTATCGGCGATACGACCGGCAAAAACCGATACAATGGCCGGCACAGCCGGGGCCAAGGCATCCACGACCTGTTTGACCTGCTCGATCGAAAGAATGGCGGTGACATTCAGCTTCATTTGTTCCGATGACAACTTTCGGATCAGCTTCGCCGACGACTCCCCCCTGGTATTGGTCACGGGAATCTTGATATTGACGTTGGGGCCCCAGGAATGAATGATCCGGGCTTCCCGTTCCATGGCCTCGAAATCATCGGAAAAAACCTCGAACGAAATTGGGCAATCCGTAATATGCTGCAGGGCCTCCCTGGCAAAAGCCTGATAATCGGCGACTCCCGCCTTTTTCATCAGCGTCGGATTGGTCGTAAATCCGCTGACCACACCTTCCTTATAAACCCTCAGCATATCGCCGACATCGGCTCCATCCGAAAAGATCTTAATCTGCAAGCCCGGCAAACTCATGCGATCACATCCTCTCCATGTTTTGCGGATACACTCCCAACAACCAGCTCACGGCCGCTGCCAAATCCGTTGCCTGATAATCCGGCTTGGCTTGTCCGCGCTTCGCCGCCGAGTGGGGATTGCCCAGTTGAATCGTCCGCACTCCGGCATTTTGGCCACATTGTACATCCGTGTCCTGATCCCCGATCATCCAGCATTTCGCCAAATTCAATTTATATTTTTCCGCTGCCTGAAGAATGAAAAACGGCTGGGGCTTGCGGCACTGGCAGACTCCCGTAAATTCGGGAACAACGCCGTTTGGATGGTGATAGCAATAATAATACTCGGCAAATACGATGTTGTTTTCTAGCAGATACCGATCCAATAACCCGTGAATCGCCTGCAAATTCGCCATTGAAGTTTTCCCCTTGGCATAGCTGGGTTGATTCGAAATCAAAAACAGGCGAAAGCCGGCATCGGCCAGGGCCCGCAAAGAACGCACGACATAGGGATACACGCTGAAATCCTCCCCGCGGTGCGGCGACTCGTATTCCCCGGTACGCACATTATACACCAACGGATTGAGCACTCCGTCCCGATCCAGAAAAACCGCCCGGCTCATCGAATTGCATTCACCAACAGATGCCATACAATCCCCTGCCAGCCCTCCGCATGCGGCGTAATGCGGGCATCAGCCACCACCGGAACCAGCACGCAGGCGTCGGCGACTTGCAGGGCCCGGCCGCCGTCGCGAGAAACCACGGCGACGATCTGCGCCCCCCGTTCTTTCGCCAAATCCATGGCCCGAACCAAATTCAACGAAGCGGACGGCGAACCGCCGCCGACCGAGAAAACCAGCAATCCATCCTTGTCGGATAATCTCGATCCCTTCAGCCAGTTTTCAAAAACACTTTCCCAACTCTCATCATTGACCCGTGCCGTCAGCTCTGAGACATTGTCGGTCGGGGCATAGGCCTCCATGCCGGCGATTTTTCGAAAATCGTTCACAGCATGGGACGCATTGGCCGCACTGCCGCCAACGCCCAAAATAAACAACCGCCCGTTCCGGTCCCGAATGTCGCCCAAAACCCTGGCCGACCTGACAATGCTGACCTGGTCGATCGTCTCCGCAATTCGCCGGGTTTCCCGCAAATAATCCGATACATATTGCGCCAGGTCCATCCCGCCGCCTCCTTCATTCTGCCGCGCACCCCGCAGCATCCGGTCCAATTCCGTCCAACCCGGACGGGAGCCGATCTCATAAAATCGCCGTGATGCCGGATACCCGGCGAGATTTCCCGCAGCGGCCAGGTGGCTGAACACATCCGCCAAATCCGCTGCCCGGCCTTCGGGAATCGTCTGCAGCACCTGCCGGGAGACAATCGAAAGCCCGTAATCAATATAATTCATCGCCGGGGTTCGTTGTCTTTTATCATACCGCTGAACCCGTCCGCCGGCATACTCCGCATTGCTGGAATCCCAGCGGCCGCCATTCGCATAGACCGTCATCAGCGCGGGACAGCCCGAATCATAAAAGCATCGGACGGCGGCCCGGTAATCCATCTCCAGATACGAGTCGCCGTAAATCACCAAAAACGGATCGCTCAACAGTTCTGTCGCTTTACGCAGCGCGCCTGCGGTGCCCAGCAGGATCGGCCCATCGTGCGAATACCGGATCGAAACGCCCCGTGATGACCCATTGCCAAGCAGCGCCTCGATCTTTTCGCCCAGATATCCGGTGCAAATCACAAAATCCGTGAACCCCTGGCTCTGAAACAAATCAAGCTGCCATTCGATGAACGGCCGCCCCCCCACCTCCAACAATGCCTTGGGGATGGTTTCCGTCACCGGCCGCAGCCGGGTCGCCAAACCGCCTGCCAGTATCGCCACCGTCGTCATGTCACTGCACCAGGACCTTCGTGCCTTCGAAATCAAACCGGAACCGGACCTCTTGCAGTCCCTGTTCGTCCATCACCGTACGCAGCCGGGCCCGGTCTTCCGCGTAAAACATCAGGAAACCGCCGCCGCCGGCGCCGATCAGCTTGCCGCCGACCGCTCCGTTGTCCAGGGCCAAGCGATACCACTCATCAATTCGGGAATTCGACATGCCGCCGGAGCGTTTCTTTTTATGCTCCCAATGCACATTCATCAGCTCCCCGAACTTGCGGACCTCCCCCTGCTCCAACGCCGCCTGGCTCTGTCGGCCAAGTTCCTTGACAAAATGCAGATTGTCGATCATCTCGCGTTCGCTGTGTTTGCTTTTGTCATCCTGTTCTTTCAGGATGGAGGAAGCATTGCGCGAATAACCGGTAAAGAACAGCAGCAGGTTATCTTCCAGCTCGTGCAGGGTTTTCGAGGAAATTTTCAGTGGCCAGGCTTCGACGGCGTCGTTCGGCAAAAAACGGAAACAGGTCAAGCCGCCATACGCGGCGATATATTGATCCTGCTTGCCGATCGGCTCCCCCAGGCGGTTGATTTCGATATCGCAAGCCTGTTCCGCCAACTGATTCGGGTGGATCAAGTTCCGCTGCGATGCATGCAACGCCCGCAGCAGCCCAGTCGTAAAACTGCCGGAAGAGCCCAGGCCGGTTCCTGCCGGGATATCGGCCATACTGGCAATTTCCAGGTGGGTGTCCATAATCCCGAGTGCCCGCATGCTTTCTCGAATGATCGGATGCTGAATTTCCGCCACCGAATCGACCTTTTCCATTTTCGAATACTTGATGATCAACCCGGGCTGAAAAGTATGATGCAACGTAATATAAACATACTTGTCAATGGCGGCGGCGACCAAAAAGCCGCTGTGCTCGCGGTAATAGGAAGGAAGATCGGTTCCTCCCCCACCCAGGGAAATCCGTAAGGGACTCCGAACAATGATCATGCCTGATGCCCCCGTCCATAAATTTCGTCGACGATCCGCAACGCCGCATAGGCATCCTCGATATCGCCGCCAATCGGCCGCTTATTTTCGATGCAATCCGTAAAATCGGCGAACTCGTCCCGCCAGGACGTATCCTCGCCCGGATATTCCCACATCATCGTCTCCGGCGGCCCCATTTCCGGCAGCATCTTGTAGTAGCTCAGCCGTTCCACGCCATAGCTGCCCCCCAGCCCGTCCACCTGCAGCTTCCCGTAGCGGCCGTATACCTCCAGACAGAACAGGTTTTTCCATTCCGTACAACTGGCGTGAAGCCAAGCGGTCTTTCCCGCGGCATTCCGCAAGCAAACAAAGCCGTTGTCATCCACGGGCATATCCCAGAAATAAGTTGGGGCGAAACCGTACACCTCGGTAAAATCCCCCATGAACCAACGTGACAAGTCAATCAGGTGGATTCCCTGGTCGAGAAGTTCACCGCCGCCGGACAACTCCGGATCCGCCCGCCACTCGCGATCATAACCGATCCGTCCGCCATGTCCGTAGCGCGCCCGAATGAACATCAAATCCCCGAGCGCTCCCTGCGCATAGATCTCGTATGCCTTTCGAATGGCCCGGTGGTAGCGGAGGCTAAAGCCGACCATGACCCGGCAATCGGTTTGCGCCGCCAACCGACGGACTTCGTCCAGTTCCGCCGCACTGCGGGCGGCCGGTTTTTCCACCAGCACGTGCCGCCGGTGCTGCAAAGCAAACTTGGTGACCGGCGCCAGAAAACGGTTTGGCGTCGCCACCACGACCAAATCCACATTCTCCTGGTCAATGGCTTCACGCCAATCCGCATAAACCGAGCAAGCTCCGCCGGCGAGCCCCGCGATTTTCTCCGCCTTCGCCGTCACCGGATCAGCCACCCCGACCAGCTTGTGATGGCCCAAATTCTTCGCCCGTTTCTCGCCAATCAAACCGCAACCGACTATCGCAACGTTCATCGGCAACCTCCTGTCACAACGGTATTCGGCGCAACTTGCCGATGTCCGGCGGCATCTCGTCCAGCCGCTTGCCGCCATAAGCTAAATACTCTTCCCGTACGTGAATGAGCCGTCCGCTCAGCGCGGCGCAGTCCCCGTCGATTAAAAAGTTCAGAAGCCGGGTAATTAACGCGGTGTCCGTGCCGCCGCCCTGCATCGTAATCAGCGCTTCCCGCGCCGCCGCATCACCCGCCCGTTCCCCGGCCGCCAGAATTTCGCCCGTCATCCGGCTGCGCACGGCGCCCGGTGCCACTGCAAACACATGAATGTCGGGCAGTCCCGCGCCTCTCAGTTCATCGGCCGCGTTCTCGACCAATCGCAGCAATCCCGCCTTCACCGCCGCATACGCCGAAAAGTTGGGGCGCGAGCTTACGGCGCCGCCGCCTGAAAACAACAAGATTTTTCCTTGCTGTCGCCGCTCCATGCGCCGGGTCGCTTCCGCCAACACGCGAAAACTGCCGACGAGATCGATCTGCACCGTTTGTTCCCAGTGAGCGTCGTCGACCTTCCAGAATGGACCGATCGGGCCCTGAATGGCGGCGGCGTTCACCACGACCGATGCTTCGGCTCCCCATTTCTCGCAATGACGGTCAAACGCGCCGACCACCTGCGCCCTCTCGGCTATGTCCGCCGAAATCGCAAACACGGAGCGATCGGGCCCTGGGGAGCGCGCCGCCACCGTAACGCCGAAACCGCACTCCGCCAGATGCGCCGCCACCATGCGTCCGATTCCGCCCGTTCCGCCAAATACCAATGCCGTCCTGTCCATGATTCACGTCCGGCTTT
Source organism: Veillonellaceae bacterium (assembly GCA_012798135.1). Next base: position 70,180 of record JAAZNU010000021.1, on the reverse strand, counting down.
CGAAAACCCAGGGGTTTTCCTGCAAATACTTTAAGGTTCTGATGATGCCCTCCCGGATTGTCAGCTTGGGCTGCCAACCCAAAGCACGAATTTTGGCGCAGTCGAGGAAAATAAACGGGTTATCGCCGATCCACCCCTGACGGCCGCCCGTATATTCCAATTTGGGCGACAGCCCCAGGGTCTCGGCGATCCAGCCGGCCGAATCATTGACTTCGCAATATTCATCCGTTCCCAAATTAAAAATATTGACTTTGTCAGCCGCTTTTTCGATGGCGCAAAAGATCGCATCGAGGCAATCCTGAATATACAGATAGGACTTGCGCTGATGGCCGTCGCCCAGAATTTCCAGACGGGCGGGATCCCGCAGCAATTTCCGGTAAAAATCGAACACATGTCCATGCGTATACCGTTCCCCCAAAATCGACACAAACCGAAAGATATAACTCTGAATGCCGAATCCTTCGGCGTATGCCGCGATGAGTCCTTCGCAGGCCAATTTTGACGCGCCGTACAACGAAGTCTGTATTGGAAATGGCGCCGTCTCGGGAGTGGGGATGACCGTCGCCTCCCCATACACCGATCCCGTCGAGGAAAAAGCGAGACGCTTCACGCCGTTTTGCCGCATCGCCTCCAAAACATTGAAAGTAGCCAGCGTATTCTGTTCCAGATCCTTGCGCGGATGCTCGGTCCCGAACCGCACGTCGGCATTGGCCGCCAAATGGAAAACAAAATCACAGCCCCGCATGGCCTGCGTCAACCGCTCCGTATCCTGCAAATCACCCTTCACGATGCGGACGTTCGGCTTTGCCAGCGCCTGGGCCAAGAACAGTTCACGGCCGGTGCTGAAATTATCGTAAACCACGACCTCGCGAGCGGCGTCAGCGGCCAGCCGGTCGGCCAGATTACTGCCGATGAACCCCGCGCCGCCAGTGAGAAATATCTTGTTCATCCCCTGTGCTCCCCTACTCATTTTTTTGCGGAAACGCCAGCCGACGCAGGCCGAGATAGCCGGTAACCGCCGTTGTCGCCACCGCCGTTGTTTTCGACAGCACCACATTATCCACGACATAAGTCTGCATGCCGACCACGATTCCCAAAGTAATCAGGTAATTCAGCGCCAATACTCCCAGATAACCGCCGATTCGTCGCCGCCAGGAAGCCTGCGTATCCGCAAAAGTGAAGGTGCAGCTCAAAACGAAATGCAGCAGCACACCCGCAACATACGCCGCCGTCGTGCCGGCGGCCAGCCCGAAACCCGCCAGCCGCACCAGGGCCCACAACATCGCAGTATCAAACAAATACACCGTTCCGCCGACCAGGACGAACCGCAGGGCCGCCCGGTCAATCATCGGCGCCGCGATCCCGCGGGACGGATTTCTCAGCGATAATGTACATTGGACGCTGCTTCACCTCGTCATAAATCCGGCCGATATATTCGCCGACAATACCCAGGGAAAGCAACTGCACGCCGGAAAAAAACGTCACCACAATCACCGTCGTCGATAACCCCGGCGTCAGATCAACCCCCAAAATCGCTTTCTGGACAAAATACCACAGCCCCAAGGCAAAGCCAAGAAAAGCCACCAAGACCCCGAACAGGGAAATAATCTGCAACGGCCGGCTGGAAAAACAAATCAACCCATTCAAGCCGATTCGCAAGGAGCCCAGGTAGCGATTGTAATTTCCCGATCCCATCGCCCGCTCGTCGCGATCATAGGGAATCGCGGCTTGCCGGTATCCGACAAAGGCCACCAATCCACGCAAAAAGCCATGGTGCTCTTTCAGCTTCCGCAGCTCCTCGATCACCTTCCGGTCCATCAAGCGAAAATCGCCGACATTTCGGGGAATCTCGACCTCAGCCAAGTGATTGATGACCTTGTAGCCGACATGCGCCACCACTTTTTTGACTGCCGTTTCCCCCTTGCGCGACCGTCGCTGGGCATAAACGACATCATACCCCTCCCGCCATTTTTGGACCATCGGCAGGATTAATTCCGGCGGATCCTGCAGATCGACGTCGATCACCACACAGGCGTCCCCGGTGCAATTCATGATCCCCGCGATCGTCGCCGCCGGCTGGCCGAAACGGCGGCTCATGCTCAGCAGCCCAATATGCGGATCTCGTTCCATCTGCTCCTTGATCACCTCATACGAGCGATCCGGCGACGGATCCAACACGAACAAAATCTCCCAATCCCAATCCTGTCCCGCTGCCACGCCCTGCACCCGCTCGATGAACAAGGGAATATTGTGTTCCTCCCGATAAACGGGAACAACAATGGATACCTTTTCCGTCATCTCTTTCCTCTTCTCTGCCGGAATCAGCGATTCACGGTTCAAATGATACGGCATTCAGTCTTAAAATCAAGGGACGCTCATCCCCGTTGGCCAGAACAGGCACCCTTGGCTTATCCAACGGTGTCAGAACGATCTCGTTGTCCCCGGCCCGCAAATGAACCCGAATAGCCACCGGTCCATCCCGTTCCACACGAACAGCTTGCGGCGGATCGCCGGCTGAGGCGACCTGCAGCATCCGCGGCGCATTGCCGGGAATGCTCGGACCCAGCATCAGGTCCAGGCGAAGCTGCGTCGTCTTCTCCGTCATCGAAAACACATGCAGCACCGTATTCCCCCGGCCCAGCCAGTAAAAAAAGCTGTCGCCGGCGCGTTCGCGGCCATTGGGGTTGTCGATGCGCATCACCAGCGACCATTCCGGTTTCAGCGCCTGCAATACACAATATTTTCCGGCTTCGGGCTGTACTACCCGGATGCTCGCGTTGTCGGCGCATTGCCCATGATCGGTGATCACGAATTCCGCTTGCCGGGGATCGGTTCGCTCCGCCCGGTCCATAAAATTCCGGGTATACGGTTGCGCCATGTAATGTCGCACCCGCAAAAGCGCCAACGGATTCTCCCGCAGAAAGTAAACCGCCCAAGCGTTGGCAACGTCATCGTCCGCGAGCAAGGCAATCGGGTGCGCCGCTCCCGCCGGCACCACAGTACGGATCATTTCGTACGGCTGCATGGTCTTGGGCGCAACCGCACGGTCTATCAGTGACATTTTACCCCATCCCAAACCCAGGAAGCAAATCAGCGCCCCGCCCCAAACGAGGTTCACCGGGATCCGGCCAAACCTGTCGCCAATCCCCGTCAGCACCTGTTCCAAGCCGAGGACGATCAGCAGGGACATCAGCCACCAGTTGAGCAACAGCATTTTATAGGCCGCATAGTCATAGTTTTTTACGCCGATAAAATACAGGGATGCACAAATCAAACAGGCGCTCGCCGTTACCGACGCCCAGTCGCCCTGCTGCAACAGCGTCCGGCAGCCCAGCAGGAACAGCAGCGCCAACCCCAAAGCAGCCAGCCAGGCGCCGGCCAGCAACTCGGCGCCGAAGGCGGGAAACGCCGCCTCCAGGGAGCCCAGCCACGTCCCCCAAAACACGGGAAAAGCGGAATTCGCGCGAAGGATTTCCGGAATAAACCCTTCGCCCGGACGAGTCGCATTCAAGAGTCCGGCGGCAACGAATTGCCGACAAAAATAGGCCGCGAGAATCCGCCAGTATGGCGCCAGCAACAATATCCCCGCCCCCAGGGACAGAGCCATGAAACGGGCCTTGGCCCGGATGTCCCCGCTGCGCCCGAGAATCATCGCCATGCCGACAAACATCGCCACCGCGCTCAACTCGGCATAGCAGTATTGCAAGCCGGCCAGCAGCAATCCCGTCAGCCATAACCCGCGCCAGCCGCTCATGTCGCAGTCGCGGCACCAGGCGGCGAATGCCGGCAAAATCGCCAAAATCAGCAAATTATCATAATTATTGGCGGCCACCGCGAGAAGCAGCCAACCGGAACAAATCGCCAAAACCACATACAGAAAAGCGGCTCGCGGCCGCCAGTTCCGCTGCACGGCACAATACAGAACCGACGAAGCCGCTACAAAAAAAGTCCAGAATAAAAACAGCCCCCGCGCCATGTGCGTCTCGCCCGGATGAAGCATCAACGGGGAAAGCAACCCCAAAAGGCCCGTTGCCACAAAGCGGGTTTCCGCCAAATGGGCGCCATATTGGTACAGCGGCCGCAACCCGCCCTCGCTGCCCAGCGGGTATTCCCACAAATACCGGCCGTTCGCCACATAGGACCATCCATCCCAGGCCGGAGCTCCCGCATAAGCAGAAACGCCATAAATAACATAAGGATATAAAAGAAGCGGCGGCAAGGCCAGCGCAACCGCCATCCATTTGGAATGACGCCACGCAAATAATTCCCTGCCGCCCGCTGCCAGCCCCACCACCGCCAAGAGCACGGTGATGCCAAATATCACGTTCCAAGACGTCCTGACCGGAATTCCCAGCGGAATCGACATTCCGAGAAAAACGGCCCACAAGCTCAACAAAACCGCCGGCGCCATCAGCACACGGCTGGCCCCGGAGCGACCGGCGAAAATCCTGAGCGCACCCAGTCCCGCCAAGGTACTCATGACGGACAGCAAGACATATGGCAGCATCCAGTCACCCCAACACTGAACAATCCTCGACAAAACACGCAATTATTCTATCATGCGAAATTCCATTTGTCATCCATCAGGAAATCTGCGCCCATTGCAGGGTTCCGCTGTCATACCCCGCCACCATGTACGTCCCGCCGGTCTGCGCGAAATAGAACGAATTCAGTTGGTAGCCGCCGCCATTTCCCCAGCCGGCAAGAACGATTTCCGTAGCGCCGGCAGTCAGGTGCAGATCCGCTCCGGTGAGCGAGGGAGTCAAGTCCGACGGTTGCCAGGTCGTATTCAGCCATACCCTGTCGACACTATTGTCCGCCGCCGCCACGATCGTATCCACGCCTCCGTCGGCAGTGAACCAATAGGTATCGCTGCCGCTCCGTCCCGACAGCACATCGTTGCCGCCGTCTCCCCCCCAGATCTGATCGTCGGCCGCGCCGCCCGTCAGCGTGTCGGCCGCGCTGGTTCCCCGCAGGCAGTACGGCTCGGCATCGCCGCCAATCGCAACATGGACATTATTCTGGTACGCCGCGTCGAACAGATTGACCGACGCCCCCTGGCCATTGTTCCAGGCATACGCGACATTATCGGCAAACACAAAACATTGCAGGCGCGTCGTTGCGTCCTGCGGATACCAGCCCAGGATATCCAGCGTCGATCCGTCGTCAAGCTGAATGTGCAGATTCCCATCCTGATTGGAAGTCTGATGCGTTCCCATCGTCACGTCCGACAGCCGCAGCACGTCGAGCTGCATATACGCATCCCCCATGACGGTATCGTTGCCGCCGCCGGTTCCCCACCAGTACACATCGTCGCCAAGACCGCCAACCAGGGTATCATTGCCGCCGCTGCCGCCCCAGATCTGATCGCAGCCGGCTCCGCCCGTCAAAACATTGTCGCCGGCGTTGCCCCGTAGAATATCATCCCCGCTGCCGCCCACCGCATTTTCGATCAACGACCGGGCATCATCTTGGTACAGAAAGGCATTGGCCACACTTCCCGGCGCCTTGACCCCGTTACCCAGGTCAGCCAACTGCGACGAAGCCAGGATGCTCCATGACCCGGGCGTTAATTCGATCTCCACGGCGCAAGCATAGGCGGAAGCGTCATACGTGTCCGTGCCGCCGCCATCCCAGACGGTCCGGAAAATTTTCGTGTCCGTCGGTGAAAAGCTATAGGTCGTATCGTCGGCGTTATAGTCATAGTTGGCGCCGTAAAGATATTGGATGGCCTGGATATCATACAGCATCGGCGTCTGCGGATAAGACGACGAGCCCAGAATATAACCCCCCGCCGTGTCGCCCGGATATGAGCGATAACTCATCACGGTATACTGGACCGCGTCATGCGCAGTATCCAGAAACGGCGCCTCATCCCCGTCGCCATAATCGCCGGGATGCTTCAGTCCGAGTGCGTGGCCGATTTCATGCAGCATGGTCAAAAAAGCGTAATTACTATAGGTCTGCCATTGCGGATTCGTATAATTATAGTGATAGCCGAACCAGATATCGCCGCCTCTCTCGGCGGCTGTCGGCAGATAAGAATACGCCGTGCTCGGCTCGCTGCTCTGCGCCACACGGATCACCCCGCCGCCCGATGGCTCGTCGACCTCCGTAAACGTCAGGTTGGCAACCGACGCCCACAAGGAAAGCGCCTGCCGGATACCGTCCTGCATGGTTGCGGACAAGGCCTCGAAGCCTCGCTCATACTCCTGGGAATCCGAGTAATCGGACACAAACGTGGACCCGTCCACCGGGAAGCTAAATGAAATGCTGCCTGTACTCCAGCAAGTTCCGTATAGCAAGGCGTCAATGGCATTGCTTCCGGACGAGGAAACCGTCGAAACCGACAATGTAGCCACCAGCATTTACCCCTTTCCATTCCTATTGCCCGAATCATTCCATTATTGATTTTTTCGCCAAATCAGCAAAAACTCCTTGTCTATTGCCGATCATCCCCGTTACAATAGACGAAGAACATCCCGCGCGGTCTGGAGGTGCCCATCCTGACTCCCTACGAACAATATCAGAAACATCTGGAGAAACAGGAAATCCCGCAAGCCCTGGCCTGTCTGCAGCAGCATCTGGCAGCCCATCGCGGACACGCCGACGGATTCTACCAATATGGGAACCTGTTGCGCTCCGGCTACCATCTGGCCGCCGCCGCCCGCGCCTATGAGGAAGCCTGCCGGCTGGACCCGGCGCACAGCGACTATTTTCTGAATCTCGGCGTCGTGCTGCAATGGCTGCAACAAACCGACAAAGCCATCGCCGCCTATCGAACGGCCTGGGAAAAAGACAACCGGCCGGCCATCCGTTTCAACCTCGCGCAAGCGCTGCTCCTGGCCGGTAAATATCCGGAAGGCTGGGCGGAATACGAATGGCGCCGTCAGGTGCCGGAATACAAGCCCCGTTACGAGTGGTACCCGGAACAAAAACAATGGCGGGGACAGTTGTTCCCCGGCCAGACCCTCGTCGTCTATCATGAGCAGGGGCTGGGCGACGACATCCAGTTTTGCCGCTACCTCCCCTACGTCAAAGCCTTGGGCGGCAAAGTCATCCTCAGCACCCGCTCCGCCCTCATCCCGCTATTGTCCACCGCCGCCGGCGCCGACCAGGTCATCGAACAGTCCGTCGAAACGCTCGAGCGCCTGAAATTCGACTGGGCCGTACCCATCCAAAGCCTGCCGCATCTGTGCGGAACGACGCTGGACAGCCTCCCCAACCAGACGCCCTATCTGACGGCGCCCCCGGTCTGCCGCGACAAGTGGCGCACCCTGCTGGCGCCTCATCGCCAGCGAAACGGCATTCGCAACATCGGCTTTGTCTGGACCTGCAACCCGCTCGACAAGCTCGGCCAGGTCCGCACCTGCCCGCTGCCGCAGCTGGCGCAGTTATTCTCCGTCCCGAACACCCGGTGGTTCAGCGTCCAAAAAGGCCCGGCAGCCGCCGAACTGCGGCAGGCGGCCGCCGAACACCCCAACCTGATCGATCTGTCCGGCAATATCAACGACTTCGCGGACACCGCCGCCTTGCTGGACCAGCTCGATCTGCTCGTCTCCATCGACACCTCCGTGCCGCATGTCGCCGGCGCCCTGGGCAAGCCCGCCTGGCTGCTGCTGCCGTTCGCCAACGAATGGCGCTGGCTGCTGCGTCGCTCGGATAGCCCCTGGTACCCCGGTTTCCGGCTGTTCCGCCAGACAATCCCCGGGCAATGGGATGACGTGCTGGCGCGGGTCCGGCATGCTCTCCGCCAAAAAACCGCAGAGGATGATTCGCATGAGCAATAAACCTTCGCCCGCCGTGTCCATCGGCATGCCGGTGTACAACGGAGCGCAATATATCCGTCAAACCTTGCACTCCCTCGTCAACCAGACCTTTGCCGATTTTCGGCTCACGATCTGTGACGACGGCTCCACCGACGAAACCGTGGCCATCTGCCGCGAATTCGCCGCCCGGGATCCCCGGATCGAGGTCGTCGTCAACGAGCAGCGGCTCGGCGGCGCCAAAAACTTCAACCGGACCTTTGAACTGTCGACGGGAGAATACTTCATGTGGGCGGCGCAGGACGACCTGTTCCACCCCGACTACATCCAAAAATGCCTGGCCAAATTGCGGCAAACGCCGCGCGCCGTTCTGGCGCTGTCGGAAATCGTCCTGATCGACGAAGCGGGAAACCGCATCGGCAGCGCCAATCCCATCGACGCCGTCAACATCGGCACCGAGGGAATGGATGTCGTGCAGCGCCTGCACGAGGTATTCCGCCGCACCGGCTGGTGGGCGATCTACGGAGTGATCCGGCCGAACATCCTGCGCAAAACGAAACTATACCGCAGCGAATTCGCGGGAGACGTCATCCTCATCGCCGAACTGCTGTTGCACGGCGAATTCGCCAAAGTGGCGGAACCGTTGTTCTATTACCGCTGTCGGACGAAGCAACCGTTCACCATCCGGCGCAACATGCAGAGCATCGACCATACCCACACGGCTAGCCCGACGGCGTATACCGATTTTCTGCGCAGTATCGTTCACTGCGTATTAGAATCCCCGCTGGACCCGCTCACCAAAAAACGAATCATCGTGGACATGGTCCAGACACTGACCACCGAAAACCATGGCATCTGCAACAATATCCTGCAGGAAAACCTGGCCGACCTGGTCGCGTTTGCCCTGAGCTGCGACAACCCCCACGCCGTGGTCCTGCACAACATCAACTCGCAATGCCGGCACACAGACTAAAGCATTTTTCCGGCCCTCCGAACCGCCTAGGCCAACCGGTCGGCAATTTTTCGGCAAAGCGTATCCCAGCGGAAATTTTCTTCGGCGTAAAGCGGGCCGGCTTCACAAACCGACTGCAGCCGTGCCTGGTTGTTGCAGATTGCCATCAACAGATTCGCCAATTGCTCCGTATCCCCTACCGGGAACAGATCCCCAAAATTGCCGGCACAGGTGAGGTCGTTGGCCGCCCCCACGTTGGTAGACAGAATAAAGCAGCCGTTTCTGAGGGCTTCGACCAATACAATGCCGAAACTCTCCCATGCCGAAGTCAGGCAAAACACTTTAGCCTGGCGATATTCCGCCTCCATCAGCCGTTTATCGCCGATCTCTCCGGTAAAAACCACTCTTTCCGCAAGTTGCGGATTTTCGGCAAAGAATCTTTGAATATATGGTTTGAAACTTTCTTCGACCGGGCCGATCAATCTCAATTTCCAATCCGGAATATGCTGGGCCGCTGCTTTAAACGCCACCAGTAGTATTTCGTTGGCTTTTTGTTCGGTCCCGATCCGGCCGACGGTACAGATGACATTTTGCTTTTCTTCCCACTGTACCGGCTCCCGATCATAAAAATCATGAAAGCCATTGGGAATATATTCGACCCGAACCGGCCATGTTGCATTCAACCGGGTATATAGATACCGTGTCTCGATGCTGATCAAATCGCACATCTTCAATACCTTGAGCATGGCTTCCGTCAATTTCACATTGAGAATGATGACATCCGCATCCAACTTCAGATATACTTTTCCCCGCGGGTTCAGCGCCTTGTACAGGGTAATCCATTGAAAAGTCCGAATACACAGGTGGAAGACATGCAACACATCGATCCGGGTTGCATGTCTTTTGATATACTCGCAACCGGCTTCCAAAGAATTCACTGATTCCCGGTCCAGAAAGTCGATTTTCAAACCGCGAACTTCCCGCTGCAGATAGGGATAGTCCCCATTCGGATAACAGGCGATTGCGGAATCCCAGCCAAAATGTTCACGCATCACGTAGGGAATCATTCCCACGTCCTTTGCCAAATGCACGTTTTCGGTTTCCGGAAACAATGTCACCCAGCGCCGCCGCGCCATATTCGCGTTCACCCTAGCCAGAGTCGCCGACATGGCCGCCGCCAACCGGTCCAGCACCTCCCCCTGCCAGGGCGTCAGAGACAGCGCCTTCCAATACAGCATATCCAACGACGACGTATACTGCTGCCACGGCTTCACGCCCGCGAAATGCCAGATCGCCGGCACGCGCATCACCTGCGGCTCGGCCCGGGATACGATCCGGTTGAACCGGGAATCCAGTGGCAAACAATCCTTTTGGTACAAAAAGTTCAACGCATCCTGATCGTGAAATACCGATTCCGGATGCGTTTTTAAATAGTGGATGGCCTGCTGAAACAAATTGCCGATTTGCCGAATTTTGGCCAAATTCAAAACTATGACGCCGCTGTTGAAATAACCGTCTAGCGCCACGCCTGTTGCCGCGATCCGCTGCCGGATCACTGCCGGGAATGTCGGAACGCCTGGATCCGGTGCGGCGGCGACCGAACGCCCACGTAGGTCAATGTTCCACAATTGCCGAATGTCCAAAGTAACGACAATATCGCAGTCCAGATAAATCACTTGGGGAATATCCAGCAACTCCGGCAGCAACAGCCGGAACAACGCCCCCTTGGTCACGTGGCCGCTGAGTGCGTGATATTCATCCGGCAAACTGACCGGGTAAAAACGCAACTCTTTTTGGAAGCGCTGCGCGATTGCCGACAAGTTTCGCTGATTAGCCGCCGTCAGCGTTTCGTCATGGACCACATGGGCGCAGACCGGGCCCGAAGTGCCAAAAAACAATGAAGCCAGCATCGCGCCGGCATGACAGGAAAAATCCCCCTTGGGATCATGGATTCCCAGGGCAATATGCACCACTGCCGCCATCGGTCAGCCTCCCGTCTCAGCGCCGGCGCACGGCAAACGCCACGCCATAGCCCATTTCCGTGAACTCGTAACCGGATAAGCAGGGAAACTGGGACAGGGCGGTTCGCCACACCGACAGCAGATACGGATGCTCCGGATGGACAATATCATCAAAAACCAAAACCCCTCCCACGGCCAGATGCGGGATGACCGTACACAGGTCAGCCAATGCGCCCGGCTCGGAATGATCCCCGTCGACCGTGATCATATCAAATTCAACACCAGGATGATCCGCGAAATATTGCGGCAGCAATACATGGCTATCCCCGTTCAAAAATTCGACGTCGCCGGCCAGTCCATGACGCTGCAATTCCTCCGCCACAAACGCGGGGCCAGGGTTTTCCATGCCGGCATAATTCGTCTGCCACATATCGCAGGCCACGATCCGCACCGCCGGGCAGCCTCTGGCCACCGTACACACCGAGCGGCCCCGGCGAACGCCGATTTCCAGATAACGTTCCGGCTGCACGGTCTTCGCCGCCGCATACAGGACATTCACGATGTCCATGTACACCCAGTGATCGCCAAACCGCCGGACCCCCTCCCGGTAAAAGGCATCCAGATACTCCACATATTCGTCCGAAGCCAGCTGTCCGTGAAACGCCAGAATTTCCCGCCATGTCGCGGTCGCCGTGGCGATCCGCGCCAAAGTGGACGGGTTCAGCATCACCGCGCCATAAAAATCGTTTTTGTACGAAAAAGTGGATTGGTTCATGCTTTACCCGGCCCTTCCGTCACATACCAGCGATACGTCCGCTCCAGCCCTTCCCGCAACGTGATGGTCGGACACCAGCCCAATTGCCGTAACCGGCTATTGTCATTGATCTTCACCGGCGTACCGTCCGGCTTGGAACTGTCAAACACCAGTTTTCCCCCGAAACCCACCGCCTGCTTGACCATCTCCGCCAGTTCGGCGATCGTAACCCCCGACCCGGTCCCAATGTTGACGATCCCCTGCGAACCATCATACGTCCGCATCAAATGCAGACAAGCCGAGGCCAGATCATCCACATGCAGGAACTCCCGCACCGGCGAACCGGTGCCCCACACCACCACCTGCTCCGCGCCAGCCACCTTCGCTTCGTGGAACTTGCGCAGCAGCGCCGGCAGCACATGTGACGTCTCCAGGTTGAAATTGTCATTCGGACCGTAAAGGTTGGTCGGCATCACGCTGATGAAACAGGAACCGTATTGGCGGTTGTACATCTCGCATAGCTTCAGGCCGGTGATCTTGGCGATCGCATAGGCTTCGTTCGTCGGCTCCAGCGGTCCGGTCAGCAACGATTCCTCGCGGATCGGCTGCGGAGCCAGTTTGGGATAGATACAAGAACTGCCCAAAAACAGCAGTTTTTTCACGCCGTGCCGATACGCCGCGTGGATCACGTTCACGGCCATCATCAGGTTGTCGTAGAGAAACGGCGCCGGCTGGGTGCTGTTGGCCCAGATTCCGCCGACCTTCGCCGCCGCCAGCAGCACGTAATCCGGCTTTTCTGCGGCAAAAAACTCCTCCACCGCCTGCTGGCAACGCAGATCCAGCTCCGCGCTGCGCCGCCCGACAATATTACTGTAGCCGGCCGCCTGCCAGGCTCGCGTCAGCGCCGAACCAACCAAGCCATGATGGCCGGCTATAAAAATTTTGTCTTGGATGTTCAAGATCCCATCACCTTTCGAATAGTCTCAGGCGTTTCTCTCACCAAATAAAGGAATAGATCGATCCCAAAGATATTGCATGGTATTATAATAATATTTTGGGACATTATGACCACGATCAATAGTTGTAGCGTCGATTTTTCGTGCCATCAAATGCGCGAACTCGACCAATCCCTTATCTGCCTCACGATTTGCCGGTTGACTTTGATAATACTTTGCAGGTTCAGATATTCGCTTGATGGAAACGTTGTGGATGACCGAATTCACCAGCAACCAACAATCCCACCAACAAGCACCATACAAAAAATCGGCAGCGGGGTAATGAATCGAACTCTTTTTGTCAAAAAAAAGAAAATCAAATCCTTTTCCCCATATGTTCTCTGTCGCCTTTTCCAATGTTTCTGCTGAAATCTGAGTCCCGAATACAATTGATTCTTCCACATTATTAGTTAGCAAGGGAAGAATTTCCGATGAAAAGCAAACATCCGAATAGGCGATCGCAGCATACCGTCCTTTGCTATGTCGTAGCTCAGCAAGCATCGAATCAAGCATGACATAATAATTTCCCGAGGAATCACGTTTGGCATTCCTGTCAATTGCAAATCCCACTCCCGGAAAATGTTCGCCCACTACATCGATATCTTCAGCCGCATTGACCGAAATGATGCTGAAGCCGCATTTCCGCCACGTTTCCAATGCCTGTCGCTGTACATCAATGTTCGTTTTCCGCAGACTCGTTATCACAGTAAGAATGGCCGGATTACTAGTCATCGTCCCTATCCTGTACCTTTCCGCCGGGCCATCTTCGCCTATCGCGCAACAACTCAATTCCCCCAACACTGACGAATCGGTTCGAACTCATCGAAAATATCCATCATTCTGTTTACATAGTCGTCAGCCGTACCGATTTCCTCGACTCGCCGGTATCCCGATTCAATCAGCCGCTTCCGCAACATTTGATCGCCATAGAGACGCCAAAGGGCATTCGTCAGTTCACATTCGCTTCGCGGATCAAAGAGCATTGCGGCATCTTGCAACTGTTCAGCGGCGCCTGCCACGCTTGAGGCGATGACGGGACATCCCCAAGAGAATGCTTCCAAAGGCGGCAAATTATCCGGCCCAAAAAAAGTTGGAAAAACCAGCGCAAACGCGCTCCGATATAAGCACTCCAGAATCTCTTGTTTTACAAATCCGAGAAAAAACACCTGTCCATGCATCTGTAAATCAATGGTCTGCTGGTATATGTATGCAGCATTGCCCTTATCCGAGCCGGTAAAAACGACAGAAAAATTCACCCCATGTTCTGATTGCAGTCGCTTAGCCGCCTGCAAAATCCGAATATGGTTTTTATGCGCCCAAAATTGTGCGGGATAAAACAAAAACGGCTTCGTTACCCCAATAGCCTTGAGTATCTCTTCATCTTTCCCCTCAATGGCAGGCAACCTTGTTTGTCGCCGCGGAGCCGGAAACGGCAATACCCGAACCCGTTCTTCCGGAACATGGTAAAATCGCATAATTTCCTGCTTGCCGACTTCTGTTCCGGCGATCACATAAGAAGCCCGATTCAGAAGGGTACTGTGCAATTGTTCCCGTCTCTGCCAATTGCCATATGCACTGACCTCGGGAAAATAGGGCTGAAGTCGATGCTGTAAATCCCATAAGGTAGTGACATACGGGACATCATCAATCAGTTCATGAAATGGCGACACAAACCAAATCACATCCACCAGCGCGCGAACTGCTTGAGCATCCAGTTTGTTGAAGAAAAAATAGAACCGATGTCGTGTTTCGACATGTTTCAACGCCGAATAGACCACATTTTGAAAAGAGTATTCACCACCGCTGGTTGGAGCGGAATTTGAGAAAAAAACACCCACTCTCACCGAACACTGTCCACCTTTATTCTTTCCGCTTTGCGACGAAACAAACACCCCATGTATCATAACCCGGAGTCCTGCCGGTCAAAAACTCAAATGAATCCGAAAGTACTAAACCAGCCTGGTCAAGCATCCATTCCACCTCAGGGGAAAACAAATATCGCATTTTATGAAGTTCTTTGTATTCGGCTACACTATCATTTTGTTTATCTCGAATAAACAAGTGATAGTTCACATCGACCACATTCTCCATGGGATGCATCAGGGGTTCCGCAATGCGTGTAACTTCCAGCCGCTCATTTTCCAGTCGTTTAATCCGAACCACCGGCCGATCGGTTAAAACCGCCGGCCCATACCAGCAATCAAAAATAAACACGCCCCCCGGCAGCAGATGCTCCCTTGCGGTGATAAAGGCTTGGATCAAATCGCTATTACTCGTTTGGTAACTCATCACATGAAACAAAGAAACGACAGCATTGAATTTCTGTTGCAAACGGACGGATCGAACATCGCCTTCCGTGTATTGAAGACTCACGCCGTCAGCAGCTCTTCGAGCTATCTGCAGCATGTCGCCACTGCCATCCACGCCATGGACCTGATAGTCAAGATCGCGAAGGCACTCATCATGACGCCCGGTTCCACAGCCGAGATCCAGCAGCGTTCGCGCATTCGGCGAATACCTTTGAATCAATTCATCAATGTATCGGGCTTCCCCGGGGTAATCCTTATCGCTGTACAAGAGATTATAATATTGGGAATACTGATCGCCAAACACTTTCATTTTGCAGCAATCTCCTTTAAGACCTGTTTCACAGTATCGGCCACATACACTATATCTTCATTGCTGATCCCCAGCCCGCTGGGAAGGTACAGCCCACGACGGGCCAATCGTTCGGCAACGGGATATGCTTCGCCAGAAAACAATCCCATCCGCATGAACACAGGTTGTTCGTGCATGGGCCAGAAAAACGCCCGGGTCGCGACGCCATTTTCCCCCAAAAGCGCCATGACGCGCTCCGCAGAGCATGGGATCTCGTCACGCAACACAATACCATAAACCCAATAAATATTTTCTGAATACGGCATACGGGTCAACGGCAACTGAATATTCTGTACTTCACCCAAAAGTTTCGTATACAAATGTCCGATTTGCCGTTTTCGAACGATGAACTCGTCAATTTGTTCTAATTGAGCCACCCCGAGGGCCGCCTGCAAATTGGTCATGCGAAAATTGTATCCGAGCTCTTCATGTACATATCTTCTTTCAGGTTGAAAGCAAAGATTGCGCAATGAGCGTGCCCTGGCGGCCAATGCGTCGTCATCGGTCAACACCATACCGCCTTCGCCCGTGGTGATGTGCTTATTAGGGTAAAAGCTAAAGGTACTGACCTCGCCAAAACTTCCGCAAGGTCTTCCATTATAAGTCTGGCCGTGCATCTCGGCTGCATCTTCAATGATCTTCAATCCATATTTTTCTGCCAACGCCAGAACAGGGTTCATGTCTACCGGTAAACCGTAAATATGGACTACCATGATCGCACGAGTTCGAGCAGTTACTTTTTCCTCAATCCGGTCAACATCCATATTCCACGTATCCGGGTCGCAATCGACCAAAACAGGAACACAACCCGTTCGAATAATCGCGGCGGCACAAGAAATAATCGTGAAGGAAGGCATGATCACTTCGCTCCCGGGCTCCAATGCCAAAGATGCCATAGCCAGCTCTAATGCCACTGTCCCGTTGCAGACTGCGATCCCATGCTTTCTCCCTGCAAAACCAGCCATCTTCTGTTCAAACTGTTTCACAAACGGACCTTCCGAAGAAATCCAGCCTGTTTTAATGCACTCAATCAGATATTCCTGTTCATGGCCTTTCAACAGAGGCTCATTTACCGGAACGAATCTATCCGCCATATGCCACCTCAACAGCAATCATACTTATTTTTTGACCGGTTCAAACCGGGTCTTATCCAACTCGCCGGAATATGGTCCTTGCTTCACTTCAATCATTTCTACTTCTTCCAGCACCTCAAACCCATGTCCGCCAGAAGCTAAAAGAATGGCCTCACCCGCCTGCAACACCCTGCTCTCCAAATATTCCCGATTATCGTCATAAAAATCCACCCGCAATTTACCACGCTTGATAAAAAGCACTTCTTGCGTATAGTGCACCTGCCGGGGAACCAAATTGTGAATGTGCGGCGGTATGACTTTACCGGCCGGATGGTGCATATAAGCCAATTGCTGCGAAAAATCGTCGGGCGTGAGGAAATGCACTCCCTGGTCAGTGACCTGATTTCGGATGATTATAGCTACAATTTTATCACTCGATACGATTTGTTCAAACATGCTAATTATCCCCATTTCCGCTCAAAGTAATGCCTCTTTTCATTAATAAAAACCCTAAATAGCGCCCCCCAGAAACTCCGGGAATCTCAAGTGGTTCAGAATACACGGGAAAATCCACTTTCATCTCATATTTTCCCATAAGTAAACGCAGCACTTTATTCACACTGAGCAACCAGCAAGGATAACTAGCCTCATAAATATCAGGCGATACAACCTGCACCGTCAATCTGTCAGCGTCTGATAATAAAAATGGGGTTCTGTCAAAAATTATATAATCAAAATCCATGTCCATAACTTTCTGTAAAAATCCATAGGGTTTTTCAAGATACCCGAGAACATTGCTTAATAGCAATGTTCTCGGTTTTTCGGTCTCAATACATTCATCCATTGAATAAAAAAAATGCAAATGCTGATCTGCAAAACATTGTTTCCCATATTCAACAAAGTGGGATTGTTCAACAATGTTCCAACTCAGTTCTGTTAGGTGCATCAACCAACCTTTGTTCTGAAAATATGAGCTTCCAAGTGATCCGCCAAAGTCAAGAATTTTCAACCGACTGTTATTGCGTGAGGCAATCCAAAGCAATGAAGCGAGCAGCGGCCATGAATATTGAATCTTGTGGAACAGTACCGTATCTCTCTCATACGCTGCCTCACCATTTTTGACTTTCAAAAGCGATTCTTTTACTTTGTCAAATACAATCCCACTATCATATCCGCTAGAATTTTGAACGGCATCATTCCAAGTGTGATAATCGCCCCAAAAGCCAAATTGCTTTGACGCCACATTGGAAGCTGTTATTGGCGAATTATGTATTTTGCCCAATTTTTCTCTGATCAATCGGTCAAGTGATAATGCTCGATGAGAAAAAGTATGTTCACGAAGAACACGTTTCTTTCCGGCTTCCGCAATGTCATTTCTTTCTTTTTCATGCGTCAATAACCACCTTACTTTACTGATGCACTCTTCAACATTTTTATAGACCACTACTTCTCTATCCGGTTCAAATATGTTCGAAATATGATCTTTCCAATCCGTCACCAAACATGTTCCCATCCCGGTAGCCTCAAACATCCGCATATTCGAAGCGTGATTAACGGAAACTCCAATGTGGGAATTAAATGTCATGCGTGAATCCCACAATTTTTGAAACATTTCCAAGCCAAAAACACTTGGTTTCAGAAACGGTCTAAGCTCTGGAATCTGTTGCGAACTCTCTGTCATCGGTGAAAAAATTTGAATATCAATGTGTTTTACTATTTCGCGCAATAAAACGGCTCGCTGCAAATGGTACTGTTTTGCGACCATGATTTGGCCGATAAAAGAAAAATCGATGGATGGCTTTTTTGAAACATCTACGCGATCTAAAATTCGAGGATCGAATGCATGATTCAAATGAACGCTCTGATGTCCCATTGCCCGGAATTCTTCCACCAATTCCGGCACACAGGAGAGAACCACATCATATCCCTTAAAAACACTTGCATCTTGGTACGGCGCACCACACCATCCCAACACTAAACGAATCGATGGACACACCTGTCGAATATTTTCAAGCCATTGTCGTGAAAAAGCGGAATACTCGTCCATAAATAAGACATCGGGCTTAAAGCGTCGAATCTGTTCCACAGGAACATCCAACACCCAATTAGTTATTGGAGATTGAGTCCCATATTCCTGTGTCCATGCATACTGCAAAGGTTGCACATTTGCCCGAATTCCCATTACTTCATAACCAAGCGGCTGCAAAGCGTGTGTCCAATAATCCGCCCAAGCAAAAGCATCATAATCCAAGGACTTTTCTTGTTCAGAATAACTCATGCGCAACAGTTCCGGATTTTTCTCATAGAATTTATTGATGTATATTGGATAACATGTTGTAAGATAAACCAGTTTCATGGTTTCCTCCACTTCATCGCTAATATAATATCCATTCAAAACACTAACTATTGGGTCTTTGCGGAATATAATTCATTAGCTTATGATGATGGGAATAATTCTTTATTTGATTTTCAGCAATCCAAGCTATTTGCTTAACTTCCACCTGCACGGGAACATGAATATAACGATGAACAATCATTCGGATGTCTTCTTCTTGATATCCAATATCTTGCCCAAGATTACCCCATCGATCATCCGGAATAATATCTAAAGTTAGTCCCGCATGTGCCGAAGGTAAAATCATATTAGACCCATGGATGCCAACTACGAGCCTGCTGTCAGAATAGATCTGGCATACTCTCTTCTCATCATCAAAAGAATATTTGTCAACACGACAATCATCAATCCATTCTGGCAACCTTCCCTCACACCCCAAGCCTGCCACGGTATAGATTGCAGCAGGAAACACTCTTTTTAGACGCAGAAACAATTCGCAAACATTACTAATTTGGGTCTGAATTGCGTTATTTTTGCTCTGAAAGTCTTCTAGCGCCTTAACATACACCCCTTCTTTACACCAAATTCTGTCACTGCGCCAAACAAACGTAATTCTCCATTCTTCTTTAGAAAACGAATGCTTCTTGATCCTTGTGAATAAAGAAATATTAAAATATTTGGGATGAGGATATGCTTTACTTAAATATATGGAGGAAAAACGCTCACATTCTTTTCCGATGGCACTGTTTAATGATGGGAAAAATTGAAGAAAGTCAACGAAAGGCAAGTCAATTTCCCAAATCTCCGCCACACCCTCTGGCACCATCCATCGTAGAACTCTGGGCACAATTACTATCACGCCATATTGTGGATATCGGTTGACATAATATTCAACATTTAATAATTTCAAAAGCGAGTGTCCATAAAGATAATCAAGGCAGTTTACTATGATAACATCTGTCGAGTTCCAAAATACTTCCTTGTTTATTTCTATATTTTCTTTTTCATTCGGGGATAGTAATGACATGAGAAAAGGTCTGCCAAACCAAGATTGATATCCTTTTTCTCCATAAGTTTGCATACCGATCATATGCGTCAAATCCACTTTGAATCCAGCTATTATTGCATGGCCGATTGGCAAATCTTCTACAAACAGAGTGCTGCAGTTCGAACATCTGACAGCTTTGCATACATGTATTCCTTGCCATAAAATCGAAGTTGCTTGACAGATCTCACCGCAATGGGGACACCTTGATCGCATTATTGGGGGAATAGCAGGTTTGATTTGAATCATACAGGCGGCGTCTCCTCAAATATCGGCATTTCTCCGCTGTGCCAAATAATTGGAACAAACAAAGCACTCCAGTTCTTCACGGTAACGATTTATCGGCCAGATGCCATCTTTCAAAATGCGAAATATCTGGTATTGCCGATTTAACAATCGAAAAAAATCTTGAAAATAAGTCCGTGAATCGATGTTACAGCCGCCAAACTCAAACTGCACAAAATCAATAGCATCATTCGCAATCATACGTTCAGCGCCTTTCAAAACTGCAAGTTCATGCCCCTCAACGTCCAGTTTCAAAAAATGAATATGATCAATATTGGCTTTTCCGCAGAAATCATCCAGCTTCCAAATTACAACTTCTTCTCCTTTGTCCAGAACTATTCCAAAGTGGTCAATCTGTCGAGCATACAAGGACGCTAAACCCGACCCTTCTTGATCGTAGTGAAGCTGCATCCGTGAGTTATTCTCGCCAAATCCGAAATTGAATACTTGCACATTGCCGCAAGGAGCAACAGTACTATGAAGACGTTCACAAGTTGATTTTGACGGCTCAAATGCACATATGACCGCCTTGTCACCAAACAAATCAGCTAACTGCAAAGAATAAGAGCCAACATTCGCGCCCACATCAAATAACATAAACTTCTCTGTTTGATAACGGGAATACAATTTCTTCTTTATATATTCTATGGCTGCCTTTTCACCGCTTTTTTCCACACCAGCTCCACTGCCAATATTCATTCCCTTAAGAGCTATCCTGTGCAAATTTTCATACAATTGCTGGTACTGATACTTCCCAGCATCCGCCTCTAATGCCGCCAATAACTCATTTATCACGCCACCATCAACTCCTGGATTCATTTTTCACAAACCAAAAACAACCGCATCCCCATGACTGCAAATCACAGTCTTGCCGGGTGGCATCACGAATCATCCCTGTTTGTAACGCATTATCCGGTATTAATGAAAATTCCCGTAAAGAAAGTTCGGAAAAATATCCTACAATTTGTTCATATGAATAAATTCGATGCGCATTATATTGAATCCGGGCTTTGCCAATTGGAACAACAAACAAAAGTGAACCGTTGTGGGCAAGCACCCGTTTTAACTCTTGAATCGCTTGCAAATCAGCATCGGAATTCAAGGAGTCCCCATATCGCCCCAGCCCCAAATGCTCAACCACATGCATACACGAAAGCGAATCAACACTATTGTCTTCAAAAGGTAATTGTTGCAGATCGATTGATTGTGCATTTAATCCACTCAGTTTTATGTTGGGAGGTCGAAATTCGTAGTATTGAACAGGAATAAAGGCAGAAACAATGGTCGCGAAATATAATGCAGATGAAATGTCCACATGGCATCTTGGTCGGTTTTCCGCCAAGATTCGAGCAGCCCATGCAGTATGATAAGTATAATGCGGCTCAAATCCCAAGCCCTGAGTACTATCATCCAGACAAGGAAATCTTTCTTCCCAGTCAATTATAAACTCTCGCGGATTTTGATCAAACTGCTTCTTAAATGCTAAAAATTGTTTGCGGTAATTTTCATGAGCCATAAATTTGTGAATGAATATCTCTTGAATCGCAGGATCGGATAGTTGAAACATTTCAATTAATTTTTCGACAATACCGCTATAGCACTGTAAAAAATGTAGACGACCTTTCGCCATCTATCTCACACTCCATTACCCAAGTTTACTGAATATGGTTGGTGATACAACATCATGACTCACAACTTATCCATACCACTATGAGATACACAAAAGCCCGTCGCGCAAAGCCGAGAAATATCTGCCTCCCATTTTACTGGATCACCCGTCTTCCCCTTGCCGCTAAAAGTAATCGATAATTCCGGTTTAATCTTCATTACTAAATGCTTAGCCAAATCAGCAATACTTGTCGAATGTCCAGATGCAACATTATATATGCCGCCGGCTTCTTTAGATGAGATATGGTACACGGCCCGTGCAACATCGCTGGCATGAATAAAATCCCGCGTTTCCGCCCCTGTCCCATAAACCACGAGTTGCTTTTCTGATTGTCGGATCCGTTCCTTTAATTCATATACGACTTGTCTATTCAGCCCTTCTCCATATGCAGAAAAAATTCGTAGCACAGCTCCTTTCAAGCCAAAAAACCGTCTGTACCCTTCTTGAAGCAATTCTGCCTGCCATTTATGCATGCCATAAGGAGAAATAGGACAACATGGGGCGTCTTCAGAAATTGGTAAATGTTGAGGCTCTCCATACACTGCAGCGCTCGACAAAAAAACATAATATATATTATTGGGTATGTATTTTTTAAGTCCATCCAGCACTCTTGCTTGAAGGTTCACAGTTTGCTGCCAATCCTTATAAGGATCTTCAAATGATTTGCTTACTGAAGCGGTTCCAGCAGCATTCACCACCCATCTGGGTTTTTCCTCGGCAAACACTGCCCCCAAATCCATTTCCAGCAGGTCTCCTCGAACAAAACGCGCTGCTTCATCCTTAGCTGGAGATGTATGCCCAACAGCAACCACACGATGACCATGCAAAGAAAATTCCCGGCAGATATAACGACCAAGAAATCCTCCTGCTCCCAGGACAACTATGGTATTAATCACATATTAACTCCTTTGTGGAAAAATAATAGCATACTTGAGAATAATTCGTATAGCAACCCATTTATTCCTGCAATACTTCCAGCACTTTTTTTACTTATTCCATGCACATCAACCGCAAATATTAGGAACTCGTTTCTTGATCGCAGCAGTAAGTTCGACATAGCGTTCAAATAGCGATTCATACCACTCCAAGCGCTCCCGAAAATGCATACTGAGCAAGCGATGCTTCCTTACCCACTGCCAAGCATTTTCTGCAATTCGGGCTCGTAAAATATCATCATTCAACAGTCCACTTAACCCGTCGTAAAACTGGTCCTCCGTTTCATACAGCCATCCTGTCACACCATGTTCTATCGTATCAGAATACACGGTAGGATTTGCCAAAGCTACAGTTCCCCAGGCAGCACACTCAACAAATTTTAAGTCCGATTTCATTTTGTTGAAACGAGTCGGTAAAAGAGGCAATAATCCAATGTCGCTTTGCTGCATCAAATATTTATACTGCGGGTAGGAACAAAACGGAACAAAGCGCTTGTCGCTGCACTTAACTTGGTCAAAGAATTCCCGATCAAATACAACAAGCATCCGTACCTTCTGGTCGTGCTCGTGCAACACCCTATTGAGTGTAGGGATGATTGGTTCCCAATCCGCTTTCCTGTTAAGAGCCCCAAAAAATATCGTTGAAACAGCCTTAGTTGTTAACTGCAACGGCGGTAGTGACGCAATACAATTAGGAAAAATCCTTACTTCGGGATTAAATTGGCGAAAATAGTCCGCCAAAGCCAGCGTCGATGTCTGGATCGCATGGGCGCTGCGAAATTCCATAAAATTACTCTGCTGAAAATGCTCGCCCCAGTGTAACGGGTCATCATCCCACTCTTGAATAGTAACAGCTGAATATTTATCAATCAGTTGGTTCTGGTACGCCAGCATGCCAGTCTTCGACATCAGCAGCCTTTGCCATATCCACACCAAGCGTCCTTTGGGAACCGAAGATACATCCTTCAATGAATCAAAACTCGCACAGGATATCTGAGGCAATGTTTTCAAAAAACTGTGCGGTTCGTCTATTCTTACACGAGCACATACTTTTTTTTCACCCAAAATGGAATAAATAGAAATTGACGGCTTCTTAACTATCCTGTATCGGCCTCTGAGCGTTACTGTGTCAATTCGGATACGCTGATCCCATTCATCCTTGGGCAGACGCATTGCATCAATCAATGGACTTAACAGTGTTTTGACCGTAATAAAGTCTTGTCCGACATTTTCAAAACGGTCTATTGTTTCAATATCAGTAATACCCGCTCGAGTTAATTCATTCACCATATCTTGTACACTATGGCGCCCTGTTTCTTCACTCTTTCCAACTATTGTATTAACCAAATACCCCCAGTATTGATTATTCGAAATGGTCCACACTATTGTTGCACCTATCCGTAATAGTTGGTAAAAATCACTTCGACAAGCGTGTGTCAGAGTTTCGTCATTCCATGCTCTTTTGTCTATTATCCAAGCGTCAATACTGTCGCCAAGCATTTCAGCCTTTGTCAAGGCTTGGGCCGCATTTTCCGCGACCCAAAAACCTCGTTGAGTTGCCTTTTCACGTAGGTCCGGATTTCCTTGGACACCGATTAAAGTGATATCCGGGTATTGCTGTCGTAATGATTCCATGCCAGAACCATCACCACAATCAAAGTATAGAACATTCTTTGCATCTGGCGGGATATGCTTCCACAATGATGAATCCATCAAAGGTTCCCCCTTTGTTGGACAAAGTTCAACTGCCGCTCAAGCATCAATCGGGAATCGTATTTCTGCAAGACTGTCTCACGGGCGTTTTCGCGCAAGAAATCAAAGGCTGCCGGATTGTCCAAAACCATCGCCACCCGTTCCGCCAATCCCCTTACATCGAAAAAATCCGCCAACAATCCATTCGTTTTATCCTGGATCACTTCCTGTACCGGCGGAGTTGCCGAACCGACCACCAGACACCCGCAAGACATCGCCTCCAACGCCGACCAAGACAATATGAACGGAAAAGTGAGATACACGTGGACGGCCGATGCCTGCAACACCTGGCGATATTCCTCGAGCGAAAGCCTGCCGGTAAAATGCAGCCTCCCCATATCATACGGAAACAGTTCCAACATCAGTTGACGATACGTCTTGCCGCTGGCGAGCGGATTGGAATATTCCGTCCGGTCTTCCCCCACCACCACCACTTCACAGTGAGGAAAGCGCCGTTGAAGCCAGGAAGCCATTTTCATGAACTCCGGAAAACCTCGCATCGGTTCCATGCCCGTTGCCACATAGGTCACGATCTGCCTTTTGCCCCGCAGATCCAGTCCCAGACGCGGCAAATGCAAATCCTGGCGGGCCGGCGAAAAAAAATCCGTGTCAACGCCATCATGAATGACTTCGATCTTGTGGCGATATTCGGCCGGAAACTGCTGCCGCTGCCAGTGCGTGGGCGTTATCCCCGCTTGCGCTGCCGTCAAATCCAGTAAAATCGGCACATTTTTGGTCCGAATCTGCTGCTCGAACTCCGGTGTCAATGGGATATTGGGATGGAAGCCGTGGCTCGAACCGCGAGCCCTGTAAAACCATTCAAAATAGCCGAGAAAAATTGCCTTCGGAAATAAATCCCGCAAATACAGGGTCGGTCCCCAGCCGGAATGACCAAAAATCACGTCCGGTTCGAATCCTTGCAACTTCAGCTGCGCTGCCGCCCGATAGGCGGCCTGGCCGAATAACACGGCGCTCTCGCTACTCATCACACACGGATGTGTCGTGTCGTGGGCGGCCCGGCTTGGTTGATAGCGAACGACCTGCACGGCTGCAGGCGGTTCTTCGTGGAGTTGATAGGCTAAAAACTTCACGGTATGCCGATTATCTCGTGACAAGTATTGAACCAAATGATTAAATTGGCCGGGAAATACGCGATGAGCGAACAATACTTTCATTGGATATTCCTTGTATGCAGAGTTTTTGCCTTCACCGTTTGTGCCATGTACTTCAAAAAATTCAATTGTTGCGGTAATAATTTTCGCCAATCATAATTATCAACAATTGTTTGCCGCGCGGCAATCCGGATTATTTTCAGCTCACTTTGACGAGCCAATGCCTCTTCGACACGTGCAGCAATAGCTTGGACATCAAAAAAATCTGTCAATAATCCATTTTCACCATCAACCACCATTTCTTTCACGGGAGGCGTGCTGGAAGCAACAAGTAAACAACCGCAAGACATTGCTTCCAGCATGGACCATGACAGCACAAACGGACGCGTCAGGTAAACATGAACACTTGAGGCTTGTAATACATTTCGATACCGAATACGGGGCAAAAGTCCCGTAAAATGGACTCTAGTCCAGTCAAGATCAATTTCTTTTTGCGCCCATTCTTTATATGACTTATATCCGGTAGGTTTTTTCCCGCCATAGGCAATTCTTTCCGCGCCAACAATAACAACATGACACTCCGGTCTTCGCTTTAGAACCAAAGCCATCGCTTGCATAAACTGAGGATACCCTCGATAAGGCTCCATACCCCGACCCACATAGGTCACCACCTCATCGACATTTGACAAATCAATTCCCAGGTCAGGAAAGTGAATCTTGGCCCCTTCTGCCGGAATATAACGTTCGGTTTGAACACCATCGTGACAAACCCAGATCTTCTTTTGATACTCTAATGGAAACTGCTGCTTTTGCCATTGGGTTGGGCAGATCCCTGCATCGCAAGTGGAAAGATCCATCAAGAACGGAACATTAATCGTTCGCGTTTTCAATTGATTGTCAACGTTGGGCTGATCGGTTGGATCAAAGTCCAAATCGCTGCCGTGCGCGTGATAAAACCATTCAAAATAACCGATCAATGCCGCTTGGGGGAATAAATCCTTCATATAGAGAGTGGATCCCCAACCGGAATGACCCAAAATTACATCCGGAACAAAGCCGGATTGTTTCAGACTCAAAGCTGCTTTGTAAGCTGATTGACCTTGCAATATTGCTTTCTCTATCGAATGAAGATATTGATGCGTTTCGGGATGTGGCGCACTCGAGTCTTCAAAATATACCTTTCGAACCCCCGGAAGCTCATGTTCTTTTTTGCATGTCAAGAATACAATTTCATAATCAGAATGGCGCCCCAAAACTTCACAAAGGTTGAGAAACTGTGCTGGAAAATTAGGATGGAGCAACATGATCTTCACGCTTTTACTCTCCTACACGACTCAATTGTATCCTGCAGTAAAGAAATCTGAAGTGGTAGCATCTTGCGCAAGTCATAGCGGTCAAGCACCGTTTCTCGTGCGCGATGCGACAACGCCACACGCAACTGTCGATCATCCAAAGCTTCTTCTATCCGACCCGCAAGCTGCTGTGGAGAAAAAAAGTCTGTCAGCAAACCGTTTACCCGATCCAGCACTACTTCTTGCACCGGTGGCGTTGCCGATGCGACAAGCGTGCATCCGCAGGCCATTGCCTCAAGCATCGACCAGGAAAGCACAAATGGACGAGTGAGATAAACATGAACAGTTGATGCTTGCAATACCGTCAAATAATCATTTCTATTGAGATATCCGGTGAAATGGATTTTATTGAGATCAAGCGACAGTTCGTTCAACATTTTGTTTTTCCAAGTGTCTCCTTGCGACGGTGGGGTCCCGTAAAATACCCCATCGCCCCCCACGATGACGACATGGCACTGCGGACGTCGTTTTTGCAAAAGTGAAACGGCATGCATGAATTGGGGGAACCCTCGATATGGCTCCATACCTCTTCCTACATACGTGACAATTTCTTGCGCATGGGACAAGTCCAGATTTTGTTGTGGCAACATCAATTTTCTATTGGGTTGGGGTTTACATATCTCCGTATTGATTCCATCGTGAATGACTTTAATTTTTTGGCAATACTCTACAGGGAACTGGCTATGCTGCCAATAGGTTGGGCTGATGCCGACGTCACATCCAAAAAGATCCAACAAAATCGGTCCATTCTTGGTCCGAATCCTGCATTCATCATCTGGCCCAACCTTTTCATTCGGCCCAAACCCAACATCTGACCCATGCGCCCGATAAAACCACTCAAAATATCCCAAAAACGGCACATTGGGATACAAATCCTTCATATATAAGGTTGATCCCCAACCCGAATGGCCAATAATCACGTCCGGCACAAAGCCCTGTTCTTTGAGTGCCCATGCAGTTTGAAAGGCAGCTTGTCCCTCCAAAACAGCTTTTTCCAAGCCGAGCAGGTAGGGATGGGTATGACGAGATGGATCACGTGCCGGTTTGTAAACAATTCGTCTTATTCCAGATATTTCGCCGCCTTCATCACTTTTCGTCAAAAAAACGACTTGATGACCGCATGTCCCCAAATAGCGAGCTAAATAGAAAAACTGCGCCGGAAAAGAACTATGCAAAAACAGAAACCTCATACGATTACCGCCTACTTTCCGTGCTGAAGGGAGTCTGTGTAAATGCGCATCAATTCTGCCTCATAGTCCGCTTGCGCTGCAGCACCGTTAAACAGAACATCGCAGGCACGTTCCTTGATTTGTTTTCGGACTTGCTCTCGCAGTTCACGATTCGTAGCCAGTTCGACAGCCTGACGCACATATTCTTCCTCATTACGTGCAATTCCCGCCTTAACACCCAAAGCGCGCAAAATATGCGAGCCCCAACGAGTTCTTGCTTGGTCCCCTTCTTGCGTGACAATTGCCAGCCCGGCGTAGACGGCTTCCATATTAGTTGTCCAGCCGCCATATGGATAAGTGTCCAACTGTATATCAGCCAAGGAGAGGAAATCAAGCAAATGCTGCGATTGCGCCAAAGGTTTGATTATTCGCAACCGATCCGCTACCCCTCCCTCGCGTGCGGCGTTTTGAATTCTCTCAATCCATTGAATGTGCACCATTGACGGATCCATAAATGGTTTAAGAACAATCATGGCGTTAGGCGCTTGTTGCAAAATACGAACTAACAACTTATCGCGTTGGCATCCATGTTTAATGCCATTTGCACATGATACCAGCAACACAAATTCTTCTGGCAATTCGAAATCTTGGCGCGTCAATTTACCTGTCGGAGGAAACGGTGGGTACATTTGCGCCGCACCCAAATTAGGCAATTTCACCAATTTTTCCCGATAATGATCCTGTGCATTTGGCGCCTCAAAATCGCCACTAATATAATAGTCAATAGTTGGTAGTCCTGTCGTTGCAGCATGTCCAACCAAAACGCACTGCACGGGAGCCAACCGCATGGCGGCAAGTTGATATGTAACACTATCCATACCAATATCAGCAAAAATCAAAATGTCCAATCCACTATTTTTTATGGTTTGAGCCATTCCTGATAAATCTGCCGGGTTATTAAAGGTAGTAAACCGATCACTATATCCTTTAATTCGATCCGTTAAATTATCATGCCTCTTTTCTAATGAAAACACCTGAATCTCAAACTTCTGCCGATCTGCATAAAAAAATCGATTTGCCATATAAAAGCTAACGGCTTGGCGATAGAAATTGCTTGAAAAGTAACCAATACGCAGTCGCCGTTCGTCGTTCAACGGGGTGGGAGGAATAACCTCAACCAGGGTGGGATGGAATCGTTTCATCTGTTGATGTAAAAAATCACCAAACAAGGTCAGTTCCTTGACTAAATTCCCCCCCATATATGCGGCGCGCCAAAATTGGGGAACCAAGTAATCAACTACCCCATTATAAAACGGCGCAGGTAGTGTTTCCGGAGTCTGCATAGCCCCTTGTAAAAAAGCCGTAACATTGCGCCGCATGATCCGCTGACTCTTTTCATCGCCTGTATAGTAAGGAGCGCTAACAATCCAAAATGCCAATATGACCTGCAAGGCGATCGGTATGTCTGGTTTCAATAGTCGAACCATATCCAGCTTGACGCTTTCCGGCGGATATGGTGTATACATGGAACGCAGCAACAAGTCCGGATAAATTCGCCGCGGGCTAGTAGTTGCTTCAATATTGCGCCGATCCTTTTTATGAAGGTCTTCTTCTAAATATGGCGTCGCAAAATCATTAAAAAATAGTATTCGCCAAAGATTGATTAGGCATCCTTGCTGATAGGAAGACAATTCTCTGAAAAATTCGATTGGTGTGGCCTGCAGAAAATTAGTCAAGGCATAGCGAACCGCTTTTGTCCATGCATGTAAGGCCAACTTCTCAGTTGGGGAAAAATTGCCGCATCTTGCTGGCAATTGGCGCAATCGAAACCATTGGGAGATGGTCTCTACAAGCAGCATCGGAAACATTGGTTGCTGTGTTTGTTGGATCACGCAGGTCAGATACAAATCCACAAAAACACCGCGTTCCCATTCTCGTTCTTTCGGGAAACGATCCCATTGCGCGGTCAAGTCCGACCATAATTTTTCCGGAATACCCTGTTCCAGTAACTGACCTACGCGCCGACTTATGCCGGTCATTTTCAGCAGTTCTTCCACATCAAGTCCCGATCTGGGGATACTTGAAATCGCCTCGCTTTGAGGTGTTTCCAGACTAATTATTTTACTCCCCGACACCATCTCTTCATAAAGATTGCGATAGGCATTGGCAACTTCTTCGGGCTGATGGCGCTGCCAAACCCGTCGCGCAGCCTGTTCACCAATCTGGCGCAAGAACCTTGGCTTATTTCGCAAAAAACGCAACCCGTTGATAATTCCCTCTACAGTACTATACGAGGATAGATATCCATCCTCGAGATGCCGCACCATACTCCCCGCTGCCGACACGGGGAATGCCACGGGCGGAACACCTGCAGCAGCAGCTTCCAACATATATAATGCCGTTGCGTCGTGTGGCGATAACTGCAAAAAAACATCAGACGCCTGCAGGACTGCACTGCGTTGAAGCGGAGAAATTCCCAACGGAATTGGATGAGATGTAAAAGGCGGAGGCAAAATGCTGTCCTTGTCGTCGCAACCAAAAAGCAACACAACGACCTGCCGGTTATCGTCTTTCCAATTATTGAGTACTTTTTGCAAATACATTCCGCCGTACAAAGGGTTGGTCAACCCCCCCGGTGAAGCAAATGCAATAACGAATGCCTCCTGGGGTATAGACATTCGCTGTCGTATCTTTTGACGATCTACCCGTTGAAGGAAAGCCAAATCAATTGCCGGTTGAATTTCAGTCACAAAATGATT
Organism: Veillonellaceae bacterium; assembly: GCA_012798135.1. Next base: position 39,608 of record JAAZNU010000021.1, on the reverse strand, counting down.
GGACAGAATACTCGTCTTCACCTGTTCAGTCAGCCACATATTCGGTGTCACTATTGCCATCGGCGTAATTCCATACAGTGCCTCTTTAAACCGATACAAATCCCTTTGATGCGGCTGTTGCGCTGTTGGAACCTGGGGGCAAGATTCGCATTGTTGTTTCTTCCATCGTTCACAGATAGCGGTATGAGAACACCCCCCAGTAAAAGGTTGCGCATCATAAATACTCCAAACCAAGGGTTTGCTGGCTAGCGACGGCAATAGCAAATAAGAAAAATAATTAGATGTTGCTACGTGCAAATGGACAATATCGGCCTGCTCAAAGTCCGGATGACGCCAAAGATTCATTAAACGGGTTGCACTTAGTCCGAATAATCCTGTCCGAGACTCAAAAGACTCCATCGTATGTTGCCACGGATCATTCTGGATCTGAGGCATCAAACGTATTTCATTATCTGGCGTCCCCTGAAATGCACAAAACAGAAACGGCTGATCGCCATGAGCGATTTGTGCATCCATTAGTGTTCGAATCGTGCCGCTGACGCCTTCCCGTACATCACTCAGATTGATATGGGCGATCTTCATCTTGCCTCTCCTTCCCGTTCCCTGACCATTGCAATCAAATGGTTTTCATAATCCATCTGTACTGCTAAATTTTCGAACAGCAACGGCTGCCGCGTCGCCTGAATCCGATTTCGTACCCAGCGGCACAAGGCCGGGTCCTTCGCGAACCGTTCCGTCCATGCGACATACTGCGCCTCGTTCGCCGCGATCCCTTCCCGGATCCCCATGGATCGCAGGAACGCGGCGCCAATCCGGCTGCGGTAACCCTGCCCTTCTTGCGTGACCGTCGGCAACGCGACGCAAAAGGCCTCGATCGTTGTCGTCCAGCCATTGAACGGATAGGTGTCCAACTGCAAATCCGCCAGACCGAGCAGAGAAAATAAATCCTGATGGCGGGAAAGGCCGTCGATGCACCGGATCCGTTCGGGCGCCCCGGCCAGACGGCCGGCTTGGCGAATGCGCTCCTGCAGCCGGGAATCACGGTCGCCCGGGCTAAACGGCTTCAGGAGAATCCAGGCATTGGGAATGCGCCGCAGGATCTCGGTCCACAAAAAATCGCGTTCTGGCACATGTTTCATGCCATTGGCGCAGGACACCATGACAAAGGCGTCGGCCGGGATTCCCAGCTGCTCCCGGGTGAATCCGCCCTTGCCGCTGTTCCGCAGCCCCGGCGGCAGTATCTGATCGGCGCCCGGTCCCGGCAGGCGCACCAGTTTCTCCCGATACTGGGTTTGAGCCTGGGCCGGCTCCACCTCACTGCTAAAGAAATAATCCATGGTCGGCAACCCTGTCGGCGAGGCGTGCCCCAAAAGAGCGGCCTGAACGGGAGCCAATCGCATGCCCGCCAATAGGTAGCTGTGGATTTCCATGCCGATATCCGCGAAAATCAGCACATCGAGACGGCTGTCCCGCACCGTCTGGGCGATTTGGGGATAATCCAGGGCGTTCTCCAGGCGGACAAACCGGTCGCAATGGCGGCGAAGCACATCCGTCATATCATCCTGCCGGGTCCCGAGCGCGAATACATGGACTTCGAACGTATTGCGATCATGCCGGATCAGTCGGTTCGCCATGTAAAACGTCACCGCATTCGCGCTGAACCGATGGGAAAGATAACCGATCCGTATTTTTCGCGGAAAATTTGCCGGCCGCTCAGGCGACTGCATGGGCGCGCAGTACTGGGGCAAAAGGCGACGCATCTGTCCTCTCACGAACTCGCCGAACAGCTTCGTCAGTTCGGCATTGTCCTCATGAATATAGGCCAGGCGAAACAGCGCCACCATCCACCATTCCACCAGCACATGAAAGAAAGGATCCATCCAGTTGGGCCGCATGCGCGAACAGCGGACCAGTACCGGCAGTTGCTCGGCGATTCTTTGGCGATGATACTGTGTGGCATTATAGCGGGGAATATTCATCAGCCACATGCTCAGCAGCACTTTCGCATAGACCGGCACATTCGGCGCCAGCAGCACGATGGCCGCGTTCACGGCGAATCGTTCCGCCGCGAACGGGAAATGCAGACTCAGCCGCAAATATTCGCGAGCCGTCTCAGCTGGCTGCTCCAAGGTTCCCGGCATCGCCGGGTCCGGCCAACTCAGGGGGGAATGCGTCTGTTGGTTCAGCGCCGACTGCGAAGAAAGGAATACATCCCGCCACATATTAATGGCCCGGCGCGCGGTCGGTTCATCCAATCCGGGCAATGCGCCGGCCGACGCTACGAACGTGCGGTCGAATTCCTGGCGGATGAGCTGTTGCAGCTGAGCGACCCGCTCCGCCTCCCCGGCCGGCAGATCATATCCGTTGGCGGGCAGCGAACGGTGACTGTACCACTGTGTGGATATCAGCCAAATGCTGCCATCCGGCGTTCGCTGTCCGGCGGTCCGCAAGCACTCGGCAAAATACAGATCCGTGAACAGCGACAATTTCACCGGATCCTGCCTGGCGGCATTCTGTTCATAAACCTGAACTACTCTTCCCCAGCCGGCGGGCAAGGCTTCGGCGATCAGTGAACGGATGCTGTCCATATTCATTCCCCTACAGCGCATCCTGCTGTTGCTGCAGATAGTGATACATGCCCGGCCGCGCCATCAGTTCCTCGTGCGTGCCCTCTTCGATGATCTGCCCGTGATCCATGACCAGGATCTTGTCGCAATAACGCACGGTGGACAGGCGATGGGCAATCAGGATCATCGTCCGGCCGGCGGCGATTTTGTCCAGATTGTTCATGATGACCTGCTCCGATTCGACATCCAGGGCGCTGGTCGCCTCATCGAAAATGAGAATTCGCGGATCGGTCAGCAACGCCCGAGCAATCGCCACGCGTTGCCGTTGTCCCCCGGACAGCCGACTGCCGCGCTCCCCGACTTGCGTTTCCAGCCCCTCCGGCATATCGGCCAGGAATTGGGACACGCCCGCCAGCTCCGCCACGGTCTCGATCCGTTCCCGGGAAGTCCCGGGATCGGCAATGCCGATATTGCTGGCAATGGTCCCATTGAACAAAAAATTCTCCTGCAGGACCACGCCGATCTGTCGTCGCAGCCAGGAGGGCTCGATCTGGGCCAGATCGACGCCGTCGATCAATACCCGACCGAAATTCGGCACATAGAGCCGTTGCATCAGCTTGGTCACGGTGCTTTTGCCGGAGCCGGAGCGACCGACGATTCCCACCCGCATTCCCGGCTCAATGCGGAACGACACGCCGCGCAGCACTTCGGCGCCGTCGTCGCGGTATTTGAACGAAACCCGTTCGAACACGATCTCGCCGTTTACGGTCGGCAGGCTGGTCCGGTTGGGATTGAACGCCGGTTCGATATCCGCATTCATGATATCGCCCACCCGCTCGAGCGAAACGCGGGTCTGCTGAAATGCCTGCCACATGTTGATCAGGCGCAGAATGGGCGCGATGACCTGGCCGGACATCATCTGGAAGGCAATCAGTTCGCCGACGGACAGCCGGCCTTCCATGACCAAATACGCGCCGATCCACAGAACCAGCAGCGTGAACAACTGCTGGATAAACGTCGCGATCGCGCCGGCGACATTGACCAGATTCGCCGTCGAAAAGGTCGCTTTCAACAACCGAGCTAAAATCTGCTCGTAGCGCTGCACGAAATTGCCTTCCACGGAGACGGCCTTGACGGTCTCGACGCCGGTAACGGCTTCGATCAGAAACGACTGATTCTCCGCGCCGATCAGAAACATTTGGTTCAGCAGCCGCTTGAAGATCGGCGTGACGACCAGCTGCAGCGTCAGGTACAGCGGCAGGGCGACGAGCACGACCAAGCTGAGCCAGCTGCTGTAAAGAAACATCACGCCGACATAGACGACGGCGAAGACGATATCCAGCACGATGGTCAGCGCGGCGCCGGTCAAAAAGCTGCGGACCTTCTCCAACTCGCCCAGCCGGGAGACGACGTCCCCGACCTGCCACCGGTCGAAATAGCTGAGCGGCAGCGACGTGACCTGGCGGAACAACTGTGTCGACAACACTACATCGATCTTGCTGGTCGTATGGGAGAACAGATAGGAACGCAACGCCATCAGCCAAACCTGGAAAATATATAGTGCCAGCATCCCCAACAGCAGAATGTTTAAAGTACTCAGGCTGCGATGAACCAATACCCGGTCAATGATCACCTGTGTGAATAAGGGAGTCGCCAAACCAGCAAGTTGCAATAATAGCGATAATCCCAATACCCATAAGAGCTGTTTTTTGTATCTCAGAACCTGTGGGGCAAACCAGGTCATGCCGAATTTCTGCTTAACCCTGTCCAGCGAAAAGCGTCTCGATACTAGTACTACTTCGCCAGCCCAACGATCAACAAAATCCGCGACTGTAAAGACAAGGTTTTTGTTTGTTACCGGCTCAAAGAATACAACCTTATCTGATTCACATCGTAATAGTAATATGAATACATTCCCTTTCATTACGGCAACTGCAGGGTATGGTATTGTGAACAGTGCTTTTTCCTGCACAATAAACTGCCTGGCCTTCAATCCGATATCTTTGGCCGCCCGCAGAAATGTCAGCGTATCCATTCCCTCCGGACGCACCACATAGGCCCGTTTGATCTGCTCATATTCGGCGGGAATGCCATAGTACTTAGCAACGGCTACCAGCGCCCCTACGGCGGAGTCGGTTCCTTGAATGATCATATCAACGCTCCCTGAGGGCTTCGCTCTTGTATTTGCGGAACGGATCGAGGAAGAACTCGATGATCCGTTTCTGGCGAATCTTGATTTCGGCCGTTGCGCTCATGCCGGGGCTGAGCGGCGCATTCTGCCCGCTGACATCCACATCCTGCCGCTCTAGCCGCAACACCATCCGGTATACCAACCCCTTGGCCTTGTCCTCGGTGGCGTCGGCGCTGATTTCCGTGACGGTGGCGTCAATGGTCCCGTAGCGCTGGAAATTGAAGGTCTCGATCTTTACTTCCGCAGGCTGTCCCACCCGCAGGAACCCGATATCCTTATTGGCAGCCCAAGCCTCCACCTCCATGGTGGTACCATCCGGCACCACGACCAGCAATGCCTGCGCCTCGGTCACCACGCCGCCGACCGTATGCACGGACAACTGCGCGACCCGGCCGTCGACCGGCGCCACCAGGGTCGACTGCCGATTCTTTTGTTCGGCTTTCTTTAATTCTTCTTCATACACACGCAATTGTTTGCGGTCGTCCACGACCTTCGTGGCGATCTCCTTGTCGCGTTCCGACTTGATGCCGGCCCATTCCTGCATCGATTGCTGCAGCGCGGAACTCACCCGCTGGATTTCCGATTGCTGCGCCGCCGCGTTCTGTTCCAGCTCGATTCGTTTGGACTGGTATTCCAGCACGGCAAACAGCGAAACCGCATTTTCCTGCAACAGTTCCTGCATGCGTCGTTCGCGTTCGACGGCAATAGCCAGCAATTCGGTATACTTGCGCAGGTTCGTTTCCGCCGTCAGTAGCTGCGCGCGCTGCTCGGCGATTTTCGCTGCCGACTGGGACAGCCGGTGGCGAATTTCCGTGGTCCGGCTATCAAAGAGTTTTTTCTGCGTCGCCACGTCGACAGGGTCCATATCCGCCGTCACCTGGGGCTGGAACGGCAAGCCGAGCTGCTCGGCCTCCAGGCGTTCCAACTGGAGCCGGTAGAAGTTCACCTGTTTGCGCATCTGCGACAGGTCCGCGGCCGAAACCGTCTGGTCCAGTTCAATCAATACATCGCCGGCTTTGACCAGCTGTCCGTCCTTGACCTTGATGGACTTGATGCTCCCCTTGTATTCGGACTGGATCACCTTGACCTGTCCCCGGGGGATGATCTTGCCGGGCGCAACCGCCACTTCATCCACATGCCCCAACAGGGTCCACAACCCACCGACTACCAACAGCGCCATCAAGGTCCAGAGAATGATCCTGGCGATGGGGGAAGGCGGCGTCTCCGTCACTTCCAGCACCGCCGGCAGAAATTCGTTCTCGTCCCGTTCCCGCTGGGCCTGATCGAACCGCTCGGCCAACTGTTTGCCCCATTGCAGCCATTGCTGCAGTTTCTGCTTTATCTGTTTCATCATCGCAAACCTTCCTGCTGTTGATATAGATGGGCATACAAGCCTTTCGCCGCCAAAAGGGTTTCATGCGTCCCGGTTTCCACTATGCGCCCCTGCTCCATCACGAGGATGATATCGCTGCGCCGCACGGTCGACATGCGGTGCGCGATGAAAAACACCGTGCGTCCTTGGCAAATGGCGCCCAGGTTCTGCATCAGGATCCGCTCCGATTCGTAATCCAGGGCGCTGGTCGCCTCGTCGAAAATCAAAATCCGCGGATTGTTGAGCAACGCCCGGGCAATGGCGATACGCTGCCGCTGTCCGCCCGACAGCGCGGCGCCGCGTTCGCCGGCCTTGGTGTCGTAGCCCTCCGGCAATTCCAGGATAAACTCATGAGCCCCGGCCAGCCTCGCCGCCGCCAACACCTCCTCCATGCCCGCGCTGGGACGCGTGAGGGCGATATTGTCCCGGATACTGCCGTTAAACAGATAATTTTCCTGCAAGACAACGCCGATTTGGCGACGCAGCCATTGCGGCTCTATCTTGCCCGTCGGGATGCCATCGATATATAGCTCCCCTTGCTCGGGCGCATAGAGGCGCTGCAGCAATTTTGCCAACGTACTCTTGCCGGAGCCGGAACGGCCGACGATCCCCACCCTGGCACCGGCCGGAATCTCGATCGAAATGCCCCGCACCACCGGCTCCAGATCCGCCCGGTATCGAAACACCAAATTTTCGATCCGGACCGCACCGCGGATCGCCGGCAATTTCTGCCGCAGCGGCGCCAAGACTGGCTCCTGAGCGCTATGCAGAATATCGGACATCCGTTCCATGGCCAAACCCGATTGCTGTACGCTTTGCCAGGAAGTCATCAGCGTCATGATGGGACCGATGAACTGGGCCGCCAACATCTGGAACGCGATCAGCTGCCCCAGCGTCAGTTCGCCCTGCATCACCTTGTTGCCGCCCAACCACAGGATCGTCAACGTGGATAACTGCTGCAGGAATGAAGAAACACTCCCCAACCCCAATTGGAAGGTTGTTGTACTAAAGTTCGCAGCCGCGTTGCCGGCGACCAATTCTTCCCAACGGGCTTTGAATCGGGGTTCGATCGCCATGCTTTTCACCGTGCTGAAGCCGGTGATCGCTTCGACAACGAAACTGTTTTTCTCGGCGCCCGCGACCCAGACAGCCTCGATTCGACGTCGGAACAGCGGCGTGGCGAAATAGTTCAGAAGGAAGAACAGCGGCAAAAACAGCATCAGCAGCAAAGTCAGGGAAACGCTGTAAAACAGCATCACCAATAAAAAAACCAAGGAAAAAACAACATCCAGCGACAATGTAATGGTCGATCCGGTCAAAAAACTACGGATGCTGTTCAACGCGCCCACGCGCATCATGGTATCGCCGACCCGCCGGTTTTCAAAATAGGGCAATGGCAAAGACACCAGATGACGAAACAGGCGTGTGCCCAGAATGACATCCAGCTTGGTCGTGATATGCGTAAACAGATAGGTTCGAAACATTCCCATGCCGGCCTGGAACAGATACAGCACAATCAGGGCGATGCCCAGCACATTCAAGGTGGAGATGCCCGCGTTGCCGACGACCTTGTCGATGATGACTTGGGTGAACAGCGGCGTCAGGATGCCAAAGGTCTGCAGGAAGAATGCCGCCAAAATGATCTCCCAGAAATAGTGCCGATAATGCAAGATGACGGTCAAAAACCAGTCGAGACTATATTTATGCAGCCAGCTTTTCCAGGTAAACGGCGGATAAAATCCCCAAAAAGTCGGTTCGCAGGCTTGGAGCACCGCCTCAACCGGTTCCAGTCCCGGTCCGGTCACCGGCGAAAAAACATTGATCTTCGTGCCGATTTTCTGCCCCAACAGGCAATACCCGCCGGCTTTGAGAATGCCGAGCGTGGGGATGGGCAGACGTAAGGGCGCTCCCGGTACCGGCGTCAGCTGCTCCAACCGCCAGTTCAGCTGCCGGGCCACAGTCTGGACCTTCGTCCATTCGTCGGCGTCGGCGGTTGCCGCCCAAATCCACTGCAGCTGGTTTTCGTCGGTCATGCCGAATAATTGTCCCACGGCCAATAGACAAGCCAATAACGGCTCCGGTTTATCTTGGAATTCTGGTGGTTGCGGCATGTAACTCCTCTTTTCTGATCGAATCGCAGTCCTATTTTTGTATTATACCAATTTATGTCGCTTTCGTCACCTGGAAAAGTCAATTGACTGTACAAGCCGCAAATTAAAATAGAGCCGGGCTGGAACAACATCCAGCCCGGCTCCGAGACTCGGAATCAAAGGATACGATTAGCTAAGTTTGGTCCAAACGGCTGCTCCATCGGTGAAGGCCAGGGAGTAATTGCCATTGTCACCAAAGTTGAACTTGTTGAGTTTGTTGCCGGAACCGAGGTTCCAGTCATTCAATGTCAACGAATCATCAGTTGACAAAGTAATCACCAAATTGTCGCCGCTAAGTTCAACCGTTTTCAAATCAGCACCGCCAATTTGGACTCCATTGATTGAGGAGAACACCACAGTATCAATACTGTTGGTCGTAGCCGAAACAATAACATCCGATCCGTCGCTACCGCCGAACCAGTAAGTATCTGCTCCTGCGCCACCCTCTAAAGTATCGTTTTCTGCTGCGCCCCACAGTGCGTCATTACCAGAGCCGCCAACAAGGGTTTCAGCATTCGAAGAGCCACGCAGAATGTCATTGTACAACGAGCCAGCAACATATTCAATATTGGCGAAGTTGGTCAATGTTGCGTCGACATTTCGCAAATCAATATCAACTGCTGCGGATGCAGAAGCTGCATTCAACGTGTCGGTGCCTTCCCCGCCATCAATCGTCGCTGCTGTCGCACGATAAGTGATAGTATCGTCGCCGGCCGCAGTAGAAATGGTATCCGCTCCGGCAGAAGCGCCGATCGAGTCGGCTCCAGCACCACCGACAATCCAATCAGCTTGCGCTGTGCCCCAGAGATTTCCGCCGTCATCATTGGCGATCGCCAAACCAAACGTCAAATCTTCCGTGACAAAAGTGCTGATGCGATTCGAATTCGTGGCGTTACGGTTGATGACCCAGTCTGTCAAGACAAGCTTGGTCGCAGAATCGCCATCAACGGTAATTTCCAGATCTTCTTTTGTTGCATCCATTCCGAAGGTCAGTTGGCTGAAAGTCAGTTCCTTGAATTTTACTACGTCACTTGCATCATTGGCCCCGCCTTCAGTGATCGTATCAATTCCATCAAGCTGACCGAACCAATAAGTATCGGCCCCAGCTCCACCAGTCAGCACATCATTGCCTTGGTTGCCCCACAGATGATCCGCTCCCCGACCGCCTTCCAGCGTGTTGTTGAGAGTCGAACCGCGCAGAACGTCATTCAGGCTAGTGCCCACCAACACCTCAATATTCTTGATCGCACTGTCGTAAAGGTTGACATCCATAGCGCTGGTCAAGTTGACACCCGTCAGGGTATCATCATTAGCGCCGCCATCGAAAGACGATGCAGTTGCGAAGTAGTTGAGAATATCATTTCCAACTCCACCGAAGAGTGTGTCGCCGGCGCCAGCAGTCAACGTGTCATTGCCTACTCCGCCCATCAAGTACTCGTTGAGAGTAGTTCCGGCCAGAGATGTCGAAGTGGCGGTCGCAATAGCCAGGCCGAATGTCAAGTCATCAGTAACAAACTTATTGATACGATTGGCTGCCGAGTTGCTAAATTGGGCAAAATTGCCGATTGTCAGTGAGCCTTCATAGCCGGTGGTATCTTTGAACCCGATAATCCCATCATTTGCTGCATTTACAACACCAAAAGTCAAATCAGCAAAATTCAAGCCGTCCAAGCGAACAACATCCGATTTCGCGTTTGCCGTAGTCGCTTCGACAACAATCGAATCCAGGCCTTCATTAGCCTTAAACCAGAAGGTATCAGCACCAACTCCACCTGTAAGTGTGTCATTCGCTGCGCCTTCACCACCCCAAAGAATGTCAGCGCCATCAACACCCAGAATGGCTTCTGCAACAGTTGAACCCCGAAGAGTATCATTGAGACTGCTACCATTCAAAACTTCAATATTCTTGAACTTGCTGTCATAAAGGTTAATTTCGACGCCGGCCGTGAGGGTCGCAGCAGTCAAGGTATCACCGCCGGCAACATTGGAACCGCCATCAAAGTACGCAGCCGTTGCGAAATAGTTCAGTATGTCATTTCCCGCGCCGCCGAAGAGACTATCGCTAGCGCCAGCAGTCAGGGTATCAGCACCGGTGCCACCAAGCAGATAATCCGCCAACGTGGTACCCGTCAAATTAGTTGCGGTATTCGAGGCAATCGCCAAACCAAAAGTCAAATCATCGGTGATAAATTTATTTACCCGTTTCGCGGCGTCATTGCTATATGTTTGGAAATCAGCCAACGTTAAAGTCCCGGAATACCCAGTGGTATCCTTAAATCCAATAACGGCTTCAGTATCAGAAGCAGATACAAGTTGCCCAAAGGTCAAGTCTGCGAAGTTCACACCGTTCAAGCGAACAACATCATTTGCGTTGTCGGTCGTGCTCCCGGTAATCGTATCCGCACCTTCACCCGTTCCGAAATAATAGGTATCGGCATCCGCGCCACCTGTGAGAACGTCAGCGACAGAACCAGCGCCGCCCCAGAGGCGGTCTTTTCCCCCGGCGCCATCAATTACTTCGCTAATTGAGGAACCATTCAAAGTATCCGCGTAGGAACTACCAATGATATTTTCCAAGTTCGCGAAGATGGAGTCGGACAAATTAATCTTGACTCCCGACGTCGCACCGGCAAAGGTCAATGTATCATTTCCTGCTCCGCCGTCAATCGCCGTGAATTTCGTGCTGTTTGAGCCCGTCCATTGGAAAGTGTCATTAAAATCAGAGCCTTCGACGTGATAAGTTTGCCCGGATTTGGAAAAATCCAGATAGCCAAAATTAAATGTCAGATCATTCCCATCTGCCGCTGAGAAAGATAATGTGTCGGCGCCGCCACCGCCTTGAAGAGTCATCTGCCCAGTGGTGAAAGCCGTAACCATTTCATCGTTCGTAAACGCAAACAAATCAGCCGCTGTATTGCCCCAGAACACCTTCTGCTCTGCATTCCAGCCAACAGGATTCACCGACAAATTGGCATAATTATGCGCATCTGCAACAAGTCCGAAAGTAATAGTAGACATCAAATTTCCTCCTTCTTGTTATAAACTATTTTTTTTGTGATCCGATAACCGACTTGGACCGAAGCATTCCTATCTTCATGTCCCCACCTATTAGATGGCGTCACCTCCTGAATCGTGTCCCGCTCTCCCGGTCCGCCCGCCTTGTTGCCTATTGTTACCCAGCGGAACGTAACCCGGAATCGATCAACACTCTTCTATTTGACAGCACACTCATACCCCATGAACACATAATCCTCTGCTACCCGGCGTATCAGCCCGGTGCTTCCCAGCAGACGATCCATCGCCATGCTCCACGGTAAGATCCAGTTCCTCATATCCCGCCAGAACCGGTCATCCGGATAAAAGCATGCCGCCTGCGCCACAGGAATGGAAACATGATTGCATAAGGTCTGTCGATATACATCCACTCTCTTCGATAACCACGTTAAAAATTCCTGCTCGTGAAACACAATTTCTTTTGGGGAAAGCACCCAACCGTTGGATTGCGCTTCACGACAAGCCTGATTTAACGCTTCGATTTTTGCTCCCTCTCGAACAGTCCCATAGTGCGCGGCTCGTGTTTGCGCCGCCTTCAGAGGGGCCCACATGCATCGTTTGAACCAGGTCGGCGCCGGCGGAAGGCGCTCCAGATGCACGGGTTCATATATATATACACGAGTGCCTGATCCGATCCTGGCGATCTCCGACATCACTTTGTCCATCTCATCCCAAGACAAATGATGCAGGATCGCATGGAGGATCACACCGTGGAACTGCCGTTGCCTGCCGACCACATAGTCGGCCAGATTGGCCCGTTCATACCTGCAACAGTGTTGCAGGCCTTTTTGCGCCGCATTGCGTTCGGCCAATTCGAGCTGGCGCTGCGACAGGTCGATTCCCGTAATATGCAGGGAACCTTCCTCGGCCAGCATCTGGCCTACCCAACCGCTGCCGCAGCCCACCTCGAGAATTTCCACCGGGCGATGCGTCGTCGCGGTGGAAAAAAACCGGGCCGCCCGCCGTAAATACGGCTGTCGGATCGCATTGCGCAAGGGCTCCGGCATTGCCCACACACTCTCAACAATCTCGGCATGAGCATCCCACCAATCCTCTTCCCGCCGATCTTCCCCCGGATCCGGATATTGTCGTCGCCGACGTTCCTCCGGGTCACTCATGAGCGGCGTGGATTTCAAATCCATTCCGGCTGCAAAGAATATCCCGCTTGGCCTGTTGCATATCCTCGCGCACCATCATGGCTACCAGTTCCTGCAACGACACTTCCGCCTGCCAGCCGAGTTTCGTTTTCGCCTTGGTCGGATCGCCCAGGAGCAATTCCACTTCGGTGGGTCGGTAATATCGCGGATCGACCTTGACCAGCACACGACCGGTCGCCGCATCGACGCCTTGCTCGTCCACGCCGGCACCCTGCCAGCGGATGCCGATCCCGGCCTCCTGAAACGCCAGAGTGACGAACTCCCGAACTTCGTGCGTCTCGCCGGTGGCGATCACGAAGTCCTCCGCCCGCTCCTGCTGCAGCATCAGCCACATAGCCTTCACGTAGTCGCCGGCGAAGCCCCAGTCGCGTTTCGCACTCAAATTGCCGAGGTACAGGCAATCCTGCAAGCCCTGCTTGATCCGTGCCGCCGCCCGGGTGATCTTGCGGGTGACGAAGGTTTCGCCGCGGCGCGGGGATTCATGGTTGAACAGAATCCCGTTGCAGGCGTAAATCCCGTAGGCTTCGCGATAATTCACCGTGATCCAGTAGGCGTACAGCTTTGCCGCCGCATAGGGACTGCGCGGATAGAACGGGGTGGTTTCCCGTTGCGGCGTTTCCTGCACCAAGCCATACAACTCACTCGTTGAGGCTTGATAAAACCGGGTTTTCTTCGTCAATCCCAATATCCGCAAAGCTTCCAACAAGCGCAATGTCCCCAGGGCATCGGAGTTCGCCGTGTATTCCGGTTCTTCGAAGGAAACCTGTACATGGCTTTGCGCCGCCAGGTTATAAATCTCATCCGGCTGAACTTCCTGGATGATGCGGATCAGGTTGCTGGAATCCGTCAGATCGCCGTGATGCAGGAAAAAACGCAAGTCTTTCTCATGCTGGTCCTTATAGAGATGATCGATCCGCGAAGTATTGAACAGCGAACTGCGTCGCTTGATGCCGTGAACCCGGTATCCTTTGTCCAACAAAAACTCGGCCAGATAAGCGCCATCCTGCCCGGTGATCCCGGTAATCAGCGCCGTTTTCGGTTGCGTCATTCGCACTATCCTTTCAAAATGGTCATTCTCTTGGCTCATACTCATTATGTATTATATCTTGATTCGCTCCAAAATGAAATATTCCTTTTCACTTTTAAGTAAATTTTTACTTTTTTTTTTTATAAATCCTCCTCGTCCTGCCAAAAGATGTGCATCGTTCCCGGCAAGTCGCACAGTCCGTGATGCGTCAGCTGCATCGGCTCCCCGGATTTTCGCCGGACGACCGCCAGCATCGCCGCTGCCGATACCACGCAGGATCGCGATTGTGCCGCTTCCACCTCTTCGTGCGGCAAAAATTGCCGCCGGTCATAGATGCTTTGGTCCAGGAACCCCAACCCGGCCTCGATCGTATACTCGCCTACCGCCAGATTCAGCCGGATCTCCTGGCGGCAGACGATCCGTCCCGGTTGCGTCCGGTTGCTCTCGGCTTTCGCCGTCGTCATCAGGGAGCTTTTGCCGTGTACGACGATATTTTTGTCGTTGCGCAGCACCAGTCCGGTCACCGGCACCTCGCCCGGTCTGTGCACGTCGAACGCGTAAGTGCAAACCACGGTATCGCCTTGGGCGAAAATCCGGCAGGGCGATTCGTCGGGCCGGCACAACGAAATGCCGACGAACGTGGCCTCCCCGTTGGATACCTCGCGGGCTTCCGCCGCCAAAATCAGGCCGGACCGGCTGTCATCCCCGGCGCATCCTCCCGGAACTCCCGCCGATGTTCCGTCGGTCGAGTCCGTCATTCCGCCGGCGATGGCCGCTGCCGGGTCGGTGTACAGCAGATAATAGCGGTTGACCGCCTCTTGCACCTTCCCCAGATAGACCGGTGCGCCCTCCTGCAATAACAGCGCCCGCTGGCAAAACTCCTGAACCTCGCCCATGGCGTGAGAAACCAGGATGATGGCCGTCCCTTGGCGTCGTAGCGTTTCCAGCCGGTCATAGCATTTCTGTCGAAAAAAAACGTCGCCGACCGCCAGGGCCTCGTCGATGAGCAGCAGCTCCGCCGACATGGAAGTCGCCACGGCAAAAGCCAGACGCACAAACATGCCGCTGGAATAATATTTCACGGGCTGGTCCAAAAACGAACCGATCTCCGCGAAGGCAACGATCTCGTCAAAACGCGCTTTCATTTCCTGCCGGGGAATGCCGTGCAGATCGCCATACAGGAACACGTTTTCCCGGCCGGTGAATTCCGGATGAAAGCCGCTGCCCAGCTCCAGCAGAGCCGATACGCTGCCGTTCACGTCCAGAACGCCTTCCGTCGGCTGCAGCACCCCGGCAATCAACTGCAACAGCGTGCTTTTGCCACCGCCGTTGCGGCCGATGATCGCAAAACTTTCCCCCGCTGCTACATCGAAGTTCACATTGCGGAGGGCCCAAAAACCATTTTGCCGTTTATGCCAAAGCAGATCCGCCATCCGTTGCAACGGCGAATCATACAGGCCGTAATACTTGCCCAGTCCCGCCGCCTGCAAAATCGGCTTGCGCATGGAGCTCCCCCTTACCTTACAGCACATCGGCGAATCCGGGCTGCAACTTTTTGAACCAACGATACGCCAGGCCCAGCAAGATTCCGGCGAAGCAAAGCTGCAACCCCCAGATCCGCCAGTCCAGGCTTTCGCCCCACAGCAGCACCCGGCGCAAATCCTCCACCGCCCAGGTCACCGGATTCAGGTAAAATAGCGGCCGCACTTTTTCCGGCACCGCTTGCAATGAATAGAACACGGGGCTGAGGAACATGAGTCCCGAGAGGATTAGCCCCATTATGTTTTCCATATCCCGAAAATATACGCTCAATGAGGAAAAAAACCAACACAGTGACAGCGTGATCAGGAACAGCGGCAAAAAAGCCAACGGAAACAGCACTACAGTCCAGGGCGCAAACCCATGCAGCCAAAGCTGCGCCAGCAGCAATATGCCGAATCCCGCCAGGCTTTGCACGAACGAAGCCATTACGTTGGTGACGGCCAGGACTTCCAGCGGAAAAATGATTTTCTTTACATAGTTCGGGTTCCCCGTAATCAATCCGGTCGAGCGGGATAGGGAATCGGAAAAAAATCCGTAGACCGTCAATCCACAGAAAAGCACCAAGGTAAAGGAAGTTCCCCCGCCTTCCGCCATCCAGCGGGGACGAAAGATGGCGCCGAAGACAAAGCTATAAATTCCCAGCATCAGAAGCGGCTGCACCAATGTCCACAGGATACCGAGAAACGATCCCCGGTAACGTTGGACCAATTGGCTGGCCGTCAAATGGCAAATCATATGTCGATAGCGCCAAAGCACGCGCAACAGTTCGTTCCAGCTCTTTATCAAAATATCCGTTTCACCTGTTTCCGCTCATTCAATGCGTTTGCGGGAAATGACGCCGAGTTTCTTGGCAACGCGAACCAGCAGATGCGAGTTTACGAAGTTCAGTTTTTGCTTCATTTCCCCGTTTTCGCGCAACAGACGCTCGATGAGTTCGCCCTGCGCCGCCCGATGGGCTTCGCTGTCGTGGAGCCAGCGTTCCAGGCGTTGCATGATTTCCAGGCGCGCCGCCCGGTCGTCTTCGCTTTCCGTCAGCGCCGTCCGCAGATCGTCCCGCGCCTCCCGCAGGTTCCGATAGGCCTGGCTGGCGCATCGGTCGGCGATCAGAGACGGCGCAAGGGGCATTTGCGGTGTCGCCCAAGGTTCCATCGCACCGGCGATGGCAGTCCAGTCGCCGCCCCTTTGTTCCACCTGATTGCCATAGCCTGCCTGGGTGAGACGCTGAAGCCAGTCGGCTCGCTCGGCGGTCGGGCAGGTCAGGGTGATTCGCTGCGGATGCCGGCTCGCCACCGTTTCCCAATCCGCCGCGTCGGCCACTACGGCCAGCTCGGCGCCCTCGGGCAGTGACGGCAGAAATGGAACCGAGTTCTGCGTCAAAAGATCCAAAAACGACTGTTCCACGGGTTGGTTTCCGGCCGCCAGAACCGGATTTCCCAACGATTGCAGCGCCAGATGCAGCGGGCCGATGCCCCCCTTCCAGACTGTGATCGGTGCAGTCGCCGGTATTTTCCCCGCGAGCAATTGCACCAACAGCCCGAACCGTCCCAGCAGATCAGACCCCCATTCCTGCAATTGCGAGGGGATGTCGCGCATTGACGATACCGGCGGGGACGGCTGACATGTCGTCGCCCGGAGTCGGGACGGCAAAGCCAGGACAGTTTCGGTCACGGCAAGGAACTTTTCGGCAAACTCCCGCACCAATTCCGGGATCGATTCGCGAGCCCGCGCTTCCGCCGCCGGATCGGGTCCCGGCGAATATTGCCGCCACCCTTCATATATTAATTCAGCCAGTTCCGCCGCATTCCACGGATCGAAAAAGGCGGCGCCGGCCGGCTGCTGTTCACGATGCACCGGCAATGAGGAAAGTAACGTGATCTTTCCCAGCACCCGGGCGTCTTCGACCACCGTGCTCCAGCCTTCGGAAAGGGACGGCTGCACCACGGCCAAGCTGCGCCGTATCAGTTGGATTTGATCCGCGCGGGGAATCATCCCCAGCACGGTAACCTGCTGCGCGATGC
Organism: Veillonellaceae bacterium; assembly: GCA_012798135.1. The sequence goes on along the minus strand of JAAZNU010000021.1, from coordinate 22,530 downwards.
CCCGGGACAGCCAGTACTGCCGCAGCAGTTCGGCATATTCCGGAGCGCGGTATTCGGTCGTGCTGCCGGTGCACACGAGGGGAATTTCCACGCCGTGCCGCTCCTTGACGATGGCCAAAGCATCTCCGAGCAATTTATGGTTTTTGTGCAGCCAAAATTGGTTGCAGCAGATGAAATATCGCTCCGGCAACCCATATTTCGCCGCTGTGGCAGCAGGATCCCCCGCGTACCATCCCGGTTCCGGCAGCGAGTAAAACGGCAGGACCGCCGTCGGAATATCCGTTGCCGGATAGTAGCGCTGAAAGTCGGCTTGCACCGATTGGCTGGAAAACACGAGCATGTCGGCCTGCTCCAGCACTTTCGCCATATTTTTGTCACGGTCCCGCCGTTCGCCCGGCGCAAAAAATTCCGGCCAAAAACAGTGCTGGAAGTCCGGAATCCAGGATATGGCCTTGCCGCCGGGGATAGCGGAGAAAATGGCCGGAAAATAAACGTCAATGTGCTCGAACAAATCCGCCGCCGCGGCAAATTCGACCGCTAACCCGACCTCGCGGGCGATGTCGCTTTTTTGTTCATCGGTAGTCTCCGGCGAGACCAGAAAAACGCACCGCGAAAAAAAGCCGGCCAATGGCGTGTATAACGGCCAGTTTTCCCGGCTGGCCGCGTCCATGACGACGATGCACTCCGGACGTTGCTCCGGCGGTATGGTCTGAAGCGCTTTCAGCAGCAATTCCGTGTAGGAGATGCCGCCCATCCATTTTTTCCCGCCGATCAGTGGGATTCCGAGACGTTTGCGGTTCATAGCCGCCCCAGGTATTCCGCCAACGCCTCTTCCCACGGACGCGGACTCCAGCCCAGCGCGAGCCGCAGCAGTCGCGTATCCAGCGGCGAATAGGCTGGGCGCGGCGCCGGACGGACGAACTGCTCCGTCGTCACCGGCGTCACTTTCACTTTCGTATTGCCGGCCAGCTCGAAGATTTTTTTTGCGAATCCGTACCAGGTCGTCACGCCGGAGTTGACCGCATGATAGGTCCCGTAACGCTTCGTCCCGAGGATCCGCAGCGCCGCCTCCGCCAGATCTACCGTACTCGTCGGGCAGCCGTACTGATCGTCCACCACCTGCAGCTCCTCGCGTTCCTGCCCGAGCTTCAGCATGGTCCGCACGAAGTTCGGGCCGTCGCCATAAAGCCAGGCGGTCCGCAGCACGAACAGACGGTCGTTCGCCTGCCGGGCCAGCACTTCGCCGGCGTATTTGGACTTGCCGTAGACGCTGAGGGGGTTGGTCGCGTCAGTCTCGGCATAGGCCCGGCCCAACTGTCCGTCGAACACGTAGTCGGTGCTGATGTAGACCATGGCCGCGCCGCACTCCCGGCAGGCCATCGCGATGTTCTGCGTACCGATCGCGTTCACTTTGTAGGCTAAATCGACTTTTTCTTCGGCGGCGTCCACCTGCGTCCAGGCCGCCCCGTGAATCACCGCGTCCGGCCGGAATTGACCGATCATCGCCGATACGGCGGCCTCATTCGTGATGTCGAGTTCCTGCATATCGGTCGCCAGGAATTCCGTTCCCTGCAGCCGTTTTTGCAGTTCCCGGCCCAGCTGGCCGTTGGCTCCCGTCAAAAATATTCTCATCGCTGCGGCAACCTCCCTGTCGGCACATCTTTCAACAATGGCTGCTTCTTATCTTTGTCCGACAGCAACGGCGCCGCCACCGGCCAGGCGATCCCGATATCCGGGTCGTCCCAGCGGATGCCACCGTCGCATTCCGGATGATATAAATCTGTACATTTATAGGTGAACAGCGCCGTTTCGGACAGGACGCAGAACCCGTGGGCAAATCCCGGCGGGATATAAAACTGCCGCTTGTTGTCCGACGACAGCGTTACCGCCGTCCACCGCCCGAACTGCGGCGAATTGGGACGGATATCCACCGCCACATCCCAGACCTCGCCGGCGAGAACGTACACCAGCTTGCCCTGGGTGTGCGGATTTTGGTAATGCAGGCCGCGCAGAACTCCCCGGGACGAAAAAGACAGGTTGTCCTGCACAAAATCGGCGGTAATCCCGCAGGCGGCATAACGTTCCTTATTATAGGTTTCCACGAAAAAACCCCGGGCGTCGGGAAACATCTTCGGCTCGACGATCAAAACCCCCGGCAGCTCCGTCGCGATAACATTCATTTTACCCCTCCGCCGCGATCTTCAGCAGGTATTGGCCATAGCCGTTCTTTTTCACCGGCTCGGCCAGCCGGGTCAGGTCGGCGGCGGTGATCCAGCCCATCCGGTAGGCGATCTCTTCCGGGCAGGATACCATGAAGCCCTGCCGTTCCTGGATCGTCTGCACGAAGGTCGCGGCATGCACCAGCGATTCGTGGGTACCGGTGTCCAGCCAGGCAAAGCCCCGCGTCAAGGTTTCCACTTGCAAAGCGCCCGCTTCCAGGTACACCCGGTTCAGGTCGGTGATCTCCAGCTCGCCCCGGGCCGACGGTTTCAACTGGGTGGCGATCTCGGATACTTTCTCGTCGTAAAAATACAGGCCGGTCACGGCATAGTTGGATTTCGGCTGCGCCGGCTTCTCCTCGATCGAGTTGGCCCGGCCCGACGCGTCGAAGGCCACGACCCCGTAACGCTCGGGGTCCGGCACGTGGTAGGCGAACACGGTCGCGCCGCTGTCGCGCGTGGCCGCATCCCGCAGTTTGCGGATCAGACCGTGACCGTAGAAGATGTTGTCGCCGAGCACCAGCGCGCAAGGCTCGCCCGCCACGAACTCGGCGCCCACGAGAAAGGCCTGGGCCAGTCCGCCCGGGTAGGGTTGCACGGCGTACGTCAGTTGGATTCCCCACTGCGATCCGTCGCCCAGAAGCCGGTGGAACATCGACTGGTCCTCGGGCGTGGTGATGATCAGGATGTCCTGAAGGCCGGCCATCATCAAGGTGGCCAGTGGATAATAGATCATCGGCTTGTCATAGATCGGCATCAGCTGTTTGGATACGGATTTCGTGAGCGGATACAGGCGGGTCCCGCTGCCGCCGGCCAGAATGATTCCCTTTTTGATCATAGTGAGGTTCCCAGCCTTTCCTGACGATATTTCCCTGAGGTCACCCGCTCGCACCAGGCGGCGTTGTCCAAATACCATTCCACAGTCTTTCGTATCCCTGTGTCGAAGGTCTCCTGCGGCAACCAGCCCAGTTCCCGGCCGATCTTGCCGGCGTCGATGGCATAACGCCGGTCATGCCCCGGCCGGTCCGTGACATAAGTGATTTGTTCGGCATAGGGTTTGCCGTCGGCACGTGGCCGCAACTCGTCCAGCAGTGCACAGATTTTTTGAACGATCCGGATGTTCGGCATTTCGTTGTGCCCGCCGATATTGTAGGTTTCACCGGGTTTGCCCTGATCCAGCACGGTCAGGATCGCCCGGCAGTGGTCCGCCACGTATAGCCAGTCGCGCACCTGCATCCCATCGCCGTAGACCGGCAACGGTTTGCCGGCCAGAGCATTCAGGATCATCAACGGAATCAGCTTCTCCGGAAACTGATAGGGGCCGTAGTTATTCGAACAATTGGTGGTCAGCGTCGGTAACCCGTAGGTATGGTGATAGGAGCGGATCAGATGGTCCGACGAGGCTTTGGAAGCCGAATACGGCGAATTCGGCGCGTAGGGGGTGTCTTCGGTGAACAGACCGGTTGCTCCCAGGGAGCCGTACACTTCGTCGGTCGATACGTGCAGGAATCGGAACGCATTCTTTCTCTCGGGCGGCAGTTGCTTCCAGTATTGCCGCGCCGCCTCCAACAGATTGAATGTGCCGATGATATTGGTCTGGATGAACGCCGCCGGTCCGTCGATGGAACGGTCCACGTGTGACTCCGCCGCGAAGTGGACGATGGCGTCCGGCTGGAATTCCGCAGCGGTCTGCGCGACGGCCGCCGAATCGCAGATATCCGCCCGGACGAACCGATAAGCCGGATGCTCGGTCAGATCGCTCAAGCTGTCAAGATTACCCGCATAGGTCAACTTGTCGAAATTCAGCACCTGCACTCCGGTGCGCTGCAACGCTTCATGGATAAAGTTGCTGCCGATAAAGCCGGCGCCGCCGGTAACCAAAATTTTCTTCATTGCCGCTAATACGCCCCTCTTCCGCTCAATACATACCGCACGGTTTTCAACAGGATCACCAGGTCCAGCCACACCGACCAGTTGCGCACATACCAGGAATCTATCCGCACCCGGTCGTCATACGACACGTCATTGCGGCCGCTGACCTGCCACAGGCCGGTGATGCCCGGCTTGACCAGGTAATAGTCCTCGATGAATTTGCCGTACTTGCGCACTTCGTCCTGCACGATCGGCCGCGGCCCGCACAGGCTCATCTCGCCTTTCAGCACGTTCAGGAACTGCGGCAGCTCATCCAGGCTCGTCCGCCGCAAGAAACGACCGAGCCGGGTGATCCGCGGATCATCCTTTAGTTTATATGTTTCTTCCCATTCCTGCAAGGACTCGGGATGCTCCGACAAATACCGTTGCAGCGCCGCATGCGCGTCCGGCACCATGGTCCGGAATTTGTAGCAGTTGAATTCCCGGCCGTTCCGGCCCACCCGGCGGTGGGAAAACAGGATCGGTCCCGGCGAATCGAGGTAGATCAGGATGCTGAGCAGCAGATACACCGGCAAAAAAATGAATACACCGGACAAGGAGCCGGCGATGTCGAGCACTTCCTTGTACGTTCGGTTTAAGAAGCCGGCCATGTTATTGCGGGTCCGGAGCAGCACGAGTTTCTGGTCGAAAAACGTCTCGATCTCCAGATTGCCTACCGGCAGGCCGAACAAATCCGGAATGATCGCCACATCGCGGGTCGCGTGCTGAATTCGGCAAAATAGCCGGATCAGTTCCGGGCTGGGCAAGCCGGGCGCGGCCAGGATCACCGTCTCGATCCGGTATTGGCGGATCACGCACTCGGCATCGTCGAACGTCCCGAGTACCGGATATTTGGCGGTCAGCGAACGCTCCTCCGGATGATCCTCCAGCAGGCCCGCGATCCGGTAGCCCAGATTCGGGTCCTGGCGAAACGCCTGATCAAGCAGTTCCGCGGTTCGGCCGGCGCCGACGACCAGCACCGGGACCTGCCAAAGTCCGACCATTCCGAGCAGCCGTTTCACCGCATAGCGTAGCGTGAACAATAGCCCAAACGAAAAGACTGCCGTCAACAGCATCAGCACCCGGGAAAACTGACGCTCGCCGCTGACGAAATAATTCAGCGCGGATAACACCAGAGTCGCGAAAAAGCAAGCGCGCGCCAAGCTCTGCATCCGTTTCCACAAGAACCGGTGCGGCTCGTACAGCCGCTCCGAAAAGAAGAACGCCAAATATACCGCCGGAATGACGAAATAAGCCCATGTGTCGTTCCAGCTGGTCACGGTTTCCGCCCAGCCCCGCGGCACAAACAGGATGTTTCGGACCCATTCGGCCAGTCGCAAAGCCGCCAACAAGCCGATATAATCCAGAATGATGAATACATAACGGCTGGCCCGGCGGCCCAACAATTTCAACGTATGAACGGCAAACCCTCCCCAACCTGGAACCTACCCAATGATTATATCAGGAATACCCAGTTCGTTTCATTATCCATTTTAGATAATCGGTGCACCGTGCAGGATAATTCATACTCTTATTTTTTTCTCCCGCAGTTCATTGAGCTGGAACGCCAGTCCAAGGTTCAGCCGCAACTGCGGACTGTCGAGGGATTCTCCCAGGAGTTCCTCGATCCGGTGCTTGCGGAACAGCAGCGTCTTCGGGTGGACATACAACCCCTCGGCTACGCTGTGCAGGCTCCGCCCCTGCAGGATCGCGGCCAGGGTTTCCACCAGATGGCCGTTCTTTTCCCGGTCGTAGTCGAGCAACTTGCCCAGCGTGTGCCGGATGAACAGGTCGATCTGGCTGCGGTCGCCATTGCGGGCCAGGATCCGCAGCATCCCGATGTCCAGGTAATGGTGTACCGTCTGCTTCGGATAAATCCGCTGGCCGAACTCCAGCGCCTCGGCGGCCTGGTAGTAACCGGCGGCGATATCCTTCAGGCTGGGACAATACAGGCCGACCCCCAAGCGTGAAATCTCCAGGCCGGTCCGTTCCCGGATCGCCTGGCGCAAATCCTCGGCCCGCTGGGACAACTCCAGCCGGTCATTCGCCGGCAGCGGCTGCGGCGCCAGCAGATACAACTGGCCGGCGTGCCGCCAGGCCGTCAGGCCCAGCGTCGACTGCAGCAACGGACTCTGCAGCACGATCTGCGCCGCATCGCAGTCGTTGCCGGCCACCATGGCCAGATATCCCGACTGCGGCGGCAGACCGACCCGCGCCGCCTGCGCCGCGGCGCGACGGTTCGACATCGGCTTGCCCTCCAGGAGTTCATTCAGAAAATCGATCCGCTCGCTCTGGTATAGGGAATTTTCCAACGTCGCCCGCTGGTAGTTCTCCTCCAGCAGATCGAACGACATCTGGCGGTTGCGGCTGACCAGGGCGGTAATCGCCGCGAACTGGCGCAGCATATCGACCTCCTCCGGCAGGATCTGCCGGCTGGCATCAAAGGCGACCGTTATGACGCCCAGTGTCTCCGTGCCCAGCTTCAGCGGCACACCGCAGGCCGTCCGGATCGCGCCGGCATCCGGAATCGGCGCTTGGTTCGCCCATCGGCTATAGTTGTCGACACACAGATAGTCGCCGGCCTCCCAGATCTTGCCGACCAGATAATCGCCCCGGCGGGACTCCTGCATGCAAGGCCCCACGGAACCCGACGTGCTGTGCGTTCGCATGATGTCGTCTTCCGGGTCGTAAATCGTCAGATACGCCTTGTCCGCCGCCATGAATTCCCGAATGCGGTCCAATATCGCGGTCAGGGTCACATCATGGGCCTCATCGCCGATCGCCCGCAGCGAGATTTCGTACAGGCTCTTCAAGGCTTCGTTCTGGCGTTTCAGACGAAGGCGGTCCCGGATCGACTCCTCGATATTCGTGTAAAAACCGATCATCCGCACCGGAATGCCCGTCGCGTCGCGGAGCACCTTTCCTCGGGACAGAAACCAGCGGTACTGGCCGTCCCGGCAGCGGACCCGGTGCTCGGAATAATACTGGGGCGTCCGCCCCTCGATATGAGCGCGCCGCTCGGCGATCACCCGCAGCGCATCATCCGGATGCAACAGGCTTTCCCAAGTCCACGACGTATCCGGCACCTCGCCCGGCGCATAGCCGAACATCTTGTACCAGACCGCCGAATGATACACCTGATTGGTCCGCATGTCCCAGTCCCAGATACCCTCGTTGGCGGCCCAACTGGCCAGTTCCCAGCGCTCATCCTGCTTCCTGGAATCGTCGTCCTGCACATCTGCGTCCTGCACTGAAAAACCTCCCTGGATGGCCTTTAAATGATCAATATTCTCTCTGCCCGCTCGAAATCCTGCCAAGCAATGCAACGGCAAGTCAATAGTTTGTCAGTATGTCGACTGATTTCCGCCATACTATGCAAAAATCCTGCTGCCGGGAATCCGGAAGCAGGATCAATGATTGTCCAACTGTTTGATTTTCAGGTTCTTCAGCCGACCGCAGCAGCGATGGCGGCGGCGAAGTCGGCTTGCCGTGCGGGAACGGTGAGCAAGGCGCGGTCGGCGGAGTTGGAGAGGAAGGCCGTCTCGATGAGGACGGCCGGGCAGTCGGTCGCGGCCAGGACGGTGAAGGTGGCCGGCTTGACGCCCCGGTCGGCAGTGTCCAGTCGGCGGACGATCGCTCGCTGGATGCGGCGGGCCAGGCGACGGCCGGCACGGCTGCCTGGGTAGTGCCAGACTTCGGTGCCGTGGGCGGCCGGGTCGGCGGCGCTGTTGGCGTGGATGCTCAGGAAGAGGTCGGCGCCCCAGTCGTTGGCCATCTCGGCCCGCCAGGTCAGGCCGTCGTCGTCGATGTCGCCGTCGCGGGTCAGGCGGACAGTATGGCCGCGCTCGCGCAGCCGGGCGGCGGCGAGGCGGGCGATGGCGAGGACGACGGCGGCTTCAGTGACATCGCCGGCGCAGGCGCCCGGCTCGCCGGGGCCGGAGTGGCCGGGGTCGATGAGGATTTTCATGCGGTCACTGTAGGCGACGCCCGTCGACAGGTTCATCGTCCGGCTTGTCTTCGTCGATGTCGTCATTGTCGATATCGTCATCGTCATATTCGTCGTCGTCCTCGATCTCGATGATGTCGATGGCCGCCTCGACGAGTTCTTTGGCTTCGTCGACCCGCCGCCGCTGGGCGCCGGTCAGCGGCACGGTCTGTTTGACGACGTTCAGGATGGCCAGGACGGCTTCGTTATATTTGATCCATGGGTTCATGTTGAGGACCTCCTATCATAATCAAGATTTAATCCAAATTTAATCCAAAAGTTTTGGTTTTATGCCGGTGGCTGTAGATTATCGCAGGAATTCGTCGACAAATTACACTGCTCAATCTAATGCCACCTACATAAAAGCCAAAATTCTCTTCTGACGCAACATAATGCTATGCCTGACACTGCGTCTGACAGTCTTTCGGACATTGCGTATGTCCAGATTCAGTATTGTGGCGGCGGTATTCCCGGCACTCGAGGCAGCGGTTGCTGTGCTCCTCGAGGCGAGCCGCGAGCGCCGCGGCTGCCCGTTCGAAGGACTCGAGTTTCTTGTCCAGGCGGACGAGCAGCCACATGGCGACCGCGATCGGGAAACCGACTTGACCAACCATTTGTGTCAGTTCCATGTCGTTTCCCGCCCGGTTCAGACCAGCGGGGTGGTCTCGGATGTGTGGATGCGGGCTTCGCCGATGCTGACCAGTTCGCCGGTTTTCGTGGCGAAGATGTTTTGGGTGATGACGGTCTGCATGACGGCGCGGGTCTGGGCCAGCGTGAGGTCGTCGCGCGGGTCCTGCACGTTCATGGTGTGCTGGCTGTCGAGCGAGGTGCCGAAGACGAGTTCTGCTTCCTTATCCATGGCGGTTTCCTCCTTTCTGGAATTGATTTGTTTTCCATGAGGCAGGCTGAATAACCGGCTTGCTGTGGCGATCATCAGCATTCGTTACGGTTCGCGTCGCCTTTGCCGGGCCGTCCCGAAAGCTCCTTCCGGTCGCTCGGGACTAAAACCGACTTCCTGTCGGTTTTACCCGGACAAACAGCTCCGCTTCGCCGACGAATGACACGATTCCCGCCAATGCAAGCCTCTATTATTCAGCACTCCCTCATTCGGAGATGAGTCAATCCAATCTTCCTCACCCAGCGCTTATTCGCTGGTGAGGAAGATTTCGTGGGTGCGGCTGATTCTGACGATCGGCCACTTCTGCAAGCTGCCGATCGCCATGCCGACGTCGTAGACGGCCTGGTCGGTCGCGCTGGCCTTCAGTCCGGTGAAGTTCCGGGACCGCACCGTTTCCTTGCCGTCGACGGTCTCGGTCACATCGATGGTGAGGCGGCCTGATTGCGGATTGCTGGTAACAGCCATGTTTCATCCCTCCTTTGCGAAAGATTTCCCGGGAAATACGAAAAGACACGACCGGTCAGTCGTGCCTTTTCGTGAGGCGGGAGTAGATCTATGGTAAACGCGTAATCGCGTTATACCCATATTTTTTGCGCCTTTTCTCCCGCCAAAGCGCTATGAACTTTGTAAAATCAACCTTATGACTATATTATAGTCCCGTGAACCCTGATAGTCAAAGGGTTTAGCTTGCGTCAGACGCAAGTGGCGACCGGCGCAAGCTGGCCGGGGTGTTGAAGGTGATGATCCGGCAGGTGCCCCGCAGCCGGTCGACCATCCGGTCGCTGTAGCGGCTGCGCAGGGCGGCGCTGCCGAGGTTCGTGGTGATGATGGTCGAACGCCGTCGGTTGTAGCGTTCGGCGATGATGGCGTCGACTTTGGTGAGCGGCCAGCCACTCGACCATTCCGCGCCGAGGTCGTCGAGCACGAGCAGCGGCGTCTGCCGCAGCCGGATTTCGAATTGATTCCATTCGTCCGGGGATACCGCCTTAGCGGCGAAAATGTTGTCGACGAGCGACGGCATGGTCAAAAACCGGGCCGAACCGCCCCGGCGCAGCCAGCATTGCAGCACCGCCACCGCCAGGGTGGTTTTCAGCGTTCCTACCGGTCCCCGCAGCAGCAGGCCGCAACCCTGTCGAATGTTGTCGTCGATCGCGTCGGCGTAACCGCGCACGGCGTCGACCTGACCGCGAAGTTCGGCCGGCACGCCCCGGTCTTCGATGTTCTCGAACGTGGCTCCGTGATAGCGGGCGAACACGCCGCAAGCTTCCAGGCGGGCCCCGTCACAGTCCGTGTTGCTGCTCGCGCCCCCAGTCGGTGGGCCCGGGTCGGGATCGGAATCGGCCGGTCCCGGTGGCGCCTCCTGCGCATACTTTCGGAACCGGTCCAACATTGCCTGCCAGTCGACTTCCGACACTTCTGCCATTCTGTTCTCCCTCCCTGGTAACACCACTAGTGTTTATAACGTTTATAACGTTTGGGGTTTTAGGTTTTAGGGGATGCGTCGGCGCCTGATTTACCGGCGTTTTCACGGATTTGGACGGGTCCGTTGACCCGTCTGGGGACCCGTCCGGTGATCGGTCAGCTGACCCGTCTGATGATCCGTCCGGTGATCCGTCCCCGGACGGGTCCGTCTTCTCCTCGTACAGCGGCTTCAGGCGGAACCGGGATATTTCACCGCCGACCGCCGCCATGTCCGCTTCCAGCAGCCCGGCTTCGATCAGGAAGTTCCGGGCCCGCCGGAAGGTATTGACGGACACTCCGCCCATCATCCGGCGCAGGTCGGTCACGGACAACGAGAACTCTAGGGGCCAGAGGCGAATATTCTGTTCGCCGGTCAAGGTGTACCACAACAGCTGGGCCGAGGCGGGGAGCGTATGCTCCCCGCGCCAGCGCCGGAATCCGTTCATCTGGGCAATGTAATTCATGTCGTACCACCCCGATGAACGGAATCCTCATACTTCTTCAAGTCTTCCTCAGAAATTCGAACGGAGCGGTTTACCTTATTGTATGGCAACTTACCCTCGTGACACAGTCGCTCCACTGTCCGAACGCTGAGCAGCAAGTGCGCGGCGACGTCATCGAGGCGAAGGAACCGTTCCCTTTCGATTCCGCTTACAGTACTGAACTTTTCCAATTTCTTCTTTCCTTCCATATTGATGGTTTCATCTATATCCATTATCTTACTCCTTTGCTACATGATTTATGGGACGAACCTGGATGATCAATTCGTTCAGCTGCGGCAACGAAATGCCGAGCTCATCGCAAATGGCCGTGACCCGCTCGTAGCTTGCGCTGCGGCGGCCGGTCTCGATCCGGGAATAGGTCGCTGCCGAAATACCGACATGGCGGGCGATGACGTCCGCCTTGATCATTTTATCGCGGCGGATTTTTCCCAGAATCGGGCCATACAGAATCGCGCTCATAGGGTCACCTCTTTTCTTTGTAAGATGTCGCGGCCGTCTGGGCCGCCGGCGGCTTGTCTGGTCGCCATGATCGTGCTTCTTAATTTTCTCTTTTTTTATTCTATACCCCTGAAATATTATTAACAACCTACCCAAATTAACAATATCCAATAATAGAAATATCTGATCGACGTTTTAAGTGACAGAGAACGTCAGCAAATGACAAAAGCCGCCAACGGCGGCTTCAAAAAATTTTTTTATTTCCAATTGTAGTTTTTTTGTCAGGTTGTTTGACGCTCAGGAGACAGTCAGTTCCGCTTGCGCCTCCGGACAATCCGTCAGCCGGCGAGTGGCCTGGAACAGCAGGTAGCGCATCTTGGCCGCGATCTGCAGAAAACGCAGACGAGACTTGACGGCAAACAGCGCTTGCCGGCCGGTCAACTCGGCGATCTGGTTCAGCCAGTCGCCGTTGTCCCGTTCATAATCCCGGATCGGCCCTAATGCCGGTGCGGGATGGTCGCCGTAGAACCTGAGCAGACCTTGCAGTTCCTGTTGCATGAATTCGCCGGCCGCCTCGCTTTGGCGGCCGGACCGGGGGTCCCCCAGGCTGCCGTAGAAACGCCACTTGTCGGCAATGACCGCCGGCGGTTCGAGATAGCCGTAGTGAAAATAGCGATACGGAATGACCAGCCGCTTGCCGGTCAGGCCCGCCAGTTTTTCATGCACCTGGCCGGTCCAGTGGATGTCGGGATGAAACCGGAACATCAGATTGTGCCGGTGGTCCAGTGATTTCAGCAGGCGCGGGCTCTGAAAGATCTGATAAAAGTAGCCGTCCACGATGCCGATCCGTTCCGGCAGTCGCGGCAGCAATCCTTTTGTTACCCGGCTGATCGCCGGCACATGAACTTCGTCGCAGTCGACGAAGATCACCCAGCGGCCCGGCTCGGCCGTTTTGCGCAGCTCGTCCAGGCAGAGGTCCCGACAGGGACCGAAGCCCAGAAATGCCGACGGCACGATGGTGACCCGGCCGGCCCGATACAGGTCGGATGCCTGCATCGTCGACAGGTTCGGATGTTCCGCCAGGCCGGAGTTGTCGTTGACGATCAGATGGTCCACCGCGTCGCGGATACTGGCCAGGCAAGCGCCGAGGAACGGTTCCCGTTTCGCTCCCATCAACATGACGGCGGTAATGGACAAATTGATCTCCCCTTCCGTACTCAGGAATGGTCCGGCGCTGCGGCCGTCCCCGCCAGCAGGCCCGTGCCGCCCCAGACATAAGGAATGATTTCTTCCATCGTCGGCGCCAGTTCGACCAGCCCGTAGAACTGGTAGACCAGCCAGATCATCAGCAGATTCAGCGCCAGCGCTCGGGTGCGTTTCTCTTCCAGCCTGGCCAGGGTCAGCCCCAGGACGTAAATCATCAGCAGAGTATGCGTCAGGCCGGCGAAGATGCCGCAGGCGACGAACGGGTTCCACCAGATGTTGTGGGCGTGGATGTACTGTTGCCCCGACGGGTCGGCAATGCCGAGGGCCTGGCGGGTTGCCTCGCTGACCCGGGCGAAGTTGCCGGGGCCGACTCCCCACCACGGCTGAGTGGCGAACATGACCAGACTCAGTTGCCAGAGGATGTCCCGATGATTGAGAATCTTCAGGCGCCAATACAGCGGGTCCGTCAGCTGGATCCCGGTGAGCGCCCGGACCGCCTCCGGCCGCAGCAGAAAAGCCGTCAGCCCAAGCAAGGCCACCACTGCCGGCGCCAACGCCAGGGCGCGGTTTCGGCCGACCCAGGCTGCGAGCAGGATTCCCAACGCCAGCACCGGAATCAGCAACCGGGACGTCCCCATGACCAGGATCCCGGCCATGCCCGCCGCCAGCGCCAGCCCCTGCAGGATTCGGTCCCGTTTGGGCAGGTCCGTACCGGCGATGGCATTCACATAGGCCGCCAGGACGAGCATTTCCAGAATCGTATCGATCTTGGTTTTGAAATCCAGCACGCCCAGTCGGACAAACGGAACCCAGCCCAGCGCCGAACCGACGATGATGCCGGCCAAAAGCAGCAGCATCGCCGCCTGCCAGCGGCAAAACCGCCGATAGATTCCGGTCGGCGGATGGATGGATGCCAGGCAGACTCCCGCCAAACCGCAGAACAGCCAGCCGGTCACCCGTTCCCAGCCGTCCCAGGCATTAGCCCTGCCGCCATTGATCGTCGTACTGGCGTAGTTCAAAATCCCATAAAGCAACACGAGTCCAGCAATCGCCAGGACCCTGTACCGGCCGCGGACCGTGTCCAGCAGCAGCCGGCGCGTGTGGGCGCGGGCCAAGGTATGGATGAGCCAGAGGCCAAGCACGATCAGGGGATACGTGGCGTAACGCCGGCCGAACAGGGAAGTCGCCATGTACAAGAACAGCATGTCCAGATAAAAGATCGAATCAAACCGCAGGGCTCGCTTCCATTTTGGCAGGTTATCGCTCATTCACGGCCTCCCGGTAACAATCCAACAGCGCCGGATAATAATGTTCCCAACTCATGTTGTCCGTGACAAAACGCCGCCCGGCTTCCCCTTTGGCGCGGGTGCCGTGTCCGGGCGACAGCATGGTGGTCAGCGCCTTGCGCAGCGCATTCGCGTCGGCGGGCGGGACCAGCAATCCCCGTTCGCCACGGTCGCCGATCAGTTCACGCGATCCGCCGATGCTCGTACCGACGGCCGGCATGCCGATGGAAAAGGCGTCGACGATCGTCAGCGGACAGTTTTCCGGACAAATCGACGGCAGCACCAGCACCGATGCCTGCTCCAGGTATTGCCAGTATTCTTTTCCCGTGCAAAATCCTTGCCAGAGGATCTTGCCCGGGGCGCTCGTCTCCACCGCTTGCACGACTTTGTTCCGCAATTCGCCGTCGCCCAGAATCATCAAGCGGCAGTCCATGCTCCGGACCGCCTCAAGCAGTACGTCCAAACCCTTTAGCCGGGACAATCTCCCGGAATAGACGATCAGGTCGGCCTGACGCGAGGTGACGGGAAGGCGTGTGATGTTGCGGGTAAAATTGTAGATATGACGAATTTTCTGGGGCATCCCCCATTCCTGGGCTTTATCCAGCAGATACCGGCTGGGCACGATGACCCGCCGCAACTGGCGATAGGGATCGACTCCCAGTACTTTTCGCCGCCAATACGCCGACATGGCCGTCAATAGGTCGACACAACCGATTGCACTCAGGTAATGTCCGCCCCGGCAGCGCTCGCAACAACCCCGTTTGCGGCTATACAGGGACTGGTTCAGACAAAAGGCGGCATGATCGTGCCAAGTCTGCACTGTCGGATATCCCTGGTTGCCGATATGCTCCAGAATCCAGAGATGTTTGGTCCGGAGGCCGTGCACATGAACGATGTCCGGCCGAAATTGGCGCAGCAGGGTGGTCAGCGCCCCGCCGATCTCCTGGCGGCCGGGTTGCACCGTGATGTCGCCCGGGCAGAAAGTCCGCACCTGATGGCCCTGCTCGGTCAGTAAAGTGCAGAGATCCTGAAAATGCTGCTCGGTTCCGCCGAGCAACGCACTGCCTTCATTAATCTGGAGAATTCGTTCCGTCACGTCATTGCTCCTTTAATATAATCTCCCGCCAGGCCTGCGCCGCCCGCGCCCAGGTGAACCGGGCCGCTCGCGCCCGGCCGTCCTTTATGAGCTGCGCACGCAAAGCCGGATTGCGCCAGGTATCGCGGATCGCCGCCGCCAGCGCCGCCGGATCGGTCGCATCGCAATATACCGCGGCTTCGCCGCCGACTTCCGGTAATGACGCCGACCGGGAGGAAACGACCGGCAGTCCGGCCGCCATCGCTTCCAGGAGCGGCAGGCCGAATCCCTCATACAGGGAGGGAAAGACAAACAAGTCCGCCGTGGCGTACATCGCGCGCAGTCGGTCGTCAGGCACAAAGCCGGCAAAGCTCACAGAGGCGGCAATACCGCCATCCTTCAGGGTGGCGGCGTATTGGGCAGCCGCCGCATCGCCCAGGCCGCCGCAGGTCAACATTGCCGGGCAATTCAGCCGCCGATGCAGGATGATCATGGCTTCCAGCAACCGTCGCAGGTTTTTGCGTTCGTCGTCCGACCCCACATACAACAGGCGCGGTGCGGTTGTTACGCCGGCGGGTTCCGCCGCGGCCGGTGAAAACCAGTTACTGTCGACGCCTAACGGCATCACCTGAATTTTTTTTGCGTCAACGCCAAGATAGCGACAAATCTCCTGCCGGGAAAATTCCGAAATCGTCACGATCCGGTCGGCCAGGCGCGCGGCCTGCCGGAACCGGTTCTCGTCCCGGCGCTGGTCCCACCGGCGCCAGAGGCTCCGATACGGATACACGAACGGATTGACATCGTTGATGGTGACAACGCGCCGGCCGGAGCGGGGCTGAACGTCCACGCGATTCCAGGGATACCAGCAGACTTCGGTCGCCTCTTGCGGCAGGTCGCCGGCCAATATAGTTTTTGTCCGCAACGCCGGATTGACTTCCCGGACCCAGTTTCCGACCGGCACGATGTCGGCCGGTTTACGGACGAAGAACAGCCATTCGTCGGTCGTATCCGCCAGCAGTTCCCGCAACAGGCAGCGCACGACCCGCCCCATGCCCCGCTGATCGGCGACAAAAAAGGACAGATCAACGGCCAGTCGCATAATAGCCCTGATACCACTCGACGAAGTTGCGCAGGCCGGTTTCCGGCGGCGTGGCGGGATGGAACCCGACAGCGTCGGTCAAGTCCTGAATGTCGGCGTAGGTGGCCACGACGTCGCCGGCCTGCATCGGCAGATATTCGATCACAGCCTGCTTGCCGAGACACTCCTCGATGATCTGCACGAACCGCTCCAGCTCCACCGGATTCTCGTTGCCGATGTTATAGACGCGGCAGGGCGGCAGGGCGGGTTCCGGTCGGGTCGGGACATGGTCCAGCAACCGGACGATGCCTTCGACGATGTCGTCGATGTAGGTGAAGTCGCGTTGCATCCGGCCATGGTTGAACAGGCGGATCGGCCGCCCGGCCAGGATGTCGCGGGTGAAGGAAAAATACGCCATGTCGGGGCGGCCCCATGGTCCGTAGACGGTGAAGAATCGCAGGCCGGTCGCCGGGATTCCGTATAAATGACTGTAAGAATGGGCCATCAGCTCGTTGGCCTTTTTGGTGGCACCATACAGGCTGACCGGCCGGTCGGTCATGTCCGCGACGGCAAACGGCATTTTTGTGTTCAGGCCGTACACCGAGCTGGAGGAGGCGTACACCAGATGTTTCACGCCGGTGTGGCGGCAGCCCTCCAGAATGTTGAGAAAGCCCAGGATGTTGCTTTCGATGTAGACATGCGGATGGTCGACCGAATAGCGCACCCCGGCCTGGGCAGCCAAGTGAACCACATAGGCGGGCCGCAGCTCGGCGAACAGCGCCGCCATCGCCTCACGGTCGGCCAGGTCGAGCCGCCGGAACGAAAAAGCGGGAAACTCCCGGAGTTGGTCGAGTCGGGCCTGTTTCAGCGCCGGATCGTAATAGTCGTTGAGGTTGTCGAGGCCGGTGACGGCCGCGCCGGCCGCCAGCAGCCGCCGGCAAAGATGGTAGCCGATGAAGCCGGCCGCGCCGGTCACGAGGATGTCGCCGTCAATCTTGTCCATGGCGCCCCCTGCCCATCGTATACAGGGTGAAGCCCTGCCGCCGCAGTTGGGGCGGGTCGAACTGGTTGCGGCCGTCGAAGATGACCGGCTGTTTCAGCAGGGTTTTCATGCGGTCGAAGTCGGGTTTGCGGAACGCCGGCCATTCGGTGACGAGCACCAGGGCGTCGGCGTCGCGCAGCGCTTCGTAGCGATCCTGCACATATTGGATCGCCGGGTTGTCGCCAAGGGCTTTGCGAACGTTCGCCGCGGCGGCCGGATCGAATGCGGCCACGCTGGCACCGGCGACGAGCAGGGCCCGGATCAGGTCGAGGGCCGGGGCTTCCCGGATGTCGTCGGTGTGCGGTTTGAAACTGAGGCCCCAGAGGGCGAACCGGCGGCCGGTGAGATCGTCGGCGAAGTGCTGCCGAATTTTATCCAGCAGGCGCTGCCGCTGCCGCTGATTGACATCCTCCACGGCGCGCAGGATGGAAAAGTCGTAGTCGCGGGTCGCCGCCGTGCCGATCAGGGCTTTCAGATCCTTCGGGAAACAGGAACCGCCATAGCCGAGACCGGCGTAGAGAAACGCCGAACCAATCCGGGAATCGGCGCCGATCCCCCGACGAATCTCCTCGATGTCGGCGCCCACCAGGTCACAGTAACCGGCCAGCTCGTTCATGAAGCTGATGCGGGTGGCCAACATGGCGTTCGCGGCATATTTGCTCAGTTCCGCCGAAGCGATGCCCATGGTCAGGATGCGGGGCTCACGCATGTTGAACGGCGAGTACAGTTCCTTCAGCAGTTCGGCGACACGGCTGTTCCCGGCGCCGATGATGATGCGGTCCGGTTTCATGAAATCTTCGACCGCCGAGCCTTCCTTCAGAAATTCCGGGCAGAACGCCACGTCGAAATCCAGGTCGGCGAGCTGCCGCGCCGTCAGTTCCCGTCGGACCGCCTCCCCGACTGCGAGCGTCGTTCCCACCGGCACTGTGGATTTCACGACGACGAGTTTGTAGGCGTCCATGCATTCACCGATGCCGCGGGCGACTTCAAACACATATTGCAGGTCCGAAGATCCGTCGGCCAATGTGGGCGTGCCCACGGCGATGAAAATGAACAGGCTGTTCCGCACGCCCTCGGCGAGGTCGGTGGTGAAATGCAGATTGCCCTCGGCGGCGTTGCGCTTCACGATGTCCTGCAGACCCGGTTCGAAGATCGGGATCCGGCCGTTCTGGAGTTGTTGCACTTTTTCGCTGTCGACGTCGACGCACCAGACTTCGTTGCCCTGCTCTGAAAAGCAGGCCGCCGTCACCAGGCCGACGTAGCCGGTTCCGACCATACAAATGCGCACAATATTTCCTCCCATCCGTGGCAATTCTGTTGAAACCATGCTGGCATCCGCCGGCATGATGATTTATAATAGAATAAGTGTGTTTATGGATACGGGTTACGCTTCGTATTGTATCACATTCAGCACATATTGTGTTTCTATTTTTGGGAAATCCCTCCCATATCCTGTTTGTAAAGGTGGTTTCATTTTGCCCATTCGCATCAGCGTCCAGATTTGCAGCTACAACCGCAAACATTTGCTGGAACGCTCCCTGCGGGCCCTGATGGCCCAGGATCTCCCCCAGGACCAGTACGAGATCGTGTTCGTGGACGACGGCAGCACCGACGGTTCGGCGGATATGGCTCGCGCCCTGGCAGCCGAAGGCGGTTGCCGGATCAAGGTTTTTTCCAAAGCCAACGACGGTTTGGCCCGCGCCCGCAATCTGGGCATCCGCAACTGCGACGGCGAGATCATCCTGTTCATGGACGACGATACGTTCGCCGATCCTTCTTTGCTGCGGGAGCATCTGGCCGTGCACAGTCAGTATCCGCGGGCGGTGGTGCTGGGTTGGGTCAACCACATCGAAGAACTGGACCCAAGCGGTCCCCGCAAATATGTGATGGCCGACTATTCCCGCTCCTTCTTCTGGACCAGCAATGTGTCGGTCCGCAAGAAATTCGTCGAGGAAGCCGGGCTGTTCGATGAGGATTTTCTGGAGTACGGCTGGGAGGACCTCGAGCTGGGCTGGCGACTGAAGCAGCTCGGTCTGGAACGCCGGACCAACGACAAGGCGATCGTATCGCACTATAAACCGCCCAAGCAGAAGAAGGATCTGCCCGGCATGCTGCGGCAGGCGGCTTCGAGCGGTCGCAGCGCTCTGGTCTATATCAAGAAACGGCCCACCCTCAACGCCCATATGGCTACCGGGATCACTCGGCCGCGAATGCTGCTGGACCGGCTGCTCCGTCCTTTCGAGTCCGTGTTTCAAAACGGTGTGGACAACGCGCCGGACGGACCGTTGCGCGGCTGGCCGTTTTGGTGCGCCCGCATCCTGTGCAGCTTCAAATTTTTCGACGCCGTCCGCAATGGGGATACCCGGCGGCCCGAACGAACCGCATGAACCGGATTCTGATCATCCGTCTCGACGGATTGGGCGACACTCTGCTTTCGCTGCCGCTGCTCGACGGTCTGAAGCATCGCTGGCCGGATTGTGAGATCACGTACTTGGCTTCGCCGCGCGGCGCCTCGGTGTTTGACGCCGACCCGCGCGTTTCGCATCTGTGGGTGCATGAGCTCGCCAATATGTCCCGGACGCAAAAATGCGATCTGGGGAAACGGATTCGCGCCGCCGGTTTCGATCTGGTCTTTTGCCTGAATGAGAAGTTCTGGCCGGCTGTCTGGACCTACATGTCGAACGCGACAATACGCGTCGGCTTCGACCCGGGGTGGTCGCAGCTCCCCAAGACGCTGCTGCGCCATCTGACCTTGACCCACCGGTTGCCGGCGCCGAACGACCCCGCGCAGGCATCCATACATGAAGTCGAACGCTATGCGGCCCTGGCCGGATTGGCCGGCTGTCCGGACGCAGCCGGACCGATGCGTCTGATGCTGCCGCCGGCGACCCGCGCTTGGGCAGGGACGGCTCTGGCCGGACTGACGCCGGACCCCGCCGCTCCGCTGATCGGCCTGCATTTGTCGGCCAAATGGACCTCGGAGGGCTGGGGAGACGGAGCGTGCCTGACAGCCGCCCGTTCATTGCTCGACCGGTTCCCGCAAGCTCGCCTGGCGGTAACGGCGGGACCGGGCGAAGAGAAATTTTTTGAAACCGCCGCGGCGGTTTTGCCGGCGGAACGATACCGCCTGTTCTGTCGTCTGGAACTGATGCAATGGGCTGCGTTGATCGCCCGTTGCCGGTCGCTGGTGTCCATGGACACCGGCGCGGTGCATCTGGCGGCGGCGGTCGGCACGCCGGCGGCAGTCGTCTTTCCCGAGAAAAATTTTGTCCATGCCTCCTCCCGCTGGTCGCCCTGGCAGGTTCCGCACCGGATCCTCCGACGGCCCGCGCCTGGTTCCCGCGATGAATTTTACGCCGACCTCTGTGCGGCAGTGGAGGAATTGTTATGACTCCCGTGATCAGTGTCGTCATTCCGACGTTCAACCGCCGGGAAACTTTGGAACGTGTGCTGCCGTTACTGGCCAAACAAACGCTGCCGGCCAACCAATACGAACTGCTGCTGTGCGATTCCGGCTCGACCGACGGTACGGCCGAACTCGTCGCGGAGCTGGCGCTTCCCAACCTCCGCCATATCCGTCCCGCCGAAAACCGAGGCCGCAGCGGTGCCCGCAATGCGGGAATCCGGGAGGCGACCGGCGAGTTCGTGCTGTTCACCGACGCGGATATTCTGGCCTCGCCCAACCTGCTCGAAGAACATCTGCGCCTGCACCGCGAGCGGCCGCATTCGGCGGTCGTCGGTCTGGAAGTACAGGTGAATACCTACGAGGAGTATGAGCAGGTGCGGGACAACCCGTACGACAAGGGACGCCACCTGCATGGCCGCAACGATAAGGAAATGTCCTGGCTGTTTTTCCTGACCGGCAACGCATCGGCGCCGCGCCAGGCTCTGCTCGATGTCGGCGGTTTCGACGAGAACTTCACGGTATATGGGCATGAGGATCTGGAGCTCGGCTACCGCCTGCAAAAGGCGGGCTATCCGATCCTCTACAACGCCAAAGCGGTCAATTACCACTGGCATCCGGTTCCGTTCGAGGAACGCTGCGACAAGAAATGGCATTCGGGCGTGGCGACCCGGCGTTTCTACAACAAGCATCAGGATCGCTCCGTACTGCTGCGGCTCGGCGTGAATCCCCTCACTCTGGGGGTGCACGCTCTGGTCTGCGCCGTTCCGTCCTGGCGGGCTACGCTGCGTTCAAAGCTGTGGAAGACACGTTGGGGCCAGGAATTCACCCGCCAATATTATTATCTGTGCGGCTATAAGGACCGGCAGCCATGAACCGGCCGGTCGATTTCGCGACGGTCCGAAATGTGCTGATCCTGCGAACCGATCACTTGGGCGACCTGTTGCTTTCCACGCCGCTCATCCGAAAACTGCGGACGGCTTTGCCGGACCGCCGTTTTACTTTGGTGGCATCGCCGGCCAATGCCCAGGCGCTCGAAGGCTGGGACGCGATCGACGAAATCATGGTATACGACGCCAGCTGGCCATTGCGACAAAAATGGCGGTTTCTGCAGGAATTGTGGCTGACGAACTGGGATTTGTGTCTGACGCTGTCACCCCGCACAATTTCCTATATCTTGGGTCGCCTGTCGGGAGCGCCGGTCCGGGCCGGGCTGGTTTACTCGCGGCGGATTCTGGTCCGTCTGCTCCGCCCGTTGTGGCTGACTCACGCCGTCGTGTCCCGGGTGGACGAACGGGTGGCAGCCGGGGAAAAGGTCCCGCACGAGGTTTTGCAACTCGATGCGATCGGTCGCGCCATCGGCTTGCCGGCGGATCTGCCCGGTCCTCTGGAGGTTCCGCTTCAGCCGGCCGCCCAACTCTGGGCGCAGGAGTGGCTGGCGGCCCAGGGAGCTCCCGCTGCCGGCATGGTCGGAATTCACGGCGCGTTCAAATGGCCGACGAACGGCTGGAGCACGGCGGATTTTCTGTTTATGGTGCAGACAATACGCGATTTGCCGGGTGTGAACCGGGTACTGCTGACGTTCGGTCCCGGCGACAAAGAGTTGCAGGCGGAGGTGGAATCTTTTCTGGCAAAAGAACCGGACCCGGCCCTGCTGTTGCCCGGACAACTGCCGCTGCCGCGCTGGGCGGCGCTGGTTTCACATTGCGAAGCCGTCGTCAGCCCGGACACCGGCTCGTTGCATCTGGCCGTGGCCTTGGGCAAACCGATCGTGGCCCTGTATGAAGCAAGAAAGTTCGACCATTGCTCGTCCCAATGGTCGCCGTGGCAGGTGGAGCGTGCCATCATCCGCCGCGAGTCGCCGGCGGTCACCATCCCGCTGATTGCCCGCGAGGTCCAGCGCCTGCGCCGGGAGGAAAGGAAATCGAATGTCTGAATCGCAGTTGGTTTCGCGCCTGCTTCATCATATCGAAGAACGGCCCGCACCATACCGACTGACGGGAGAACTGGCGCTCGCCCTGTTCG